>CAJOIZ010000025.1 GCA_905234835.1 Paludibacteraceae bacterium
GGAAGGGACATCTATCGTACAGGATGTTTTCTTTTTTCTGTTTCTTTTCCTGTTTCTGTTTCTGTTCGTGTAGCAGAGTGCCATCACCTATGTACGACGCTTGCCGCAACATTGCGCGGCAAATGAATAGGGCTCCCGAAAATTTTAATTTTTGGGAAGAGCGGAGCACATCCGAGTACTCTCTACTAAAACGCAGTTTTGGTATATGTACGAGGATAGTGCCCGCGAGGGGCGGAAGCAGACCAACCGTACCCAAACTGCAAGTGATCTTTGACGTATTGGTTGCGGACTATAGGGCGGATATTCAGACATCGGCCCTTATAAAAATTTGCAATCATAAATATTTCTTTTGTACCTTTGCCGCCGAAAAGCCATAAGTGAGTAGGCAAAATAAGTAACAGGATAAAACACTGACATTCTATGAGGAAAATATTTACATTCTTATTTGCGTTCTGTGTTGGGATGTTATATGCCCAAACGGACACTGAGTCTTTGTTCGCGGTGCCGAATTTGTCAACGCATACCGACTATGTGTCTTCCCTTTCTGTTACTGACGACTGTGCCTCGCAGGAAAAGCATTTTTACGCCACAATTTGCGAAGGGGATACGTATATCTGGAATGGGAAGAACATTGCCGAAATCGGTATTTATTATGACACATTGGTAAACAGTCTGGGCTGTGACTCTGTCAATGTGTTGCATCTCTCGTTGCCATCTGTCACTGTGCGACAGGATACTACCATTATGCCCGGTGATTCGGCTCTGATGTGGGCTCAAGGGGCGGATTTTTACCGATGGGAACCTGAAAACACCATTATTAAGACGAGTGACAACCTCATCTATGCCAAGCCTGCTGCCACTACTTCTTATACCGTCACCGGATATAAGATGTCTTCTGACAAGGATGCCAACTTGGTCTATAACGGCGATTTTGATTTGGGGAATGTCGGCTTTATTACTGATTTGAGATACTTTAGCCCTTATACTGCTACAAGCGGCAGCGGAAAAGGCAAGTTTACAATCTCCGACGATGTACAGGCGTTGTGGAAAAATGCTGCTTCCCACAAAGCGTATGGAGGGTCTGGAAATATGATGATTATTGATGGTACGACAACTCCCAACAGCATTCTATGGCAGCAGGACATTAACGTAACACCCGATACATATTATGCCTTTTCCGCACAAGTGATGTCTTGTCTCGATTCTTATTCGCAAGGTCAATACGCTTTGTTGCAATTCTCCATCAACAACACTCAGTTAGGACCGATACTCCACTCTCCCGATGTGCTGTACCAATGGTCTATTAATTACGGTATATGGTATAGCGGCAGCAACACCACGGCTCGGCTATGTATTCTCAATCAAAACAATAACGGAAATGGCAACGACTTTGCCATCGATGAAATCCGTTTGGAGGAATTAGGCAACGGTGCTTGTGAAGTATCGAAAACGGTAACTGTTTATGTCGAGAAGAGATATACCGTTACCTTTGTCAATTATGACGGGACGGTATTGCAGAGCAGCCTTGAAGACTTCGGCACCATGCCCGAGTACAAAGGTGACACGCCTGTCAGACCTGACGATGGCGAAGATACATTTACCTTTATCGGTTGGTCGCCCGAACTGACTTCTGTGACTGGAGATGCTACCTATACAGCCCTCTATCACAATAACTCGGACAAAATGGGAGTAACCGTTACCATTCCAGATGTCTGTGCGGACGACAACACTCTGGATATACAGATGACGTTTGCGGAAGAGATTCCGATTGCCTATTCAGTCGCCTTCGATGCTAAAGCCGTTGCACAAGGTTTCCTGCCCAAGTACGAAGGTACGTTCAGCACATCCTCCACGGCGGACATAGCCATTCCGCTGCCCAAAGATGCGGCTGATTCAACGCATTACGTAAGACCCGATTTCTATACGCTTGAAATCACCCTGACCTATAAAAACGGAATCAACTATACCATAATACAGGCGTTTGCCGTACGCTATCCATCTTGGCTCATACTCCAACGATGGAACGACTTGTTCACTCTCCGTAATGAAGACTACAACGGCGGTTACACGTTCTCCTCTGTACGCTGGTTCCATGAAGGCACGCCGATAGAGGGACGTGGAGAGCAAGGTACGTATGTATATGTGTCACCTTCCCTTGCTTACGGCGAAGCATACTGGGCGGAACTGACACGCGCAGATGACGGAGTGACGATGACCACCTGTCCTTTCTATCCGGCTCCTATGACCGATAAGACCGAAGGAGGGGAATTTATCGAACCCTTTATTACCGTCACGCCTACAGTCCTCTCGCAGGACAACATGACGGTAAAGGTAGAGACGAATATATGCGGCACGTATTTCCTCTACCATACCGACGGCAACCTGTTATACCGCAAGCCCTTCTGTCCGCCCGCAGGCAATGGTGTCTTTACCATTGACCTCTCTACGCATATAACTGATGCAGGGGTATATGCACTCGTCTTCAACGGCGTGGAAGGAACAAAAACAACCACCAAAATCATTGTGAAGCCATGAGAAAGATGAGAACCATAGTAGCAGCCGTATGTTGCCTTGTGTGCCTGCAATTGTTAGCGGCACCTCCTGCACCGAAAGAAGACAGGCAGAATGAGCCGCAGGAGAGCGTGGCAACATCCAACCGTCTTGGCGCGTATGTTTTGGCAGGGTACGACAATCTGCTTAAGAACGACCGCAGGTTGCAGAACATTGGCGGACCGATGGGAGGACTCGGACTGGCGTATCAGCTTGAGCACGGAACGTACAGCCGTGGCGCTTTCCTTTTTAATCTCGGTGTAGAGGCGCGGTATGGACTGAACATACGCAAAGGATACTTCGACATCACGCAGCGTATGCGTTTTCCTACGGAGGAGATGTTTACGGGATACCGCTTCCGCAATATCAGCGAACAGCAGACGGCACTGGACGTGGCAGCGGCGATAATGTTCGGAGGGAAGTACAAAGGCTTCTTCGTTATGGCGGGAGCCAAATTGGCATACCCGCTGATGGTGGATTATAGTATAAAGAGCGACGTGGACAAAGTCATTTATGACGCGCAGGCGATAGATTATTACACCGATATGCCTAACCATAATCTCCTTGCCGGACAGGCAAGCGGAAGCGGCAGACTGGCTAACCGCTTTAATCCGATGGTCTCGTTGGAACTTGGATATGACTTCCATAAGCCCTCCTCGCAGCCCAAGAGCAAGGGTAAGGGACAACAGAAGCAGAAAAGGAGTTTCAAAGACTATGGTCATTGTCAGTTGTCGGCATTTGTGGATGTAGGCGTGATGAACTATACGCCGGACAATATGCCGCAGTTCTGCGACCTCGGTAACGAGGCGGACATACGTCTTTCATCTACTTCCGAAGCAGTGACCTTCGCTCAAGCACGGATGATTCCTGTCTTTGCAGGCTTGAAGTTTGCAGTCTTGTTTGACCTGCCTGGAAAGAAGCAGAAAAAAGAGACGGCGCATTATCCGTCTATACTGACTTTCGTTAGCGACGAAACTACCGGCAGACACATTGCTGGCGCAACGGTAACAACACAGTCCGCACGGAAGAAAAAGAAGCCCGTTGTCAGGACTACCGACTCCAAGCACGGGCGTGTAGTCAAGTCTTACGCACCGGGTAAATACATCATCTCAGCCACCCACCCTGACTACTTCCCTGTAGAGCCGGTCAAAATCACCCACAGCGACATGGATGACACCGTCCGTATTGCTCTTTATCCGAAGCATTCGCTACGCACGCAGGTAGTCGATGCAAGGACGGGACGACTGGTTAAGGCACAGGTATCCGTGCTGGACGAAGGAGGCGACATCATCGCAACTACCGCATTGGACAGCGCGGCACAGACACTCTCTGCGCTTGTCGATAACCGCAGAACTTATACCGTTTGCGCCAACGCAGAGGGCTATAGGGATACTTGTGTGACGGTTAGGAACGCGCAGGATATGCTGTTAGTGCAGTTGGAGCCGGTCAAGGTACGTCGCTTTGTGCTGAAAGACCTCTATTTCGCTACCAACAAGACGAACATTCTGCCTTCGTCAGAAGCGGCATTGCAGGAGTTGTTCTTGATGCTGGACGAGAACCCTGAAAAACGCATCCTCATCATCGGTCATACGGACAACGTAGGCAAGGACGACTACAACCAGCGGCTCTCCGAAGGCAGGGCTAATAGTGTGAAACAGGAGATGGTGAAACGGGGTATTGACCCTACCCGTATAAGGACTATCGGACGGGGAGAGAAAGACCCTATCGTAGCCAACGACTCGGACGAGCATCGTCAGATGAACCGTCGCGTGGAGATTGAGATTCTCAGTGGCGCATCCGTTGACGTCTATTGATATCCGTTGATGTCCGTATCAGCAATGAACAGTTGCCCCGCTAACCCGCCTGACTTCCAATCGTTCCCAATACGCGCAACGCATGGAAAAAAATAAGTTGTGCAATGCAAAAACAATCACTACCTTTGCCGCCGGAAAAAGAAAGCGTCTATGCCATGGCCGCGTCCATTGAAAGAACCTTAATCAAAATATAATCCGCTATGAAAAAAACACTTATCTCTCTTTTGCTCTTGGCAAGCGCGTTCGCCTATGCCGATGAGAAAACCTTTATGGTAATGAGTGACATGCACGTGATGGTGAACGGACTGTGGGACCAGAACCACCCCGAAGTGTTCTACAACGACCCGAAGATGGTCGAGCACTCGCAGGAGCTCTTCGACCTCGCCATCCAGCGCGTCAAGGACAACGCCCCCGACTTCCTGCTCGTGCCGGGCGACCTCACCTACAACGGCGAACTGCAGAACCACCAGTACGTGGCGCAGCGATTCGCAGAACTGGAAGCCGCTGGTATTCAGGTATTCGTCATCCCGGGCAACCACGACATATCCGACCCGGGAGCCAAGGATTACTCTTCCGGCGCGGGCGTGAAAACAGCCAACCTGTCCGCCACCGGTTTCGCGAGCCTATACTCGGATTTCGGCTACGGGGATGCTGTTATGCGCCTTGACGAAGGCACAGACTCGCTCGCCTATATGGCGTATCTGCCTGGCAATATCGCCATCATCGGCCTGAATACCAACCAGTCCAATATCGGTGGCCACAAGTCGGCAGGCGGCTTCACCGAAGGAATGATGAACTTCCTCCGGCAGTGCACCGCGAAGGCATACAAGGACGGACGCAGGAACATCCTCGTGATGGCGCACCATCCCGTTATGGAGCACATCAATGGCCAGTCGTTCATTGACAAGAACCACATCGCCAATATGACCGACGGCATGATTCCCCTGAGCGATATCCAGCAGCAGTTGCTCGCCGCGCACGTTCATGTGGTCTTCACTGGTCACGCACACCTCCATACCGCTGCTCACATCACTTCTAACGAGTACGGCACCCTCTACGACATCTCCACTGGCTCCACCAGTTCTTATCCCAGTCCTCTGCGCGTAGGCACGCTGGACACGGACAAAGGCGTTATCTCCCTCGTTGGTGACGAGATAACCAAGTACCAGGAGGAAGGCTACCAGCGTGACACCGTACTTGCCAACAGCGCCCTCAACACGCTCGCCACCACGCTTTACGAACGTATCGGCGAGATAAAGGCGGTCGTCAACAAGTTCCCCTTGCTCAAGATGTATCTGGATATGGACAAAATCAACAGTTATGACGCCGCCGGCATCCGAAGAGTCACACACCAGTATCTCGACGTACAGATGCGCAAGGCTCTCTGCGCACTCTCACGTGGCGACGAGGATGTATTCTACTATGACACCGAGGTGCAGGACGGAATAGACGCTTTCAACGACCTGCTGATGGAGGTTCTCGGAGTGGACTACTCAACGGCCGTGTCTGTCGCAAAGATGGCGGGGATGAACGTTGATTTCGGTCTTAATCCGGAAATGCTCTTCCGCAGCATCTACGAGAATATCGTCATCATCGGCAACGACGAGGTCTATACCCCTGACGCATCTGGCAACTCCGAGTCGGAGGACAGCGAAGGCTCGTGGCTTGAGAACGTCTCACTGCGCGACTTGAATGATGACTACACGCCCGAATGTGAGAACATCGAGACGACCGATGGTGCGCTCATCGACGAGAATGACCTGCCTTACATGTGGGAAGGCATAACCTTCACGGGAGCGGGGACACAGACTGTGACCCTGAAAAGAGCCAACGGCTGCGACTCCATCGTAACGTTCACCCTCCGTGTACGCTATCACAACATCACGCTGAAAGAGAACGAAAGCAGCGACTACTACGACGCTTTCGCGGATGTCTACAACGGCTACACCGTCAACGCAACCCTCAACCGCCAGTTCGCACAAGGCAACTGGTCCACGCTCTGTCTGCCGTTCAACGTAAGCAAAGGGCAGATGATGGCTCTTGGTATGAACGGCCGTGTCTATGAGTTCCGTTACGCGGAAACGGCAGGCTCTGAACTGACCGTCTATTTCGCTGTGGCGCATTCCATCGAGGCTGGCAAGGGCTACATTGTCAACGCCAATGCCAAACTGGCAACCAAAACCTCGTTTGTATTCTCAAACGTGACCATCAACACCTCTGCGGACAAATTCGACATCACCGACCTGGAAGGTTATAACGACAACTCAGGTCGCGGCAGCATCTACTTGGTCGGCACGCTCCGCACGGGTCAGTTGATAGGTTCAGCCAACAACGGCAACTTCTATCTCGGTTTGAAGGACAACAAACTCTATTACCCGAACCTGACTACAGGAACATCCATCCGAGCTTATCGCGGCTTCTTCCGCAGCAGTACAGTCATGGTGCCGATTGGCGATGGCGATGATGACGATGAGCCTTTGATTCCGCAGCGTGTGCGGATTATGGTGGATGGTGTGGATAATGGAGAATGGACAATTGACAATGGAGAGTTGATGATTGACAATTCACAGGCAGTCAAATACATTTCCAACGGCATCCTCTATATCCGTCGCAACGGCAAGACCTACAACACACAAGGCGAGCGGGTGGACTGATTACCGCTCCGTCTGAATAGACATTGTACATTCCGATGTTCTGGTAGCGAAATCAATCGCCGCCGGAGCATCGCTTTTTACAGGAATCAATCAACCTTCACTCCCCAACACGAAGTAATCAACACGTAGTAATCAACACGCAGTCCCCAACAGCGAAGCCTCCAAACAGCAAGCAACACCGTAGGATAACCGATAGATAACCGAAGGATAACCGAAGGATTACCGTAGGATAGTGCTTATTCGAAACATGTTCGACCGTACCCGCACCGTATGACTACTCCTGCCATAAGCCATCTCCTTCGTAATTCTGCTGACTGCTAATCGGCACAGAGTTTTCTTCCATTTTGCCGGATATGAAAACCTGTTGAAAACCCTGTCCCGAACATAATCACAGAAAGTGCGAAAATTTGTTTTGCCGTATCGGCAAATAGCCGTACTTTTGCGCGATACATATTCCGGAGCGGACAATGACACGGTCTCCCGGAAGCGCACAGGCAAGGCAATGCAACAAGAAGAAACGGCTGCGGGCAGAGCGTCCGCGTCAAAAACAATCCGTCACAGCGGCGAAGTGGTGGCTGTCAATGGCGACAGCGTCCGCGTCCGCATCGAGCAGGCAAGCGCTTGCTCAGCATGCAAGGCGAAAGGCTTTTGCGCGTCCGCTGACGCACAGGAGAAACTGATTGACTGCACCGCCACAGACGGGACATACAGCATCGGCGAACAGGTGGAAGTGCTTGTGCAGGAACGACTCGGTATGAAAGCCGTCCTTCTCGCCTACGTCCTGCCATTCGCGGTCATCATTGTCACACTCGCTCTCCTCACTATGTACATTCACAACGAAGCCGTAACCGGTGTCGTGGCTCTCGCAGCTGCCGCCGGTTATTTTCTTGTTCTGGGACTTGCCTCCCGCAAACTCAAAAAAGTGTTCTCTTTCACAGTCAGACATCTAAACCAATAAACCAATAAACTAATAAACATCTTAAACCAATTAAACAACATCTAAACTCATAAACTATAAACCAATAAACTAATAAGTTATGGACTTAATCTTGATTGCTTTACTTGTTTTGGGCATCACAGGACTGGTGGCGGCGCTGCTGCTGTACCTGATAGCCCAGAAGTTCAAGGTGGAGGAAGACCCGCGCATCGACCTTGTACAGGAGGTTCTGCCCGGAGCCAACTGCGGCGGCTGCGGCTTTGCCGGATGCCGAGCACTGGCGGAGGCGTGCGTGAAAGCCACTTCGCTCGACGGTCTGCTCTGCCCTGTGGGAGGCGCGCCCGTGATGGAGAAAGTGGGTGCTATCCTCGGTATGGAGGCGGCGGCCGCTGACCCGAAGGTGGCTGTTGTCCGCTGCAACGGCGTATGCGAGGCGCGGCCACGTACCAGCGAGTACGACGGAGTGCGCAGCTGCCGTATCGAACACAGCCTCTATGTCGGCGAAACGGCATGTCCGTTTGGCTGTCTCGGTTGTGGTGACTGCGTGGCAGCCTGCCAGTTCGGCGCGCTCTCGATGGACCCGAAGACGGGACTGCCCGTGGTGGACGAGGAGAAATGCACCGCTTGCGGCAAGTGCGTGAAAGCCTGCCCGAGGAACATCATCGAACTCCGCAAGAAGGGGCCGAAGAGCCGCAGAATGGTGGTAATGTGCGTGAACAAGGACAAAGGCGCACCGGCGCGCAAAGCGTGTCTCAACGCCTGCATCGGCTGCGGCAAGTGCCAGAAAGAGTGCGGATTCGACGCCATCATCGTGGAGAACAACGTGGCGTACATTGACCCGGAGAAATGCCGTCTGTGCCGCAAGTGCGAGGCGGTATGCCCCACCGGCGCCATCCACGCCATCAACTTCCCGCCGAGACCCGCTGCCAAACCTGCGGCGGAGACTCCCGCCAATCAGAGCGCACCTGCCGCTCCGGCCGCTCCCGCCAATGTACAACCTGAAAAGAAGGAGGAACAAGCATGAATACATTCCGTATAGGCGGTGTTCATCCGCACGACAACAAGATCTACTCAGCCCATCAGCCCATTACCGAGTGTCCGCTGCCGCAGAAAGCCGTCATCCCGCTGGTGCAGCATATCGGCGCGCCGGCGCAGCCCGTGGTGGAGAAAGGGCAGAAAGTGAAAGCCGGCGAACTGCTTGCCAAGGCGGGCGGCTTCGTCAGCGCGAATATCCATTCGCCCTTCAGCGGCACCATCACCAAGATTGACTCGACAGTGGATGCGTGGGGAATGCGTATGCCCGCCATCTTTATGGACGTGGAAGGCAACGAGTGGCTTGAGACGATTGACCGCACGCCGGATGTCATCCGCGAGTTCAACCTCGAACCCAAACAGATCATCGACCGCATTGCCGATGCCGGCATCGTGGGACTCGGAGGCGCCTGCTTCCCCACGCACGTCAAACTGATGCCTCCTCCCGGGAAGAAAGCCGAAGTGCTGATTGTCAATGGTGTGGAGTGCGAACCCTACCTCACCTGCGACCATCAGCTCATGCTGGAGCACGGCGAGGAGATCATGATTGGCATCCAGCTGCTGATGCGTGCTCTCGGCATACAGAAAGCCGTCATCGGTATAGAGAAGAACAAGCCCGACGCCATCGCGCGTATGCAGGAGCTGGCATCCAAGACGCTCGGCGTGGAGGTGCGCCCGCTCAAACTCAAATACCCGCAAGGCGGCGAGAAGCAGCTCATTGACGCATGCATCCGCCGCCAGGTGCCCTCCGGCGCGCTGCCTATCGAGGTAGGGGCCGTGGTGGACAACGTGGCAACCATCTATGCCGTCTATGAGGCGGTGCAGAAACGCAAACCGCTCATCTCGCGTGTGATGACCGTCACCGGCAAGAGCCTCGCCAAACCGGGCAACTACCTGGTACGCTTCGGCACGCCTCTCTCGCAGGTTATCGAGATGGCGGGCGGCGTACCTGCGGACACGGGCAAGATTATCGGCGGCGGACCGATGATGGGACGCGCCATGAACAACATCGACATGCCCGCCAACAAGCGCACCAGCGGCCTGCTCTTCCTGCCCGAGGCGGAGAGCCGCCGCACCGAGCCGGAGAACTGCATCCGCTGCGGCAAGTGCGTCAGCGCATGCCCGATGGGACTGGAGCCGTACCTGCTCGCCAAGCAGGCGGAGCTGCAGATGTGGGACGAGATGGAGCAGCACGACGTGATGGACTGCATCGACTGCGGCTGCTGCCTCTTCACCTGCCCCAGCCACCGTCCCCTGCTGGACTACATACGCATGGGCAAGGCGCAGGTCGGAGGCATCATACGCGCCCGACAGGCGGCACAGAAGAAGTAACCGGTTAATGTATAAACAAGTAATCCAAAGTGAATATGAAAAATCTGATTGTAGCCCCTGCACCCCACGTCCATAGTGGCGACAGTGTGCGGCGCAATATGCTGCTCGTCATCGTGGCGCTGCTGCCGGCATACGTTATGTCGGTAGTCGCCTTCGGATGGGGAGCGCTCATCACCGCTTGCATCAGCATAGCAGCCTGCGTGCTGTTTGAGTGGCTGATTGCCAAGTATATACTCAAGACCCGGCCGACCATCGGCGACCTATCAGCCGTCCTGACCGGTCTGCTGCTCGCCTTCAACCTGCCGAGCAACCTCCCGTGGTGGATTGTGGTTATCGGCGCGCTGGTAGCGATTGGCATCGGCAAGATGTCCTTCGGCGGACTGGGGCAGAACCCCTTCAACCCCGCTCTCGTGGGGCGTGTGTTCCTGCTCATCTCCTTCCCTGTGCAGATGACCACATGGCCGTTGCCGCAAGGCTTCAATGGCGGTTATGTGGACGCGGAGACGGGCGCCACACCGCTTGCCGCGATGAAGCAGATTGTGAAGAACGGCAACGACAGCCTGGTGGGCCAGCTGCCCGACCTCTGGGACTTGTTCATCGGCTGGATGGGCGGCTCGCTCGGTGAGGTGTGCGCACTCGCTCTCCTCATCGGAGGTGTCTTCCTCATCTGCACCCGCGTCATCACATGGCACATACCCGTCAGCATCCTTGCCACAATGGCTGTGTTCGCCTGCATCGGCTGTCCCGAAGGGATGACGGCAGGCCAGTACATTGGCTATACGCTCCTTACCGGCGGCGCGATGCTCGGCGCGTTCTTTATGGCGACCGACTATGTGACCAGCCCGATGACCCCGTGGGGCAAGATTATCTTCGGTATCGGTATCGGCTTGATTGTGATGGTTATCCGTACCTGGGGCGCATATCCCGAGGGTATGTCGTTCGCCATCCTTATCATGAACGCCGTTACGCCGTTGCTCAATATGTATATCCGTCCCAAACGCTTTGGGGAGAAAAAGAAATAAGGAGGACGTATTATGAAACGATTGGAATCGAATCTTACCAATATGATGCTGTCGCTCACGCTGGTGACGCTGGCGGCTGCAGCCCTGCTCGGCGGACTGTACGTGATGACCAAAGAACCTATCGACCTTCAGAAAAAGCAGAAGCAGGAGGCGGCGATCACCTCCGTGCTGCCCGCAGTGGAAGGTATGGAGATTGCCGCACCCGAAAAGAGAGACGGCATGACCCTCCACAAGGCGTACAAGGATGGCGAATGGATTGCCACAGCCGTGGAGACCGAAGAGAACGGTTTCGGCGGCAAGTTCAAGGTGATGATAGGCTTTGACAAACAGGGCAATGTCGTCAACTACGAAGTGCTGGAGCATCAGGAGACCCCCGGCTTGGGCGACAAGATGGTCGCCTGGTTCAAGAACGCGGACAAAAAGGGGCAGAACATCCTCGGCAGCAACCCCGCTGACCGTCAGTTCGTTGTCTCGAAAGACGGCGGCGAAGTGGACGCTATCACGGCTGCCACCATCTCCTCCCGCGCTTTCCTCAAAGCCGTCAACCGCGCATACAACACCGTCGCCGCTTCGCCTGTAGAAGCCGCCACCGGTGCCTCCCAGCAAGTCAGAGAGTCTTCAGAGGTTTCCGAAATCTCCGATTCTTCCGAAAACTCCGAGAACTCTGAAAACTCCGAACCCGTATGCGAAACGTCAGAGCAATAAACGTCTAAACACCTAAACATCTAAACTCTTAATTATGAGTAAAGCACTGAATACATTTACCAACGGACTGCTACGCGAGAACCCCACTTTCGGCTTGGTACTCGGTATGTGTCCTACGCTCGCCACTACGACATCCGCTGTCAACGGCATGTCGATGGGACTGGCGACGATGTTCGTCCTGGTCTGCTCCAATGTGGTCATATCGCTCTTGCGCAACCTGATTCCTGACAAGGTGCATATCCCCGCCTATATAGTGGTGATCGCCTCGTTCGTGACGATGGTGCAGCTCCTGATGCAGGCGTATGTGCCTGCCATCTATGAGACCCTCGGTCTCTTCATCCCTCTGATTGTGGTCAACTGTATCGTATTGGGTCGCGCCGAGGCGTTTGCCGCGAAGAACAACGTCGGGCTGTCGCTGCTGGACGGAGTAGGTATGGGCTTGGGCTTCACCATTGCGCTCACTATTCTTGGTGCCGTCCGCGAACTGCTCGGAACGGGTATGTTCTTTGGTCAGACGGTCTATCCTGACAACTACGGTATGCTCATCTTCGTCCTTGCGCCGGGTGCCTTCATCGCCCTCGCATTCTTGATGGCAGCAGTCAACAAGTTAAGGAGTTAATCAGTTTAATCAAATAAACACCTGAACAATTATGGTATATTTTTTGATTATAATAAGTGCGATATTTGTCAATAATATCGTCTTCAGCCAGTTCTTGGGTATATGCCCGTTCTTGGGTGTCAGCAAGCGCATCAGTACGGCGGTAGGTATGGGCGCAGCGGTTACGTTCGTCCTCACCCTGGCCACTATCGTCACCTATCTGCTCCAGAAGTACGTGCTGGTTGCCTTCGGACTGGAGTTCTTGCAGACCATTCTGTTCATTCTCGTCATCGCCGCGCTGGTGCAGATGATTGAGATTGTGCTCAAGAAGATTTCTCCGTCGCTCTATCAGGCGCTCGGTGTGTTCCTGCCGCTGATTACCACCAACTGCTGCATCCTCGGTGTGGCTATTCTGGTGGCGAACGGCACATGGGCTGCCAAGATTCCCGGCGCGGAAGCCGACCTGCTGCAGGGTACGGTCTTCGCGTTCGCTACCGCTATAGGCTTTGCCATTGCGCTTGTCCTCTTTGCAGGCATACGCGAGCAGCTGGCGATGAACAAGGTGCCGAAGGCAATGGAGGGCACGCCCGTCGCATTGCTGACCGCCGGACTTCTCGCTATGGCTTTCATGGGCTTCAGCGGAGTCGTATAATCGAACCGTGTGCGCATACGAGTAGTGTGCGCATATTTTTGGTATCCCCTTTGGATACTGATACATCTTTTTCAACAGGCTGTCAGGTGTTGTTCACCGGACAGCCTGTCTGCTTGTTCTGTCTGTTTGTTCAACTTGCCTGTCCTGTTAGTTTCCCCTCCCTGTCTTGCTTGTTACAGTCTGCCGTTTGCATAGCATTTTCGTCCTATACGCCAGCAAGCACGAGCGGGTGATTAGCGGGTGATTAGCGGGTGATTAGCGGGTGATTAGCGGGTGATTCGCCTGACGATACCGAAACCAAACCGTACCCTCACCGTACCCTTTTGTTCCTTCTTCCGCATCCTATAACGCTCTCTGTATGTTTCATTTCGCTCGCATTCTTGCGGGCGCTACTCCCCTTGCCGTCACAGAGAAAACGTTTCTTCCTATCCCCCTGCGTTTTATAGACACCTTGCAATCTCTGCTTTCTGTACAAAAAAACCGACTTACATTTGCATACCTGCCGACAAAGTCGTATCTTTGCAACGCAAATAGTTGATAGCGGCAGGCAGCGTGCAAAAGTTCGATCTTGTTGTTCCCGTAGCGGCAAGACGCTAATCGCACGATGCAGGAATTATAATGTTGAATCATTGTAGGACATTTTGGACGAATGAAAACCATAGAAGTAGTTGCAGCGGTAATCTTTGACGGGCAGGGGCGTATCTTTGCTACGCAACGGGGGTATGGCGAGTGGAAGGATTGGTGGGAGTTTCCTGGCGGCAAGATGGAGCCTGGAGAAACGCCCCAAGAAGCGTTAAAGCGCGAGATAAGAGAAGAGTTGGACGCGGAGATTGATGTTGGTGACCTGTTGCGCACCATCGACTACGACTATCCTTCTTTCCATCTTACCATGCATTGTTTCAAGTGCCGCTTAAAACAACAATCTTCACGGAATAAAGAACAAGGATCAAGGAATAAAACTCAAGCCGAAAGAGGCAAAGAACAAGCCCACGGTTATATTCTCTTGGAGCACGAAGCTGCCAAGTGGTTAAAGCCGGAGGAGTTGCAATCCGTCACTTGGCTCCCTGCCGATGAAGAGATAATCACCGCCCTAAAACGCTAACCCCTTGCCATGTCCTTATGATATTATTCGATAGCAACGGTCCTGCTTTTTTTACCACCCAAGACTACCTGCACGGATAGCCTTCTGTCTTTTTTCTTTTATTGCCTGCGAATTTAATTCGCAACCCTTTCTATTATAGCGGCTGTGAGCCGCTTTTTTCTTCGTCCATTACGTCTGAATAGTATTCAGACACGGCTCCCCAGAGCCGCCTTTTTCTTTGTTAATTAGCCCCGAATCTGATTCGGGTTCAAATGTTCTTTCCCCTTCCCTTAAATTTGCAATTTGCAATTTGCAACTTGAAATCATAACCCTAAAACTTCCCTTTTCTTAAGATGGGACAACTTTTTTATGCCCTGTTTCCTAATAAAGTCGAAAAAAGAGTTTACTTTTCTTAAGAAGGTATTGCATTTCGCCCGAAAATGTATTATCTTTGCACGTCATTTCAGTGGAAATAATCTCACGCCGTGAGGCGTATTACAAGTGGCAGTCAGACGTGTTATCCGCCTTGTGCACAGGCGGATAAGAACGGGAAGGGACATCTGTCGTACAGGATGTTTTCTTTTTTCTGTTTCTGTTCGTGTAGCAGAGTGCTATCACCTATGTACGACGTTTGCCGCAACATTGCGCTGCGGAACGATGGGGCGGAAGCAGACCAACCGCACCCAAACTGCAAGTGATCTTTGACGTACGATGTATTGCTTTATCCGCGTGAAGTCCTATACCTTCATGTCCTTCACGGATGCACTCAACTGTCTGACGGCAGATAGAACGGTCAGAGCATGGAAACGCTGTTGGCAGTCCTGCAGGTTCTCATACTGGGCGCGGACGTGCTCCTGTAGCCGGGGCATGGAGTCTAATAGGCCTATATTCGCGGCGAAATACGCGTCCCAGCACTGCCGCAGACCGCTGTTCTCTGACAGCCACTGTTCGGTCGGGTTAGGCGACTTGCTTGCATCGGGTTTCTGCACGATGGAGAAGCCCGCTTTCCGCAGCATATAGAGCAGGGCGCGGCGCGGAACCTCTAACACGGGCATACTGTGACCGAAAAGGTCGATGACCGGTTCGCGTCGCCCTATCCGGTGTCCGTTGTGAAGGATGCGGGTGGCATCCGGATAGAATGTCATCACCCATCGGTCGTAGAAACGGTAGTTACTGCGTTCCCGTTCGGGTATGCCCAGAACGTATTCCATCAGGTCCACGTCCATAAACACCGAATAACTCTCTGCCTCGCACTGGTAGGCAAGCGGCGCGCCGAAATTATGGCAGAAGAAGATACGTGTATAGAGCGAATGGATGTTCTTATTCTCGTAACGGTTAAGATAGTCAGCGGGGATAAGCGCATTCTGCTCCGGATAGTAGCAGCCCGACAGGGAGAAATCGCCGTAGGAATAATGGCGGTAGGTGCGGTGGAACAGCGATATGAACAGGTTGTCGCCGCCCACGCCGGTAGGGATGATGCCGGTTTGTTCGGGCGGCAGACGGAGCAGGGCGTTATAACTCTCTGCGGGACCGGCGTAACAGAGCTGCATGTCGCTGCGCAGCACTGCCTCGTCTATCCGTTTGAGGAAATCGCCTCCGTCCAACGGCTGGAACGTCCATTCGGTTCCGAACGCTTTAGCCACCTGTCCTGCCAGAATCTCATCAAGAGATCCGGTTTCGGCGTAGGTGAAACTGCGGATTGGCTCGGAAGTCGTTTCCTTCGCCACGCGGGTTATCATACGTGAGTCCAGTCCCCCGCTCAGCGGGATGAACTGACCGTAACCATATTCGGTGTTCTTGTCCGTGACACGTCTAACCGCCTGTCGGAACAGTTCATCCGTCTTGCGGAGCGTCTCGTTGGTGGTGTGGCGGCAGTGGCGGTTGGTAAAGCGGTGATAGGCGAGTTCCTGTATCCGGTCATGCTCTATACGTAGATAGTTGCCTGCCCCGACACGCAGTACACCGTCCAATACGGTGCGGCAGGATGGCGAGTAGCCGAACGTGAGCAGTTCTAATAGCCCGGCTTCGCTCCATTCTGTGCGTCCGCATTGTGCTGCTAACCACGGAAGCGACGAACTGACAAGGATACCCCCGTTCCGCGTGTCATAAAACAGCGTCTTGCTCCCCTGCTGGTCAGTGAACACGAGTAGCAGGTCTTTGCGCTTGTCGTAGAAAATGCCGCTGAACGAGCCGCGCAGAACGCGGAAGAACGTCTCGCCCGATTGCTCGTACAGCATGACCAACAACGCGGCGGCATCGTCGGTATGATACGTTTGCTTCAGTTCGGCAAGGTTGAGCAGGACACCTTCCGTGGCAAGGAAATAATCATCGCAGTCGAAAAAGAGTTTGTCGCCGCTGAACTTGTCCAAAGTAACCTGGCGGATGTGCAAATTGTTGCTGTCCCATTGTCTTTCAAGACAGGGCACCCGTCCTTCGGAACAAGGGAATGCCGCCTTTATCGGCTGGTTTGAGATAAGGAATCCGTACATGGTTTATGGTTGTTGGTCAAAGAGAGCAATTGCGTGGGTCTGTGCAGTCGTGACGGTATAGACACCAATCACATCACCCTCAAAATTGCCGTACACCTGCACCTGCTCTTCCTGTCCGAGCCCGAGGATGGAACCTGTGAGAGCCGATTGTTGTCTGACGGACACATAGTACAGCCACGTGTCGTGCGTCATGGTGTGGACGGTAAGAAGAAGGACCGATGGCAGTTCCCTGCTTGACGGCGTATAGACAGTCATTTCCGCTTTCTGTTCCCGCTCTGTGAACGATACGGGGAAATAAAAGGCATCATAGCGTATCTCATCGTCAAAGAGCGAGCTGATGTCATCAATAATCCCCCAGTCGCCATCAGTGGTCAGGGTACGGAACAAAGGCTCCTTGCTGCTTAAGTATGCATTGCGTCGGTACGTAGAATCGGCAGCGGGACGATACTCGGCTTTGGCAGCAATCCGCACCACGTCATCGTTATGGAAAGGGTAGGGGGGAAGGGTCAGTTCCAGTTCTATCCGCTGTCTGCATTGAACCACGTGAATGGAAGAATCTTCCGTCTGCTCGTAGTATTCGGATAGGGTGTCGTTGTGGACGGTCATACCCGTCACTTGCATCGGCTGTATGGCGGGTACGGTCTGTGTGGCGGAAGTGACACCATAGCGCGGATGGGACACGTGCATCGTCACGCGGTCGCCCGCTGTCACCTGCGGAAGAGCCACCGTCGGCTGATAGGCATCGCTGTCGGAGTTGAACGCGAAAGAATGGCGGTTTCCGTTGTTCACCTGCCATTCCACTGTGGCATCGCCCAACGGCTTCCATTTCTGTTCATCATCGAGGAAGAACGTACTTTGCTGAACAAAGCAGCAGTGCAGTTGCGTGTCGGGAAGCAGAGCCGTTTGGGCGAAGACCACGAACTTCGGATCGGTTACCTCGCCGTTGTATTCCACCTCCGTGCGGCAGGAAACGAGTGCGGACAGAAGCAGCAGAGAAAGAAAATATCGTATTCTCATCGGTCGGGCGGTTAGTATTTGAACGTGTAACTGACAGACGGCAGCAGAGGGAAGATGGACACTTTGTACATCTTGCCGGAGTCCTGGTAGAGCAGGAACGGGTTCATATTGTTATAGACGTTGTAGATGCTGACGTTCCATACGGACTGCCATTCGGGGTGACGGCGTAGTGGATAATGGAAAGTGGCGCCGAGGTCAAGGCGGTGGTAGTCGGGCATACGGTAGTTGTTGCGCTCGGGTATGTAGGTAAGCGTCTGACCGGAGAGCGGGTCATAGTAGGTTTGTGTGCCGAGAGTAGCGCGTGTACCTGTGCCATAGACGAAAGTGGTACTCAGGTCGATATGCTTGGTGACGGCGTATTGCAGGGTGACGCTCAGGTCGTGTTCGCGGTCGTACTTGGCATGGAAGGGTTTGCCGAAATTGATGGTCTGTCCTTCGCGGTCGAACTGCCGCATCGAGCGTGACCACGTGTAACCGATCCAGCCGGTCAGTCTGCCCGCTTTGCGCTGGGCAAGGAACTCGACCCCGTAACTCCAGCCGTCGCCCATACAGACTTTTTGCTCCCAGCCTTCGGTGGTGCCGATAAAGGATGCCCCGTCGCGGTATTCGATAAGGTTGATCATCCGTTTGTAGTAGCCTTCAACGGAAAGTTCCACCTGCCCCATTACATCGTAGGTCAGTCCGCCTGCCACTTGCATACAGCGCATCGGCAGAATCTGTTTGGTGACAGGAACCCATAGGTCGGTTGGCAGAGAAACGGAGGAGTTGGAAAGCAGGTGCACGTACTGCGACATATATGAGTAGCCTGCCTTGACGGCAAAACCTTTGAAAGCGAGGGCACGTATGCCGATACGGGGTTCAAGCGAGGGATAGACTTTCCCCTGAATGGCATATAGACTGCCGCGCAGACCGAGGTTCAGACGCAACCACGACAGGGGTGTATAGGTGTCCTCTACGAAGAGCGACGCTTCGTGGGCGGGCAACTGACCGTCTGTCAGCAGCGTGTCCACCCTGTAATCCATTGCACCGCTCAACTCCATATTGAAAGAGGTGACCTGCGGACGGAACTGATGGAAGACATAGTTGCCTCCCCAGTGCAGGTCGTGGCGAGGCGAAGGGATATAGGAGAACTGCGTCTGCAGCATCAGGTCATTCACCGACGACTTGTAGTCCATCTTCTCGCCGAGCGAGGTCTTCACTTCCGGGTCGGTCTGTTCGTAATCGAGCGACTGGTTCAGGTCATACCGATAGCGGGTGTAGGAGAGCTGGGTGGTGGAAAAAATCTGCGAACTGAAGCGGTGTTCCCAGTTGAGTGCGGCGAGAAGGTTGCCCCAATCCCAATTGAGGTGCAGGCGTGCTTTGGTGTCATCGGCGGTGGCTGCGTTGGTCCGGTAACGCACATAAATCTCGTCATCGCCCATATAGAACGATGCGGACAGTTTGTCGTTTTCGTTGAAACGATGGGTCAGTTTGGCATTGACATCGTAAAAGAAATAGCCTGCTGTTGCATTCTGCCCGTCCGATGCGTCCCGGACAACGGCGGCAAGAATGGGAGCCATAAAGAGGTCGTAGTAAGTCCGCCTTCCCGACAGACTGAAGGTGGTGGCGTTGCGCGTGATAATCTCTTTGTTGCGAATCATCTCCGCCTGCTGCTTGTTCCACGGGATGGGACCTTCCACATTGATTTTGGCGGAGATCAGTCCCACCATAGCCGACCCGTGCCAGCCTGTCTGGTTGCCGTCCCGCTGCCGCACGTCAATCACGGACGACAGTCGTGAGCCGTAGCGTGCAGGGAAACTGCCCTTGTAGAGCGTCACGTTCTTAATCGCCTCCGCATTGAATACGGAGAAGAAACCGAGCATGTGGCTGACGTTGTAGAGCGGAACATCATCCAGAATGATAAGGTTCTCATCCGGTCCGCCGCCTCGGACATATAGACCCGCACTGCCCTCCGTTCCAGATTGTACGCCGGGGAGCAACTGGAGAGCCTTGAGTACATCCGTTTCGCCTGCGAGGGCAGGGATGCCTTTGATTTGCGAAACAGGCACTTCGACCACCGACATCTGCACGGACTCAGGTCCCGACAACGACTGCTCCGACACGACCGTTACTTCCTGCAACTGCGTGTTCTCCCGCAGTCCGATATGAAGTAGCGTGTCGCTGCGGAGAACGATATGCTGTATGTTGCTCGGGGTATAGCCTACATAGGAAACACGTATCGCCGCCTCCTGCCGGTTAAGCGTCAGCGAGAAATAACCGCTCGGGTTGGTGGCTGTCCCCTGACGGGAAATGGTGTCAAGCACAGTCGCGCCTATCAGACGCTCACCCGACAGGGCATCCATCACGTAGCCGCTGACCGTGAACGGACGGGCGGCCGCCAACAAGGGAAGGAACAGCAGGAATATGAATACAAGCGGTTTGCGCATAGCCTGTTATAAAAGGAACGTCATCTTTCAGACGGCGTTCCTTATGCGGTTGGTGTCGGCGCGGCTGATTTTTTCCTCCGCTAATGCGCGTGTCACTGTGAAGCGGCTGACGTGCTGCGACGGGATCTCGTACATCAGATCCATCATCACTGTTTCGGTCAGACTCCTCAGTCCGCGTGCACCGAGTTTGTACTCAATCGCCTTGTCCACAATGTAGTCTAATGCCTCCGGCTCGAAGGTGAGTTCCACACCGTCCAACGACAGCAGTTTCTGGTACTGGCGTGTGATGGCGTTCTTCGGTTCGGTCAGGATGTTACGCAGCGAGGCGCGGTCCAAGGGCTGCAGATAGGTGAGGATAGGCAGGCGGCCGATGATCTCTGGAATGAGACCGTACGCCTTGAGGTCCTGCGGAGCGACATACTGAAGCAGGTTGTCCTTGTCGATGACCTGCGCCTTCTGGGTTGCCTCGAACCCCACCACCTGCGTATTGAGCCGTTGGGCAATCTTGCGTTCGATGCCATCGAACGCGCCGCCGCAGATGAAGAGGATGTTCTGCGTGTTGATATGCACGAACTCCTGCTCCGGGTGCTTGCGTCCGCCTTTGGGCGGCACGTTCACCACTGACCCTTCCAGCAGTTTGAGCATGGCCTGCTGCACCCCTTCGCCGGACACGTCGCGGGTGATGCTCGGATTGTCGGACTTGCGGGCAATCTTGTCAATCTCGTCAATGAAGACGATGCCCCGCTCGGTCTTCTTCAGGTCGCAGTCCGCCTCCTGGTAGAGCCGTGTCAGAATGCTCTCCACATCCTCGCCCACGTAGCCCGCTTCGGTCAGAACGGTGGCGTCCACAATGGTGAACGGAACGGTCAGCATCTTGGCGATGGTGCGCGCAATCAGCGTCTTACCCGTACCCGTCGGACCGACCATGATGATGTTCGACTTCTCTATCTCCACGTCCTTGTACGCCTGCGCCTGGCCGGGGACGGCGGCACCCTCTACCAACGCAAGACGCTTGTAGTGGTTGTACACCGCCACGCTCAGATACCGCTTGGCTTCGTCCTGACCAATGACGTACTGGTCAAGAAAATCCTTAATCTGCTGCGGCTTGGGGAGACTGCCAAGACTGAAATCCGTCCCGGCCTGTCTCTTCTCCTTTTTCTTGTTCTCTTCGGCGATAAGCAGGTGTCCCTGTTCGATGCAGTCGGGACATATACAGGCTCCGTCAAGTCCTTCAAACAAGGGTACGCCGCTCCGTCCGCAGAACGAACAGGAGTCTTTTCGCTTGCTCATAAATCAAGTGGTTAAATGGGAATACGCTTATTTTTTCTTTGTATAGACTTTGTCAATCATCCCGTATGCAAGGGCTTCTTCGGCAGTCATCCAGTAGTCGCGGTCGGCATCCTGACGGATCTTGTCGGTCGCCTGTCCGCTGTGGTCGGCGATAATCTGGTAGAGCTCGTCCTTGAGTTTGAGTATCTCCTTGGCAGTAATCTCAATGTCTGAAGCCTGTCCCTGTATGCCTCCCATCGGCTGGTGGATCATCACGCGGCTGTGGGGTAGGGCGGCGCGCATACCTTTCTCGCCCGCCACGAGCAGGATAGCCCCCATCGAGGCCGCCATACCGGTACAGATGGTGCCCACGCGGCTGTGGACGAACTGCATCGTGTCGTAGATGCCCAGTCCGGCATAGACCGAACCGCCCGGCGTGTTGAGATAGATACTGATATCTCGCGACGAGTCGGCGGAGTCAAGGTACAGCAACTGTGCCTGGATGACATTGGCTGTGTAGTCGTTCACTTCCGTGCCGAGGAAGATGATGCGGTCCATCATCAGACGCGAGAAAACGTCCATCTGTGTTACGTTCAGTTGGCGTTCCTCGAGGATGGACGGCGATATATACGAGTACGATGCGGAGTCGTTCATCACGTGTTCAACGTGCATCGTGTTGAGCCCCTGGCTCTTGGCGAATTTCAAAAAATCATTGGTCATGCTTTTGTGTTTTGTTTGGTTAAACTATAAACTATCAACTATAAAACTTCTCTCAACTTTCAACTCTCAACTCTCAACTAAACACTATTCCCTCTCCCCCGGAAATGGAGAAGAGGGAATAGGCTTTGTTATTCTATCCGCAGACAGCGGTCAAGTTCATTTGGCAAGTTGTTTCTTCGCTTTCCGTCTGTCCTGTGCCTGCTGGATCTCGTATGCAATCTGCGGAGCGATGCACATGGAGGAGTAGGTACCTACCAACACGCCAATGAGCAAAGCGAACACGAATCCGCGGATGCTCTCGCCGCCGAAGAAGAAGATGGCGAGCAATACAACCAATGTGGACATCGAGGTCGAGAACGTACGGCTCAGTGTCGCGTTGATGGCGGCATTGATGTTCATGCTGCGCTCACGCTTCGGATAGAGCGTGTGGTACTCACGGATACGGTCGAAGATAACCACCGTGTCGTTGATTGAGTAACCGATAACCGTCAGGATGGCTGCGATGAACGCCTGGTCAATCTCCATTGAGAAAGGCATCACTTTCCACAGCAGCGCGTATGCGCCCAGAACGATAGTCGCGTCGTGAGCCAAGGCGGCAACGGCGCCGGTGGAGTAGGCGAAGTTGCGGAAACGCAGCAGGATGTAGAGGAAGATACCAATCAGGGCGCAGATGATGGCGACGATGGCTGCCGAGGTGATATCGTCAGCAATGGCGGGACCCACTTTCTGCGACTGCATGATACCGATATTCGGGTTGATCTCCGTCGATTTGAACTGCTCGGCGGTGATGCTCTCGTCCAAATAGTTCTTGCAGCCCTCATAGAGCAGTGTCTCTATCTCGTCGTCCAATGTCTCGCTGTTGTCGTGAATCTTGAAGTTGGTCGAAACGCGGATCTGGTTGGCGTCCCCGATGGTGATAACGCGCATGGAAAGGTTCTCGCCTTCGGGGTTCTGTGCCATAAACACGTCAGTCAACGTCTTCTCAACCTCCTGTGTGTTGACAGGCTGTGCGAAGCGTATCACGTAGTTGCGGCCGCCGGAGAAATCAATACCGAGGTTCAGTTTGCCGAAGATATGCGGCTCCAGACCGAGTATCGAAATGGCGATGATGATGCCCGAGCAGATATAGTACATCTTGCGGTTCTCCACGAATTTCAGTTGCACGTTCTGAAGGAAGTTCTTCATCAGGTTGGTGGTGAAGGTCAGTTCCTTGGCGTTCTCACGACGCGCATACGCCTCAAGCCACAGACGGGTCAGGAACACGGCTGTCAGGAACGAGGTTACGATACCTATCATATAGGTTACGGCGAAGCCCTTGATGGGACCCGTACCGAAGATGGCGAGGATAAGACCTGTCAGGAACGAGGTCACGTTGGCATCCACAATGGCGGAGATGGCGCCCTTGAAACCGTCCTCGATGGCCTTGCGCAGCTGTTTGCCGTTGCGCATCTCCTCGCGGATACGCTCATAGATAAGTACGTTAGCATCGACCGCCATACCCATTGTCAGCACGATACCGGCGATACCCGGCAGGGTCAGTACAGCGGAGAAGGATACCAGCACACCGATCAGCAGGAAGATGTTGCACAGCAGAGCCGCATCGGCAATCAGACCGGGAATGACTCCGTAGTAGAACAGCATGTAAATCAGAATCAGTACGAAGCCGAGAACGAACGACCACATACCTGCGGTGATGGCTTCCTGACCGAGTGAAGGACCAACAACGTCCTCCTGGATGATATGTGCCGGGGCGGGCATCTTACCCGACTTGAGCGTGTTGGCCAAGTCTTTCGCCTCGTCCACGGTGAAGTTGCCGGTAATCTGGCTGTTGCCGCCTGCAATCTCGTTCTGTACAGTGGGGAAGCTATATACATAGCCGTCCAATACGATGGCTACCGACTTGCCGATATTGTCTTTGGTGATACGCTGCCATGCCTTTGCGCCCTCGGCGTTCATCGACATGCTGACGTTGGCGTAAGCGGAGATCTGGCTGAAGTCGGCGCGTGCGTCGGTAATGACATCGCCTTCCAATGAGGCACGTCCGTCGCGTTGCGCTTTCAAAGCAACGAGCTGGTACAGGGTGTTGCCTTCGTCAATAGCCTTGACAGTCCATTTGAGACGCAGGTCGCGGGGCAGAACCTGTTTGGCAGTCGTCGAGGAGAGCATCGCATTCACGCGGGCGGTGTCGGTATAGTGAACCGTACCTACCACGGGGCCGCGATACGCCTGACCGGTCTGGCTGATGCTCGGGTTGAGAATGAAGAACAAGGGGTTCTGCTTCTTGTAGTTCTCCACGGCTTTCTCCTGGCTCTCTTCGGCTTGTGCCGTGCTGTCAGTGGTCAGTTCGCTGAGCAGGTCATCGGTTTCGCCGTCTGTTGCGGCAGTCTGCTCTTCGGTCTGTGCCGGAGTCTCTGTCACTTCTTCCTTCTTTTCGTCAGCGGCTTCCGAAGCATTCTCTGTAGCCTCGTTCATACGGGCGTACTCGCTGTTAATCTGTGCCAACTGGGGCAGAATCTCGTTGAGTTCGTAGGTCTCCCAGAACTCCAGATTGGCGCTTCCTTGCAACAGTTTGCGCACGCGCTCCGGCTCTTTGATACCGGGCAGCTCAATCAGGATACGGCCTGCCTGCGACAGACGCTGGATGTTGGGTTGAACCACACCGAAACGGTCGATACGGGTGCGCAGAACGTTGAATGAGTTGTCAATGGCGCCGTTCACCTCTTCGCGCAGAACGCGTTCCACCTCGTTGTTCGGGGTGGTGGTCGTCACCTTGTCTTTCAGCTCGAATGTGGAGAAGATGCTGGCTAACTGCGCGTTGGGGTCAATCTCGTAGAACGACTCCAAGAACAGCGTCACAAAATCGGCGTCGCTCGAGCGTTGCTTGAGCATAGCCATATCCATGGCGCGGTTGAAGTTCTCCGAGGTGTTGTAACCGCTCAGCGCACGGAGGATGTCCGGCACTGACACTTCCATAATCACGTTCATACCGCCCTTCAGGTCCAGACCGAGATTGAGTTGTTTCTCGCGGCACTCCTTGAGGGTGTAACCGAACCATACCTTCTGTGTAGCGATTGAATCTACATAGAAATACTCTTTGGCGGCATCGCCTTGGGCGTACTCTTTTGCCTGCTTGTCGTAATGAGCCACTACAAAGCTGAACGACAGGTAGAAGACGCATATCAGCGCCAGCAGGATTGCCAAAGTCTTAACAAGTCCTTTGTTTTGCATAATGTTTTATTGTATTAGATTTTTTGTTTCGTCTGGTTTATAGGTCTGTAACGGCTGAAAATGCCCGACAGAATCCAAAAAAGCCTCAAAAAAGCGGGCAAAGGTAAGTCAATTTTAGGAAACAGACAAAACATTTGTTCTTTTTTTCTCTTTCATTGACAATTTCAGCCTTTCCATCGTGTTCGAGCGCTTCCATATCTTCCCTTTTTGACATGTTTTATACCTTTGCTGCGTCATTTCCTGTTCAACTTGTAACGCCTTTCCGATGATGCTTACCCTGCTTGCTCCTGCTCGAGACTTGGAAACCGCCAAAGCCGCAATTCAGGCGGGTGCCGATGCCGTATATATAGGTGCATCTGCCTATGGTGCGCGGCAGGCGGCGGGTAACAGCACGGAGGACATCGCCGCACTGGTGCGCTATGCCCGTCTGTATGGTGTACAGGTATTAGTGACGCTCAACACGCTTCTCCGGGACAACGAACTTCCGCAGGCTGTACAACTTGCTTGGCAACTCTATGAGGCGGGTGTGGACGCACTGATTATTCAGGACTTGCAACTGCTCAATCAGAACATGCCCCCCATACGGTTACACGCCTCTACTCAGTGCGACAACCGCACGCCCGAACAGGTCGTCCGTCTGCAGCGTATGGGCTTCCGCCGTGCCGTCCTTGCGCGCGAACTGTCTGTTGACGACATCAGAGCCATCCGCGAGGCGACGCTGGCGGACAATCCCGATAGCCCCATTGAACTGGAGGCGTTCGTTCACGGCGCGCTGTGCGTCTGCTATTCGGGACGATGCTATATGTCCGAGCGGCTGATGAACCGCTCCGCCAACCGTGGCGAGTGCGCGCAGATGTGCCGTATGGCTTACGACTTGATAGACGCGCAGGGGAACGAGATTCGCGACGACAGCGGCCGCCCCGTCCACCAGCGCTACGTGCTGTCGCTCAAGGATATGGACCGCTCGGATTACTTGGAGGAACTCATTGCGGCGGGTGTCACCACCTTCAAGATTGAGGGGCGGCTCAAGAACAGCGACTATGTGACCAATGTGGTCGCCTACTACCGGCAGAAATTGGACAGCATAATACGCCAGACACCTTCTTTGCAACGGACAGCGGCTCATGTCTTTTCCTATTCCTTCACGCCGGACCCGTCCCGCACGTTCCACCGTTCGCAGACCGACTATTTCCTGCACGGCCGCACTTCCGGCATGGCTAACTGGCAGTCGCCCAAGTCGACAGGTCAGCCCATTGGCACGTACCTGCGCACGGAAGGCAACCGGCTGGTGCTCCGTCTGCTGCCCGGTATCGTCCTTCATCCGGGCGACGGGATAGGGTATGGCAACGAGGGCTTTTATATCAACGCGGTGGAGGGCGACCGTGTCCTGCCCAACCATCCTGTCCGTTTGCAAGCAGGTGACAAACTGACGCGCAATTTTGACAAGGCGTTCACGGACTCGCTGCACGCCGAGCGGCATGTCCCTGTCCGTATCGCTCTGACCGAAACGACTGACGGGTTCCGCCTTCGTATGGAAACCGAAACAACGCCAACCCGATATGCAGTCAGGGATTTTGCTTATCCTCATCAGACAGCAGATAACGCGGAAATGGCATTAGACAACCAGCGGCGGCAGCTATCCAAACTCGGCGGCACGCCATACGTCTGTTCGGACGTCAGTCTTCCCGAAACGGCTTACTTCATTCCTGTCAGTGTGCTGAACGACTGGCGCAGACAGGTCGTGGAGGAGATGATGAACCGTCCCGTCCGGGACGGCAATGCCCCGTCTTCCCCGAATCCCGATATACCGTCATCTCGTCATGCCGAACTGCCATCCTCTCTTGAGGAGCCGCTGATGACCTGCCGTTATTGCATATTGTACGAGATGGGGCATTGCCGCAAGACCAATCCTTTGCGCAACGAACCCCGTTATCTCCGCCTTGCCAACGGCACGCGTCTCAGCCTCCGTTTCGACTGTTCCCGCTGCGAAATGGTGATAGCCTGACATGATTATCGCTATCATCGGTCCCAGAGCGGTCATAGATCGGTCATAGAGAAGTCACCGAACGCTCACTTTCCCAAAGATTAGCACCAACCCAGATTACCAACACGTAGTTACCAACACGTAGTTACCAACACGCAGTAACTAACACTTACTCCCCAACACGCAGTAACTAACATTTACTCCCCAACACGTAGTGACTAACACGCAGTCCCCAACATTCACTCCCCACCACGCAGTAAGCAAGTACGTTAGATATACGATAGATATACGTTAGATACACGATACATATACGATAGATACACGATACATAAAACAGACATCACCGAAGGATTTCCATACCCTTTTGCTCTCCTTCCCGCTTCCTGTAACGCTCTCCCAAGAAGGTTT
Source organism: Paludibacteraceae bacterium (assembly GCA_905234835.1). Lineage (GTDB taxonomy): Bacteria > Bacteroidota > Bacteroidia > Bacteroidales > Paludibacteraceae > Colicola. The sequence continues at coordinate 27,919 of CAJOIZ010000025.1, forward strand.
TGTCCATTGCGTGCGGATATTATCCGCACCTCTATTACCATAGAAGGCTGCCTCCATGGATAGCCTTATGTTTGTTTCTTATAGTCTGCTGTCTTTTTCTTTTATTGCCTGCGAATTTAATTCGCAGCCCTTTCGTCTGTTGTAGCGGCTGTGAGCCGCTTTTCACTTTGTTCGTCCATTGCGTCTTCATGAAAGCCCTGTGGGCTTTTATGGTTGTGGCATAGTGGGTGGATGATTCAGACACGGCTCCCCAGAGCCGTCTATAGAGTATATTTCTATGTTCGTTGCGTTCAAATACTATTTGAACATCGGCTCCCCAGAGCCGCTTTTTTCTTCTATTACCCCCGAATCTGATTCGGGTTCAAATGTTCTTTTCCATAAATCATAAATCGTAAACCATAAATCATAAACCATAAATTTGAAACTCTAAACTATAAACTCTCATCTTCTCTAAACACTAAACATTCAACTCTAAACAAAAAAACATTCAACTCTCAACTTTCAACTAAAATATTTGCATATATCCTCATTTCTTTACTACCTTTGCCGCCGCAAATCATACCGTCCCCTCTCCATGACGTTAAACTGAAGAGCGTTGAGGCTGGCAACGTAAAAAAGCATTTACAGCAAAGGCGTTTATTGACGCTTGTATAACGAAGTAATGGATATACATCCGATGGCAAAAAAACTCACTACACAGGAAAGTGGTAACAAAGCGATAACCACCATACATCCGCAAAATGACATTCTGTTTCCCGATGCTGAATTATCAGCATTGGCGGATGCTATCGTAGATGAGGTTGAGACGAGTAAGCAGTTGCTTGCCATGAGCATTAACGAAACGATTAAGCGGACTTATTGGAATATCGGACACCATATCGTTGAGTTTGAGCAAAATGGAAACAGGAGGGCAAAATACGGTACGGCTTTGCTGTCGAACTTGGCGAAAATACTCAGGGCAAGAATAGGACGCGGTTACAGTCGCCCTAATCTGAACAACATGCGCAAGTTCTACCTCATGTTCCCAAATTGTCAGACATCTGACAAATCTCTTCCGATTTTTCAGACATCTGACAAATTATCGTGGTCGCATATCTGTGAACTGATAACTATTGACGATGATTTGGAGCGTGAGTTCTACATGAGGGAATGTGTCAAGGAAAAATGGTCAGCTGATTACCTTCATCGTCAGAAAGAAAGCGGATTGTTTATGCGTCTGGCTTTGAGCAAAGACAAAGACGGAGTGCTTGCATTAGCGGAGAAAGGACAAGAAATACAATCTCCTGCGGATGTGGTAAAATCCACATATACTTTGGAGTTTCTCGGGCTTCCAGACAGATATACAGAAAGCCAGTTGGAGAAGAAACTGATTGACAATCTGCAAATGTTCCTGCTTGAGTTAGGCAAGGGCTTTACGTTTGTAAAGCGTCAGTATCCTTTGACAATCAATAATGTGCATTATCATGTGGATTTAGTGTTCTATCATCGTATATTGAGATGTTTCGTTCTTATTGACCTCAAGAAAGGTGCGGTGAAGCATAGTGACATTGGTCAAATGAACATGTATCTCGGATACTTTGCCAAAGAAGAAAATACGGAAGGTGAGAATCCGCCGATAGGTATCATCTTGTCGCATTATAAAGATGAGTTGATGGTGGAATATGCCACATACGGAATGGATAGTAATCTGTTTGTATCGAAGTATGAATTATATTTGCCGAATAAAGCGGAACTACGAGGAATGGTGAATGCTTTATTGAAATAGTTCACTGTACTACCGTCACTGACTGACGTTAAACAGCAGCACCGCTGGTTCCGACAGCGTAAAAAAGCGGGAACATATTGAAAAGTGTTTATTGACGCTCCGTTCTGACATTCAGAAATCTCGCAAGTTTCAGACTTTATCAGAACTCTGCAACGGTAAATGCTCCGTGAATATAGGACAGCCGTGTCTGTATATGCCTTTGCCCCTATGGGTTTGATTGGTGTATATGGCGGTATCGTATATTCGTTGTGGGCTTTGCGTTGTCGGTTTCTATAAAGTCGGGCAATGCGAGAGCCTCTGAATGTGGAACGACAATGTCGAGTCCACTTTTTTTGTATTGTGTTCAATGGAGGATGCCGAAAAGCCATAAGTGTGTAGGCAAAATTAAAAATCAACAAACAAATGAAAAAACTTTATCTCGCCTTGTTCATCACGATGCTATGGACAGGCACAATCTTCGCCGCTGAAACCATCAACGGCATCAGTTACAACCTTGATGCATCCGCCCGCACCGCCACGGTTACCACAGGCACGTATTCGGGTGCCATCGTCATCCCCGAGCAGGTAACCCACAACAACCGCGATTACACGGTGAACGGTATTGAAGCAAGCGCGTTCAGCGGGAAGTCAATAACCTCCGTTGTCATTCCAGCCATTGTTACGTCTATCGGTCAAAACGCATTCTATCAATGCACATTGCTTAACAGCGTTACCATAGCCGAAGGCTGCGAAGTAATCAACACAAAGGCTTTCTACGGTTGCTCCGCCCTCGCGAAAATCAACATCCCATCAAGCGTCAAGCGAATAGAAGAACAGGCATTCGCCAATTGTAGTAACCTTGCCGAAATAACCTTGAACGAAGGACTTACCTATATCGGTGGCTGGGCTTTCGGCGCATTGCAGAAACTGAAAAGCATAACCATCCCTTCAACTGTGGAAGATATGGGTTTTCAGTCGTTTTATAACTGCAAAAATTTGGCAAAGATAATATGGAACGCTAAACATTGCTCGGATTTTGTCAGTGTCCTTGCATCGCCATTTTCTATATATAATTATGGTTATACTAATATGGGGTTTTATAATGTTGCAGTATATTCAAGTACATATAGTAATAGTAGTGATAGTTATTCTTATAGAGATAAAATTGACAACCCTTATTATTTTTATACTGCAAAGGGTTATCGTTATGGTGAAGCTTATGATTATAGAAATGCTGATAACGAACGCAATATTGCAATAAACAACTGGACTACACAAATAACTTTCGGCGATGAAGTGGAGCATATCCCCGCTTGTCTGTGCTGCAACTTCCAAGGCGAACTGCGCAATCTGGTTATTCCCGACAATGTAAAAACAATTGGAGATTACGCCTTTGATGGGTGTAATAAACTGGTATCGTTGAAACTCGGTGCAGGTCTGACAGAAATTGGGAAATATGCATTCAACACTTGTATAGCGCTGACGGAGGTCAGCATTCCCGACAATGTTACAACCATCAACCAGTATGCGTTCTGCAATTGTTCCAACCTTACCACTCTGACTCTCGGGAAGGGTATTCTGACCTTGGGGACCAATTCCTTCGGCAACATTTACTCTACCTATAGCCCTGTTGATGGCAAACTGACTACCATCAATATTTACGCAGTCAATCCTCCATATATCGACAATACCGTGTTTACCTACTACAGCGATCTGATGGCTATAGACCTCAATGTGCGGGAGAAAGCACTGGATGCATACAATGCGGCTAATATATGGAAAAATATGCACCTCGGTCTCGTGGCAAACGACCCACGTGTGTTCTCTCTTACCGTCTTGTCTTCCGACAATACACAGGGTACGACCACTCCGTCCGGCAGTTATGACGAGGACGATGAAGTAGTCATAAGCGCGCTGCCCAAAGCGGGTTATCAGTTTGACCATTGGAACGACGGCAGTAAAGATAATCCCCGTACAGTGAAAGTGACAGCTGACCTGACATACACAGCCTATTTTGCCGCCGCTGCCCCCACATATACAATCACCGCTACCGCCAACGCGCTTGAAGGCACTGCCGTAGGCGGCGGAGTGTTTGAATCCGGCAAACAAACCACGTTGGTTGCAGTAGCCAATTCCGGCTACCACTTCACGCAATGGTCGGACGGCAATACGGACAACCCGCGCCAAATAACGGTTACAGCGGATGCTTCGTTTGCTGCGCAGTTTGAGAAGGATGCGGTAGTGCAGAAATATACCTTGACCACCACCTCCACCAACGCTTCGCAGGGTACGGCTTACGGGCAGGGCACATACGAGGCGGATATGCAGATTGCCATTTTCGCGGTTGTCAACGACGGTTACCATTTCACCCAGTGGCATGACGGCAACACGGACAACCCCCGCATGGTGACGGTTACGGCGGATGCCTCGTTTGCGGCGCAGTTTGAGAAAGATGCAGTGGTGCAGAAATATACCTTGACCACTACCTCGACCAATGCTTCGCAGGGTACGGCTTACGGGCAGGGTACATACGAGGCGGATATGCAGATTGCTATTTTCGCGGTTGCCAACGATGGTTACCATTTCACCCAGTGGCATGACGGCAACACGGACAACCCTCGTATGGTGACGGTTACGGCGGACGCGACGTATTTCGCCAATTTTGAGCAGGACCCTGTTCCGCCAACCCTGTATGAACTGAATGTGTCGCCGGAGGTGGCTGCGGAAGGCTGGACCACCGAAGGCTGTGCGTACGAACTTGGTGCACAGGTAATGATTTATGCCCATCCGGCGGAAGTGTATGTGTTCAGCCGTTGGAGTGACGGTAACAAGGACAACCCGCGTTTCATTACGGTGACTGCTGCGGTGGACCTGACGGCTCAGTTTGCGGTAAAGACCTCGACGGGTGTGGGTGCGGTTGTTGCCGATACGGACGACCCGCAGGTGCGGAAAATCGTCATTGACGGGCATGTCTATATCCTTCGTGGCGACAGACTCTATTCCCTTCAGGGACAGCAGATCCAATAAGAGGCAATACTTGTTCCCTCTGCCGAAAGAACTTGAAAAAGGTTCTGCCCGGCAGTAATGTTTGCAGGTCCTGCTCTCGCGGCTATTTCCGCGAGCAATCACGACAGAAGGCTACCCCCACGGATAGCCTTCTGTTTGTTTCTTATAGCCTTCTTGTCTTTTACTTTTATAGTCTTCTTGTCTTTTACTTTTATAGTCTTCTGTCTTTTTCTTTTATTGCCTTCTTTCTTTTATTGCCTGCGAATTTAATTCGTAGCCCTTTCGTTTCTTGTAGCGGCTGAGAGCCGTTTTTTCTTTGTATTCCGCCGTGAAGCGAATCAGGCGCACCGAGAATGTCCGGTGGATATTCGAGGGAGTAAGTGCGCCGCGCGAGTTTCGGAGAAACATAGAATTCCTTAAAGCGTTAGTAATCCATGAAAGCCCTGTGGGCTTTTATGGTTGCGGCAAAATGGGCGGATATTCTGACACAGCTCCTCGAAGCCGCTTGTAAAAGACCTGCCGTCCTCTTCAGAATAACGGAGATACCGACATCCCGAAAGCACAGTATCCCGAAATTCCGACAGGACGATATCCTGCCTCTAAATTTGTAATTTGCAATTTGAAATCATAAATCAAAAACTCCTCCTCATTTACAGCCTCTTACAAAGAAAACGCAAAAAAAGTAAAAAAAAAGTTGCCTTTTAGGTGATAGATTTTGCCCTTTTTTTGCCTTATATATGGAGGGATATACTATTCCGCTGTGGCATAAATTTGCAATTTGCAATTTGAAACTTGAAATCCTAAATTTGAAACTATCAACTCTCAATTATCAACTATAAAACAACTCCCCATCTTCTCTCAACTTTCAACTCTCAACTTTCAACTATAAAAACTCCTAAACAAAAAAATGCAATTTTTTTGAAGAAAAACTTGCATTTTGCCCGAAAATGTATTATCTTTGCACGTCATTTCAGTGGAAATGACCTCACGCCGTGAGGCGTATTACAAGTGGCAGTCAGACGTGTTATCCGCCTTGTGCACAGGGACATCTATCGTACCGGATGTTTTCTTTTTTCTGTTTCTGTTCGTGTAGCAGAGTGCCATCACCGATGTACGACGCTTGCCGCAACATAGCGCTGCGGAACGGCGGGGCGGAAGCAGACCAACCGCACACAAACTGCAAGTGATCTTTGACGTATTGGTTGCTGACTAATGTACGGATATTTGAACACGGCTCCCCGAAACTGCTTGAAAGAATACAGTTTTGTCTATTGCGTTCAAATACTATTTGAACATTGCCCGCTGTCTGACGTGGCTACACGCCAACCCGTACCGGCAGGACTTGTACGGTAAAGCAATGGACGGATACAAGGAAAATGTACGGCGTTTGGCTCTTGTATCGTAGGACTTTACAGGCACTCGAAGGTATTGACCCGCAGGCGGTCGTAGGGACGGGAATGGCGGATGTAGTTCTCCGAGAAACCGTACATCACACCATGATCGTTCTTGCCTTCCCAAAGGACGGTCTGCGGCATTCCCTCACAAGAAGCGTAGAACGCCTTCAGTTTGTTGTCGCTCACCTCGTGCAAGACTTGACTGCGGCGGTGACGCTCCTTCATCGGGACTACAGGCAGATCCATAGCCAGCATCCTCGTGCCTTCGCGCTCCGAATAGGTGAAGACGTGCAACTGACTGACCGGCAAAGACTCAACGAACGCTTTGTACGTTTCCCAACGCTCGTCCGTCTCGCCTCTCACGCCCACCATACAGTCCACACCGATAAAAGCGTGGGGCAGCGCCTGTCGGATGTAACTGACCCGCTCACGGAAAAGGGCGGTGTCGTAATGGCGGTTCATGATGCGCAGCACCTCGTCCGAACCCGACTGCAAAGGGATATGGAAATGCGGCGCGATATGTGCCGACTGCGCCACGAAATCAATAATTTCTGTAGATAGGAGGTTGGGTTCGACACTGCCAATGCGCACACGGTAGGGCTTGTCGAAAGGAAGCGCGTCCAAAGCCCGCAGCAAGTCAAGGAATGTTTCGCCGGTGGTCCGTCCGAAGTCGCCTATATTGACCCCCGTCAGCACAATCTCCTTCGCACCCTCTGAAAGAGCGGTCACAGCCTGCGCGCAGACGGCGGCGATGGAGGGATTGCGGCTTCTGCCACGGGCGTAGGGGATGGCGCAATAGGTGCAGAAATAGTTGCAGCCGTCCTGCACTTTCAGGAAACAGCGTGTGCGGTCGTCTTTGGAGCAGGCGGACAGAAAAACGTCCTCGCGTTTGGGAACGACGCGGTCCACCTCCGCCATATCGGCAATCTCCTTCGGGTGCAGCCGTGCGTAGCAGCCTGTCACAATGATTTTCGCGCCCGGGTTCTCGCGACGGACGCGGTGGATAGCCTGACGGCCTTTCTGGTCGGCTGTGTCCGTTACCGTGCAGGTGTTGACTATCACCAAATCAGCCTCCTCGCCCTGTTTGGCACGCTCGTAGCCGCGTTGGACGAGTTCGTTCATCAGCGCGCTCGACTCCGCAAAATTCAACTTGCAGCCTAATGTGACAATGCGTATTTTCAACTATAGACTATCCTGCTTCTTTCAACTATCAACTTTCAACTATCAACTAATGCTGAACATTTTCCCGAACTCGGCGGGTGCTGGTGCTGTGATGGTCAGCTGCTCTTTGCGGACGGGGTGGAGCAGGGTGATGGAGCGGGCGTGAAGCGATATGCCGCCGTCGGGATTGCTCCGCTTGGCTCCGTATTTGAGGTCACCCTTGATGGGACAGCCTATCGCCGCCAGCTGGCAGCGTATCTGATGGTGGCGGCCCGTTTCCAGACGTATCTCCCAGAGGTGGTACCGCTCGCTGTGGGCTATGATGCGGTAGTGCAGCACGGCATCCTGCGCTTTCTGGTGCGGGGAGAGGTGCGCGCTTGCGGATACGATGAACGACTTGTTCATCTTCTCGTTGCGCCACATCCGGTGCCGGAGCGTTCCTTCCTCTTCGTCGGGACATTGCGCCGTGACCGCCCAATAGACTTTCTGTATGCCGGTGCCTCTGTCTTCGGACATGGTCTGTGATTCGGTGTGCTCTTTGAGCATCTCGCACAGTCTTGCCAGCGCCTTGCTCGTGCGGGCGAACAGCACCACGCCGCTCGTCGGACGGTCAATTCGGTGGGGCAAACCGAGAAAGACCTCACCCGGCTTGTTGTACTTGTTCCGTATATAGGCTTTCACGCTGTCAATCAGCGAAGGGTCGCCCGTCTTGTCGCCCTGCACCAGTTCGCCGCACGCCTTATTGACGGCTATCAGATGGTTGTCCTCGTAAAGAACGGTCATTGCTCAGCAGGTTTATTGGTTGGCGTTGTTCACTAACACCCGCGAATGGGGCGGCACTGAATGCGTCAGCCACTGGTTGCCGCCTATGACTGAATGGTGTCCGATAGTGATGCGTCCCAGCAAGGTTGCGTTGGAATAGACGGTCACATAGTCTTCCAGAACGGGGTGGCGGGGCTGGTTGATCATATTGCCGTGTTCGTCGGTCTGGAAGTTCTTCGCTCCGAGCGTGACACCCTGGTACAGGGTCACGTGGTTGCCGATGATGCACGTCTCGCCGATGACCACGCCCGTACCGTGGTCGATGGCGAAGTACTCACCGATCTGTGCGCCCGGGTGGATGTCAATTCCTGTGAGCGTGTGCGCCCTTTCCGTCAGTATGCGTGGGATGATTTTCACGCCCAACCGGTGCAGACAGTGCGCAACACGGTAGTTGATTATCGCCTGGATGAACGGGTAGCAGTAGATGACCTCGTCGCGGTTGTCCACAGCGGGGTCGTTGGCTATCATCGCCTCCACATCCGTATAGAGCAGACGCTCTATTTCAGGCATCTCGGCGAGAAAAGCGTCCGCTTTCTCCACGGGTATCTGGTCGCACAGCACCAGCCGCAACTGCTGTTTGCGGACATTCAGATAGTTCTCCAGCAGATGCTCTTCCGTAGGGCAGGGTTCAAAGTAACCAGGGAAAAAGATGTTTTTCGACAGCAGCGCAATTTGCTTGATGGCTTGTATGTCAGGACATTTCATCGTTCGATAGTGTTTTCATGTTAATCAGCCGGGCTGAAGCGGAAATCTCGCCTTCGCCGTTCAGTATCTGCCAGCGGCACGAATCGCCCGTGTCCGAAAATCGGATGGCATAGTCGTCTCCTTCCTTGATTTCGCGTGAGTATTGGATGGAGAGTCGCAGCGGAACAGGTTCGTTCAGAAAATCCGGCCGATGGACATTGAGCATGTGCTCGAGGTACTTGCATGAGTTGCAGTGACCGTTGTAATCAAGGTCCGAATAAACGACACGTGATGTGAACGCAGTCGGCACATCGCTGAGCGGCATCATCCTCGGCAGACGCGGAAGAACTAGCTCCTCTCCGTCTTCGCTGTCTGCAAACATCGGCAGGTCGAACGCATTGACCGCTTGCCGCGTTTTCAGGTCCAGTACCGCCCATACGCTTTTCACACGGCCAATCACCTCTCCGTCTGTATCGCTGCCTTTATAAAAGCGGTAGTCACGGGTGGAGAGCATGTGTGCGTTGCGCTCAATCCATGTCTCGATGGTCACCATCTCGCCGTGTACAGGCAGTGCCTGCATCTCGATGTCCATACGTGAAAGAATCCACGTATAGCCGTATGGCAACAGCTGCTTGATGCCGAATCCCAGCCGGTCAGCCACATCGCCCGCCGTCTGAAGCAGCCTGTTCTCAAGGTTATATAAACGCCAACGCCGTGTCGTATCCACTTCCTGGTACGACACGGGCAGGGTATAAGTGTATTTCATCGGGTGAGAAACAGTTCCATTATCGGGTCAGCAACAGATATTGCCAAGCGGGCAACGTAAACGTGGTGGTCGGAACAGTCACCGTGATGGCGGAGCCGTTGATGTCTGTCCATTCGCCGCAGAGCGACTCGCAGGGCATCGTGATATCAACCGTCTGCTCCTCGTCCGACATATTCATCAGCGCAATCACCTCGCTATGGCGGCAGTTGTCCTTTTTGTTGCATTCTTTCTTGTCTTCGCACGCTTTCTTGCAGCCTTCGTCTTTCTTGCAGCATCCTTTTTTTGCCGCGCAGGTGCGGATGGCGGCAAAAATGTTGTCGTTGTCGCTTTCAAGACGAATCATCGGCGCGCCCATCTCGTTGCTCCAGAGGGCAGGATTGGCTTTGCGGAAGGCGTTAAGACGCTGGTACATACCGTATTCTGGAGCATTCTCCTCGCGGTCAATCACGTCCTTCTCGAAGAACTGGAGACGGTGGTGGTTGCCCGATAACTGACCGGTGTAAATCAGCGGCATACCGGGAACGAAGTAGGTGAACGCCGCCATCATATACGCGGCATCGCCCATACGCTCAAACTCTGTGCCGTTCCACGAGTTCTCGTCGTGGTTGCTCGTGAAGTTCATACGGATAGCCTCGCAGCGCAGTGTGGTATCTACCTTCTGGAAGTACTGCCACAGGTCATCCACGGTCATCTTGCCTTGTGCCACTTCGTTCATCAGGTGATGGAGCGTCCAACCGTAGTACATATCAAATGCCTGCTCGGTCAGTTCCTGCGCCTTGTCCTCGTCTTCAGCCAACGTGAACATATCGGGGTGAGTCTTACGCAGGTCTGCCATTGCCCAGTTCCAGAAGTCGGTCGGCACTTCGCCTGCAACGTCGCAGCGGAAACCGTCAATGCCGATGGTGTCCATCCACCAGTGCATAGCCTGCAGCATCGCCTCTCGCATATCCTGGTTTTCGTAGTTGAGCTTGCTGATGTCGGTCCAGTCATACTGCACCATCAGGTTGCCGAGGCTGTCGCGGTAGTGCCAGCCCTCATTCTTAGTCCATTCGCTATCGGGAGCGGTATGGTTTGCCACCCAGTCCAGAATGACCTTGAAACCGAGGTCATGAGCGGCTTTCAGGAAATGCTCAAAGTCTGCCCGTGTGCCGAACTCGGGGTTGATCTGGCAGTAGTCAATAATGGAATAGTAACTGCCCAATGTCCCTTTGCGGGTCAGTTTGCCGATGGGCTGGCATGGCATAATCCAAAGAATGTCAATACCGTTATCGCGCAGTTCGGGCAGCAGTGCCTCGGCGGCAGCGAACGTACCCTCCTCAGTCAACTGACGAGTGTTCAGTTCATAGATAGTTGCGTTGTAGGCATAGGCGGGATGCCGTCCGTCTGCCATACATTCCTTGTTCTCACATCCCTTCTTGCAGCATCCGGTGGCAAGAAGCGTCATTGCACAGAGTGCCAGTAAAATCTTTTTCATTGTCTTATTGTTTGTTATTTGGTTCTCTAAACTTTCAACTCATAAACTGCTCTCAACTTTCAACATTCAACTCTCAACTCTCAACTCTCATTCATGTATCGTGAACGTCTGTATTGTGTACGACAGGTTCTTACGGTTGATGCCTACGCGGACGGTCTGCCCCATATAAGTCCGGTCGAAGGTAAACACGTCCTTGTCGCAATTGACCGGCAGGAAATCGCCATATTGCAGTGCAATCAAAGAACGGCGCAGACGGATGATTTCACGCACGCGGCGTTTCATCTCCTGCTCGTCTTCGTTTAGGTTCTCGTCGAAACGCATCATGTGGCGGTTGTCTGGGTCGCCGCCGCCCACTTCGCCGTACTCATCGCCCTGATAGATACATGGCACGCCAGGCAGCGTCAAGTTCAGTACCTCTTGAAGAAGAGCACGTCGGTAGCCAACCTGCGCATTGCCTATGCCGACTGTCCGCGTCCAGCCTTCTTCTTTTCCGTTATCCCATGACCGTATGTCGCCGCCTGCTAATGAGGCGAAACGTATCTGGTCGTGGTTGCCCGATATATTCCCCATCGTATGGTGGCTGCCGTATGCCGCCGCTGACTCCTCAACCACTTTCAGGACGTTCTCCATTGAGCCTCCGTTGCAAAGCACATCAATCAGGGTAAAATAGACATTGAAGTCGAACTGTGCGTCCAGCATACCTGTCTTGACGTAACTGCCTATCAGTTCGGGACTTCCATAGGTTTCACCTATCATCCACAGCGGACGTTCAGGGAACTGCTGCACCATCTTGTGTGTAAGCATACGCCAGTAGTTCTCGGGTATATGCTTGCACGCATCATGGCGGAAACCGTCCAAATCAAACCGTGTCAGCCAGTAAATAGCCGTGTCGGTCATGTTCTCGCATATCTCCTCCCGCTCCAGATCCAGCGTCGGTATATGCGTGTCGAACCACGTCGTCAAACGTGCTTCGTCCCACAGCTCGAAATTGCGACGTCCGTCAGGCAGTATGCTGTCCGTATGCCAGTCGGGGTGCTGCTGATAAGTAGGTGACTGGATATGAAGATGGTTGGCTACATAGTCCAGTATGACGTTGATATTGTGCTGGTGAGCAGTAGCAAGCAGTGTGTCTAATTCGCCTTCCGTACCGAACCGCTTGTCCACCTGCGTCTGAAGAGTCGGCCAGTATCCGTGGTAGGCAGAGAACTTAGTGTATTTCCTGCTTGGGTCGTACTTGTTTCCATGAACAAAAGGATAACGTCCCCACGCATCCCAAGGGTTTTGCGAGATGGGGGATATCCACAGAGTATTCACACCAAGCGAATCAAAGAAGCCATTCTGTATCTTCGCTGTTATGCCCGCGAGGTCGCCGCCCTGGTAGTCCACTATGTCCAATACCTCCGGCGAATTGATTTTCCAATCGTTCGCCTCGTTGCCGTTATGGAAACGGTCCACAAGGATAGAGTATAGTACTTGCGTATGCGGGTCATGGCGAGTCAGTTCCTTGGCGTTGCTTACAGGCACGCCGTCCTGCAAAGGTATCAGCAGGTCGTTATAGAGGTGGGTGGCAGACTGGGCATAGATGCGTAACCATGACCTGCCCTTCGGCATCGTGAACGGCAAGGTCAGCGTATAGACCATACGGTCGTTGTCATACTCGATACGCGACGAATCCAGACACTCGTTGCCTACTAAAGCATACATCTTCAAGAACTCGCTGTGCCGCTTGCCGTTCTTGTACAACGCAAACTCCACTTGGTCGCGTCTCGGTTGCCCCATAGTCGCCAGACCGAAGCTGAAAGGCTTGTCGGGAAGGACGACTATGTCATAGCCGTTCAGGTGAACTGTTTGCAGACGGTTGGCGAGGGGCATTCTGATGATGCTATCCTCTAACCACGGCAGATAGTCCGTGCGGTGGAATACTACCGTATCGCTCGTCCTGTGTATAGGCATAATAGGCGTTTGCGGCAGGGTGGGGACGACGGTGCGAGTGCAACCCGTCATAACAAGACTCAGTAAACTGACAATTGTGAACAGAACTGATTTAGAATGATGATACTTCATATAAACAGGAGTATTAGTGCCAATAAAGCGCGCAAAGATAGGCTTTATTTGCCTTTGTTCCAAATTATTTTCTTCAAATTGTTGAAAATCACGTTTGCTATACAAAAAAAGCCGCCTGCTACATATCTCTCATATATAGCAGGCGGGCTTGTCTTTCTGTGATAACTAATCTCTTTGCGTTTCGCAAATCAAACAGCTTGTTCTTTACTATCCGTATTAGTTTCGTCTTCTTCGGGGTGTGAAATGACGTTGCCTTTCGCGTCCTTGAACCGCATCTCCAACATACCGAGACTCTGGTTCTCTCTGACTATGACTCCGTACTGACGTTGCCAACGGCGGCGGAGGTTGTTGAACAGTCCTCTGTTAGCGTATGCATACACGAACGGATGCAATTCTACGCGCAGACCTTTTCCGTAATGCGCGGTCATGTGGTCTATCTCGTTTTCCACCGTATCGGTGAACAGGAGTGTCGGTTGCACTTTGCCTTTTCCATGGCAGGTAGGACATACCTCCATTACGTTCATTTCCACTACAGGACGGACACGATGGCGGGTAATCTGCATCAGACCAAACTTGCTCAGCGGCAGGATATTGTGGCGGGCGCGGTCGTGCTTCATCAACTCGCGCATGTGTTCATACAGATTCTGCTGGTTCTCTTTGGACTCCATATCAATGAAGTCGATGATGATGATGCCCCCTATGTCACGCAGTCGCAACTGGTGTGCTATCTCGTCCGCTGCGAGGATATTGAACTGGAACGCGTTCTCCTCTTGGTCTTCGTACAGCTTTTTGGAACCCGAATTGACATCTATCGAGAACAACGCCTCTGTCTTGTCCATCGTCAGATAGCCTCCGTTCTTGAAGCCGACTATTCTGCCCAAACCCGTTTTTATCTGTCGGGTAATGTCATAGTGGTCGAATATGGGCTGTTCATTGTCGTAGAACTTAACGATGCTTGCACATTCGGGAGCTATCAGCCGGACGTATTGGAGAACTTCGTTATAGACCTGCTTGTCGTTCACCTGTATTGATGTGAACTCTGGGGTAAACACGTCGCGTATAGTACCTATCGTTCTGCCCAATTCTTCGCTGACCAGCCTTACGTTCGCATCCTTGTATTGCTTTTGTGCGGGTGCCTGTTCCGGATGCTGAAGAACGTGAACGGTGTCTTCCCATCGCTGCAGCAGGATTTTGAGTTCGTTGTCCAATTCGGCAGAGCGTTTGCCTTCCGCTACGGTGCGGATGATAACGCCGTACCCTTCCGGAAGAATGGCGCGAATCAGTTGTGTCAGACGTTTGCGCTCGCTCTCCCGTTTAATCTTTTGACTGACCATCACCTTGTCCGCGAACGGAATAAGAACCATGTTCCGTCCTGCAATGTTGATTTCGGCAGTCACTCGGGGACCTTTTGTGTTGATGGGCTCTTTGGTAACCTGGACCAGCAGCATGTCTCCTACATGCACGTAATTGCCTATCTGACCGTCCTTGCCCAATCCTTTCTGACGTTGCATCTCCTCCATCAGTGGCATGCGGCGGCGGTTGGAAACCGCCTGCGTCAAGTAACTGCGGAGAGTAAGAAAAGAACTTCCTAAATCCGGATAGTGAAGAAAAGCCTCTTTCTCGTAACCTACGTCCACAAAGACGGCATTCAGCGCCGGCATTACTTTCTTGACCCGTCCGTAGTAGATATTCCCAACCGCATACAGGTCTTCTTCCCTGCTTTCGCGGCTAATTTCCTGCAGACGGTCGTCTTCGGTCAAAGCAATGGCGATCTCTGTGGGCTGTACGTCCACAATCAGTTCGCTTTTCATTCGTTTTCAGTATTTCAATAATTTATAAAAAAGGCTTTGTGACGCTTCACCTGCGCCCAAGTGAACGCGTGTCACAAAGCCGGTTACTCCTTAACCCGTTAAGCCTGCAAGTAACCAATCGGCTTACGCCGACTATTTACTTGTGCTTATGACGGTTCTTACGCAGACGTTTTTTACGTTTGTGCGTAGCCATCTTATGTCTTTTGTGTTTCTTACCGTTAGGCATAGTAACTTGTTATGTTTAGTTGGTTTGTTTTTACGTTCAGCAACACTTCAGTTGCCTTTTGTTTATTTCATTGCGCCGGAGAATTCTTTTGAAGCCTTGAAAGCGGGAATCTTGTGCTCGGGAACAATGATAGACTCTTTCTTCGTGATGTTGCGGGCAACTTTCTGTTTGCGTACTTTCGTAATGAAACTTCCAAAACCGCGAAGATATACATTCTCGCCGTTGATAATGTTCTTCTTCACTTCTTCCATTGCGGTCTCCACAATGTTCATAATCGTAACACGGTCGTATCCGGTACGGATAGCGATGGCGTTTACCAATTCAGCTTTTGTCATAATTTTTTGATTTTTATATTGTTATTTTTTTACGTTAATAGTCGAAAAACGCGCAAAAGTACATCCTATTTTTTTGTTACACAAACATTTTCGTTATTTTTTTATAAAAATGTGCATCTTCTTCCTTTTTTTTGGTCTATCTTTGCACACTCATATTCCTAAAAAAGATGAAGCCGGACGCTTTATATCGTTGGTATGACCGTAACCATCGTGTTCTTCCGTGGCGCGAGACGAATGACCCGTATTGTATATGGGTAAGTGAGATTATTCTTCAGCAGACCCGTGTCGCTCAGGGGATGGACTACTATATGCGGTTTGTCCGCCGTTTTCCCGATTTGCGTTCCCTTGCTGAAGCCGCCGAAGACGAGGTGCTGGTTTATTGGCAGGGTTTGGGTTACTATTCCCGTGCGCGCAATCTTTATCGTGCAGCCCGTCTTCTGTGTGAAGAGACGGGTAAAATGCCGACCACATACGAGGGTCTTCGGCGTATGCCTGGTGTAGGCGATTATACAGCCGGCGCAATCGCCTCGTTTGCCTACAATCTTCCTTATCCGGCGTTGGACGGTAATGTGTATCGTGTTCTGTCACGTCTGTTTGATTGCGATACAGTGTTTGACACATCGTCCGGCAAGCGCTATTTTCATTCATTGGCAGAACAGATCCTTGACCGTGAGAACCCTCGTCTGTTCAATTCGGCAGTGATGGAACTGGGTGCTCTTCAGTGTGTCCCGTCGCAACCCGATTGTTCGGCCTGCCCATTACTGTCGCAATGCAAGGCTTACAGTGCGGGTACGGTAGCATTTCTTCCGCTACGCAAACCGCGTCCCTCCTTGCGCGACCGCTTTCTCAACTATACAATCTATATCAGCGGCAGCGATACGCTACTGTATCAACGACGCGAGAAAGACATATGGCAGCATCTATGGGAGTTCCCTTTGCTGGAAACGTCTTCGTTTCCTCCGCTTGACGGTGTTGCCGGCGGTCCTTCCGAAGATTCTATGAATGGCACAAAGAGTACGTTGGCTTTGCGGGACGGTACTATATATAAGGAATATATACACGTTCTGAGCCATCAGCGCCTTCACGCCCGCTTTGTCATCCGGCGTGTATCTTCATTAGAGCCTGTTGTTCGCGAACTGTCTTCCTCGTTGCCGCTGCTGCGCATCGTCCCGTTATCCGACCTGTCGTCCTATGCGCTGTCGCGCCTTACTCAAAAGGCAGTGGAAGAACTGCAGTTAGCGAATCTATAGGAGGGTGCTTTTATGCGATAAATCACAAGCGTACTTCTACAAAAAAAGCACTCTTGTAACCGATGTATAAAGGTTTGAAGGCTCTTTTTGAACAGGCACTGAACGGGAACGCTGCGTCTTTTTGCCGTTTTTTGTCAGTACGGACGGGTAAACTTTTGTCCGGCTTTGAGGAACGCTGTTCCTTCGGTGAGGGTTCGGTGAGGTCTGCTTTATGTATCGTTTATGTATCGTTTATCTATCGTATATCTATCGTATATCTTTCGTGTCATTATCGTACTTGCTTGCTGTTTGGTCACTGTCAGGTATCTGTTTTTACATGGGACAGATACGGGAAGAGAACGACAGAAAACAGACCAATATTAGTCTAACATCAGTCTAATATCAGTCTAACATCAGCCTAATATCAGCCCAATATTAGTCTAACATCAGTCTCACATCAGCCTAACATTAGCCCAATATCAGTCTCATATCAGCCCAATATCAGTCCAACATCAGTCTCACATCAGCCCAATAGCAGCACGCGGGCGTTAGTTTATGATATCTTGATATTCATCCGTGCGGGTGAGGACGGCACGGGCATAGGAACAGAGAGGCACAATCTTACGACCTTTGGCACGGGCGAAGTCCACTGCCGCCAACACCATCTGACGGGCGATGCCTTTGCCCTTATAGCCGTCAAAGACCTGAGTGTGGTCAATCACCATCCGCTCCGGCATAGGGCGCCGATAAGTCATCTCACCGACCTGCACGCCCTCCTGCCACGCCTCGAAAATGCCTCCGAGGGAGGTTTCTGTATGTCTGATTTCTATCATACTTACAGCAGTTGTGCGGCGTGGTTCTTGGTATCAACTTTCTCGATGATGCGCTCAAGGATGCCTTCCTCGTTGAAAACGAAAGTCTTGCGGAGCGTACCCATGCTCACTTTGCCGTAGTTTTTCTTCTCTCCCCATGCGCCGAAGGCCTGTAGCATCTCAGTGGTCGGGTCGCTCAAAAGCGGGAACGGCAGCGAGTATTTCTCCTTGAAGCGGATATGCGAAGCCTGCGAGTCCTTGCTCACGCCGAGCACCTGATAGCCGCATGCGAGGAACGACTCATAGTGGTCGCGGATGCTGCACGCCTCGGCGGTGCACCCGGGCGTAGAGTCCTTCGGATAGAAGTAAATGACTGTTTTTCTGCCGAGCAAGTCTTTGTCGGTGACGATGTTACCCTGCTCGTCCGCCGCACTGAAAGCGGGCATACGGTCTCCAATCTGTAGCATAGTTGTCAGGTTTTTATTCTGTTTATAGACGGTGCAAAGGTACAGACTCTTTTTCAATTACCAAATGACTTTCATAAAGAGTGCAAAAAAAAGAGACACATTCTCATGTATCTCTTTCTCTGTGGGCGTTCACGGATTCGAACCGCGGACCCTCTGCTTGTAGGGCAGATGCTCTAAACCAGCTGAGCTAAACGCCCTTTTGAGTGCGCTCCACCGAGCATTTATCTCTCAAAAGCGGGTGCAAAAGTACGGCACATTTTTCACCTGACCAAATAAAAAACACTTTTTTCCACAAAAAGTGTATAATCTACTGATTAACAATATCACAAAATGGACACGCTCAGGACCACAAGTTGCCTGCCTTCCACGCGGAAAGACACTTCTTCGCCTTGATAAGTGATATGATAAACGCGTTCGGGGTCGTCCTGATAGGCGGGACGCGGGTCCTGACAAAGTATCTCCTCCCATTCGGCGCGCGGAACACGCAGATTCTCATGTTGCCATACGACTTCGAGGGTCGGAAACTCCACCTCGTCCACGAAGCCGCATCGCGCATCTGGGATAGCATCGGCGTAGGCTACGTAGGGCTTGATGTCAAAGACGGGCGTACCGTCCTGCATATCCGCGCCCGTCACCACCAGAACTATCCCTTCGTCTGTTTTCTCCACGCGCAGCAGACGTACAGCCGTCAGACCTATCGGATTGGGCCGTATCGGCGAGCGGGTGGCGAACACACCGACACGTTTATTGCCGCCTAATCGGGGCGGACGTACTGTGGGCGACCAAGCCGCACGGCGGTTGTTGTGGAACCCCCACAGCAGCCACAGGTGGCTGTACCCTTCTATGCCACGCAGCGCTTCCGGCACGCGGTATGGCTCCGTGAAGACAACGCGCGACTCGATACGGCTGCCGCTGACGGGCTGGCGCGGTATGCCGAACTTGTCCGCAAAGCCGTTGCGGACGTAGGCCACAGGGGTTATGTTCATTTCGCAGGACATAAATACAAAAATGCGCAACACCGCAGGCGGCATTGCGCATTTTCTCTGTCAGTTAATTAGATATCCCAGTGTTCGAGGGTCATCAGCAGGTCGTCGAACGTCTTGGCTTTCGCTTTCGCCTGCACGTCGTTGATCTGGTTGCGGACGGCCTCGTCGTAGGTCTCGGCTTCCACGTCGCGGATAACGCCCAGTGCGATAGGCAGTTCGGGCTGTATCTCCGCGTTGGCAACGTCGGTGAACTTCTCCTGTCCCATCAGAGCCAGCATACGGTGCAGCGTCGGGTCAGCCATGTGTGCATCGTGTGTCAGCACACGCTCGTCGTCGGCTGCCACTACGATCAGACGCGGGATGAGTCCCTGGCTGTAGTCGAGAGCCAGACCTTTGTCCTTGTTGGCACCGAAGATCATCTTCTCGCCGTGGCGGAGGATGATGCTGCGTTCGGCGCGGGTCTCGCGGTCGGCTATCCAGTTGTGCGTACCGTTATTGAATATGACGCAGTTAACGAGGCACTCGATGACCGATGCTCCTTTATGCTCTTTGGCTTTGACCATACAATCGACGGTGGTCGGCATGTCAACGTCCAGTGTGCGGGCGAAGAACGTGCCGCGTGCGCCCATCACCAGTTCGGCGGGGATGAACGGACGCTCCACGGTGCCGAACGGGCTGGACTTGCTCACGAAGCCTTTGGGCGATGTGGGCGAGTACTGACCTTTGGTCAGACCGTAGATGCGGTTGTTGAACAGGCAGATATTGAGGTCCACGTTGCGGCGGATCTCGTGGATGAAGTGGTTACCGCCGATAGCGAGCAGGTCGCCGTCACCCGACATCTGCCATACGGTCAGTTCGGGATGCGAGGTCTTCACGCCTGTAGCTACTGCGCCGGCGCGGCCGTGGATTGTGTTGAAACCGTAGGTGTTAAGGTAGTGCGGCATACGGCTCGAGCAGCCGATACCCGAGATAACTGCCACCTCGTGGGTGGGGACACCTATCTGTGCCATTGCTTTCTGGAGTGCCATGCAGATGGCGTGGTCGCCGCAGCCCGGGCAGAAACGTACGTATTGGTCGCTTTTGAATTGACTTGCTTCCATGGTTAGAGTTTTTTAATTGATTCAACAATACGTTCAACCGCGAAGGGCTGACCCATTATCTCGTTGTACTGCTTGAAGTCAACGCCGGTAATCTTCATACGCAGAAGCGATGCGAACTGGCCGTTGTTCAAC
The DNA here is from genome assembly GCA_905234835.1 of Paludibacteraceae bacterium. GTDB lineage: Bacteria > Bacteroidota > Bacteroidia > Bacteroidales > Paludibacteraceae > Colicola. Next base: position 48,132 of record CAJOIZ010000025.1, read on the forward strand.
TCGCAGACGATCACCTTCTTGTAGCGGCGAAGCACCTCTTCGGTGTTCTTCGGCAGCGGGTTGATATAGTTGAAGTGGGCGAGTGCGCAGTTCAGCTCGTTGGCGGCGGCGTGCAGATGGCCTTCGGTCGAGCCCCAGCCGACTAACAGGGTGTCGCTGTTGACGTTGCCTTGTACGCGCAACTCGGGGATGCGGTTGGCCACTTGGTCCACTTTGGCTTGACGTGCTTTGACCATACGCTCGTGGTTCTCGGGATTGGTCGAGATGGAGCCTTTCTGGCTGTCGCGTTCCAGACCTATGTTGCGGTGCTCGTAGCCTTCCATGCCCGGGTATGCCCAGTAGCGGACGCTGTTCTCGTCGCGCAACGCGGGGTTATATTTGCCTTTCAGTTCTTCGGGTACGCCCTGCGGATGAATCTCCGGCAGTTCGGCAAGTTTGGGCAGACGCCACAGACCTGTGCCGTTGGCGAGGTACGTATCCGTCATCAGGATGACAGGAGTCATGTTCTCAAGGGCTATACGGCATGCCTCATAGGCGTACTGGAAGCAGTTGGCGGATGTGCTGGCGGCTATTACCACGGCAGGGCATTCGCCGTTGCGGCCATAAACGGCTTGCAGCAGGTCGGTCTGTTCGGTCTTGGTCGGCAGACCGGTCGATGGACCGCCGCGCTGTACGTCGATGACTACCAACGGCAGTTCAGCCATCACGGCGAGACCTACGGCTTCTGATTTGAGGCTCAGACCGGGACCCGAGGTCGAGGTGCACGCGAGGTCGCCTGCAAAAGCGGCGCCGACTGCCGTGCACACGCCGGCTATCTCGTCTTCAGCTTGAACGACCACTACGCCCATATCCTTGCGTGCGGCAAGCTCCTGCATGATGTCTGTCGCGGGAGTGATGGGGTAGGAACCGAGGAACAGCTGCTTGCCGCTCTTCTTCGCGGCGGCTATCAGACCCCAGGCTGTGGCTTTGTTGCCGGCTATGGAGGTGTACGTGCCGTGTGCGAGGTCTTCGGCTTTCTCCACATTGATGGTGTTGATATTCAGTGCGGTGTTATTGCCGTAGTTATATCCGTCTGTCAGCACCTTTACGTTCGGAGCTATCAGCGCGGGCTTCTTCGCGAACTTGCCCTCAAGGAAGTGGATGGCTTTGTCGATTGGACGGTTGAACAGCCAGCATACCACGCCTAATGCGAACATATTGCGAGACTTGAGGATGGCTTTGTTGTCCATGCCGCTGTCTTTGAGCGACTCTTTGGTCAGGGCGGTCAGAGCCACGGGCACTATCTGAACGCTCTCCGGGATGCCCAGTTCGGTGAACGGGTTATCGGTCTTGTACAGCGCTTTGTCGAGGTCTTGTTTGGTGAACGAGTCTGTGTCCACCACGATGACTGCATCTTTCTTGTACATCGAGTCTGCCTCAACATACTGTGCGCCGGCTTGGTTGAACTTACTGCCTAACGTGCACACTTTCAGCGCAGCCGCATTCATGGCTACGATTACATCCGCCTTGTCACCCGGCGTATAGACACCGTTACCGAGGCATACTTGGAATCCGCTTACTCCGCCCAGTGTACCCTGAGGCGCACGTATCTCGGCTGGGAAGTCCGGAAGGGTCGAAATCTCCTCGCCGAGGATAGCACTCAACGACGAGAACATATTGCCCGTCAGTTGCATACCGTCACCCGAGTCTCCGCAGAATCGAATAACTACATTTTGCTTTTGCATGATAAAATGAAATTATTTGGTTGGTTGATTAAACTAATCGGCGTCTCTATGCTTTGCTTGTACGCAAATGCGCCGCAAAAATAAGACTTATTTTCCACCCCGCAAAAATAATACTGCAATAATACTGCAATTTTTCTTACAACACCCGAAGGCTCACCGTCAGCGCAGCGCTCTAACAGCGTAGCGGTCCGTCAGCATCAGCGGTCTGTCAGCGCAGCGTTCCAACAGCAACCAACTACGGCAACGAGACGGCAACGAGACGGCAACGACACGATAACGACACGATAACGAGTCGATAACGACACGATAACGACACGATAACGAGCAATCATTTTGCCGTATAATCACCGTACTTTTCTCGCACGAAAACAACAAATTTACAACTTGAAATTTGCAATCATAGATATTTCTTCCGTACCTTTGCCGCAAATTCCGGTATCCCGGAATCCCGACACGACGGAATCCCGACAGCACGATATACCGGAATACCGTAAACCAACAACAACCCTCTAACCAACAAATTTGAAATTTGCAATTTGAAATCATAAATCACCAACATGAAATCACAAATATCATGAAAAACTTTTTCCTCTTTTTACTGACGGCACTCTTTGCCGTAAACGCGTTCGCTTACGAAAAGCAGACATGGAACTACGAAACAGGAGCCAAGTTGTCTGTTGGCTCCTCAGGCGATTATGCAATGGATATCTATTATCCCGAAACGGGCGAAGCACCATATCCGGTTCTCATCTATGTAGGCGGAAATGCATGGCAAAATAACAACTATAAAACAACCGCCTATAACGAAGCATCTTCGTTTTTAGAGTATGCCCTACAGCGCGGCTATGCGGTGGTCTGCCCGAATAATCGTAATGGTGGCGTGGGTAGTTATTTCCCTGCACCTTTCCATGACGCCAGGGCGGTAATACGTTTCCTGCACAATAATGGCGAAGGAATGGACAAATTCCCACGGGATATAGACACTTCTTTTATCGCCTTCTCCGGCTACGGATTAGGTAGTTTTGCTGCGATACTGATGACCACGAGGCGCAACGTGAATGAATTTTACGATTGGGATATAGAAGGGACTGTTGGTAATTTCCTTGATAAAAGCAGTGCCGTAGATGCTGTCGCTGACTTTAGCTGTTTAACAGCACAAAAGGATTATGTTAATAATGCTACTTGGTTTCCGAACATATTTGAAACATCCGGCGACTGGTACAGGATGTGTTATACAGTGCTTACGGCGGCAACCTGGTCATCATCCAAAAATTGGGCACCGACCATTATGATCCATTGTCTTCAGCTAGTAAAAACAGAAGATGTAACGAATTTATATAATATATTGAAAGAACCACTTGGTGATGATTGCGAGTTAAATACCACCAACTTAGAGAGTAAATTCCCGACCGATAATGCCACCCACGAAGCGGTAATGAATTTCCTCGACCGTATCCGCGCACAGAAAGCCGAAAAAGCAAAGGAATCGGAACCTGTAGTCAAAGCATTGACAGGACGCTTCTCCGTATCCGACGACGAACACATAATCTTTGCACAAGGGAACCTGCAATACAAAGCAAAAACCGACCAATGGTGCTTGGCGAACAACCAGTACGATATGATTGGAGCGAAAAATGCGAACGCATCATCAACCTATAGCGGCTGGATTGACCTCTTCGGCTTTGCTACCAGCGGTGTGGCGGCTAAACCGTGGGAGACATCTACGACCAACACCCCTTATGCCCTGCCGAATGAGATTACAACGACCATCGCAGGAACAGACTACGATTGGCTGCACTATAACACGCTCCTCAATGATGGCGGGTTTGAATGGCGACTGCTCTCTGCCGCCGAATGGGATTACTTGCTGAATACACGCACGGATGCGGCGGATTTGCAGGGACAAGCCCTCGTGAACAATGTCAAAGGTTATATCCTGTTGCCGGATGACTGGACCTGCCCCACAGGACTCAGTTTCACCAAGACGCCGTTGAACTATACCACCAATGTCTATACGCTTGAGCAGTGGGAACAGATGGAAACGGCAGGCGCAGTCTTCCTTCCCGCGGCAGGAAACAGATACGGAACGGATGTCAATGCACTCGCAGCCGGTATAGGATACTATTGGACGGGCGACCTGGGAGAATCCGAGAGCACGGCTAATGTGCTTTCCTTCGCTGGATATACGAAAGCAAAGAATAATGACGGTCCTCGCTGTCAAGGTCATGCCGTTCGTCCTGTCCGCAGCATAAAGAAATACACCGTTACGTTTGTCAATTACGATGGCACGGAGTTGCAGAGCGGATTGGTAGAGGATGGTGCCACACCTGCCTACGCGGGCGAAACACCTGCCAAATCGGCCACAGCCCAATACACCTACACCTTCAACGGCTGGACACCGGATATAGTTGCTGCAACAGCTGCTGCCACCTACACGGCTACTTACAGCGAGACGGTAAACAAGTACACGGTTACCTTCGTGGATAGTGAGGATAAGACACTCAAGACGGAAGAAGTGGAGTACGGCAAGTCGGCTACCGCACCGGACGTGCCTTTCGTGGACGGGTATCATTTTACTGCATGGGACAAGGCATTTGACAACATTACGGCAGACCTCACGGTCAAAGCGCAGTACGCCATCAACACCTACACCGTGACCTTCATCGACTGGGATGAGAAGGAACTCAAGAGCGAGAACGTAGAACACGGCAGTGCCGCTACCGCACCTGTTGACCCGACGCGGGAGGGGTACACCTTCACCGGATGGGACAAGGCGTTTGATGTTGTGAAGAGCGACTTGACCGTGACGGCATTGTACGAAGAAGTGGCGACAGTATATTTCACCGTCACCTACTACGATTGGGATATGAAGGTTCTTGGTACGGAGCAAGTGGAAGAAGGGCACGATGCCAAAGGCTTGGAGACCGACCCCGAACGGGAAGGGTACACCTTCACCGGCTGGTCCAAGTCCCTGACCAACATCACCTCCGACCTCAGCGTCCAGGCGCAGTACGAGGTAGCGAAGGTATGGTACACCGTCACCTACTACGATTGGGATCTTACTGTTCTTGGTACGGAGAAAGTGGAAGAAGGTCACGATGCGAAGGGTTTGGAGACCGACCCCGAACGGGAAGGCTATGACTTCACCGGCTGGAGCAAACCCTTGACGAACATCACCTCCGACCTCAGCGTCCAGGCACAGTACGAAGAGAAGAAAGTATATTTCACCGTCACCTACTACGATTGGGACCTCACTGTTCTCGGTACGGAGAAAGTGGAAGAAGGGCACGATGCCAAGGGCTTGGAGACCGACCCCGAACGCGAAGGCTATGACTTCACCGGATGGAGCAAACCCTTGACGAACATCACCTCCGACCTCAGCGTCCAAGCGCAGTACGAGAAGAAAGAGCCTACCGCCCTTGATAACACGGAAACCGCCCCCCGGACGGCTCCCCGCAAGTTCATTGAGAACGGCGTACTCTACATCTACCGCAACGGCATCCTCTACACCCCCCACGGCACTCGCCTCGACTAAAGCTCTGTTGAAAAAGGTCCGGCTCTCGTGGCGATATCCGCACCTCTATCACGACACAAGGCTACCCGCACGGATAGCCTTGTGTCTTTTTCGTTTCTTGTAGCGGCTAGGAGCCGCTTTTCACTTTGTTGCGTCTGTACAGCGAAGCAGATCGTTAGAATTGAATTCAGACAGGCTCCTTAGAGCCTCCTGTAGTGGCTTTGTTTTTCTTCTATTACGTCAGAATACTATTCTGAC
>CAJOIZ010000026.1 GCA_905234835.1 Paludibacteraceae bacterium
CTCCAATGCCTCTTCCGTCTCCTCGTCATACACATCGCTGATACGCTTGTAATAGAGGAGAGGAGTAATGTAGTCCTTGAAGTTATCCTGACTCACCGGTCCACGGAGAATGTTACAAGCCTCAAAGATGAAGTTGTAAAGCTCCTGAGCTGTTGTTCTATTGTCGGGTACTGCCATAAGCGGTTACTTTATATATTCGTCTCGGATATAGTATTTCCGATTCCCCGGTGTGTACCGGTATTCTGCAATATACCCGATTCTCTTTAGTATATCCAACAGTTTTTTATCTTCAGTAGAGATGTAGGTTATCTCTTTCTTCTCTACAATATCGGAGAATGGTTCGCCTAAGTTTTTCAGGAAAGAATCAATCTCTGTTATCACATTGGCGAATTTGATAAAAAGCTGCTTTCTTGTTGATGCATTAACACTTGGTTCCTGCGCAAGGAAATTTATTATTTCTTGTGTATGCTCGGTCTCTTGCTCAGCTTCTTTTATTAATTGCTGCACATTTTCTACAACACCGATAAATTTCTTGAGAGCATTTCCAGCTGCCTCATCATCTGTCATCATGGCGCTAACATTTTCCCAAGTTGCAAACATCTTGTTCTGCTGGCACAAATCGTTTCGTAATGATGCATCTGCGATGTCACCAATATGCTCTATCTCACATTCGCTCTTTTGTATTATCCGTTTCTTTTGCTCATGAGACAGATCTTCGTTGTTCAATAGTTCTTTCAGATGTTCGGATGTAATTGTTTGCTGCGAGTCTAACGCTAAGAATACATTATCTATATATTCAGACAGATCATGATGAATATGCTTAGACATTAAGTCAAAGTTGTCACAGATATAGTCATAATTGCGAGCCATAAACGCACTCTCATCCCACTTGTCTTGCTTGCACAATAGAACATGCAACATTTGCAAATTATCTTGATAATAACCTTGCGAGTAGATGTACTCTAATTCTGCTTTATCTGTCTCAGGATTCAAATTCTTGAACCTTAAATCCATCTCTGATATGAGACTATGCAACTTTTCACTTTCAGTATCGACAAGCAAGAAATCAGCATATTCTTCCAGATATTGCTTCTTGTCTTGGAAAATAGGAATGATATACTCATCAAGTGCATGCTTAATAATCAAGTTCAAATAATAGTCTTTGTCTTTCTCCAATTCTGATAGCACATACAACCAGAAGTTTGGCCAATAGGCACATAGCAAATTCATAAAGTCCCCCAATGCCTTTCCGCCTCGTTCTATATACTGAACAACGAAGTCCGGATGAGAGGACATCTGTAGCATATAGGGTTCTATGTATGCTATACTTCCTTTTTGGGCAATGTAGTCCATTAGATCAAAGTTCAAAGAAGCCTTGGAACTTAAATACTTGGTACTTTCTTTGGTTAACTTTTTGAGTACATTCTCCACTAAATTGAGGTGATAATCATAGGAATTACTTCTTCCGGCAAACACATCTAATACAAATTGTTTATCCTCATAGGTCAAACTGCCTGGATAGAAAACAGAAATGTATTCCCAATAATTTTCATTGATATATCCTTCGCGCAAGACTATATTCAGGAAGTCTATCTGTTGCTGTGGATAACCTTTCGTCAATTTGCTATCAATAGAATATTTATCTTCGCGCATTAATTCAGCAATAGAATATTGCTTGTATTCATCTATATTGCGTTTTAATGCTCGTATCTGATTTTTCAGTTCCTCTAATTCCGTTTTGTACAACAAATCCAAACGTTGCTGATATGTCAAGTCATGTACTTTCTTTTCCAGCGCATGGAAATTGAATGCAGATGAGCCGGACTGCTCACTTCTAAAATTAGGATTTAAATAGTAATAACTTATCTTATTGCTGGAAATAAGAATATTAAACAGTTCTTCATCTTGGGCACATTCAGATACGGTCTTTCTCTGTTTGTTAACGACAAAACTGATTAGATTCGGAGCTACCTCTTCCGCTATCTTTTGGACATAGATTAACCTCAATTCGGTCGCGCTAAAAGGTCTGTCTGCTGTCTCAATCGTCTCTACTCGTTTCTCTTTTTCGGCGATGTCCTTAATACACTTATCTATGGCAGCATTGATATATGGATCTTTCTTGGAACTAATAATGCTATATAGCAATCCCTTTCCAATCGCCAAGTCAGAAAAGTCCTGAGGGTATAAGTTCTTATATATGATAATGGCTAATAGCCTATCTGCGATAAGATGCAAGACGTTTGAATCCTCATCACTTTTTTGAGAGGATGATAACCTATCCCGATAAATCTTATACTCATTGATGATATTGTATAGCAGTCGCAAATCGTCAATAAACAAAGACAATTGATCAATGATTGCTTCATGTATAACAGTCGTATCATTCCTGGGTGCTTTGTCTGAGATCTGCAATTCTCTACGAAGTATTTCGCCAGAGTTGGAATAGTTTACAACAGGTATAATAGGAATAATAAAATCAAAGAATTTTGTCCTATTCTTGCAATCAACAAACATATCATCCTTAATAGCATAGATAAAAACTACTTTTTGTTCTACCTTATCAGAATTGTTGATGATATAATTTATCTCACGTAGTTTGGTGAAGATATCTTGGTTGTCAAAACGATCCAAGTCTTCAAGTACTACAATTTGATATTTCGTAACCTCAAAAAAGTAGATAATTTCGTCGATGTGACTATTGAGAACTGACTTTTGGGTATTATTCTCTATTTCCACTTCGGCAGATTTGAAATTCAATCGTTTAACAGAGAGACCGATGATTATGCGTGCCAGTTTGTACAGCACATAAGTTGCCCCAATAAGACATAATGCTAACGCTATTCTATTAAACCAAATCTCAAATCCGGCAGGTAACTGCTGTCCCCATATCCAATCGGTAAGTAAGGTTGGTTTGAACAAGAAAATTAGTAGCAAACAATAGATAGCTGCGGAAATAGCATAAAAGAATAATTTTCCACGGTGCTGTTTACGTATCTTCTTAAAACGTGAATCGGGGATGTGAGAGTCCTCTTCATGATAAAACAGTTGCTCCAAAATGCTGCTTTCTATGAGTCTGCTCTGCAATTCTTGATTATTACCATCCTTTTGCACGTTAAAGGTGGCTAAGGATATCGTCAGATGTTTGTATTTAGACTGTTGTCCATGCGGAGACAGGAATGTCCGAATCACACTACTCTTTCCCGAGCCATAAGGACCGGAAATGGCAATATTGTGAATCTTATCCTGATTCAACGCCCATGAAAGTGCTCCCATATAGGACTCGCAATCTTTCGCCTCATCTGTTGGGGTTAGAGGAGAAAAAGTCAAGTCTGCTTTGACCGTATCAGACGTACCCGATTGTTTAGAGAAGGAGCACCCCTTCATGTTTTCTAATATATTTTTAATAAATCGACACATATTCTATTGCTATTTTTTCACTCTTTGCACACAAGAAGCGTGCAAAGTTACTACTTTTTGAGGATCTTATCAAGTTTTTCTTTATTTTGTCGCCGTTTTTGAGTGCGTTTTTTTCATGCTTTTCTTTCGTTCATCTCCCGTTTGTCGGTCGGTCAAGAGCCTAAGGGGTAATAAGGGGGTTATCGGATTATATTGGCATTTTCGGCAAGGGGAGAACCACATCCTTAGTGCTATTATTCCCTTGTATGAACATCGAATAATAAACCGGCATGTGGGTTACTCCGTTTTTGTCCGTTTTGACTTCACGTTTATTGCAAAGGACAATAGCATCCTTCACCGAATAATCCTTGTTGGAGATAAACTTATCCAACGCGCTATGCACATAGTAATCTTTGCCCGATTTGACCTCTATCGGGAGTACGGATAAGTTGGAATAATCGTCGATAATGAAATCCACCTCGCCGAGTTTCTTGTTATCATAGTAGAAGAGCGGGCATCCGTGTGCGTGCAACTCTTGCGCGACAGCGGATTCATACACCGTTCCCAAGTTGATGCTCTTGATGTCCTCCAAGATGGCATTTGCGTTCATCCCGTACAGTAAGCTTGTCAGTAACCCCACATCGTTGAGATACAGCTTCAGCAGGTTCTTCTGCTCGCTTTCCTTCAGCGGGAAATGCGGGTTGCTGATAGCACGCACAGCCATTGCGACACCGGAAGCCGTCAGATAATCAAACTCCTCCTCGTAGTGCTCATAGCGCTTACTCTTAATGTGCTCTATGTCGCGATAGACCACGCGCTTTTTCTTATTCTCCAATAGCGAAGGGATGAGGTCATAAATAATGCGAATTTTCAACTTCCGCTCCTCGTCATATTGCGAAGCATCTACACGATACAACTCAATGATATCCTTTTGGATGGCGCGTACTTTAGCGATGTTCTGATCCAGCACGAACTGATTAACAGCCTCCGGCATACCACCTACAATCAGGTAGTACCGGAACATGCGCAACAGGTAGTCATGCAGCGACTCGTTCAGCATTTCACGCTTCTCAAACTGCGAACGAACAGCGGAGATGGATTCCGAGTTGGCTCCCATAGCCCATAAAAACTCCTCGAAATCCAACGGATACATTTGCTTAATGGCTATACTGCCCATCGGCGTGGATGGAGTCATCTTCAAAGCGATGCCCAACTGAGAGCCGCTTGCTATATAGCGGTAACGTGCATCTTGATTGAGGAACTTGAGCAACGTCAGCAGATGAGGATAGGCCTGTATCTCGTCCAAGAACACTATGGTGTCTTCGCGATTACCCAAGTCTTGGCCGGCATAGATACCCAACTGCACATAGAAATCCTGCACGGAATGGACGTTCGCGAACGTCCGCGCGCCTTCCTTGTCTGCTTGTAAGTTAATCTCAATGTAATGCGCAAATTGCTGCTGGCTCACATAGCGAATGAGGTAAGATTTGCCAATCTGACGGGCTCCGTTGACGAGCATAATCTTATCCGGTTCCTCTTGCAAAAAACGGGACAACTCTGTTGTAAATTTACGTTGTAGCATGTGGTGTGTATATGCTTTCGATTAAAAATCTGCTATATAACAAAGTTATTTTTCTCTTTGTTTGAGTCGCACTCGGGACGAGTGCGTACCCTCAAAGGACGCGGCAAAGATACTGCTTTTTTTAAATTGCACAAGAAAGAACACGCTTTTCCTATGATTTTTCAATCAGATTAACACGCTTTTCCTATAAAATAACGTATGTTTTTGTGCGCTTTTCCGATTTTTATATATTGTTCAGCCATTATTACATACTAATTTTGTAAGACCTAACAATCGTACCCAAGCAATCCACGCACACGAGGTTGTTATCAATGGTGGTAATGTCATCAACCTGCGTGTGACCGAAAATCTGCTTATAAGGTGTGCCGGCAAACAGGTTGTGTTTCGCCAATGACATCGGACGAATCCACATCGGTGAGTGCGTCGGCGATTCGCCATACATATCCCACCAACTCGTGGCATTGGCTTTAAACGTGAACTCAACCTTGTTATGTTTCCAAAGTTTGTTGATACCATCAGCCACGGCGGAAGGCTTCTCGCCATTGTATGCTCCAAACTCCTTTTCATACCACCCCTTCGATACACCTGCGTGCGTGACAAGGATAGAATCTGCAATAGCATAAGCTACGCCGTAGAAGAGTTCAACAACATCTGCAAATGCTTGTTTAATGTCAATAGCGTGCATGTAGTCGTAACGAGTGGCACGGTCTGACGATATGAGGTAATGCATGTCGTGATTGCCATAAAGCAAAACGGTCTCCGGGTGCTGCTTCTTGAAAGCAATAATGTCGGCAAAGTTCTGCATTAGTTCTACAGGTGAAATCTTATCGTACGGATCAAAATAGTCCCCTACAAAGATATTGACGCAATCGTCTTGGACGAGATCTCTCCAGCACGTCCTTCCGTGGATGTCACCGATGATGTTATAATTTGAGTTCATACTATTCATTTGTGAAAGAGGAAAAACATTATTCGTGCCAGCTGCTCTTGTGTTTTCTTTTGCGGGTATATTGCTTTTTGGAGCGAGCGACAGTGTGGCGAAAACTGATAATCTTACCGTGCATCGCAATCTCCTCTTCACGGCGATTACGACGCATGGCTTTCAATATTTGTAATTCTGTTTTGGTCATATTTTCATTGGTGGTCAAGGCGGGACATGAACCGCTATCAGTCGAATTAACCCATCTATCCAAACATCTCATTTAGCATCTTGCGGTAGTCTTCACCAACGGGAAGGTCGTAATCAATGAATAAACGATGGCGAACCACTCTTTCTTGTCCCTCAAATTTCGCGTGCAAAATTGCTACAAAATATTGACATAAGAAAATTATATGCCGGATTTTATAGTTGAAAGTTGAAAGTTTCAAATTTAGGATTTCAAGTTTCAAATTGCAAATTTAAGTATATCCCTTCATATATAAGGCAAAAAAAGGGCAAAATCTATCACCTAAAAGGCAAGTTTTTTTACTTTTTTTGCATTTTCTTTGTAAACGGCTGTAGATGAGGAGTGATTATTGGTTTAGGAGTTTAGGTGTTTATGAGTTTATAGGTTGTTGAGTTGGTTTATTGGTTTATGATTTATGGTTTCAAATCCGCACATTAGTCCGCAACCATAAAAGACACAGGGCTTTCATGTAGAGCAATTAATAAAACAAAATTCTTTACAAGCGGCTCTTGGGAGCCGATGTCGGAATAGAATTCCGACGCAACGGACGAACAATGCCGATTGGCAATCGGCGGAATACAAAGAAAAAACGGCTCCCAGCCGCTACAAGAGACGAAAGGGCTGCGAATTAAATTCGCAGGCAATAAAAGAAAGAAGGCAATAGAAGAAAACACAGAAGGCTAACCGTGGGGTTAGCCTTCTGCTTGTGAAGGAGATGCGGATAATATCCGCACGCAATGAACGAAACCTATATTATGGAGGCATTGGAGGACGGATATTCCAGAAGAACCAGAACGCTACGCTATACCGGAAATATATGAGCGGGAATGGCTGTCTGTTGTTGTCCGGCAGGGATAGTGCGGCGGTCTATAGTCTGAATTGGAAGAAGACACTTACCGGCAACTGCCTGACAGTTGCCGGTAAGTGCTTCTTATAGTCGTCAAGAGGACTTGGTTCTTATGTTTTAGTCAATACACTGACCTATTAGTTGAGGTGCTGACCTTGTATGGTGTAGCGGATGCCGTTGCGCTCGATGTAGAGAATGCCTTTGTCGATGAACTTGCGGCAGTCGTCTGTAGTCTGAATGCCGGTCTCGTAGAGGGCAGTCGCGTTCTTGTCTTTGTACTGTGCAATGACGGTAAGGTCAGCGGTGATGTTGGTAACGGGTTTGGACCAGCCGGTGAAAGTATATCCTTCGCGTGTGGGGTCTTTTTCCGGTCCTTTGGCATCCTGTCCTTCTTTGACAGTCTCTTTGAAGAGCGGGGTAGCGTCCCAGTCAAGGAAAGTGACGGTGTAGGTCGGCGTAGTGAAATATCCGGGAGCGTCCGTACCTCCGTCGGGACGTGCATAGGTGATGTCGGTCTTGCTTTCATCGTAGGCAGTACCGTTTTCTCCTACGAGTTTTTTGCACCCATAGAACATATCTTCCGAGTCCTCCACCACTTCGTTTTTGTCCCAATAGCCTTTGGCGTAGATGGTAGTCAACTTCTCACATCCGGCGAACATCATATTCATGACTTTTACATTAGCCGTGTTGAAATGAGTGAGGTCAAGGGCTTTCAGTGCCGTACATTCGGCGAACATACCCGCCATGTCAGTGACATTATCGGTGTTGAAACTGCTGAGGTTGATGTTCTCCAACGCCGCACATTGTATGAACATACCACTCATATTGGTGACCTTTTCGGTGTTGAAACTGCCGAGGTCAAGTTCCTTGAGTGCCGCACATTCGGCAAACATACCATACATATTGGTGACATTGGCCGTGTTGAAACTGCCGAGTTCGATTTCCTTCAACTCCGAACACTGATAGAACATGGTACTCATATCGGTTACATTGGCAGTATTGAACAGGCTGAGGTCGAGTGCTGTCAATTGCGTACCCGTAAACATATTACTCATATCGGTAACCAATTCGGTATTAAAAGAACTGATGTCCAAATAAGCGAGGAAACTGCATCCGCTGAACATAGAAGCCATATCCGTTACGTTGTCAGTATTGAAGGTAGTCAAGTCCAAAGCATCAATGTATTGGCAATCGGCGAACAAGCCATGCATACTTGTGACGCTGGCGGTATTGAGATTCTGCAAGTCATATATTTCGTACAAGTTGTCAAGTCCAGCAAAGAGATAGTTCATAGAAGTCATTTCCGCATTTTTCATAGACTCGTCAATGACAGCGTAGTGCACCTTCTTAGACGAATACATGTTGAGCCAGTTGCTGTCATCGGCATCATAGACAGCAGTCAGTCCTTCTTTAAAGGCACGTTGGTCGTCGAAATAATAGTAGAGGAATCCATCTTTCTCCAAGGCGGTATAAACTTGCGGCGTTGCAGTGAAGTATCCCGGAGCATCCTTTCCTCCGTCGGGATGTGCATAATCGATGCCCGTTGTATAATTGAAGGTTGTTCCGTGTCCTCCTACGAGTTTCTTGCAACCCGCGAACATCTCATCATAACCCAGTATTCCGTATATACTCAAATTGTCGTCGCAATAGATGGTAGTCAACTCTTTACATTCGTAGAACATATAACTCACTTCTTCTACTTTGCCAAAGTCGAATGAACGCAGGTCCAATGTAGTTAACGTCTCACACATCGCGAACATCTGCTCCATATCTTTTACGTTTTCGGTGTTGAAACCGGTGAGGTCTATGTTCTCCAGCGCAGTACATTGCATAAACATAGCCGCCATATTGGTAACATTGGCAGTGTTGAAACTGCTGAGGTCTATGTTCTCCAGCGCAGTACATTGCATAAACATAGCCGACATATCGGTAACATTGGCAGTGTTGAAGGTACTGAGGTCCAAAGAAGTCAATGATTGGCACCTACCGAACATAGTCCCCATATTGGTTACCTTTTCGGTGTTGAAGGTACTGAGGTCCAAAGAAGTCAATGATTGGCAATCTGAGAACATACCCCCCATTTTGGTTACCTTTTCGGTGTTGAAGGTACTGAGGTCCAAAGAAGTCAATGATTTGCACCCTGAGAACATAGCCCCCATTTTGGTTACTTCTTCCGTATGCAGGTATTGGAGACCGTCAATCTCTTCCAAAAGCGCGAGACCTGAGAACCACCCTGCGGTAGAGGTAAGCGAAGCCTTATCCATAGAGGGGTCGAAGACAATCTTCGTTATGTTATCCGCGAATGTTAATCTCTCAACCGCATCATCTTCCATATCCCAGTAAGGCTTCGAAACATTTTCTCGTTCCTCATACTTGTTGTCATAGTAGTAGGTTGCAGTAGAACCTTCCACAACGGCATAGATCAGGTCCTCTTTGATTTCCTGTGCACGTGCAATGTTCGCAACGAGCATTGTCAGTGCGAACAAAAAGAATAGTTTTTTCTTCATAGTTGTTTTGTTTATGTTGTTATTTGTCTTCATAGTGACCGTAGGCGGTAATAACAAGTACTACCACCTCTTTTTCGAAAATCTCATAAACCAGCCTGTGCTTTTTCGTGATGCGTCTGCTCCAACGACCTTGAGGCTCTCCCTTAAGTTGTTCGGGATGACCAGAACCTGTTTGGGGATGTTCTTTTAACTCCTCAATAAGGCTTTGTGCTTTCACAAATGCTTTTGGTTCATTCTTTGCCAAACGGTACAAATCCTCTTGAGCCGTTTCTTTGATGTCCACCCTATAAATCATAGCCTTGACGTCTTAAAAACGTTGTCAGATCTTCATCGGGCAACATCCTGTATTTCGGTCCTTTCTCCGCTTCGTCTATACGACGGAAAAACTCCTCCTTGGTCATGCAAGTAGGGTCGTTGGTCATTTTATTGGCCAACTTACGCACGTACTTAACCACCTTATCAAACATGGTCTCGTCTTCGGCGATAATACTGAGATTGCGGTAGAGTTCCGCGTTCAATTGTAATGCGTTCATAATTGCGTTCGTTTTCAAACCGGCGGCAAAGGTAGTAAAGAAATGGGGATATATGCAAATATTTTAGTTGAAAGTTGAGAGTTGATAGTTATTTAGTTTAGAGTTGAAAGTTGATAGAAGCGGAATATCGGGATTTCGTGATAACGTATTATCGGGATTCCGTTCTGTGGGGATTTCGGGATAACGTCTTATCGGGATACCGTTCTGTCGGGATTTCGGGATAACGATATCTCTTTGGTATTCTGAAAAAGTTTCCGTTGAGTTCCTGTTGTATTCTTATTGTGTTTTTCCGTGAATCACCCGCTAACCACCCGGTAATCACCCGCTAATCACCCGCTCATGGTAGGTAGTTGATAGTTGATAATTGATAATTGCGTGTTGGGGAGCTACGCTGTTGGTGACGGGAGGTGTAGTATGTAGTAGCGAGGTGCAAAGTGGGTAGTGACGGGAGGTGTAGTATGTAGTAGCGGGGTGTGTAGGGCGTAGTGGCAGGTTATATCATACCTAATGGAGAGAGATGAGCGGAGGGAGATGGAGGGATTTGAAAGAAAATTACACAGATTGCGGGCGGAAAAGGGATTTTGGCACGAAGTTTGCAAGCAGAATAATCGGAAAACATATACCAATAAACCAACCGTTTGCGGGAGGTATATTATAACAGGGCTGATATTTAATGAGAAACACAGGGGCACAGGGCTGATAAGTGGCGGAAGTAACAGAAGGACAGGGCTGATAATTTACGGAAAACATATAACAATATACCAAACAACTTATGGAAACGACAGTAGATATTCGCGAACTTCAAGAGCGCATCGAGCGCGAGAGTTCGTTTGTCGATGCATTGAGCATGGGCATGAACCAAGTCATCGTAGGACAAAAACACCTCATCGAAAGCCTTCTCATCGGTCTGCTGAGCGACGGACATATCCTTCTTGAAGGCGTACCAGGCTTGGCAAAGACATTGGCAATCAAGACCATGTCCGAGCTGATTAAAGCACGCTTCAGCCGCATCCAGTTCACTCCCGACCTTCTTCCCGCCGACGTAATCGGCACACAAATCTACTCGCAGAAGCGCGAAGAGTTCGCCATCAAACGCGGTCCTATCTTCGCGAACTTCGTGCTGGCAGACGAGATAAACCGCGCTCCCGCCAAAGTGCAGTCCGCCCTGCTTGAAGCCATGCAGGAACGGCAAGTAACCATCGGCGAAGAGACATTCCGCTTGGATGACCCGTTCCTCGTACTTGCCACACAGAACCCCATCGAGCAAGAAGGCACCTACCCTCTCCCCGAAGCACAAACCGACCGATTCATGCTCAAAGTGGTAATCGGTTACCCGCAAAAAGAAGAGGAACAGCAGATTATACGCCAGAACATATCCGGCGAGAAGAAACAAGTGCTGCCCATCCTCGCACCGGAAGACATACAGAAAGCCCGTGCGGTGGTTCGCCAAGTGTATTTAGACGAGAAGATTGAGCGCTATATCATCGACATCGTGTTCGCGACCCGCAACCCCGAACAGTACGGATTGGACCAACTGAAGCCAATGATAGCGTTCGGCGGCAGCCCCCGTGCAAGCATCAACCTCGCCCTCGCCGCCCGCGCATACGCCTTCATCCACCGGAGAGGCTACGTGGTACCCGAAGACGTCCGCGCCGTTTGCTACGACGTACTGCGCCACCGCATAGGCCTGACCTACGAAGCCGAAGCCAACAACATGACCTCCGAAGATATAGTGACAGAGATACTGAATGCGGTGCAAGTGCCGTGATAGTTGAAAGTTGAAAGTTGAGAGTTGAAAGAAGTTGGAGAGTTGGATAGTTGAGAGTTGAAAGTTGAGAGTTGAAAGAAGTTGGAGAGTTGGATAGTTGAGAGTTGAAAGTTGAGAGTTGAAAGAAGTTGAAAGTTTATAGTTTATGACATCTGAGGAGTTACTACACAAGGTCAGGAAGATAGAAATCAAGACACGGTCGCTGAGCCGCAATATCTTCGCAGGCGAATACCACAGCCAGTTCAAGGGTCGCGGTATGGCTTTCTCCGAAGTGCGCGAATACCAACCCGGCGACGACGTGCGCTCCATCGACTGGAACGTGACCGCCCGCCTCAACCGGCCGTTCATCAAAGTGTATGAGGAAGAACGTGAACTGACGGTGATGCTATTAGTCGATGTGAGCGGCAGCCGCGACTTCGGTACAGAAGGGCAATTCAAACGCGACACGATGGCAGAGATAGCCGCCACCCTCGCCTTCTCAACCATTGAGAACAACGACAAAGTGGGCGTGCTGTTCTTCTCCGACCGCATCGAGAAGTTCATCCCGCCGAAGAAAGGCAAGAGCCACGTGCTGCATATCATCCGCGAACTTATCTCATTCGAGCCGCAGTCGCACGGTACAGACGTGGGACAGGCACTACAGTACTTCACGAACGCACTCAAACGCCATTCGACCGCTTTCCTTATCAGCGACATGCTACTGAAAGAGAATACAAAGCAATTGGAGAAGCCCGTGATGATAGCCTCGCACCGGCACGACCTGCACGTGGTGGAGGTCTATGACCAGCGCGACAGAGAACTGCCCAATATAGGCCTTATCAAACTGCACGACGCAGAGACAGGCAAAGATATGTGGGTGGACACCGCCGTGCCGTCCGTCCGCCAAGCCTACGCCGACCAACGCGCCAAACAACAGGCGGCAATGAACATACTGTGGAAAAAGAACGGTATAGCCAACGTGAGCGTGCGTACCGACGAAGACTACGTGAAAGCACTAATGCAACTGTTCAAGAGTAAATAATATGCTTAACCTATTGTTAGCCATCATAGTAAGCGCGAGCATCGACTCGACAACACTGTTCCTCGGCGACCAGACAGTGCTGCGTCTGCAAGCCGTTACAGCTCGCGAGGAACGGGTTCAGATGCCCGTGTATGGCGAGTACCTGATACCCGGCATAGAGATAGTAAAACGGACAGGCGTGGACTCCACCCTGCTGAAAGACGGTCGGCTGCAATTAGACCAGCGGCTGACCATCACCTCGTTCCAGGACTCGCTGTTCGCCATCCCGCGCATACCTTTCATTGCGGAAGGCGACACACTGTACAGCCAACCGCTGATGCTGAATGTGGTGCAACCGTTCGAACTGGACTCGACACCCGCAATAACAGACATCAAACCGATACAGAAAGCGCCCGTATGGACATGGGGATGGATGCGCTGGGTAGTGCTGCTGTTGCTATTAGCCCTGTTAGGGACAGGCATCTGGTACATTCTGAAACATATCCGCGACGGTCGCAGTCTGCTCCAACCTTACGTTCCCAAAGAGCCGGAAAGACCTGCCGAAGAGGTTGCTTTGGAGAAACTGAACATCATTCGCGAGGAAAAGATATGGCAAGCAGGTCGCGAGAAAGACTATCATACACAACTGACGGACGTGGTGCGCGAATACATCGGCAAGCGGTTTGACGTGCACTCAACCGAGAAGACCTCGAACGAGACACTGCGCGAGATGAAGACGGTTCTCAAAGACCAGAAAGAACTCTATACGGGTCTGTCGCAGATGCTGCAATTGGCCGACCTCATCAAGTTCGCCAAATGGAAAGCGACACCCGATGAGAACGAGCGCAGCCTGCAGACCGCCTATCAGTTCGTGAAAGAGACCACCCCGCAAGACGAACCAAAAGAGGAGGAAAAGCCATGACATTCCATTCACCCGCCTATCTGTTCCTGCTGCTGTTGCTGATACCCGTCATCGGCTGGTATATATGGCGACTGCGTGACGCACAAGCCACGTTGCGGATAAGCGACACGTCCGAATTAGCGCGCCAGCCCAAGTCGATGAGAGTATGGCTGATACATGTGCCGTTCGTGCTGCGCGTGCTGACGGTGACGCTCCTATCAATAGCGTTGGCACGTCCGCAACTGAGCAACCGCTGGCAGTCACAGTCCACAGAAGGTATAGACATCATGATGGCTCTTGACGTATCCGGTACGATGCTCGCCGAAGACCTGAAACCCAACCGATTGGAAGCCGCCAAAGAGGTGGCAACCGACTTCGTAATCAACCGCCCGAACGACAATATCGGCTTGGTGGTGTTCGCAGGCGAGAGTTTCACCCAATGCCCCCTGACCACCGATCACGCCGTATTAGTCAATCTGTTCCAGTCGGTCAAGTTCGGACTGATTGAGGACGGTACCGCCATCGGTCTTGGACTCGCCAACTGCGTGAACCGAATGAAAGACTCCCCTACCAAATCGAAAGTGATTATCCTGCTAACGGACGGAAGTAACAACCGTGGCGACATCACCCCGCAGACCGCCGCCGAGATAGCCAAGACATTCGGCATCCGGGTGTATGCAGTGGGCGTCGGTTCGCACGGTCAGGCGCGTGTGCCTGTACAGACTCCCTACGGGACACAATATATGATGATGGACAGCGAGTTCGACGAGGTGACACTTCGGAATATCGCGCAGACGACCGGTGGCGAATACTTCCGCGCCACCGACAACAAGAGTCTTCGCAGGATATATGAACAGATAGACCAGTTAGAGAAATCGAAGATACGCGTGCGCGAATACTCCAAACGGTATGAGAACTTTATGCCGTTCCTGTATGCGGCGCTGATATGTCTGCTGTTAGACATACTGATACGCCACTTTGTACTGCGCACGATTGCCGAATAAAAGAGACAGACTATGTTACGATTTGCCAATATAGAAATGCTGTGGCTGCTGCTTCTGATACCCGTTATGGCGGCAGGCTACATTTATGCGACACGCCGCAAACGCCGCCAGTTGCTCGAACTGGGCGACAAGTCACTTGTCAAAGAACTGATGCCCGATGCGTCCCACGGCCGTCCGACCGCCAAGTTCATCCTGCTGATGTCGGCTCTGGTGCTGCTGATTATTGCAGCCGCCCGTCCGCAAGTGGGTCAGAAGAGCGAGACAGTCAAACGGCAAGGAATAGAGGTGATGATCGCCCTCGACGTGTCCAACTCGATGATGGCTGAGGACGTCGCCCCCAACCGTCTTGACCGCGCCAAACAGATGCTCAGCAAGATGATTGACAAGATGCAGGACGACAAGGTGGGTTTAGTGGTGTTCGCCGGCGAAGCCTATACGCAACTGCCTATCACATGCGACTATGTGAGCGCGAAGATGTTCCTCAACAACATCACCACCGACCTTGTTCCGACACAAGGTACGGCAATCGGTTCCGCCATCCGCACGTCGGTACGCAGTTTCGGCAGCGAGCAGAGCGAGGCAGGACGCGCCATCATCCTGCTGACCGATGCAGAGAACCATGAGGACGATGCCGTTGCCGCCGCCAAAGAGGCACAGGAGAAAGGCATACAGGTGTTTGTGGTAGGTGTCGGCAAGCCCGACGGGTCGCCAATCCCCATCCCGGGTACAGGCACGTTCCGTAAGGACCGACAGGGACAAGTGGTCGTATCGCGCTTGAACGAGCAAGCCGGCAAAGAGATAGCCCAAGCGGGCAACGGCATGTACGTGCGCTGCGACAACAGCAACACGGCTATGCGCGCCCTGCAACAAGAACTGAACAAGATTGCCACCGCCGACATCGAGACACAGCTCTACACGGACTATCAGGAGCAGTACCAGTCGTTCCTGTTGGTGGCACTGTTGCTGCTCATTGTGGAGTTCTTCCTGCTGGCACGCAAGAACAGGACACTCATCCGTTTGGATATATTCAAAGAGAGAATGCCGATGAAAGCCGTTGTACTCCTTCTTCTTGCCTTGCCCGCAACCGTCTTGGCACAGAAAGAGGCAGGCAACATACGCAGCGGCAACCGCCACTACGAGAGCGAGCGATACACCGATGCCGAAGTGGACTACCGCCGCGGATTGGACAAGAACCAAGATTCGTTCGAGGCACATTACAACCTCGGCAACGCGCTGTTCCGTCAGGACAAGTACGACGAGGCGGCACGCGAGTACACCAAAGCCATGCAACTGATGGAGAACAAGAAAGAGAAAGCAAAAGCACAAGACACATTGCGTCTCGCCCACTCCTATCATAACCTCGGCAACTCGTATTACGGACAGCAGCGGTTCCAAGAGGCTATACGGGCGTACAAACAGTCGCTACGCCTCAACCCGAAGGACAACGACACGCGCTACAACCTCATAAAGGCTATGCAGTTGCAGGAACAGCAGCAACAACAGCAACAACAGCAACAGGATCAACAGCAAGACCAACAGCAAAGCCAAGAACAGCAACAGGAACAACAAGAGCAACAAGCACAAGAACAACAGGCTGAGGAACAGCAAGCACAAGAAGCACAAGCCGAGGAATCGGACGAACAGATGGATAAAGAGACCGCCGAACAGATACTGCAAGCCCTTGAACAAGACGAGCAGGACACACAAGAGAAAGTGCAACAACAAAAAGGCGGCAAAAAGAAACGCGTAGAAAAGGACTGGTAACATGAAAAGACTACTCACCATACTCATCGCTCTTCTGCCCGCACTGCTGTGGGCAGAAGACATCAGTTTCAGGGCGGAAGCCCCCTCGCAAGTGGTAATCGGCAAGCCCTTCCAGTTGCGTTATACGGTCAATCATCGCGCCCGCGACCTGCAGGCGCCGGAGTTCACCGACTTCGATTTCCTTGCCGGCCCGTACCAGTCCACCTCCTCGTCCACGTCGTTCGTCAACGGCAAGCGCACGAGCACCTACACCCAGACCTACACCTTCACGTTAGCGGGCAACAAGGCGGGTACGTTCACCATACCACCCGCCACTATCCGAGTGGACGGCGACGACTACACCAGCAACGGCGTACGCATTGAGGTGCTACCTGCCGATGAGCAACCGCAGCCCACGAACCAACAACAGGACAACAATGCACCGGCACGACAGAACAACCAACAGCAAGCCTCGTCATCCGCAGGCGGCGACAACATCTTCATCCGTACCATCGTCAGCAAGACGAACGTACACGAGCAGGAGGCTCTTGTGCTGAGTTACAAGCTGTATTTTGCGGGTGTAGATGTGGCGCAGTTCACCAACAACACCAAACTGCCTGAGTTCGAGGGCTTCCTCAAGCAGGAGATCGAGCAGGGCGAGATACAGACCGAACTGGAGCATTACAACGGGCGCAACTACCAGACCGCCGTTCTTTACCAGACCCTGCTCTACCCCCAGCGTAGCGGCGATATCAAGATCGACCCCGCGCAGTTCGAGGCGGTGCTACGCGTACAGGTAAGGCAACAGGTGCGTTCCATCTTTGACGACTTCTTCGGCTCCTATACCAATGTGACCCGCGCCCTGACCGCACCCGGAGTCACCATCCACACCGAACCGTTGCCCAAAGGCAAACCGGCAGGGTTCTCCGGCGGCGTAGGACAGTTCAGTATCAGTGCTGACATTTCGGGCACAGACCTGAAAGCCAACGAAGCTGTCACCATACGCCTTACCGTGCAGGGTACGGGCAACATGAAGATGGTCAAGTCGCCCGTCATCGACTGGCCCGAAGGATTCGAGACCTACGACCCGAAAGTGACGAACAAGCTCAAACAGACCACGCAGGGCATGAGCGGCACAAGGGAGACCGAGTACCTCGCTATCCCCCGCTCGGCAGGCACCTACTCCATCCCGGCTGTTACGTTCTCATGGTTCGACACACGCGACAACCAGTACAAGACACAGACCGTCGGCGGATGGACGCTGCACATTGCGCGCGCAGACGGCGAGAGCGAACAGACAGCCGTGGTGCAGAATTACGTCAATAAGGAAGACATCAAGCAACTCGGCACCGACATCCGCTACATCACATCGACCGACCTGAAAGACGAGACATCGCGTCCGTCAAGGATTGTGTTCGGCTCGTGGCCGTACAGGCTATGCTTCCTGATACCGCTGCTCGTCGCCATCGCGCTGTTCATCGTCTTCCGCCGCCGCATAGCCGAGAACGCCGACAGAGTGCGTATGCGCTACAAGAAAGCCAACAAGGTGGCACAGAAACGTCTCCGCGAAGCCAAGCAGGCAATGGACAAAGCGGACAAGACCGCCTTCTACGAGGCTGTCGAGCGCGCCGCATGGACTTACCTGAGCGACCGATTGAGCATACCGACCGCCAATCTGAACAAGGACAACATCGAGTCCATTCTACGCGGCAAACAGGTGCCTGACAACTTAGTGGCGGAAGTGCGCGAAGTGCTGTCCGTAGCCGAACAGGCACGCTACGCGCCCACAACGGACAGCGATATGGAGCAACTCTACCAGCGCACCTCAACCCTGATCAACCAACTTGAAAACCAGAAACTATGAAACGCCTTCTCATCATACTTCTCATCATACTCCCCCTCCTGACCTCGCTTCTTGCCGCACTGCCGTTGAGCGCACAAAGCACATCCTCTGTACAGCCAATCTTTGAGCAAGCCAACCAACTCTATGCGGCGGGCGAATACGCGCAGGCGGCGGACCTGTACGAACAGTGTTTGCAGGGTACGGACCGCAAGAGCCGCGCAGCCGTCTATTACAACCTCGGCAACGCACGCTTCAAACAGGGCGAACTCGCGCAGTCCATCCTCGCCTACGAACGCTGCCTGCGTCTGCAGCCGCGCCACAAGGATTCTAAATACAATCTAGAGATTGCGCGCTCGCGCATAACCGACAACCTAACCGACAACACCTCATTCTTCTTCAGCGCGTGGATGCAGTCGCTGCGCGACACGCTGGCGGAGCCGGTATGGACGTGGATGAGCATCATCTTCTTCGTTCTCTTCTTAGCAGGCATTCTGCTGTTCGCGCTGTCAGGGAATGTCGCGCTGCGGAAGACGGCTTTCCACACCGCGTGGGTGGCTTTGCTGATTAGCATTATCGCCTGCTGCAACGCCGGTTCGCTTCACCATCGCGACACGAACCGTGCGGAAGCGGTTATCACGCAGGGCGTTCTCAATGCCAAAGCTTCGCCCGACCGCAGCGGTACCGACCTGTTCACGCTGCACGAGGGGACGAAAGTGACGGTCACCGAGACGCTCGGCGAGTGGTGCAACATCCGCGTGGGCAATAACGAGGGATGGGTCGAGACGGCTCACCTCGAGCGCATCTGAATAGAAATCTGACTTCTCTACCCTGTCACTTGTAGAATGTGATCCAGTTGGTGCAGTAGTTGTGCGTCTTGGGATGGAGAATAATCGTATCGTTTTGGTCGCGATAGAACGAGTGGTTCCACCCCGGCCCCATATCCATATACAGCGCATTGCTTACCTGCAATGACTGCAGGGCTTTCAGGAATAGGCTGTATTCGATATCCCACCTGCTTTCGATGATGACCAGTTCGCCATTCAACTCCGCAATGACACGGTAGATATTCCTGCTCGTAGGTTTTTGAACCTGCGCCTTGCAGACTGACTTGTTACGAATGATCCAGTACTGCGAGAACGCCACACCCCCCTGACTTGCAACAGTCTCCAACAACTTTTTATCGGGCAATGCCGCGAACTGTCATACGGAATCGGTAGCGACGAATAGTCCGTAGTTGCTGTTGCTCCCTGCTCCGTTGTAGTGCACTCCGTTGCTGACGTGGGGGCCGACAATGTTGGAGTGCTTGAATTCATTGAGCAACTTACCTGTGAATGCCGCTGCCGCTCAAAAGATGATGGTCGTGTCATTTTGCGAAGGCATCGTGCCACACACAAGGTCAATATGACGATATTTCGGACGGAAGACCAGCAGATTGACGGTCGTATCCACACGGATGAAACACTCGGTTTTCCGCCCCGTCTGCGCTTCTTCTGTCGCACCGGACATATTGCTAACCCCAAAAAAAGGACAATAAAATTGTCAAGAAAAACAGTCTGTAACTCATATCCGATTATTCATCATTTGATTATCACATATTTTCCATACTCAATGCCACGAAATCCACTTCATAGCCACGGAAATGGGGGCGCAGGGCGGCGAACTTCTCCTCCAGTATGTTCAGACTGATTTTGCTCTTATTGCGTTTAACCTCCCCGACCGTCACGCGCTTGTCCAACCTTTCTACTGCAATCAAATCAATCTCGTTCATACCGCTTCTATCCCACCAGTGACCAACCTCCGTCACGCGTTCTTTTTCCGAGTACTGCTGGCGGAAATACCGTTCCAGCATCATTCCGTTGAACCGGTCATAGCCTTTGTCGATTATCTCTTTCAGCAGTTCCGACTTTCCCATCTCCACTACGGAACGGTTGGATTCGATGAAACGGAACCAAAAAGTAAGGAAATTGTCATACAGCGCGAACTTTATACCCTGCGCATTGGGTTTGGCGAACATCGGACGCACTCTCTCTATCAGCGTATACTCGTCTTCCAAAGTGGACAGATAGCGTCCTGTGTTGAACCCGATGATGCTGTCTATCTGCGACTGTGTTGTCATACCGCTGGCAATCAGTTGCATAATGCTGAAATAGACTTGGTACCGTTTGCCGAATTCACCTACCAGCAGTTCCGTCCCCTCGTTCAGAAAAACCGAACCGTTACGGCATACGGCATCCATTATGGACTCTTTGGTCGCGGCATTGGCGTCCATCAGCAGTTCCACATATTTGGCGACACCACCGCTGACGGTGTACAACGCCAGCAGATCTTCGGATGTGTAACAGGGGTTATAATCCGACAGGATTTGTTTCAGCAGTTCAGTCGTGAACGGCTGCAAACGCATTTCGGCGGTCGCTCTGCCGAAGAGCGGCTCTTTTCTGTCACGAAAGATTTTCAGCATCATCGAATAGACCGAACCGCAGGCAATCAGATGGATATGCGCCATGTCCTTGTGGCTGTCCCACACCTCCTGTATTCCGGACATGATGGCTGGATTGATGTCGTACAGACGCTGGAACTCATCCACGATAAACGTCACGTGGCACTGTCTGCTGTAAATCATCAGTTCGCGCAACAGGTCTGCGAACCTGCCGGCCTGTCCGTACAGGTGCAACCTAAACACGGACTCTACTGTCTGCTGCAACTCCTGACAAAGCAGTGTCTCTGACTTATGGGACACAAAGAAATAGAGAATCTTCCTGTCGGCAAACGCCTGCTTCAGGAGTGTGGTCTTTCCTGTGCGTCTTCTTCCGACAAGCAGAGTAAACACGGATGTCTGTTCCGATTGCTTGTCCAACTGCAAAAGCCTGTCAATCTCTTGTTTCCTGCCGTAGAATTTCATATTGTTCCTAAATTTACAGATTTGTAAATTACAAAAATGTTATTTTTCGCGGCAAAGATAATACCTCTTGCACAAACAGGCAAATACCAACCGTTATTTTGATTTAATTTCTAAAACTGTGCAAATTAGTAACCTGCCCATTGGTATCGGGCAACAACTCTACTGAAGTGCGTATTTTCTGCATATAGGCGGCTTTTGAAGATACACTTGATAGACATAGGAATGCTGCATATGTAAACAGGGACGAATAACGTATGGAAGTAGGGGTAATGGGGCACAGAGAAGCAGTGGAAAGAAGAAAAGTGAAGAAAAAGCGAATAAAGTTTTGGTAGATAGAGAAAAAGTAGTACTTTTGCCGCCGTTTTGCGCGTTAAGGCTCGAACAAGTAGCCATCAAACACAGACAAGCAATTGTTTATAACCAGTTTGAAGAGGTCGCCTTAGCCGCTGTTATTAAAAACATTATCAGTATAATGTACGCAATTGTAAACATGCTTGGCCAGCAATTCAAAGTAGAGGCCGGCAAGAAACTGTTCATCCACCGCATGGACACCGAGAAAGGTGCAAAGGTGGAATTTGATGAAGTGCTGCTCGTGGACAACGACGGTAACGTAACCGTAGGGACTCCCACTGTAAAGGGCGCAAAAGTGGTATGCGAGGTGCTTGACAACGAGTGCCGTGGCGAAAAGATTCTTGTATTCCACAAGAAACGCCGTAAAGGTTATCGCAAACTGAACGGTCACCGTCAGGATCTGACAAACGTAGTCGTAAAAGAAATCGTGGTGGCTTAAGAGAAGAAGTAAGTAACAAACATCCAAACATCTAAACACACAAGATTATGGCACACAAGAAAGGTGTCGGTAGTTCAAAGAACGGCCGTGAATCAGAAAGCAAACGTTTAGGCGTTAAGATATTTGGCGGACAAATGGCAAAAGCCGGTAATATCATAGTCCGTCAGCGTGGTACCGTACACAATCCCGGAGAGAATATGGGTATGGGAAGTGACCATACGCTGTATGCTCTGACCGACGGAATTGTAACGTTCACCCGTAAACGCAACAACAAGTCGTTTGTCAGCATCCAACCGGTGCAAGGCTAACCATCAAGAAGTATGCTAACAATCCGTCAAATCCTTGCCGACAAGGAAGCCATCATTGCCGGTTTGGAGAAGAAACACTTCAATAACGCTCGCGATATCATCGAGAGCGTTATTGCTATAGACCAGCAGCGCAAATCAGCACAACAGAAGAAAGACAACGCTTCTCAGCAGATGAACGTGCTGTCCAAGTCTATCGGCGCCCTGATGGCCAAAGGGGAACGTGAACAAGCCGAACAAGTAAAAGCACAGACCGCCCAACTGAAAGAGGACGTCCGCACATACGAGAGCGAAATGGCGCAAGCGGAAGAAGAACAGCGCAACCTGCTGCTCACTATCCCTAATGTGCCCTACTCCATTGTTCCCGACGGTGCAACGGCAGACGACAATCTTGCCGTCAAAACAGGCGGGTGGCAGGCAGGCAACGGTATCGATATACTATGCCAAGACAATGACAAGGCTTTCGCTATAGAAGGGGCATCCATTGCCTTACGGGACTGGAAGGACGAATACAATCCTACCCGTCAGGAAGAGCTGCTTCCCCACTGGGAACTTGCGAAGAAGTACCATCTGATAGATTTCGATCTGGGAGTGAAGATAGCCGGTGCAGGTTTTCCTGTCTATACGGGTCAAGGCGCTCATCTACAACGTGCGCTTATCCAGTTCTTCCTTGACGAAGCGACGAAAGCAGGCTATACAGAGATTATGCCTCCGACGGTAGTGAATGCCGCGTCGGGTTACGGTACGGGGCAGTTGCCCGACAAAGAGGGTCAGATGTACCATGCCGAAGTGGATGACCTGTATCTGATTCCGACTGCGGAAGTGCCCGTGACCAATCTGTATCGGGATGAGATAGTGGATGAGAAGCAGTTGCCTATAAAGATGTGCGCTTATACAGAGTGTTTCCGTCGCGAAGCGGGCAGTTACGGCAAGGACGTGCGCGGACTGAACCGTCTGCATGAGTTCTCGAAGATAGAGATAGTACGTATCGACACTCCCGAACACAGTGCACAAAGCCACCGCGAGATGCTTGACCACGTGGAGTCACTGTTAAAGAAACTCGAACTTCCCTACCGCATACTGCGTCTGTCGGGCGGCGATATGAGTTTCACAGCGGCACTGTGCTACGACTTTGAGGTCTATTCATTGGCACAGCAACGCTGGCTTGAGGTCAGCTCGACGAGCAACTTCGACACGTATCAGGCTAACCGTCTCCACTGCCGTTACCGCGATGCGGAGAAGAAAGTGCAACTGGCGCATACGCTAAACGGTTCGGCATTGGCCCTGCCGCGTATCATGGCGGCTCTGCTTGAGAACAACCAGACCCAGGACGGTATTCTTATACCTGCGGCATTGCGTCCCTATTTCGGAAGCGACCGGATACAATAGATTACCGCTATACCAAGCCAACGGGTTTGCTATACAAAACTAACGGGGATGAGTCTTATAAAGGACTCATCCCCGTTGGTTTAGAGAGGGAACCGGTATCAGCGGAGCTGTCTGCCGGTTGTGTCGTAGGTACGTCCGTTGCGGATGATATAGAGGATACCGTTGCGGAGGTGCTTAGAGGCCTCTCCCCGTCCCTCCCCTGAAGGGAAGGGAGTTGTTTGGTCAAGTGCGGTAGCACCTTTCTTACGGAAAGCACAGGTCATGGTCATGTCACCAAAGAGTACGGATGAGGTCTTGGCTTCGGCACTCTCCAGCTTCATTTCGCCTTCATACCAAGCATCGAACTCATAACCTTCGTTGGGCACAGCCTCAAGGGTAAACTCAGTCATATAGAGTCCCGTATTGCCCTCACTCAAGCCTCCAACAATGACCGTACCACCTTCTTCGGGTGTCACTTTGACGGTGAGCGTGAAGGTTGCCTCCGTGAAGTTAGCGGTAAGCGTAAGGTCAGAGGTAACAGTGATTTCACGTTCCGCAGCGGTTACTTCATCCGACCAGTTGGCAAATACATATCCGTAGTCGGGTTTCGCCGTGATATGGAGAACTGTACCATCGGGTACGGCAGTGAGGTCAATCTCTTCCGCTACGGTTATCTTACCGCCTTCTTTGGCATTGAGCGTAACCGTGAAAGCAGGTTTGCCAGTGAAGTACCCCGGTGCGCTTTCACCTCTGTCAGGACGTGCATAGGTCTTGTCGGTATAAGAGGAGTTGTACACTGTACCCTTTCCGCCGACAAGCGCTTTGCAAAGATCGAACAGTCCTTCTGAAAAACTCAGATTGTCCAATCGGCTCCAATCGGTATCACATTTGACAGTCTTAAGTTTCTTACATTCACAGAATATATAATTTGTGGATGTCACTTTTCTCATGTCAAAATGCGTCAAGTCTATAGATTCCAGCAACTCGCAGTCGTAGAACATATATCCCATATCCGTCACTTCAGACGTATTCAGGTTCTCAATACCTTCAATGTCGGTCAGTTTGGCATAGTATTCAAACCACTTTTTGGTGGAAACGGGTCGAACCTCCGCAAAGGATTCATCGAAGACCACTTTGGTTACGTCATAGGCATAATCACTACCTTCTCCTTGAAGTTGAACATCCTTGTAGATGGCGTCTTTGACAAAGTAACGCAGATTGTCATTATGGAAGGAAAGTGTGGTAGTCGAAGCATCATACATGGTATAAGCTTCCTTGCCGTCGAACAAGCGGAAATATCCTTCCTTGCCAGGTCCTTCGTCAAGCCGTGCCCAGCTATTATCACTATGAGCGTCCGAGAAGGCTGTCCCTTTGTCACCGTTCAGGCTTGTACATCCTTTGAACATGTTTTCCCCATAGAAGGGATCCAAATCGCTCCAGTCAGCGAACCAGTAAATGTTCTTAAGCGAGGAACAACCTTCAAACATGTTCGTGAGCAAGGGATTGCTTTCCGAAGTGTGCCATGTACGCAGGTCCACTGTTTCCAGAGCCGTACAACCGGAGAACATCTCTGTGAGGTCAGTCGCCTTATAGAAATCAAATGCAGTGAGGTCAATTGATTTGAGGCTTTCGCATCCCTTGAACATAGCACCGAAAGAAGTAGCTCTGTGTGTATCGAAATGACTCAGGTCAAGTGCCTCCAGTTTGGCACATCCTTCAAATGCCATCATCATATTCACAACGTCGGATGTGTTAAGGTAACCGAGGTTCTTTATCTCTTTCAACTCCTTGAAGTACGACATCCAGAAGCTCATATCTACCACGCGATAGAATACCATCGTGGTGTCAAGAATAATCTCTGTCACAGCGTTGCGGTATTCCTCCGCTACCCAGAATGTTTCTCCTCCTACTTCCTCTCTGCGTGCGTCGTAGTAGAGCGTCATGGTCTTGCCTCCGTTTGTCGTAAGAGCGTACAATTCGGGTTTATGTGTGCAGAAATATCCTTCATTACCTTCTCCTCCGTCCGGACGGGCAAGAGTAATGTTCTTGCGCTGGTCATCATATTTCGTACCTTCCTCACCTCGTAGGTTATCGCACCCCCGGAACATATTATTGGACTTTGCTTCGCTTGTGGTCCAATCCTTATCGCATACGATGTACGCCAACTTCGAACAATCATTGAACATCAGGGACATATCCGTTACCTTGTCAATATTGAAATTGCGGATGTCTATCGTAGTCAGTGCTTTGCACGCCGAGAACATAGAATTCATATTAGTCACATTGTGCGTATCGAACTTGGTAACATCCAACGTCTTCAAGCCAGAGCATGTAGAAAACATGTGAGACATATCCGTCACGTTTTCCGTATTGAAACTGAAAAGCTCCAGCATATCAAGACTCTGACATTTGTAGAACATCGAGTTCATATTGGTGACATTGCGCGTGTCGAAGTTGTAGAGTGCCGCATCCTCCAAACTGGAGCAATATGCGAACATACTTTCCATATTGGTTACGTTGCCCGTCTTGAAGTTGCTCAAATCCAAAGCCTTTACAGAAATACATTGAGCAAACATCTTAGACATATCCGTTACCGCTTCCGTGTTGAGGTAATCCATGTGTTCAAACTCCTCTACATTACCAAAGTAGTAGAACCACCTACTAGTAGAAGTAGGTCTTGCGTCTGCCACCGAGATATCGAAGACAATCTTTTTGGCAGCGGTAAAGCCCGTTGCAGGCCAATTTTCCGTACCATCCCTTTTGGCCATATCGCAGTCGTAGTAGATGGTCATTGTCTTGGCATCATCGGAGATGGTAGCGTAGATAACGGGAGCGGTCTTGCAGAAATATCCTTCGCTTCCTTCTCCTCCATCTGTACGCGCCCACGAACGGTCGAGATGTCCGTCATTGTATTTGGTGCCTTCTCCACCCACGAGCGAGGTACATCCCGAGAACATCAAGGCAGCGGAAGCGAGACCGGACAAGCTGCTCCAGTTGCCGTCATGGATGATGTATTTGAGCCTGTCGCAATCGTAGAACATCTTATCCGCGTCTGTCACGTTCGTCATATCGAATTTGCTGATGTCAAGCGTAACCAAGAAATCGCACCCCTTGAACATGGCGTTCATATCCGTAACGTTCTTTGTGTTGAAGCTACTGAGATTCAGATAGGCAACAGACTTGCAACTTTCGAACATACTTGTCATACTCATGACGTGGTCTGTATTCAACGTTTCGGTCGGGATAACAGACAGTGCTGTACAATCACGGAACATGAAATTCATGTTTATCACATTGGCAGTCGAGAAGTTCTCTCCCAATCGCAGTGTCTTCAACGTATTGCAACCATCGAACATACATTTCATATTGGTCACATTCTCGGTATTGAAGGCACTAAGGTCGAGATAGTCAAGCACTTTACAGAGATTGAACATATAGCTCATATCCGTTACTTTGTCGGTGTGCAAGTATTCTATGCCCGTTATACTCCTTAACTCCGTGAATCCCAAGAACCATTGTGCGGTACTCGTCGGACGTGCCTCGTCACAGCTTGCGTCAAAGACCACTTCCATAACCTTTGATGAGATGGAATAGTCTTCCCACCAGTTGGTAACGCCATCGTTCTTCTCTTTGTCGTAGTCGTAATAGATAGTGAGTTTTGTACCGTCCATAACGCCGTACAAATCCGCCGGTGCGGTGAAGTAACCCGGATTGGATGTTCCACCGTCCACATGAGCATAGGCAGCAGTCGTGTTCGCTTCGTCATAGGTCGTTCCTGCACCTCCGACCAGTTTCTCACAAGCATAGAACATCTTCTCCGAATTCTCCGCAGAAATACCGCTTAGGTTTTGTTTGCAAATAATGGTGGTCAACTCTTTGCAATCAGTAAACATAGCAGACGTTTCGGTAACGGGAGACAAATCCATGCCAGACAAATCGAGCCTCGTAAGCGAACGCATACCGTAGAAAAGATCGCCCAAATTCTTCATCGTCATGGTGTTGATATTCTGCAAACCTACTATCTCGGTAGTATTAGAGAATATACTTCCCGTGTTTCCTTTTCTCAACCTAAATAAGGTACCTCCGTATGTCAGTCCAGAAGTGTTGAAAGACGGGTCAATGACAATCTTGGTAATCTTATCGCTCATTGCCTGATGTCCCATATATTGGTCTCCTGTCATAGGCAGCATCATAATATTCTTACGGTAACTGTCATATTCCATGTTATGATAATAGGTAATGGTGTTCTTTCCGTCAAAGAGCGCATAGCTCATAGCCGGCTTATGCGAGAACTTGCCCCCGATGTCTCCCGTCAGTTTGTTGCACTCGTAGAACATGCCGTCTTTCTGCGTAAGCGAAGGGTTGGTAGCCCAGTTTTCCTCGCAATAAACAGCCTCAAGTTCATTGCACCCGAAGAACATGTAGGTGGCATCGGTGAGTTTATCCGGATGTGCATTGCACATATTGACAGACTTCAACGCCGAACAACTATAGAACATGTGTCTCATGGTAGTCACATTGGAGAAGTCGAACCGAGACATGTCCACATTCGTGAGTGCCGAACAGCCATAGAACATGTAGCTCATATCCGTCACATTCTTGGTGTCAAACGAACGCAGGTTGACGCTATACAGACTTTTGCAATCGGTGAACATGTCGGACATGTTGGTCACATTCTCCGTATTGAAATCTGTCAGTTCCAGATATGTCATATTTCTCATTCCCTGGAACATGTGGGACATATCCGTAACCCCATCGGTGTTGAGGTTACATAAGTATGAGATATTAGTCACGTTTTCCAAGAAGGTCAAGACCATCGCATTGTTGAAGAGGCTGCTTGTATTAGTCAGTTCGTAATTTTTAAACGAATCGTCTATCACAATCCAATTCACCTGATTGGCATACGATGTGAGACGGTCATCCTTTGTGAGGAGTTCGACCGTACCTTCGCGGCTGTCTTTCTGGTCATCGTAATAGAAAGTCAGTTTGTTCGTCCCGTCAAAGACGGTGTACGCCTCTTTGGCACCCTGTGCCCAAACACCCGCCACAGAAAGGAAAGCGAGCAGCAAAAAGAGAAATTTTCTCATAATTATGTTAGGAATTTGGTTTGGTTAATCGAAACGAAATCGCGTGCAAAAGTAAGGTATTTATCCGAAAACGACAAATCTACATCGGTTATTTCTGAGCATTTTCATTCAGCAAGGTAAGGCTATCCCTATAGTATCCCTATAGTATCCCTATAGTGGGGCAACGGTACCGCCAAAGGTAGCGCAAGGGTAGCGCAAGGGTAGCGGAAAGCATGGTCACGTGAAAAGAAGGGAATCGCGAGGGGAACCGTTTTTTTTTGTTATTCCGAAGCAATTGCCGTAACTTTGCGCGTTTTTTATTGCTTATGCGTGTAATACTCGGTTCACAAAGTCCCCGTCGCAGAGAGTTGATGGCAGGGTTGGACATTCCTTTTGAAAGCGTTGTCATTGATGCCGACGAGTCGTACCCTACTGACCTTCAAGGAGGTGATATACCCGCATATATATCCCGCGCAAAGGCACATGCATACGCACATCTACTCAAAGAAAACGAATTGCTTATAACAGCCGACACTATTGTATGGTGCAACGGAATGATGTTAGGCAAGCCGCACGATGAAGCAGATGCATGCCGAATGTTAGGCCTATTGAGCGGACGAACGCACCAAGTCTATACGGGCGTAACATTCACCTTCAACCAACAAATGGAAACAATAGTTGACAGGACGGATGTTACTTTTCGCACCTTGAGCGATGAAGAGATACAGCACTACGTAAAGCAGTACAAGCCTTTAGACAAAGCAGGAGCCTATGGCGTACAAGAATGGATTGGCTATGTGGGAGTTGAAAGCATACATGGCTCATACTTCAACGTTATGGGATTGCCTGTCGAAAGGGTGTATCAATACTTGGTAAAATAAATAACGGAAATGTATAAACATTATTTTTTGATTGCAGCGGTATCCTTGTATATGAGCTGCATGGTTTCTTGTCAGAAGCCGCAACCTATGCAAACGGGTTATCCGCAAGCGGAATGGAACAAAGCAAGCGAAATACTAATGCACACACCGGGAGCCGAACTCTTCAACGGAGTGATTCACCCGTCCGCCGGTCTGTTTGAACACTATTTCGATGTGGACCAAGCTGCTGCCGAACACCGCGAGTACATCCGCCTGCTACAACGTAACGGAATACGGGTGCATACCGTGTCTGAAGTATTAGAAGGAATAGGTCTTGACACCTTGCGCACATTGGCATCGCACGTGCTGCGCTACGACATCTCTGCTATACCTGACGAAGACGAAGAGGCTACCGAACAGTATCGGCAACACGTTTTGAGCGAAATGAGTAAGAACGACCTGATTCGCTGTATTCTACTCCAACCTACCGTTCGTCTTTCACGTACTGACAATAACACAGGCTACGAGGCTCAGTATATACAAAACCCGCTGATGAACCTCTATTTTACCCGCGACCAGAGTATCACGACTCCAAGAGGACATATCATCTGCAATATGAACTCTTCGCAACGTGCGCCGGAAACGGATATAATAGAAGTTTGTTACGAGCATTTAGGTCTCCACCCAGTCTTACGCATAGAAGGTAAAGGACGTATGGAAGGCGGCGATTATTTTCCTGCCGGCACTGTTTCTCTGATAGGTTGCGGAATGAGGACTAACCGAGAGGGTATCCGTCAGGCAATGGAGGCAGACGCTTTCGGACATGACACAGTGGTAGTTGTGCGCGACCATAAGTTCTGGCAGATGCAGATGCACCTTGATACGTACTTCAACATCATTGACACAGACCTCTGTACGATGGTTCGCAGCCGCTTGGAAGCCAAGCAGGGAGAGCCTGAATATGTTACCTGCGACATCTATGCACGTGCAACAGGTGAGAAAGAGTATCAAATGATAGAAGAGGATATACCGTTTGTTACGTTCCTGCGCGAACGGGGAATGGAGATTATTCCCATTGACCCTGATGACGAGATGCATTATGCCAACAACTATCTGACCATTGCGCCGCGACACATTATGGCTGTAGGCGGTCAGAGTGAAGCGTTGCAACAGCGTCTTCGCGAGGCAGGAGTACAAGCGGAATGGATTCCGTTAGAAAGTCTGATAGACGGCTATGGTGCAGCACACTGTATGACCCAAGTTCTACGCCGCGAAACAGTTAGCCAATAAACAGAAAAGACATATCATGCTACAAAAAAAGGAGAACATGCGTTCCCCTTTTTTGTTAGTTTTCGCGAGAATTCCAATACGCATCATTATTCGGATTGCATTGATCGGCGTGGTTGTCATAATCCGAAGGTTGATGATCTCTGTCAGAATGCCAACTCATATATTGTAAATGATTGGTTGTTATGTGAATCTTTGCAGGCAGTTCACTTCGCCTGTAACTGAACACTTTTCGATTCAATTACGGCGCAAAGGTAAAATCGTTGCGGGGTATCGGACATAGTTCGGGAAAAGAGTTCATTTTTATCTATTACAGTCCGATAAAAGGAAGGTGCGGGTACAGTGAGGGTATTGTGTGGTTTGCTTACGGACATAATAATTTTGGGATAGAGTCTGTATAAAAACTTAATGAAAACATAATAATCACATAATAATAACATAATAATCACATAATAATTTTGCAACAAAATTTGATATGACATGAACAAATCCTCTACTTCGCACCTCTTCGAGTGTTACATCTGGCTTGTAAACACTATCGCACGCGGACCGATTACCCGCGCCGAAATAGATGACAAGTGGGCGCGTTCCTCTGTTAACGATTATAAAACCGACGCCATTCCTGAAACTACGTTCCATCGTTGGCACAATACTGTGGAACTGCTTTTCGATATCACTATCAAATGTAACTCGCAAGGCGAGTATTATATTGATGAAGCCAAAGAATTAAACTTCTCCGAATGGCGCACGCGCATGGTGAACCTGCTTGCGCTCATCTCGTTCTGTCCATTTTATGCAGTTTAGAACGCTGTTTCTTGCATATTTCAAAATAAAGCACTACCTTTGCTTCGTTAAATCTTATTCCGCACATAGAAACGAAGAAACAGCTTAATTCATCTATACAGGAAAGGCATCTTGGGTATGAAAGATTTTGTAGCAATAGATTTTGAGACCGCTAACGGCAAGCGCAGCAGTATTTGTTCCGTGGTGAAGAACGGAGAAATAGTTGATTCCTTCTATTCTCTGGTGAAGCCAACGCCCAACTACTATGCATGGTTCTGCCAAGAGGTGCACGGCTTGGGTTACTGCGACACGGACGATGCCGACTTCTTTCCTGATGTATGGACCAAGTTGCAGGAAAAGGTTCATACTTATTTCCCTTACATAGAGGATGGCGAAGTGCCCTTTGTTGCACATAATGCGCATTTTGACGAAGGATGTTTGCGTTCAGTGTTTGCTGCATACGAAATCGCGTATCCTTGTTATGAGTTCCGCGATACACTCTATGCCTCGCGACAGCATTTCGGCAACTCATTGGAAAACCACCAACTGCACACTGTTTCTGCCGCATGTGGCTACGATTTAACCAATCACCACCACGCCCTCGCCGATGCCGAAGCCTGCGCCTGGATAGCAAGAGAAATATTATAAATGAACCCGTTGGCGGAATTAAAAAAGTGTTCTTTGAATAAAATTTATTAACAAAAAAGTTGCACATGTCATTGATTTTTAGTAACTTTGTAGTGCCAACAA
>CAJOIZ010000027.1:0-3106 GCA_905234835.1 Paludibacteraceae bacterium
TGGCACTACAAAGTTACTAAAAATCAATGACATGTGCAACTTTTTTGTTAATAAATTTTATTCAAAGAACACTTTTTTAATTCCGCCAACGGGTTAATTGAAAGTTGATAATTGATAGTTGATAGTTGATAGTTGAGTGAAGTTTATGGTTTTCAACTTGAAATTTTCACGCCGCAAAGGTACGAAAAAAAAGAGGGATTTGCAAGAGTTTGGGCAGTTTTTTTTATAGTTGAGAGTTGAAAGAAGTCGAAAGAAGTTGAAAGTTGATAGTTGATAGTTGAAAGAAGTTGGAGAGTTTATGGTTTCAAGTTTATGATTGCAATATAGTTGAAAGTTGAGAGTTGAAAGTTGAGAGTTTATAGTTTATAGTTTATGGTTATTGATTTCGTGTTTGTTATTTCATGTTATTGATTGCATGTTTGCTATTTCATGTTTCTGATTTCATGTTTATGATTTAGGGTTGATGAGTTAAGGCGTTTAGGTGTTTATGGGTGGTTGAGTTGGTTTATGATGGTTAGGTGTTGTCTTGGGTGAAATGCTGTTTGACTTCGTTGACTTCGCGGATTAACTGCTCCTCTGTGGGCAAATAAAGCTTGTATTCGGAAGCGAGAATCGTAGTGTTGTCTTGCGGAAGGGTTGTGCGGACAAGGGTGTCGTTCTTTCGCGTACAAAGCAGGATACCGATGGTCGGGTTCTCTTCCGGCAGCTTCTCATTACGGTCGTAATAATTGACATACATCTGCAACTGACCGAGGTCCTGATGCGTCAGTTCACCCGTCTTCAACTCCACCACAACAAAACATTTGAGCAGACGGTTATAGAAAACAAGGTCGGCAAAGAACTCGTCGTCTTCAAGCAATATCCGTTTCTGCCGTGCCACAAACGAGAAGCCTTTGCCCATCTCAAGCATAAAATCAGCGATATGGGTAATGATAGCTTGCTCGATATCTTTCTCATAATAAGCGGCTTCACGTTTCAGCCCGAGAAACTCCAATACGGTAGGCTGTTTGATGATTTCCAACGGCGATTCCGGTATGCGCTCTTTACGGGCCACCGCCAGAACCTGCTCCTTCTCATTGCTCAGCAAAAGCCGCTCATACAGGAGGGAGTCAATCTGCCGCTGGAGTTCACGACCCGTCCAAGCGTTATTGACTGCCTCCAGTTCGTAGTACTCGCGCTTGTCAGGGTCGGAGATCCTGATAAGCAACCGATATTGAGTCCAGTTTAATTGCGAACGCAGTGCGTTCGCAATTGGATATTCACGGTAAAACTGTCTTGCTAATTCTAATGGCCGGACTCCAAACCCGCTGCCGAATTCAGGTTCTAACTGCTTGGCTAAGTTGCGGATAAGGTAAGAACCATAGTCAGCACGCGACTTGCCCTGCTGCTCTTCTTCCAAGATGCGCTGGCCCAGATGCCAGTACATCTGCACACGGCAGAAATCAACACTGCGCACCGCATTGGTTTGTGCTGCGGTAATAATCTGGCGGATGTCACTGACAAACTGATTGCTGATTGGTCTGTCGAGGGAGGCGGTGGCTGACATGATGGAAGTTTGTATAGTTGAGAGTTGAAAGTTGATAGTTGAAAGAAGTTGGAGAGTTGAGAGAAGTTGAAAGTT
This sequence comes from Paludibacteraceae bacterium, assembly GCA_905234835.1. Lineage (GTDB taxonomy): Bacteria > Bacteroidota > Bacteroidia > Bacteroidales > Paludibacteraceae > Colicola. The sequence continues at coordinate 1,622 of CAJOIZ010000027.1, forward strand.
GAGAGTTGATAGTTGAAAGAAGTTGAGAGTTTATGGTTTCAAGTTTATAATTTATGATTTATGGTTTATGATTGCAATATAGTTGAAAGTTTATGATTTTATGTTATTGATTGCATGTTTCAAATTTCATGTTATTGATTGCATGTTTCAAATTTCATGTTATTGATTGCATGTTTCAAATTTAGGGGGTGTTAGGTTGTGCTGCGGATGCTGTGGGCAATAAATGCTTTCAGTTCCGCTTCAGACGGCAGGTGGATATGATACTTTTGCACGAATAAGTTCGGGTCTAATCCTCCGGTCGCATATTTAACAACCGTCTCTCCATAGTCTGTACAGAGCAACAAGCCTATCGGCGGATTGTCATCCTCGGTCATTACTTCGTGCTTGTAGTAATTGATATACATATTCATTTGCGAAGCATACTCGTGCTTGAACTTGTCAATCTTCAAATCCACCAAGAAATGGCATTTCAGCACGCGATGATAGAAAACCAAATCTATCTTGAAGTATTCCTCGTCAATCAAAATCCGTTTCTGACGCGCCTCGAAACAAAAGCCGTTACCAAGCTCCAATAACATCGCTTGGAGTTTATTCAGGATTGCCGTCTCTATATCCGTCTCATCCACTTGCTCATTCTGCTCCAATCCAAGAAACTCTAACGAAACAGGATTATGCAATACATCTTTGGGCGAAAGACTTTGGGCTGTTTGGTTAACCAACTTGGAAAGTCCCTCTTTGTCTTTCGACAGTCCGCTTCGCTCATAGTATAAGGTGGAAATCTGGCGGTCTAACTCATCAATAGTCCAACAACCTTTGATGGTTTCTATCTCGTAGAAAGCACGTTTGAGAGGATCTTCAAACTTCGAAATCTTTATCAAATGAGTTGCAGGTATGCGATAAAATAACCTGTTTGCCGGAACTTGCCATTCTTGCTGTTCCAATTCGGCGGTTGTCAACCGCCGAATTATGGCATCTTCAGATTCGGCGGTCGCCAACCGCCGAATTGGTGTGTCTCCGGATTCGGCGGATAGTGTCCGCCGAATTGTATCAGGCAATGCTAATGGGGATGCGGGTTGTTGCGCGCCTACATAATCAAGAACCTCTTTGCCTAATTGCGGATACACCAGATAGAGACGACGGAATTCGCGAAAACGACGTTCAGTCAATCCCTTGGTATGCAAGCGCTCTTCAAGGCGTTTGAGCAATTTGGCACCATATTGCGCACGGTCTTCGCCATTCTGCTCGAACTCAACGATATAACATCCCATCAGCCAGTTGCGGGATGTCAGCGACAAGTTGACAGCATGTGCCGCTTGCTGCTGCAAGACGGAATGAATCGTCTCAATATTTTTTGCTAAAAGCTCAAAGGTCATTTTTGATTTATGGTTTATGATTGCAATATAGTTGAGAGTTGAGAGAAGTTGAAAGTTGATAGTTGATAGTTGAAAGAAGTTGAGAGTTTATGGTTTCAAGTTTATAATTTAT
>CAJOIZ010000027.1:3137-33552 GCA_905234835.1 Paludibacteraceae bacterium
AAAGTTGATAGTTGATAGTTGAAAGAAGTTGAGAGTTTATGGTTTCAAGTTTATAATTTATGATTTATGGTTTATGATTTATGATTGCAATATAGTTGAAAGTTGAGAGTTGAGAGTTGAAAGAAGTTGGAGAGTTGAGAGAAGTTGAAAGTTGAGAGTTGATAGTTGAAAGAAGTTGGAGAGTTGAGAGTTTATAGTTTATGGTTATTGATTTCATGTTATTGATTGCATGTTGATTATTTAGGGTTTATGAGTTTAGGCGTTTAGGAGTTTATAGGTTGTTGAGTTGGTTTTTTATAGTTGAGAGTTGAATGTTGAGAGAAGTTGAGAGTTTATGGTTGAAAGAAGTTGAAAGTTGAGAGTTGATAGTTGAAAGAAGTTGGAGAGTTGAGAGTTTATAGTTTATGGTTTATAGTTTATGGTTATTGATTTCATGTTGATTATTTCATGTTATTGATTGCATGTTATAAAGTTCAAGATGGGAGGGGTTAGGATTCTTGCTTGATAAACTTGACAATACAATCAATGCAAATCGGTTTGCCGGACTGCGGGTCGATAAAGACGTTCGCTGGATGCATGTCTTCAAGGTGCAAACGGTCACTGATATAATTCACACCATTACCATCGCCATTGTCAACAAAACCTTTCGCAGCAACCATCCCGTCAATCTCCTCTTTTGTGGCAAGGCGCTGACAACAGATGTACGGTTGTGTGAGGATAATACGGAACAAACTGTCTGAGTCACGAGTAAAACCGATAGTCGTCATCTGCGTTTCCGGAAACAAAGCGTTGTGGAGTACGATGGCTTCAAGTGCCTTGTCCAATGTGGAATAGATGGATGCGCGTTCCTTGATGACAGACGTATCCCCCTGCTTGTAATACACTTTGGCTTCGGCACCTTGAGCAATCATTGGACCATAGACGGAAAGGAAAACCTTTTCGGGATCCGTGAACCAAATCCCCTTTGCCCGCGCCCATTGCTCCACGCACTCTTCCTGCCGGACATCTATTTCCCAATTTGCCGGGCTTCCTTTGCCCTCTTGAGCATACGAACCTGGTCCAAAGCCTGCTCGCGCGTAGCCACATACGGCATACGCCCCAATGAGCGGCGAATCTGCAAGGCAGAGACCTGCATGCTCTTGTTGATTGAATCGATCAAGATTTGTTCTTCCATACGTAATGTCGTTTATGTAGTTGTCAATCAGTTGGATTGTCTGCGCAGAGAACCCGTTTTTGCGGATACTGTCATATATTGCTGCGAATTGTTCTTTCATCGTCTTTGTTTTTGCCGGTGCGGAGTCAGTTCTCTTGTACAATCTGTATCATTTTAGTTGAAAGTTGAAAGTTGAAAGTTGAATGTTGAATGTTGAGAGTTTATAGTTGAAAGAAGTTGAAAGTTGAGAGTTGATAGTTGAAAGAAGTTGGAGAGTTGAGAGTTTATAGTTGAAAGTTTATGGTTATTGATTTCATGTTGATTATTTCATGTTTATGATTTCATGTTAATTATTTCATGTTATTGATTGCATGTTTATGATTTCATGTTGCAAATTTCAAATTTATGGTTTCATCATTGATAAATTTAACGCGGCAAAGGTACGAAAAAAAAGAGGGATTTGCAAGAGTTTGGGCAACTTTTTTTATAGTTGAGGGTTGAAAGTTGATAGTTGAGTGTTTATGATTTATGGTTTATGATTTTTGGTTTATGATTTCAAATTTATGGTTTTTTAGTTGTTACGGTATTTCGGGATGTCGGGATAACGGGATGTCGGGGGGCGATAATTCGTTATACCGTTATGTCGGGATTTCGGGATGACGAAGTCTGTTCGGGATATCGGTATGACTCAACAAGCGGCTCGTGGGAGCCAATGTCAGAATAGGATTCTGACGATCTGCTTCGCTGTACAGACGAAATAAACGGAGACTTGCTCGCGGGAATAGCCGCGAGAGCAGAACCTTTGTCGGTAAAGGCGATGTCTGAATTAAATTCAGACGCAATGGACAAAGGCTTTTTTGTCCACAGATTAAGCAGATTAAACTGAAGACGAAACTCCACTTCAAACTCCCTTTTGTCAAGGGGGGCAGTGGAGTTTGTTGTCAGTGGTTGAGGCGGGAGCGGAGGGCTTCGAGCTGGGCAGAGAGGATGTCAATCTGATGACGGAGCATGTAATCCGATGTGGTCTCTGCGGCAGTCTTGCGCTCCGCTGATTCGGATACGGTGCGAAGGTAATCCTCATACCATTGCTCGTAAGGATGCTCCTCCTTCCACTGCTGCTGGAGCAGCGCGAAACGCCAGCCCTTTGGGTCGGGATAGAAACGTCCGTCGGGCGTGCGGCGCATAGCCTGCCTCCAGTCCGCCTCAACCTGCGCACGAGCCTGCGGGTCCTGCCAGAGAACGCCAATCTGCTGATGCGCCCAGACAAAAGAGGCGGTATGCCACTTCTGCTTCGGGGAACGGTTCTGCTGGTAGTCCTCGTTGCGGGTGCGGTACTTCTGCCTGCCGTCGGGCGTGACATAATAATAGCCTTTGCTGTTTCTCTCCGGTTTGCCGTGCATGAGGTGCACGGGGAGTTCGTTTTCTACGTGTGCCATAGTGTTTTATTGTGTTTATTTTACAAGTGCGATGTCGGTACGCGTGAAGGCGTTTTGACCTTCGGGCGACCTATGTGTTACTTATGCATGACCTATGGGCGACCTTTGGGTGACCTATGGGTGACCTATGGGCGACCTTTGGAAAAGATAGCACAAAGAAAGCACAAAAGTAGAGGATTTTGTTGGTGTATGCAAATAAAAAGATTACTTTTGTGCGCGAAAGGGGGTGAAACTTCTCTTGCTGTTTATTCGGCGGGGGGATATACGGCAAGGGATAGCCCGCCGAGCCGGACTGTAAGAGGGAAAGGGATGAGAAGAACGAAAGGAGCGGAAAGGGGCGAGGGCAAACGAGAGGACGAAAGAGAAAAACGAGAATATGCGCAGCGAAGGGTTTCAGATGAAACGGTTTTACGTGCGCCACGACAGGAGCAGTATGCCGGTCGGGACGGACGGGGTGCTGCTTGGGGCGTGGTGTCCGATAGACGTACACTTGCCGTTGCGCGTGCTGGATGCGGGTACGGGGTGCGGGCTGATCGCCCTGATGGTGGCGCAACGGATAGCGGAGATGATGGGGGAGTCGGGAGACTGGCAGGTGGAGGGGATAGACATTGACGTTGATTCGGCGGAGCAGGCAGGGGAGAACTTCGGCGCGTCGCCGTGGAGCAGACATCTGCGGGCGTGTCAGGGAGATGTGCGCAACTGGGAGGGTGAGTATGACCTGATTGTCAGCAATCCGCCGTTCTTCAACCAGGCGTTAGCCAGTCCGGACCGGCGGCGCGCACAGGCAAGGCAGGCAGGAGTGACGATGGCGTTCGGCGACCTGACCAGTGCGGCGCGGCGGCTGCTGACAGCACGGGGACAGATGGCGCTTATCCTGCCGGCGAGCGAAGAGGAGGCGATGACACAGGCCGCGACAAAGAACAAACTGTATATAGAAGAACGCTGCACGGTAAGCAGCAAAGAAGGTGCGGCTCCAAATAGAGTGATGATGCTGTTGGGAAGAGAAACGGTAAATATAAAGAGTGAGCATATAGTTCTGACATCAGCAAACGGTTATCGCAGTGAGCAATATCAACAAATGACAAGAGAATTTTACTTGTAATATGGTCAATCAATTTGAAATCAATAGTCCATATCAGCCGACGGGCGACCAGCCGGAAGCGATAAGGCAATTAGTGGAGGGCGTCAGAGAGGGCGTCCCGGCACAGACGCTGTTGGGCGTGACAGGTTCGGGCAAGACATACACCATAGCGAACGTGATCGCACGACTGAACCGTCCGACACTCATACTGAGCCACAACAAGACACTGGCGGCACAACTGTACTCGGAGATGAAAGGGTTCTTCCCGCACAATGCGGTGGAGTACTTCGTGTCGTATTACGACTACTACCAGCCGGAAGCCTATATCCCATCCACCGACACATACATAGAGAAAGACCTGAGCATCAATGAGGAGATTGACCGGCTGCGGCTGAGTGCGACCGCCGCGCTGCTGAGCGGCAGGAAAGATGTGGTGGTGGTGAGTTCGGTGAGCTGCCTGTACGGCATAGGCAACCCGCAGGACTTCTCGCGGACCTGCTTCACGGTACGCCGGGGCGAAGAGATGGCGATGGACACGCTGCTGAAACAGTTAGTCGAGGCGCAGTACATAAGGAATGACGCGGAACTGGCAAGGGGCAAGTTCAGGGTGAAAGGCGATACGGTGGATGTGTGGTTGGCCTATGCCGACGAGGTGGTGCGGATAGAGTTCTTCGGGAACGAGATAGACAGCATATCGGTACGGGAGCTGCGGGCCGACAAAGAGGAGACGTTTGACGAAATCAACATCTATCCGGCGACGATATTCACGACCTCGCCGGAACGCATCGCGTCCGCCATAGGGGAGATACGGTTAGACCTCGCCAACCAGGTGATGCACTTCCAAGAGGCAGGCGAGCCGCTGTACGCCAAACGGATAGAAGAACGAGTGAAATATGACCTGGAGATGATACAAGAGTTAGGCTACTGCTCGGGCGTGGAGAACTACAGCCGCTACTTCGACGGCCGTGCGGCAGGTACACCGCCGTACTGCCTGTTGGACTACTTCCCGAAAGACCTGCTTGTGATAGTGGATGAGAGCCACGTGACCGTTCCGCAGATACACGCTATGTACGGAGGCGACAAAGCACGCAAAGACAATCTGATACAGTACGGCTTCCGCCTTCCCGCCGCCCGCGATAACCGCCCGCTGACATTCGAGGAATGGGAACAACGGATAGCACAAGGAAACGTGATATACCTGAGCGCAACACCAGACGAATATGAACTGGAACAGTCGGGAGGCGTGGTAGTGGAACAACTGATCCGCCCGACAGGTTTGTTAGACCCCGAGATAGATGTGCGACCGACTAAGAACCAAGTGGATGACCTGATGGAAGAGATACAACGGCGCGTGCAAAAGAACCAACGCGTGTTAGTGACGACCCTGACCAAACGTATGGCCGAAGAGATGGACGAGTACCTTCGCAAATACGGAGTGCAATCGGCTTATATCCACTCAGATATAGACACGATAGAACGCGTGAAGATAATGGACGACCTGAGGAAAGGGATATACGATGTGTTAGTGGGCGTCAATCTGCTTCGCGAAGGACTGGACCTGCCGGAAGTGTCATTAGTCGCCATATTGGACGCTGACAAGGAAGGGTTCCTGCGCAACTACCGGTCGCTGACGCAGACAGCAGGACGCGCCGCACGGCACGTGGAGGGGCATGTCATCATGTACGGGGACAAAATCACACGGTCGATGCAGCGGACCATAGACGAGACCAACCGTCGGCGGCGGATCCAAATGGCGTACAACGAGGCGCATCATATCACTCCTGCGGCCGTCAAGAAATCGATGGATGCGAGTCCGTTAGCCTACCTGTACCATAACGCCGAAGAAGAACAGAAACAGTTGCAGGAGAACATCCGGCGGTCGTGGAAAAACGCGTCGTGGCAACAGCTGGACGCGAAGAAATTGGAGAAAGCGATTCAGGACAAACGCCGGCAGATGCTGGCGGCAGCCAAGCAGGAGGACTTCCAGACGGCGGCACTGCTGCGGGACGAGATGCTGCTGATGGAGGACCGGCTGCAGGCGATTTCGTGACAAAAATGCATTTTGTGTTGTGAAATGGGAATGATTTGCGTACTTTTGCGCGCTTTTCTGTATTTTTGAGGAGGAAGGCTGAACGATGTATATCAAACAACCGGTGACATATCTGTTCCGATGGATAACGAGCAAGGCGGTGCTTTTCTATCTTGTGGCGTTTGGTCTTTGCTCGCTGATATGGAGCCAGTACGCGATGGAGTATAATTACGCCATTGTCAGTGTGGTTTCTGTGCTGCTGTTCTTCCTCGGCAGCGTGACCATTATGCAGAAGAACCAGTACCGTCCGCCCAAGGCATTCGTTAAGAAGATTTTCTGGACAGGCCTGTTCATCCGTGTCGTATGGGCGGTGTACATGTACTATCTGAACATAGAGGTATACGGTCAGGCTGTGGGTGACGGTGCGGATACGGAATGGTATATGCCTGTTGCAAAAGCGGGTGTGGAGGCGATAAAAGCGGGTAACTGGAACATCGTTGACCTGTGGCACACCAAGTGGATGGCTGCATACGATGATATGGGCTATCCGTTCTGGCTGATGGTTGAGTATTTCATTTTCGGAGATGTCAGCGATGTGTTCCTGCCGTTTATGGTAAAATGCGTGGTGGGAGCATTCTGCCCGATATTTATTTACAATATCGGACAGCGTCACTGGGGTGAGGCTGTAGGGCGTATAGCGGCGGTGTTCGTGATGCTCAATCCGAATATGATATACTGGTGCGGGAATATGCTGAAAGAGGCGGAGATGGTATTCCTTGTCTGCTTGTTTGTTGATAAGATGGACGGTGCGTTGATGGGACGAAACTGGTCGTTTATGGGGCTTTTGCCGGCATCGCTGGTGGGCTTGTATATCTTCACTTTCCGATTCTCGTTAGGCTTTGTGGTTTTCGCAGCCGTTATGTGCGAGGTGGTTTTCGCTTCTTCTCGCGTGATGGCAACGGGCAAAAAAATCCTTGCCGGTTTAATGGTCGCGTCCATGCTGTTGATAGGAATGGGCGACCGTCTTCGGGTTCAGACGCGAAGTATAGTGGATACCGTACAGTCTGACCAACAACAAAAAAATATGGAGTGGCGTTCAAAGCGAAAAGGCGGAAATAGTTTTGCCAAATATGCCGGTGCCGCTGTTTTTGCACCGTTGATTTTCACCATTCCGTTCCCCACGTTCAATAACGCGCAACAGTCACAGATTCTGCAACGTATGCTGTCGGGAGGAAGTTATATAAAGAACATCCTGTCATTTTTCGTCATACTGATTATGTTTCTGATGCTGTTCAGCAAAGAATGGCGACGACATGTGTTTATAATAGCATTTACATGCGGTTATCTGATGGCATTGGTGTTCAGCAACTTTGCCCAGTCCGGGCGGTTTCATATGCCTGTCATACCATTTCTGATGCTGTTTGCCACATACGGTATATGTGCCGCTTATCAGAATGTAAAATACAGACGATGGTACAATATCGTATTAGGAGTGGAAGTGGTTGCCTGTATTGCATGGAACTGGTTCAAACTTAGAGGCAGGGGAATGGTCTGATTGTCCCGAAAATAGTAACAATATGAGAATACTGTTAGTCAGCAGATACAAGCAACAGTTTGCGAATCATATTCTTCCCTTTGTCGTTGAGCAAGGGGCGGCTTTGGAACAATCTGGCAATCAGGTCGATTATTTCCTTGTGCAAGGGAAAGGGTTACTGTCCTATTTCCGCCAGACAGGCTCGTTGAAGGAAAAAATCCGTGAGTTCCATCCTGATGTGGTACACGGACACTACGGGTTGAGCGGGATAACGTCCGTATTGGCTTGCAGGGAACTGCCTGAAACAATACGCCCCAAATGCGTGGTGACATTCCACAACGGCGAGACACTCGGTTGGAAACAGAATCTGTTGTCATCGTCTTTCTCTCTCTTGGCGGATTATGTCATTTATGTCGCGCAGCATATCCGCGACTTGTCGTATTTCAAGGCCAAGAGGTATGCCATTATTCCGTGCGGTGTGAACTTGGACGAGTTGCCGCTGACTCCGTATGAAGAAGCGAGGCAGCGTCTGTCGTTTGACTCCCAAACCAAGTATATTCTTTTCGGCGGGACGTTTGACAACAGACGGAAGAATGTCCAATTGCTGTTTGACGCACTCAACAGGATGAGTGACCATCCGGATTTTACTGCTATGCATCCGAAGGGTAATTTGAAAGACGGTACTGCGGTTGAGGTATTGGAGATGAAAGGATTGTCCAGAGCCGAATGTGCTTTGCGTATGTGTGCGTGCGACCTGTTTGCCCTCCCGACACACAGTGAAGGTTCGCCGCAGGCACTGAAGGAGGCGATGGCGTGCAATTGTCCGATTGTGGCTACCGATGTAGCAGACATTAAGGAACTGTTAGGGGATATTGAAGGACACTATCTGCTTCGTAATCCCGGAAAGACAAAGGCATATTGGGATGCGGATGAGTCATCTGTGGCTGATTTGACTGAATTGTTGAAAGATACGTTTCTATTTGATGGGAGGACAAAAGGACGCGAACGAATAATGAAATTGGAGTTATCCAACGAACAAATAGCAAGACGTATTATCAGAATTTATGAGAGTATTATCTGGAAGTAATATTAACCGTAGGCTGTGGCGAGAGTTTGTGGCGAGTCATCCGCAAGGTAATGTTTTTCAAACTCCTGAATTTTACGATTTATCTGTGTATGCGGAACATGTCCAACCGATTGCTGTCGCTGCGATAGAAGGGGATGAAATGGTTGGTATTCTTGTGGCGCAATTGATGACCAACGGTGGAGTATTGGCATCATGGTTGACAGCACGTTCTATTATTACAGGCGGTCCATTAGCGAGAGAAAATAAGAAGGAGATTTTTGATGTGTTGGTGACTGAATATAAGAAGGAGTTGCCGAGTAAAACTATCTATACTGAAATCCGTCCAATATATCCGATGGAGGAAATGATTGGATGGAAGAGAGTTGGGCATTATAACTTGGTGATGAGAGTGGATAAGAGTGAGGAAGAACTGTGGAATGGGATGCATAAAGAGCGTCGTCGTAATGTGGGGCAAGCTGAAAGAGCGGGATTGACATTCCGTGAACTGAAGTCTGTAGCCGAGATACAGCAAGTGGTTGAACTAATAGAGAAGACATACAAAAGGAAGCACGTGCCAATCGGATACTTGAATATGTTCAAAAAAGTGCAAGTCATTCTAAAAGAATATGCGCATTTCTTTGGCAGTTTCACCGTCGAAGGGCAGATGATTGCAGGGCAAGTGCGTTTATGCTACAAAACATTGGTGTATGCCTGGTTTGCGGGGAGCGATGAGGAGTATTTTAAGTTACGTCCGAATGACTTCACGATGTGGAATGTAATCAGATGGTCTCGAGAACATGGGTATAAGGAGCTAGATTTTGGTGGAGGAGGTGAACCGGGGAAGGAGTATGGCGTGAGGGATTATAAGTTGAAATATGGATGTGAGATATATAACTATGGGAGATATATATTGGTGCATAGACCAATAACGTATTGGGTGGCTTCAAAGACTTATGCACTATACCATGAGATGAAAGGTAAATAATATTTTAGCATAGTTGCTTGATGATTCCAAGGCTAAACATAAGGTTCCCTATAAAGCGACAATGGCAATATTGGTTTGGGAAACAATATGAACCCAGACAAGGAGAGTATTTACTCAACCACGCTCGTTCGGGTATTGTTATTGCTTTACGAGTGTCGTTGCCTAACGGAGGGAGGGTAGGTGTTGTGGCCTATAATTGTCATACGGTTGCCAATGCCGTGGTACATGCAGGATGCAAGCCGGTGTTTGTAGATGTGACGGAAGATTTGAGGATAGATATTGATTCATTACCTGTGAATTTGGATGCGATAATTGTGACGAATCTGTTCGGAATACGGAATGACATTGCAGTTATTCGCAAACGCCTGCCAAAAGCTGTCATAATTGTTGATAATGCGCATGGATATGGGTTACCGGAGGAGGGTGATTTTACGGTTTATAGCATTAATCAAGGTAAATTCCCATCGCTTGGAGAAGGAGGTATCTTGTTGGTGAATGATGAAATATTAATGGCGAATGAAGTGTATTCAAATTTACCTTCTTACGGATTCATTGCTCAAGTAAAGCTCTTTGTACAGATGCAAATGAAAGCATTGGCGTACAACAGATGCATATATTGGCTAACAATACGAATGAAGAAAACATCGAATCCGAAAGTGAATAAAACCATAGTGATGAGAAAAATGGCTCCGGGAATAAGACGGTTGTTCAAGGCTTGGTTGCCTTATGCAAGGGAAGAAATCGCAAGACAAAAAAGGAATGCCACAAAGATTACGGATTGTATTATTGGTGATAATGGGTTTATGGCTGTTTTAAAATGTGATTATCCAACTGTCTTGCAAATGCGGTATGCTGGATATGGAGTAGAAACAGCTACGCATTTTAAGAATGCAATTGTATGGGCAGAGCAGTTCGGATATGTGCGGGGTAGTTGCCCCAAGGCGGAAGAATTAACAGAACATTTATTAATGATACCAACATACAGAGCGTTATGAACGTTTTGATTGAGATAGTGCATCCTGCCCACTTTTATTACTACTGGAATACGATAGTGCATCTGAAAAGAGATGGACATAAGGTGATTGTAGCGATTGTGACAAAGGATGTGCTGGAGGATTTAGTGAGACAGAGCGGGGTGGAGTATGTTAATATTTGTCCAAAACCACATAAGAAATACGGCAAGATAGGTGTGGCATACGATATGGTGATGCGCGATATGCGAATGCTATGGCTTGCATTGCGGTATCGTGTGGATTTAATAACAGGTTCTACTATAGAAACTGCACATATAGGTTGGTTGTTGCGGAGACCTAACATCAACATTGGAGAAGATGATGCGGCTGTAGTGATGAAGTACATCAAACAAATTACTCCGTTTGTTGGGGTACGTTTGACACCGGATTGCTGTGATAACGGACCGATAGAGAGTAAGTCCATCCATTTTCCAGGGTACTATAAAACGGCGTACTTGCGACCAGGGTATTTTGAGGCTGATGCTTCTATCCCTATGAAATATGGCATAAATGTTAAGTCTCCGTATTTTCTGATGCGGTTTTCTGCACTGAATGCACATCACGATAAGGGAATAAAGGGGATTAACGCGGAAGTTGCGCAACGGTTGGTAGAGATGTTGAATTCGTATGGAAAGATTTATATTACATCAGAACGACAGTTAGAACCGCAGTTTGAAAAATATCGGATAAAAATCAATCCGATTGATATGCATCATGTGATGGCTTTTGCTTCACTTTATATCGGGGATTCGCAAACTATGGCAGCTGAAGCCGGAGTGCTTGGTGTTCCGTTTGTGCGTTTCAATGACTTTGTGGGGCGAATTGGGTATTTGCGCGAATTGGAGGATAAATATGAACTCGGTTATGGCATTCTTGCCACGCAGCGTGCTGATGATTCCTATATTCACCGCAATGATGGGTCGCTTCAGCCGATTGGGACAGAGGAATTGTACAAGAGAGTAGAAACATTGGTTGGGATGCCATATGAAGAGCGACGTAAAATTTTTGCTTCACGCAAATCCATTATGCTTTCCGATAAAATAGATTGTGCAAAGTTCCTGACATGGTTCATAGAGAACTATCCCGAATCAGTAGAACTTACAAAGAATGCCACAGAGGACTTTTGGAAGATGTTTAGATAAGGAAGATAAATGGATGAGTGTTATATGTTATGTGTGAGAAGTAAAGTGTAGAACAGCAAATGCTGAAGATTCTGACATATAACGAAATAAATCGCGAGCATTGGAGTCGGCTTGTACGGGAGAGCCGTACAGGGACGTGGTTTCAGTCTTTGGAAGCGTATGAATTATATGCATCATTGCCTGATATATTCCACCCAATTGCTATAGGAATTTCAAATACAGAATCGCGTAATTCAGATTGTGAATTGCGAGGCGTGTGTGTTGGGTATGTGACAAGGGAAAAAGGAGTGGTGAGACAATATTTCACGCGTAGGGCAATCATTATTGGAGGACCGCTAATTGCCGATGATGCTACTAATGAGGAAGTGGAAACTCTTATGAAGGCCATTCGTAATCAATTTGACATGCATGAGCCTGGGTCTAAGTGCTTTGAATCGCCTATATATATTGAAACGAGGAATTTCAACGATTACAGCCGTTGGCGCAATGTCTTTGAAGCAATCGGGTTTACCTACAAACCTCACCTTAATTATCATGTGGATTGCAGAGATAATGAAATGATGCGGGAGCGGTTGAGTAACAATCGAAAACGCCAGATTAACACAGCTCTCACGACAGCGGATACAGTGGTATTAACTAATAAACAGCAAAACACTGCTATCGCAATAAATGAAAATGTGCAAAACGATATAGTAAGCGAAGAAATGGCATTACGATTTATACACGAGTGGTATGGGATTCTTGCACGTCTGTACCGAACTAAGGTCAAGACGCCGTTGTTTCCGTTATCTTTCTTCTTGGAGTTCTATAAGAAAGGGTATGGGATATTCCTAATGGTTGTTTATAAAGGAACAGTAATAGGTGGCATGATGTGTCCGATATTGGATGAACGTTACATATATGAGTGGTTCGTTTGTGGCGAGGATGTCACATACAAAAAGCAATACCCGTCTGTTATGGTTACTTACGCTGCGATGGATTATGCCAGCAAGCATGGAATCCAAGTATTTGATATAATGGGTGCAGGAGAACCAGGCGTGCCATATGGTGTGCGGGATTTCAAAAGCGAGTTCGGCGGTAAATTGGTGGAATATGGACGATTCTTGTGTGTTTGTCACCCCTTTCTGTATAGAATTGGCAAAATAGGTGTAAAATTGCTCAAGATGTTTTAGTATTTATTGTTTTGCGGACTAGTAGTAATTTGAGAATGAGATGAAAATAACACTGATAGCGGGGGCGCGGCCGAACTTTATGAAGGTGGCGCCGATAATCAAAGCGATTCACAAAGCGAATCAGGAGTCAGGAGCCGGGAGTCAGGAGTCAGGAGTCAGGAGTCAGGATGGGAAAATTGAATACCGGCTCGTGCATACGGGACAGCACTATGACAAGAACATGTCCGACACGTTCTTTGAGGAGCTGGGAATCCCCGCTCCCGATGTGAACCTGGGCTGCGGCGGCGGGTCGCAAGCCGAGCAGACAGCAGCTATCATGGTGGCTTTTGAGAAGGAACTGACGGAGCATCCTGCGGATGTGGTGCTGGTGGTCGGCGATGTGACCAGCACCATGGCCTGTTCCATCGTGGCGAAGAAACTGGACACGAAAGTGTGCCACGTGGAGGCGGGCATCCGCAGCTGGGACCTGACGATGCCGGAGGAGATCAACCGCATGGTGACGGACAGCCTGGCTGACTATATGTTCACCACGAGCGAAGTCGCCAACCGCAACTTAATCCGGCAGGGGGCGGAGTTAGTTGAGAGTTCAGAGTTGAGAGTTGATAGAAGTCCGAAAGTTGACAGAGGAGAGTCTTTGCCGGAAGACAAGTATGCTTACGAGCGCGTGCCCCAGCGCGTGTGGTATGTAGGCAATGTGATGATAGACACGCTGCTGGCGAACCGGGCGCGTTTCCGCAAGCCGGACGTATGGGACGAACTGAACCTCACGGAACAGGGGTTTGTCGTGATGACGATGCACCGTCCCGCGAATGTGGATGAGGAGAACCACCTGCGCGCCATGATGGAGCAGATTGTGGACAATGTGCGTGGCCTGCCGGTCATCTTCCCGATCCACCCGCGAACCGCCAGACTGTTCTATGGTCTGTGGAAGCCTACCTCTGGCTCCTCCCTAAAGGGAAGAGAAGAGTGCGAGTCATCAGAAGTATTAACAACACGGTTTCCGAATCTGCACATTGTCGAGCCGATGGGTTATCTGGAATTCAACTACTTGGTGGAACGCGCCAAGGCGGTCGTGACCGATTCGGGCGGCATCACGGAGGAGACAACCGTAATGGGCGTGCCGTGTATCACGCTGCGTGACAATACGGAGCGTCCCGAGACGTGCACCGTGGGAACCAACGAACTGATCGGCACGGATCCTGCCGCCGTCAAACCCGCATTAGACAGACTGTTCGCCGGAGAATGGAAGAAAGGCGCGATACCCGCGTTGTGGGACGGGCATACCGCCGAACGCATCGTTTCCATCCTTTCCGGGCTGCGGGACTGAAAAACAGATGCCTCTGAACGATGAACACAGCCTCCGCTTTTCAGGATACAATCGCCGCCGTCTCCACTCCTGCGGGAACGGGAGGGATAGCCGTTGTCCGCATAAGCGGACCGGACGCGGTGGATTGTGCCAAGAAGGTACTGGCATTCTGGCAACCCGACTTGCAGTCTCCGCTGTCCGTCCCCTGCACGCGGTTCTGCCGTATTCCCGATTTGGACGATGTGGTAGTGACCCTGTTCCGCGCACCCCGTTCGTTCACGGGTGAGGATGTAGTGGAAGTGTCGTGTCACGGCAGTCTGTATATCCAGAACGAGCTGCTGCGCCGTCTCATCAACGCCGGTTGCCGTATGGCGCGGGCGGGCGAGTTCACATCCCGGGCGTTTCTTAACGGCAAGATGGATCTGAGTGAGGCAGAGGCGGTCGCCGACCTTATCGCATCGCAGTCGGAAGCGGAAAAGAACATCGCCCTTAGGCAGATGCGCGGCGGGCTGTCGTCCGAGCTGCAGTCGCTCCGCGACCAGCTGCTGCATTTCACGTCCCTTGTCGAACTGGAGCTTGACTTTGCCGACCACGAGGACATTGAGTTTGTCAATCGTGACGAACTCAAAGCCCTTGCCCGTACCATTGAGCAGCATCTGACTCGGCTAACAGCGTCCTTCGCAGCGGGGAACGCCATCAAGAACGGCATCATTGTGGCTATCGCGGGTGTTCCCAATGCAGGCAAGAGTACCCTGTTGAATGCCATGCTGGGCGATGAGCGTGCTATTGTCAGCGAGATACAGGGTACGACACGTGATACGATTGAGGACACGCTCTTTTTGAACGGTCTGCGTTTCCGTCTGATTGACACGGCAGGCATCCGTGAGTCATCCGACCCGTTGGAGCGGATGGGCGTGGAACGCAGCCGGAAGGCAATAGAAACGGCGCATATCGTGGTGGAGGTGGTGGATGCCACACAGCCGCAATTTATCCCCCTTCCGCTTCAGAACGGTCAGACGCATATTATCGCCTATAACAAATCCGACTTGGTTGAAAAGGCTGACACACTGCCTACTATAAACGGTGAGCAGTCAGACCGGTCTGTCTGTGTCGCTGTATCTGCGAAGAATCATGCCATATCTCCTCTTCTTGACGCTTTGACAGAAGCCGGCAGGCATCTGACAGCGGTCAGCAATGTAGTAGTCAGCAATGCGCGTCATTACGAGGCACTGACCCGTGCTCTGACGGCCATCCGAAATGTGGAAAAGGCTCTCTCGGATGGTGTCAGCGGGGAATTCCTGTCAATGGATCTGCAGGACTGCCTAAGCGCTTTGGGTGAGATAACGGGACAAATCACGTCGCAGGAAGTCCTCAATCAGATTTTCTCCAAATTCTGTATAGGAAAGTAAGGACTATTGTATGCAGCCCGGTCATACCATAATGAGTAACCTGTTGAGCGCCGCTGAAGACGTGTTCTTCTACGCAGACGCTGCCGTTGCGGACAGAGCGAAGAGGATGTGGGGAGACACTGTTCGGTCTTCCCACTGGTTCGTCAGGGAAGGAATGGCTAAAGACTTGCGTGAAGTGGAAAGGATATGGCGCTGGCTGCACGAAGAGGGTGCGACAAGGCAGTCGCTGCTGGTCTGTGCCGGGGGAGGGACAGTGACGGACTTAGGCGGTTTTGCCGCAGCTACTTTCAAGCGGGGCATACGGTACATCAATATCCCTACGACACTGCTTGCCATGGTGGACGCTTCCGCCGGCGGCAAGACGGGATTCGATTTTGATGGAGTGAAGAATGAGATTGGCAGTTTCTACCCTCCTTTGGACACGATCATTGACCCATCGTGGTTAGAGACGTTGCCATATGAGGAGTTCCTTTCAGGCTATGCAGAGATGGTCAAGCACGCTCTCATAGCCGATAAAAACGAGTATGTGCGCTTGGTCAGCAGCGAACCCGAGGAGGACATTGAGAGCAAGATTCAAGCGTCCATACGAATCAAAAAGAACGTGGTGGAACAGGACCCGCACGAGTCCGGTTGGCGCAAAGTGCTTAATTTCGGACATACCGTCGGTCATGCCGTGGAGGCTCATTCCAAGCATAATCAACGCCCGTTGCGGCACGGCTATGCCGTGATGCAAGGTATGGTGGCGGAATTGTATATCAGTGTGGTGGAGAAGGGATTGGACAGGGAAGTACTCCGCCAGATGAGCCATTATCTGATAGAGCTTTACGGCCGTCCGTATTGCGGTTGTTCGGACTACGACAGCCTTCTTGCCTTGATGCGTAGCGACAAGAAGAACGACCGTTACGGAGACATCACGTTTACGCTGCTGACCGACATAGGGCAACCTGTTATCAACCAGGTTATTCCCGATGCGCGTATCAAAGAATCCTTAGATTATCTGTTCTCGCTTTGAGTGACTTGCTCGCGGGGTTAGCCGCGAGAAGTGAACCGATTCAAGCTCTTTCGGCAGAGTCGATGTCCGAATAGTATTCAGACGCAACGGACAAAGCAGGGAGAGCGGATGGATATTTGTACTATACGAGTTGCTTTGACCTATGTACGACCTATGCGTGACATATGCGCGACCTATGGGTGACCTATGGGCGACCTTTGGGTGACCTTTGGGCGACCTTTGGAAAAAATAGCTCTCGGATGGGTAAAAAATAAGGAGAGGATACGGGAAAGGATACGGGTAAGACAAGACAAAAAGAAAAGGCACACCAAAACAGGCACGCCATTATTGGCAACGATGGTTGCCGTCGATGTTGTTTCAGGGGGGGGCGAAAAAGACCCGTTACGGTTTATAGAAACTTGTCTCGAGGATAAGCTGCGCGTCGTCCTGCTCCATAAGCGAGGTCAGCGAAACAGTGTCATTGTGAGCCATATAGCTCTCCACGATGCGCCATCCTATCCATGTGCCGACCCGACCGGGCGATTCTTGGGAAATCTCAGACGTGAAAGGCCCGTCGTTCAGATAGGAGGACAGCACGCGTTGCTCGGTGCGGAACAAGTCGCGTTTGTCCATCATTCGATGCCATATAGCACGTTCGTGATACACGCACCAGTCCCATTGCTCCTTCGTGTAGCCCATCACCTCATAGCCGGGCAACTTGTCAAACAGGCACGACAGCAGGTACATCACTTTGCCGCGATACATCATTTGGTCTAACAGCCTGTTCTTCACGCCGGTATAGGGTATATGGCTGAATAGCCATGCGCTTACCACGTCAACCGGAATACATTCCTTGCGCATTGTCTGAAGTTGGTACTGATAAACAACTTGTCTGTAGTATGGGTAGTCGCTACCGAGGTACATATCTGCACCGATAGCCAATCCGTCCTCTGTGAAATAGACCGCCGACTGGAATCCCGACACAAAGAGGTACAGTTCGGGCGTCTCCCAGTCGGGGTATAGGTAGCGGATACGTGCGAACGCGAGCGAGGTCTGTCTCTCAATGTCGGACAGGTCGGCAAAGAGTTCCTGTTCGCGCTTATTGGTTTCGGCAAAGCCGTAGAGTGTGTCGCCGAGGAACCCTTGTACGGCTGTCACCAGTGCCGCTGTGTCGTCGGATGGCATACCTAACAGGTCCTCCACAAAGACGGGCATGAACGACGGGAAACGCTCATACAGCAGCCGGATATCCTGCTCTGCCGAGTCGGGTCGGATAGCAAGGAACGCGGAGTCGAACCGGACGAATCGGACAGGCTCGGGCTGCAGTGCGGGGAAGTAACGGCGATGCTTGCGGCAGGAAACGGCGGCTACCACTGCCAGAACAAGTAGTAGATAATGAATGCGTTTCATGAGGCGAGCCGGATATGCGAGTCGGTGAAGCGTGTGAGTTCGAGGTTGTGCGTGGAGAGGATGACGGTGCACCGGCAGATGGTCCGCAGTTTGTTGAGCAGGGTCATGACGTTCTCGGCGTTTTCGGGGTCGAGGTTGCCGGTCGGTTCGTCGGCGAGGACGAGCGACGGTCGGAGCGAAAGTGCCCGTGCGAAAGCGACCCGTTGCTGTTGTCCGCCGGAGAGTTGACGTGGCTGCCGCATGACGCAGTCATGGATATTGCATAGTTCGACCAGTTGTCTGCACCATTGTACGGTTTGCTCGAACGTACTGATTTCCTGCTCTGTGGCTATCGTGTCGGTAGGCGTAGCGCTTGTATGCCCCGAGGGGGAGACACCGTAGGCGATGCAGGCAGGGAGCAGTATGTTCTCCCATGCGGTGAACTCCGGCAGCAGACGGCTGTCTTGGAAGATGAAGCCGATGTGTTGGTTGCGGAACCGTGCCAGCTGGTCGCCATCGAGGGTGTCGGTGCTGACGCCGTTGATGACTACTTGGCCGCTGTCCGGACGGTCTAATGTGCCGAGTATCTGCAGCAGAGTGGTCTTGCCCGAGCCGGACGGACCCGTGACTGCGACCATCTCGCCCTTTGACACGGTGAATGAGAGGTCGCGGAGAACCTGCAGCGGACCGTAGGACTTGGATATGTGAGAGACAGAAACCATAGGCGGATACTTTCCCGACGCGGCACAAAGGTACTGACGTTTTATGAATGTGCAAAAAAAACTCCTAAAAAAGCGCACCTGCGTCACCCTTATCGGACTATAGGGATACTATAGGGATACTATACGGATAGCCTGTTTTTGCCGCACGGTTATTTCTTCCGTTCCCAGTATTCACTGCGTTGCGGCTTGTTGTTCATTATCGCTTCTATTTCCTTGTCTTTCTGCGACAGCCGGCGGAGGAGAATGGATTTGATGTTCCAGCCCGAGGCTTTGCTGATGTCGAACAGGCTGCAAATGTCTATGTTATCAAACCCTAAACTGTACAGTGCCAGATATCTCAGGTCGCGCTCGCTTAGTTCGGGATGTTCTTTTTGTTTGCGTGCCATAAAGTTGTTGCTGGCGCTGTTGTAGTCTTTGCTGAACTGTTCCCAGTCGTTTTCGGACAGCACCAACAGTTTGCGCAGTTCATCGACTATTGTCGGGGGTATCTCGTCTCCATGTTCGTCCATGTATTTGCTTAGGGCGTTCGTCAGAGCCAGACGGTTGTGCAGGTTCTGGCGCAGGGTCTTGCGTTTGTCCTCCAATTCGGTGGCAAGCAGCTTGTTAACATGTTTGAGGTGCGATTTTTCTTGTTTCTCTAACAGACATTGAGCATTGAGGCTTATTTTCTCCTGTTCGTCTTTTTCGTGTTGTATTTTTGCAAGGAGGGCTATGCGGGCGTTCTTCTCTTTGACGCGGATGGTTATCAGCAGGAAGATAAGGATGCCGATTATTATTACCGCCACGCTGGCTGCTATGATGCTCCGCAGGCGTTGGGCGGTCACTTGCAGACGAAGCACGTTGCTCTGTTCGCGTTCTATGTCGTACAGCTTGGATATCGTATAGGCACGGCTACGGGACTCTGCGTTCAGTTGCTCCACACGGGTCCCGTACATCCGCTCCAACTCGTGGTAAGCGGAATCTTTCTTGCTTTGAAGCAGCAGGAGACGGCTGTGTTGGTACAGGTATTGTTCTTTGCTCCAGCGGGATGACAGGGTGTCTGTGGACAGGATACGGAGGTACTTCTCTGCTTCTGTTATATTGCCTTGCTGGATATAGATACTGGCAAGGTTGCCCGCGTGCTGTCTTATGCCGAAGGTGTCGCATAGCTGCTTGTTGAAAAACAGCAGTTTGGCTGTGTCCGGACGCTCCTCGCTCTGCTCCTTCTGGAAGAGTATGTCGTACATCATCACTTTGTTGTGCGCCAGCGTGGCTTCGGCGAGAGCGCTGTCGAAGTATTGCGACACGGACTCAAGGTCTCCGTCACCATACAGACCGGCGTATGCCACATCACGGTAACAGGCACACAGATGCAAGTGGTCCTCTGTCTGTTTGAAATGGGGGATGGCTTCTAAGGCATACGCTTGCGCAACGCTGTGCAACTGCTCGTCTGACGCCATAAAAGCGAGACACAGGTATATCATTCCGGCGTATGGACTGGCAGGCTCGAGATAAGGTATATAGTCGGTCGCTTCTTTAAGGCTGCGAGTGGCGGATATAAGGTCGTGACGGTCTGTATATTGTGAGACACCGAGGGTGTAAAGGGCTTTGCACAGATTCTTTCTGTCATCCGTCGTGCGGTAATACGCCACTATTTCCTGTATGACGGAATCCGTATGGCTTTCGTCGGTGTATCGCTGGGTATATTGGTATTGGCGGATGGTGGCAAGTTCGACCAGCATTTGCCGGCGCATGACCTCTTCTTTGCTCATTTTCTCGTAGGGCATATCCGTCAGAACGGTGATGCTGCTGTCCGGGTCTTGCCATACGATTCTTTCCGCATCGTCCAACGCTTCCGTCCACCTCATATCGGCATCCTTCGTGCAGGAGGACACCATCATGGAAAAACAGACCGTTGCAGCAGTCACGATGCCGCATAACGACCGCACAAAACATCGTATGACCGGCAGTTTATAACACGAACGTGGCATAGAATCTTGATTGTGAGGAAAATCCTAAGTTCACCACTTGGTGGTCCACTATGTAGTGAACTTTTATCCGGCGGCAAAGGTAATGCTTTCCTTCGTTATGCAAATAAAAAGGCTGTTCTTATTTGCCGGATTGGTCTTTTTATACGTATTTGTACGTTAATAGACTCTTTTCGCATAGTCTGGCACCTCCGTAAACCTCATATAGGCAATTTTTATGCTTGAATACACAATCATTGAAAGACAAGTAGTTGCAGTCAATACGATACTTCCTGCCGACTGCGCAAAACCTCGTATGAGGATTTTTTTATTATTTTTATTTGCGCATGTTATTTCCTGTGATTTTGGTAGATTTATGTTTTGTAACTCGCTGATTTATAAATACGGCGTTTCTGTCGTTTTTGAACCTGTTTTTACCCTATGAGGTTTTTTTGAGGGTGTGTGCGGTGGATATTGCCGCTTATTCGGATTTTTATTATCATCTTTGCGCCGCAAAAACAAACGGTCATGCCCGAAGGTTTTTGTATTATGTCATTGAGCAGCACATGCCCGTTCAGAAATTGGAAAACCGACAATAACCGACCAATTAAAGGAGGATAGGCTATGAAAGATTTGTTAGATTATTTATTATCAGTAATTTTAGTATCAGTAATTACTGTTGCTGCCGTTCTTTCGTCTTGTGAGAATAATCGTCCTTCAAGCGGAGACGATTATGCACCGGATGACCAGCTTGCAGTGTTCAGATTGGCTCCCGAATGGCAGAGTCAGGTGTTTGTTTCGCCTGTCGTTGATTCTGCGGTTGTAGAACATAATAACCGGATTCCCAAGCTGACAAGGTTGTACTATGCAGACGGATTGGTCTTATATAGTCCTACCATGACAAATGAATTGTTGATGGATTTCGCACAATCTCAATTCTTCCCGTCGGGCTTTACTTGCACACTGCACAAACCGCATCCTGCATCTGCTTGCAAACCAAATTCATCAAACTATAAATTTTAATTTCAATACTATGAAAAAGATTGCTTTAATAATGTGTCTGATAGGCACGATGATGTTCGCAAGTTGCGAAAAGAAAGAGAACGGTCAGACTACCAATCTCAGCACGTATGGATATGTACAGAACCGGCAAGGTACGGCTTTGCAGGGGATTGCAATCGTGACAGGGGTAGAGGGAGTCAGCCACAACGATACGGTATATACAGATGAGAAGGGGTATTTTTATTCTCGCACCAACAGGATTCCTTATCCTATTCCTGTGGTTACTGTATCGGCTATTGACTTGCAGGGGGTATATCAGCCACAGACTATCACTCCGAAATACATGTTTGAGTGTGGTACCGAATTTGTTCCTGAGAAAGATTGTGCATTCCCTGCTGAGCAGATTCTTTTCGTCTTGAATGAAGCAACTGAATAATGTGTTTAACCAATTAAAACTTTACTACTATGAAAAAATCAATCTTTATCCTCGCGGCACTTTGTCTGCTTGTTTCATGCAACAAAGATGTGGTTACATTAAAGCAGGAAGAGAACATTCCCGAAGTCGCGGAACACTTGTTGGGTATGACCCATGAAGAAGCAATACAGTATCTGCAAACGCAGCGCTATGTCTTTGGGCTTGAATCAGAGCATTCAAATGAATATGTATTCTCCCGCGATTTTACCCTTTCGGAGTTTTCCTATGAGGCGGCGGAAATGCTCTATTACGGAACTTACGGTAAGGACACGGTTAGGTACGTGGTCGCATTGCACCGCAGCCAATCACGCAAAAGCGCAAGCGACCTCTATGGGAAATGGTCGCACTATACGGCACAGACCACTTTCTCGGGAATCGAAATGTGGACTGGGGTTCTCTCGGTTATGATCTCCGAAGATCCTTACCATGGCGAGTCTTATTCGTACTGCGAAGGCACCCTTATAGACGAGCAACGGAAACAAGCGGAAGAGGATTACAAAAACGGAACCATAACAGAGGACAAATATACGAATTTGATGAAGATTTATTCTTCGGGAAGAAAGAATTTCTGGGTGGATTACCAGCGTGCCGCAGATAACGAGACTATCTATTCGGCCAGCGAGCATTACAGAAACAGTGAGGCGACAGAACATCCGAAAGAGACAGAGATAACATTGTATATGAACAACGGCGGAAAGATTGAACTGCGTTACGAAACGCACAATTTCGTCATCCACTGGGAAAGTCCCGAACGTCATTAACCCCCAATTGGCAGATGTAGAAATTATAACTTGCACGGATAGCAACAAGTGACTATCTTTGCGCACTCGATTTTAACTCGAATAACAATACGACTATGAAAGCTAGACTTCTTACAGGAATCAACGCCTTGATTGCTTTCCTTCTTGGCGTATTAGGATTCAGCAGTTGCAACCGAAGTATGTACGGAGTTCCGCACGCGGAATTGGAGGCGACCGGCAAAGTGACAAACGAACTGAACGAACCCGTCAATAGCGCGCGTGTGACATTAAGGCACAAGTACGACGGTGACTGCGATACATATACGGATGAGGACGGTATCTATTCATTAAGGGGAGAAATGTTCCCCGTTGATTCCGTCCAAATCGTTGTGTCCGACACTTCCGGCGTGTATGAGGCGGATTCGGTACGCCTTAAGGTGGACTACGACCGCAGTGATGCCAAGCAGCGCGGGGACAGCTGGTATCGCGGGACAGGATATCTCTATCAGGATTTCACACTCAAGAAGAAGTAAGCGATGGAACTCCGTCTCAAATCCGCGCTGTGGTTGGAGCGGTGGCATCGCCGTAATCTCAGGCACTTGCACCCGCTGCGGCAGCTCTTTTGGGAGTCCACTCTCCGATGCAATGTCCATTGTCTGCATTGCGGCAGCGATTGTACGGCTTCGCTCCAGACACCGGATATGCCTGCGGAGGACTTCCTGAAGGTGATTGATACGGAGATAACGCCTCATGTCAATCCCAACAAGGTGCTCATTATCATTTCCGGCGGCGAACCTCTGATGAGGAATGATTTGGCGGATGTCGGTCGGGCGCTCCATCAGCGGGGCTACCCGTGGGGAATGGTCACCAACGGCTTGGCTTTGTCACCAGCCCGCTTTCGCGAATTGCGTGAAAGCGGACTGGTGTCGATGACCGTCTCATTAGACGGCTTGAAAGATGATCATGTGTGGCTGCGTCAGCACCCGTTGGCGTTCGAGGGCGCCTGTCGTGCCATCCGGCTGTGTGTGGAGGATAAAACCTTGGTATGGGATGTGGTCACCTGTGTCACTCAGCGCACCGTCGGCCGCCTGCCCGATATACGTAATCTCCTGTGGGAGCTTGGTGTGCGCGACTGGCGTATCTTCGGAATCGACCCGATGGGCAGGGCGGCGGATAATCCCGAACTGCTGCTGACGGATGAGCAGTTCCGCAGTCTGTTGGATTTTATAGCTGCCGAGCGGGAGACGGGGCGTCACGTGTCGTATTCCTGCGAAGGCTATCTGGGTACGTATGAAGGCCGTGTGAGGGATCATCTCTACCATTGCAGTGCCGGTATCTCCACGGCGTCGGTTCTTATCGACGGCTCCATCTCCGCCTGCACCAGTATCAGGGGGAGGTATTATCAGGGCAATATCTACAGGGATTCTTTTTGGCAGGTATGGGAGAACGGCTTCAAGCCCTATCGTGACCGCTCTTGGATGCGGAAATCCGAACCGTGCAGCGACTGCAAGGCGTTTGACTTCTGCGAGGGTAACGGAATGCACCTGCGCCGTGAGGACGGCACACTGATGCTCTGCCATCTTGACCGCCTTGGGCAGAGATAACTCTGCCGGAGGGATTGTCGTTGTCTGATAAATGTGTAGTTCAAATTCTGACAAAAGCATACTTCAAATGAAACAATCTGTATATATCCTCATCATACTCTGCTTGTTCGCTTCATGTGCCCACAAATCAAAGAATGAACCGGAGAATGAACCGGACACATCAAAGCAAGACGAGAACAAGAAAATAACCTTGCTGCAATATGTGAGGTATCGCCCCACCAATCCCCCTCCTCCTATTACGCCTCTTGACAGGGGTAAAACGCGGGAAGTGCTGTTCTGTACTGAGTTGCAGAATGATGAACTGCTCCTTACCTCATTGGATTCGGTGGGAGATGTCGGGATTGTGGTTTCCGGACCGGATGCTGTTGTGTATTCTGCAACCGAATCGTTTGTCGGCATGGACGAACGGATAAGCATCTCCACGCAAGGATGGGAGAAGGGTGACTATACATTGTGTATCACCTGCGGCGACATTTCGTTTGTCGGCTCTTTCTCCATCGGACAGTAATACCATTCAATACCCCGTCATAGGACAGTAATGTTGTTCGGTATCCAACATGACGATAGTCATTTCTGATTACTTTTATGGAAAAAATGACAAAACTACTGCCTTAATTCATGGAAAAAATGACAAAAACATACTACAAAATCATAGAAAAAATGACAAATCCCTTTCTTGTGTCGCCTGCACATAGCCGCCTGTAAAAGCCCCGCCTCCCTCTTCTGAATATCTGAGAAGATATCGGTATCCCGAAATACCGACAGGACGAAATCCCGATAGGACGGAATCTCGAAATACCGGTATCCCGTATTTCCGTAACGCCCAATCCTACAAATTTGCAATTTGAAACTTGAAATCCTAAATTTGAAACTATAAACTCTCAACTTTCCAACTTCACTCAACTCTAAACTTTCAACTTTCAACCATAATAATTTGCAATCATATATTTCTTTACTACCTTTGCCGCCGTTAATCATCCCGTCCCATCTCCATGACGTTAAATTGGAGAGCGTTGAGGCTGGCAACGTAAAAAAGCAGTTACAGCAAAAGCGTTTATTGACGCTTATCGCTGTTAAGGAAAGGGGCATAACGTTTAGTGTGTGTTCCATTTTTTGTTTTGCTGATTTTGTGTTTTTCCGCAAAAATCGTGTACGGATTTGCATAATCGCCTGTTTTGCCATATTTTTGCGGCGGAATATCCCGATTGTATAGAACGGAGACTCATTAACTAAATTCAGAAAGGAAAACTCTATGAATGCCAAACTTGGTTCACGGGTGTTAATTTCACCTTTTGTAACACATGCACCGGATTGGATTGAAGGCAAGATAATTGATATTGAAGCCAATCCGTTTGTCGGTACTGTTATTTCTGCCCAAACAGCCGATGGTGAGATTTATTTTGACAAAGAGTATCAGTTCAAAGCGATATGACTTGCTATGTATGCCTTGAGTTTTGATATGACCATTGCTGAATTGCAGAAGTCCTACGGAGACCGTTATCAAGGTGCGTATTATGAGATAAACGCACCTTGGTCAAAGAGGGTTTCTATTGGATACAAGGAAGCACTTACCTGACTGATTCGGATAACCTTACCAATCTGTTCCGCGCAATAGAGGCACTGAAAAAGATAGACTGGTTTCGCAAATCGGTTCGTGACATCAGAGGCTATCGTGTTGAAGAGTGGTCTGATTTCACAGGTATCGTGAGAGAGGAATAGATATCGCACATCTTGCCTGCCGATGTAAATCGCAGCCGTCCCCTGCCGACGTAAAACAGCAGCACCGCCGGTTCCGGCAGCGTAAAAAAGCGGAAACATAAGGCGTTTATTAACGCTTGTTTGTGACAGACAGCACGCCCGCCTGACGAAGAACGACACTCCCAATTACATAATAATGAAAGAAAAATGACATACTGATTTGCGTATATCCCCATTCCTTTTGTATCTTTGCCGTCGGAATTAAAATTCTCTTTTGTTATGATTCAATATCCATACATACCGCCCGTTACAGGTGAAGCAGCAGAGCGCATTGCCGAACAAGCGGACTTCAACTACAAGTTTCGCCGTGGGACAGAAGCGCCAAGTGCGGAGGAGCTTGAGAGTTCGCGCCGCATGTTCCAACAAGCAGGTCTGTTCTTATGATGGACTCTTTCTCGCTCAAGCAAAACTGCATTTTCACGCGCATGACTGACACAAGGTTCTTTTGTGCCGAGTATCGTTGTGCCAAAGAGCCGCAAATTGACATCTTCTTTCACGAAGACTATGCTGACTATGAGCAGCAATTGTTGGGCAATTCGTATGCTTATCGCCTGAAAGACGATCCTTCACGACTGGTTGCGGCATTTACTATTGCCAACTCTGCCCTTGTATTGGATTTCCTGCAAAGTTCGCGTAAAAACAAAATCAACAAAGCCATTCCACGGATAAAACAACGCCGTCAGTATCCTGCGCTACTCATAGCACAACTGGCTGTATTTGATGACTTTGCAAAATATAAATTAGGAGACGAGATGCTCACGCTCATTAAGCACTTCGCACTTCTCATAAACGAAACAACTGCCTGCCGTTATCTGATTGTAGAAGCAGTGAACCATTCCAAAGTGATTGCTTTTTACGAACGCAATGGATTTAATCTCCTTTATACTTCAGAACAGGAAGAGCAGGACAAGATGAAACGCAAACTGACTGACGAAGGCAAACTGACCACACGACTGATGATGTGTGATATGCTTGTCTTTAAAAAACAGATAAATCAAGACGATTAAAACTTTTCTGCCTATGGAACATCACGCGTAATTAGTTACGCAACGACACACATAAAAACAAGCATTTGCTTTATTTGAGGATACTTTCAAACTACCACAAATTGAAACATTCTTCCAAGAATAAATGCAAATGTTCACACGTGGGGTGTGGACATTTCTGCATATATTGGAGAATGTGGGTGTGGTAGCCCGAAAGTACCAATATAGAACTCATAAACAAGCAGAAATCGGTCCGCACTTTTTTTGTGTCTGCAAGCCGACATACACATGGAACGTAATAAGCCTAATTGCCCTATGGATCAACCAACAGAAAGAAGTACGAACAAGCCCCAATAGCAAAAGGACCAACAAGAACCATTCACGAACAAAACAAATGCACTTACTTTGCGGCGGTTTTGCCGCACAACATTCATTTTGAAAAGGAAGAAGCCAAAATAGCGACATTCGTAGTATAACGGAAAATGCCGAAAATCCGACAAAGAGTAGGCAAAACTATAAATCATATAATAATGAACATTCAACAAGTTTTTGACTGGTTCTGCCAGCAGATACAGTGCAGAACAGAGATGATGACGGAAGACAATGTCCGCTATTATTGGATGTCTTCCATGCTTGCGCAGGACAATGATTTGAACCATTACACCTTGGAGGCTCCCTACGATGCCCCGCTGCAAAACAAGGAACTGGATTTGTACTATGCGGATGCCAAAGAGGCATTCTGCTTTGAAATCAAGTTCCACCGCATCCACAGCACATCGGCTTTTCCGCATACGGATGCCGCAGGTGCCTTGTTCGGTGACATAATGCGTTTGCAGCATTTCCCTATTAAAGGAACAAAAATGATGCACCGAATGATGCTGTATGTTACGGATGCCGAAATGGACGCTTATCTGAACAAGCAATCTGATGCGTTCCGTGCTAAACTTAATACAATCTACAATTTGAGCATCGGAAACAGTTGCACCCTGACTTTCAACAACACGCCTTCTGACATCAGAAAAACCTTCCTTGACAATGTATGTCAATCATATCCTCCTGTCTCTTTGCCGTTGGTTACGCCTGATATACGCCTTCTTTGCCGCAATGATATGACAGGATTGCAATGTCCGTCCTTCAAAGGGCAGGAATGTCATATCCGACTATATGAGTTGAAAACAGATTCCAAAATTATCAACCCTGATTTATAAACAAACAACTATGAAACAAACAACTATGAAAACAAAACTTCTTTTAGCATCACTGATGCTGTCAATGTCTTTTTCGCTCTTTGCTCAAAACGGCACAAACATAAAATGGTCTTTCAATGAAGAAACATGTGTCCTATCCATTGTCGGTACTGGAGCGATGACAGATTACGAGTCTGTCGCTCAAACCGGTTCTGGGAGTCCGTACCGTAGCCCATTTTCTTGGTATGCAGATCGTATTTCTTCCATCATCATTTCAGACGGTATCACAAAAATTGGAGATTATTCTTTCGAAACTTGTGGCAAAGTCACCTCCATTAGTATTCCCAACAGCGTCACAACCATTGGAAAAGGTGCTTTCCAAAAATGCATTAGTCTGACCTCTATAGAAATACCCAACAGCGTCACAAGTATTAGAGAGTCTGCTTTTCAGGATTGCAGTGCTTTGACCTCTGTACATATATTCGATATGGCAGCATGGTGCAAAATATATTTCACAAACAGCGGTGCTAATCCCCTATGTAAAGCGCATAACCTATATCTGAATGGCACATTAGTTACAGACATGATTATTCCCAACAGCGTCACTTACATTTCAAAATATGCTTTCGAGAATTGCAGCAGTTTGACGTCCATAGAGATTCCCAATAGCGTCACAAATATTAGAGATAGCGCTTTCTGTGATTGCACTTATTTGGAAGAAATTGTAATAGGAAACGGTGTGACAACTGACGGTATAGGTAAAGGTGCTTTCGCAAAATGCCCGTATTTGTTGAGCGTTACATGCAAAGCACTATTCCCTCCTGTTATCAATTCGAATGTTTTTACGGGCTGCGGCGTATTAAGCGGAATAGATTTGTATGTCCCCGAAGAATCCATCAAACAATATAAGAAGGCGACAGTCTGGTCGCAATTCAATATCAATGGCAAAGACTTCCCCAATGACAATGACCCGACCAATCCCGAAAACAGCAAATACAAAATAATGTGGCAAGATGAGGACGGTAACATC
This sequence comes from Paludibacteraceae bacterium, assembly GCA_905234835.1. Classification (GTDB taxonomy): domain Bacteria; phylum Bacteroidota; class Bacteroidia; order Bacteroidales; family Paludibacteraceae; genus Colicola. Next base: position 32,294 of record CAJOIZ010000027.1, read on the forward strand.
CTCAAGACCGATGAAGTAGCACAAGGTACCACACCCGCTTTCACAGGTACAACCCCGACCAAGACAGCGACAAACGAATACACCTACGAGTTTGCGGGCTGGTTGCCGACAATCAAGGCAGCAACGGAAGATGTGCGCTATACCACCTTCTTTGAACGGAACAAGATAGAGCCTACGGTCTATACCGTGAACATCAACGGCGAAAACTGCTCGCTGAATATCAACAACCAATACTCCGAAGGAACGGTCATCACCATAGAGGCGGTTGCTGACGAATGCTTCGAGTTCCAACAGTGGTCAGACGGCAACAAGGACAACCCGCGCACCGTCACCGTCACAAAGGACATGAACCTCACGGCGGAGTTCAACAAACTGCGTTACACCATTACAGGGGAAGTGGATTCTTCCAAAGGCGGCAAGGTGCAGATTATTAAGAAATGATGTCGGACGCAGAAAAACAAACGACTATGAAACGTATATCTTTTATATTGTTTCTCTTGCTGCCCGCTCTGCTCTTTGCGCAGACCGCCACGCAGTTAGAGATGGATTGCGGCGACACGTACGAGGTGCATGCCGTTGCCGACGAAGGCTGGCAATTCGTCCGTTGGTCGGACGGCGAGACAGCCAATCCCCGTACCGTAACAGCAAAAGAGAACGCCACCTATACCGCTGTCTTTGCCGTAAAGAGTTATGCAGTCACGTTTGTGAACTACGATGGCACAGAACTGCAAAACGAAGAAGTGGCGTATGGCACAATGCCGCAATACAACGGCAATACCCCCACCAAGCCAACTGATGCGCAATACACCTACACGTTTGCGGGATGGACTCCCGAGGTGGTTGCCGTTACAGGTGAGGCTGTTTATACCGCCACCTACACCAATACGCTTAATCAGTACACCGTCACTTTTTATGACGAGGACGGCACGACCGTATTGGGTACACCGCAGACGGTTGACTATGGCAGCGCGGCTGTTGCTCCCGAAGTGGAGATTCCGCAGTGTCTCTCCCTCTCATGGGACAATGACTTCTCTTACATTACCGGCAACCTCACCGTCAAAGCCGTATGGACGGGAACAATCATGCCAACCTATTCCGTATCAGCAAGCGATGAGACACAGGGAACGGTGACAGTCACCCAAGAACCGACCTGTGCGGATAGAACACTCGCATTCCGTGCCGATGCGGCAGAAGGCTATGAGTTCACGAAGTGGTCAGATGGCAACACCGACAACCCGCGCAGTCTGACACTCATGCAG
>CAJOIZ010000028.1 GCA_905234835.1 Paludibacteraceae bacterium
TCGAGCGCGAAGGCGTTATCTACGACGCAGCAGGACAGCGTGTAGAGTAAAAAGAACACGAAGTACTCTGTACATTCAGAGTACATAACATAAGAGCAGCAAGGCTCGTTCGCGAGAAGGGGGGGGCAGGTTTCATAGACTGCAATTCTTCCTTAGGGGGTTTCAATTCGCGAACGAGCCTTCTGTTTTTAACCCCAATCGGCTCCCCGGAGCCGTCTGATAAAGGATGTGGTTTTGTCAATTGCGTCAGCATGAAAGCCCGGTGGCTTTTATGGTTGCGGCATAGTGGGTGGATGATTCTGACACGGCTCCATAGAGCCGCTATTTTCTTTGTCAATTAGCACCGAAATAATCGTGCCCTTGCGGCTAAGAATCCGATTCGGGTTCAAAACGTATGTCCATTTCGCGGCTATTCCCGCGAGCCCCCTCCGTCTATTAGGTTCAAATTAAATTTGAACATCGTCTCATTAATAGCGATTTACAAAGAAAATGCAAAAAAAGTAAAAAAAGTTGCCTTTCAGGTGATAGATTTTGCCCTTTTTTTGCCTTATATATGGAGGGGCATATTATTCTGCAGTGGCATAAATTTGCAATTTGAAATTTGAAATTTGAAATTTGAAATTTGAAATTTGAAATCATAAACCATAAACCATAAACCATAAATCATAAACCATCAACTTTCTAAACCACCCATAAACACCTAAACTTCTAAACTCCTAAACTAACAAATTTGCAATTTGAAATTTGAAATCATAAACCATAAATCATAAACCATCAACTTTCTAAACCACCCATAAACACCTAAACTTCTAAACTCCTAAACTAACAAATTTGCAATTTGAAATCCTAAATCATCAATCATAAAACCATAAATTATCAATTATAAACTATAAATCATAAATTTGCAATTTGAAATTTGCAATCATAAATATTTCTTCCGTATCTTTGCCGCGTATTATCGCTATCCCGAAATACCGTAAACCAACAACAACCAACCATATTATTTAAACTTATGAGAAAACTAAAACTATTTTCTTTACTCGTAGCGCTCATCTGCGCCACGAGTTTGAGTGCAGCATGGGCTTCACCATCTCAGCCCGCTGCCGGTAACCTGCCTAAACAGGAACCCGCTGTCAACTACTATGTAGTCGGCACGATGAACAGTTGGAGCCCGAACGAGGCTTACGTACTCACTGCTAACCCTGAAGTTGAAGGGGAGTTTATGGGTGAGTTCACTTTCGCCGCTAATGCTGAGATCAAGGTTAAAGGCGGTGACACATGGTATCCAAGTTCGGCAGGTAATTATGTAATCACTGACGCGGGTGTCTACACCGTTTATTTCCGTCCGAATGGCGATGGTGGAGACAACTGGCACGGAGGCTGCATCTTCGTCGCTAAGAAAATTAAGTACTATGTAATCGGTTCGATGACCGGATGGGACACAAACGAAGCTTATCTACTCACTATTAACCAGTCATCTAAATGGGAGTATAAAGGTGATTTCACATTCGCTGCTGCCGATGAACTCAAGGTTAAAGACGAGAACGGAAATTGGTATCCGGCTGCGGCAGGTAATTTCACAATCAATGAGGCGGGTGACTACACCGTTTATTTCCGTCCGGACGGGTATGGTGGAGAAGGTTGGCACGCAGGCTACATCTACGCTGCTAAGAAACCCGAACCGCAACCCGCTGTCAAGTACTATGTAATAGGTTCGATGAACAACTGGACCACGGACGAGGCTTACGAACTCACTGTTAATCCTGAAGCGGACTGGGAGTTGATGGGCGATTTCACATTCGCTGCTGCCGATGAACTCAAGGTTATAGACGAGAACGGAAATTGGTATCCGGATGAGGCAGGTAATTTCGTAATTGATGAGGCGGGTGACTACACCGTTTATTTCCGTCCGGATGGAGCTGGTGGAGAAGGCTGGCACGAAGGCTGCATCTACGTCGAAATGAAACCCGCTGTCAACTACTATGTAATCGGTTCGATGAACGGATGGACCACGGACGAGGCTTACATTCTCACTGTTAACCCCGAAGCAGAATGGGAGTATATGGGCGATTTCACATTCGCTGCTAACGCTCAGTTCAAGGTTATAGACGGGAACGGAAACTGGTATCCGGGTGGAACGGACAATAACTTCATCATCAGTGAAGCAGGTGACTACACCGTTTATTTCCGTCCCGACGGAACTGGTGGAGAAGGCTGGCACGAAGGATGCATCTACGCTGCGCTGCACCCGCAAGGTGTTGAAATCACCGCTAACAATGACAACGGCGTTTACTACAGCACCTTCTATGACAGCTCGAATAAGTATCTGCTGCCCGTAGGAGTAGAGGCTTATGTGGCTACTATCAGCGGAAACGACCTCTTGTTGACTAAGATTGCGCAAGCGGGTGACGTGATACCGGCCGACAATGCTGTTATCTTCAAATCGACCGTAGCTTCCTACACCATCACACCGACAGATGCCACGCCTGTTGCCTTCAGCGTAACCAACAACCTGCAAGGTACCGATGAAGACATCAATACTGTTCCCGCCAACTGTTACGTACTCAGCGGACACTCCACCGATTATTCAGTGACCGGAGTAGGATTCTATCTGTATGAAGGAACCGTGCTCCACGCGCACAAAGCTTATGTTGTTCTCAGCGGTTCGAACGCCCCGAAACGTATGCGTTTCATCTTCGAAGAGGAACAGAGCGGTACGGGAGTGGAGAACACCGAAACAGAGAACATCCGATGCACGAAGGTCATCGAGAACGGCGTGTTCTATGTGATTAAGAACGGCGTGCGTTACAGTGCACAAGGACTGATTGTTAAGCCCTAAATCGCTTATTAGAATTTAGTGTTTAGGTTCAGGATAAAATAACATCTATAAATTAACACTCTTCTTCGGTCTAATAACCGATTGGGTGAAATAATAATTACAAGGACAGAACTATGAAAAACCGTTATATTATACCTCAAACAGACACCATGCCTCTCTTGTCTGCAATGTTGTGTGTAAGTGATGAAGGTGGTGGCGACTCAAACCTGCATTTCCATCCCGAAGCATCGGATGACCAGTGGTAATCCGATGCAGACAATAACAAACCTATCCGCTCCGAAGTATCAGATGGTCAGATAACCAATGATAATCCGCGGCGGACAACCAAAACAGGACGCGCAGGGCACACCCCTGCGCGTCCTGTTTCTCTTACGAAGTCGGTTTTTACAAAAAATCACATAACTCCTTGCGTATATGAAAACAATACTATACTTTTGTGAAATGAAAAAGCCGACAAATCATTTCAAAAGGGAGGACTACGAGAGTATGCGCACATCCATGATTTACGGCGATTCGCCTTCGTGGTAGGAACTGACGGACAGCCTCAACAACCTGCAAGAGCAGATAAAGGAATTGCCATACAGAGCATGTTATTTTTGCAGCGTCCTTTGAGGGTACGCACTCGTCTCGAGTGCGGCTCAAACAATGAGAAAAAATAACTTTGCAATGTTATATAGAATGTCTTGCAAACGACCAAACAGGTAAGACAGCAAACCAACTAAAACACAACACTCTCACCGTAAAAAATGAAGAAAAACCGGATTATTCTTGCATAACCCGATATTTTTTCGTATATTTGCACGCTCGTTTGGAATAGCAACCGGACATTCAACAACACCGTAATTATGGAACACAACTCTATCAAACTCTTTGGAAGCCGACAGATTCGCACCTCGTGGGACGAACAGCAGGAGAAATGGTATTTCTCCGTTGTGGATGTGGTTGAAGCATTGACAGACAGTGTCAATCCTGCCGACTATCTGAAGAAGATGCGCAAGCGTGAACCGGAACTTGCCAAAGGGTGGGGACAAATTGTCACCCCCCTTGATTATCAGACTGCGGGTGGCAGGCAAAAAATCAATTTTGCGGACACGGAAGGTATCCTGCGCATTATACAATCCATCCCCTCCCCCAAGGCGGAGCCGTTCAAACGGTGGATGGCGAAGGTGGCATCAGAACGCCTCAACCAGTTACAGGATCCAGAGCGCAGCATACAACAGGCACTGCACGACTACAAACGCCTCGGCTACTCCGACAACTGGATTAACCAGCGGCTCAAAAGCATAGAGATACGCAAAGACCTTACCGACCAGTGGGAACAGCACGGAGTGCAGGACAGTTTGGAGTATGCCACGCTGACCGATATTATCTATCAGGCGTGGGCGGGCAAGACGGCACGCGAGTACAAGCAGTTCAAAGGCTTGCACAAGGAGAACCTGCGGGACAATATGACCAACGAGGAACTGGTGCTGAATATGCTTGCCGAACTCTCCACAACGAGCATCACACGCAGCGAGAACCCGTCCACGATGGAGGAGAACAAGGACATTGCGGCTCGCGGAGGTCGCGTGGCAAAGGTGGCACGCGAGGAGTTGGAAGCCCAGACCGGCAGACCGGTCGTCTCGCCCCTGTCCGCCAAACGCTTCTTTGAGGGTCAGAACCCCACGCTGCCCATCAACGATGACGAAGATAATCCAGACAATAAACCAACCGATATAAAACCAACTGACAGTTTATAACATAAAGTGTTTCGAATTTGCAAAAGAGTGTCATTCAAAAACTGAATTCGAAAGATTATATAATTCTGCGTATCAAATCACAAATAAACAGGGATGGATAAATAAAAGATAAGTTAATAGAGAGTAGTGTACATTGAAAGAGTTTAGGACTTAGAAAGTTATGAGTGTACATGATAATATGCTGACATATGGTCTTAAGCGAGGGACAACGGATGAGTTATTATTTATTGACGATCCACAAGTTCCGAATGGATTAGATTGCGATTGTGTGTGTCCGCATTGCAAGCATGATCTAATCGCCCGAAACGGAGGTAAGAAGAACACGCACCACTTCGCTCATGCAAGTGGTGCCGATTGTGGTGGTGCACGCATGACCGCACTCCACATGTTGGCACAGAAAATTCTCGAACGTGACAAAGTGGTGATGTTACCAGCTTATGATACGGAGTATGTTACGCACGAAGCTCAGCAAAAGAAGTTTGCCAATGTGGTGTTGGAGCAAGTATGGAAAGATGAAAGTTCCACTCGTAAGCCTGATTGCGTTTGCACACAAGAAGATGCAACCCACCCATTATGGGTTGAGATATACTGCCGCCATATAGTTGATCCGGAGCGCAAAGCAGACATAAGGCGTAGAGGAGTATATTGCATAGAGATTGATTTTAAAGACTTACTGGAAACCGAATACACCGAACAAGATGTAATTGAGCGGCTCACGAAAGACACCGAACATCGGGAATGGATTAGTTGTCCGGTCTGGGATAGGGAACATGAAGCAAAGTATAAACAAGTATTAGCAGAAGAAGAAAGAGAAGCAAAGGAGGCAGAAGAACTACGAGCCGCATCAAAGAAAGAGTACCAACGCTTAGAAACCATAGTGAATGATTGGAAACAGAAACGTGACGAAGCCTCCGCTGCAAAAGTAATAGAAGAGATAAAGCGCAAACCATTCTGTGCCCCGTACGAAGAATATGAATGGTGCATCTATGACATCTTGGTTCCAAATGGTAATTGGGTGGATTTCGCCAAGCATAATCCCAAAACAGATATAGGTCGTAAGGTGTTTTATACGCTTATACACTATTACGTGCGAGCCAATTTCAGTCATATGCCTTTTGACGATTACTATTGGGTTCATCAAAAAATCACGGATATTCTTTGCGAAGACAACAACAAACGAGCCACAGATATTCAATTGGAATATCTATTGGTATTGTGGGTATTGAGTAAATTGGAGAAATATCGTACTTATAAAGGTGAAGGCGCACTATATGGCAAAACATTTGCCAATAACGAAGCTGTCAGAAATGCCGTATTAGATCTTATCCGCGAAGGAAAATGCAACTGGCGATATTATCTTGCCAATCAGAAATCACATGATATAATCACGAAGAATTTCACAGGCAAGCAAGGCGGTGATGATGTGATAGCAATCATCCGTATATGTTTCCCGATAAAGGAGGAAACACCATCTGTGGGTGTTCCGCAATTATTGGAGCCTACTCGATACGAAAAGATCGGCTTCGATAAAGAGTTTGCCGGAGTTGACATCAAAAAGGCGTGTGCAGAACTGAATCGGGCATTTAATGAACAATCGTATTAAGACATTTGGATAATCATCAATATCATACATGTGAAATGGTTAGATTCTGACTTGCGACTGTCCTCATCACGGACATTTCTGTGCCTGTATCGCCCATCAAAAAGAACACGGCACGAAACTCCCCGCATGTTTAAGCGGCATTAACTGGCAATCATAGCGAACGTATGTCCATTTCTCCGGATTGTATTTTTTGAATCATTGTTGACCATTTTGGACTAATCAAAACGTATGTCTATTCCCCCGGATTTTATCCGGCATCCTCATTGTTATGTGTGCGAGTCGTCATCCGCGCGTTTCTCTGTTTCCTTTCTGCTGGTTTGACTTCTGTTATAGAGTATGTCACCTTTAGGGTGCATACGTTCCACCCGCTTCGTCTGTTTTGCCGATTTGTAATCGGCATCCTTTGTTCATTAGCCCCGATTCGTATTCTGGTTAAAATGTTTGTTCGTTTGTTGAAGAGAAAAGCACTATTGGCGTTGCAGCCAATACGCAAAAAACGGATCATAGACAGTGTATGTTCCACGGTCTTCTGTTAGCAGGTCTTTTTCCAATAAGCCGCGAACAGCGGCATTGACAACACTGACGGTTTGTAACCGGTACTTCTTGATAAAGGTCTTGCCGGTTATGCCTTTCGCTTTGCCTTCACGGGCTATCGCAATGAACACTTCACGTTGTTTGTAAGGGAGTTTTTCCAACAAATCGGAATATGTCTCGTTGAACATGTCAAGGATATATTCCACAGCATTATCTACAGATTCAAGTGTACAAACCTGTTCTTTCTGAGTCTTCAGGAACAGCACATTGAGAACCCGCTGGATGCAGGAAGTGATGCCGTCAAAACGCTTATACACCTCTTCCACTGCGCCTGCTTCTATTCGTTTGCCATACCGTTCAAACTGATGCATTGCAAAATCCGTGTATTTGTCCTGAGGTATCGGAGGCAGATTCATAATCATAACCGACTGATAGAACGGACGGACGGAAGAGGTGAAGATCTCTCCCATTAGATGTCTTTTTGAACCTGCGAAAATGAATGTGGCATTGACGCATTTCTGGATATAGGTGCGAAGGGTTGCCTCAATAGCCGGTGCGTCGGAATAAGACACAATCTGTTGGAACTCGTCTATCGCAACGAGACAGGGTTTGTCGGCATGGGACAGATAGTAAAATATCTCGTCAAGAGTTGTTTCGGGGTGTTCAATATCCCCCAGTCCCACACTCCAGGTCGGTACATTATTGATGTCGTATGTTATTTCACTTTTCAGCGAACGCAGAATGGAAAGAAAACCTTCCCAAACCACCTTGCCTTTGGGCTTCAGTTCTTCCAATATGGCACGACCGAACACATTCACAAAGTCGCGAATGGATGTGGTGGCATAGATGTCAATATAAAATGTATAATAATGGTCTTTTATCCGTGGCTGTGACAGACAATGATGTATCAAATCCGTCTTCCCTACCCTTCTTGGAGAAATCAGCGCAACGTTATTGCCATTGACGGTCAAATCAACAAGTTGTTCCGTCTCCGATACCCTGTCGCAGAAATACTCAGAACCTGCATATCCTTTTGTAACAAACGGATTATCCATAATATTCTTGTTTATAGTATTTTATTTATAAATCAGATAATTTTATCCCAAATAGGATTATCCTAAACAGGATAATTTTTAATTTTCGCTGCAAAAGTACTGCTTTACATTGAATTGTACAAGAGTTTCTTCTAAAAATTGCAAATATCCCTTGTATTTCTCAGCAACACGACCAATGAATAAACCAAACAACATGTATTCACTTTCTTCCATTGCATCCCCCTATAAGCCCTGTGAGTTACTATACTTGCGGCTTAGTGGGTGGATGATTCCGACATCGGCTCTGCCGAGAAAGGTCCAACTCTCGCGGCTATTCCCGCAAGCAATCCTCCGTCAATTGCGTCTGAATTCTATTCAGACCGGCTCCCCAAGAGCCGCCTCGAAAGAATATGGATTTGTACGTTGAACCCCCTGTGGGCTTTTATGGTTGCGGACTAATAGGCGGATTTGAAACAATAAATCATAAACCATAAACCATAAACTTGCAATTTGAAATTTGAAATCACAAACCATAAATTTGCAACTTGAAATTTGCAATTTGCAATTTGTAATCAAAAAACATTAAGAAGCTCTTGCTTTTCGCCCGAAAATGTATTATCTTTGCACGTCATTTCAGTGGAAATGGCCTCACGCCGTGAGGCGTATTACAAGTGGCAGACAGACGTGTTATCCGCCATGTGCACAGGCGGATAAGGACGGGAACAGAGAGGAGTACAGACAAGAACAGAGAGCGTATGGAAGAAGGGAAGAAGAATATATATGAACGGCTGCTGCGGTGGCGAGAACGGCATCTGTCGGAAAAGAACCTGATACTGATACTGGCATTTATAGTCGGTGTCTTTTCCGCATTGGCGGCTTGTCTGCTGAAAGCCTGCATCGGGTGGATACAGCGTTTCATCACCGTGTTCCTTATCCAAGACGGGCATACATGGTGGTACCTAATCACACCGATGATAGGTATCGCGTTAGCTGCCCTGTTCGTCCATTACATCGTACGTGACGACATATCGCACGGCATCACAAAGATACTGTACGCCATCTCGCAGCGCAAGTCCATCATCAAACTGCACAACACATGGTCGTCCATCGTGGGTTCCGCCCTGACCATCGGTTTCGGCGGTTCAGTCGGTGCAGAGGCGCCCATCGTGCTGACCGGTGCGGCAATCGGGTCGAATATGGCAAAGCTGTTTCGGCTGAGCCAGAAGACGATGATGCTGATGATAGGCTGCGGCGCAGCAGGTGCGATAGGCGGCATCTTCAAGGCGCCGATTGCAGGTTTGGTGTTCACATTGGAGGTGCTGATGATGGACCTGACAATGGCATCGGTCGCCCCGCTGCTGATAGCGTCCGTTACATCAACCGCCATCACGTATATCGTCATGGGAATGGACTCGATGTTCTCGCAGCAGATGATTGAGCCGTTCGTTATCAGCCGTGTGCCGTGGTACATCCTGCTCGGGCTGCTGTGCGGCGTGGCATCGCTGTACTTCACCCGTGCCACAACCCGCTTGGAGACATGGTTCAAGGCAAACGTGCGCTCGGTAGGGATGAAGATTGTGGCAGGCGGCGTGACGTTAGGTGTGCTGGTGTTCCTGTTCCCGCCGCTGTATGGTGAGGGTTACGATGTGATAGCGGGGCTGATCAACGGCGATTCGCTGAGCGCCTATTCGTCCAGTCCGTGGATGCGTTTCGGTTCGCAAGGGTGGATGCTGATAGTCTATTTCGTGGCGGTCATCCTGCTGAAGGCGGTGGCATCAGTGGCGACGAACGGTGGAGGCGGTGTCGGCGGTATCTTCGCTCCGACGCTGTTCACGGGAGCGATAGTCGGGTTCGTCTTTGCGCGGATACTGAACACGGCAGGCGCGTACGTGCCGGAAAGCAACCTGGCATTGGTTGGTATGGCGGGTTTGATGTCGGGCGTGATGCACGCGCCGCTGACGGGCATCTTCCTGATTGCGGAACTGACGGGCGGATACCACCTGTTCATGCCGCTGATGATTGTGTCGGTGATGTCGTACGTACTGATATTAGTGTTCGAGCCTCACAGTATCTATGCGCGCCGATTAGCACAGAAAGGCGAACTGCTGACGCACAACAAAGACCGGTCGGTGCTGACACTGATGCACCTTGACAGCGTGTTGGAGAAAGACCTACAGACCGTTCCGCCCGAAATGGAGTTAGGCGAATTAGTGCAAGTGATAGCCAAGAGCCATCGCAACATCTTCCCCGTGACAGACGCGGACGGGAAGCTGCAGGGCATACTGCTGTTAGACGAGGTGCGCAACATCATGTTCCAGCCGAGGCTGTACCGCCGCTTCACGGTAAGGCAGCTGATGACCTCGCCCCCAGCGGTACTGGAGGACACGATGCCGATGGAGAAAGTGATGGAGCAGTTTGAGGACACAGGAGCATGGAACCTGCCCGTGACCAATGCGGAAGGCGTGTACCTCGGCATGGTCAGCAAGTCCAAGATATTCTCGTCCTACCGAGAGGTGCTGGTCGGTTTCTCGGACGAATGATATATTTTTATGATTTTTATTTGCAGAAATACCGAGAAAACCTTACTTTTGCCGCCGTTTTTCGTCTGTACCAAACAGAAACAAATATAACTTAAAATAACAACTACAATGAAAAGATTATTTTTGCTGATGCTGCTTATCTGCGGCGTGAATCTGGCACAAGCCGAACGATTCATTTTCACAGTCGGAGGGGATGAGAGTTCGTACAACCAAGTGAAGATTATCAACGAGACCACTCAGAAAGACTTCCGCGTCCGCGTCGTGTTTATCAACGACGAGAACGACAAAACAAAAGACGAGGTTCTAGGAATCTACAATCTCAAAGAGCCGGGTGACAGCGATTTCTGCAACAAGAAAGTGAAACGCGAGCAGAAACTTGGCGTTGATATGCCCAAAGATTTCAAAGCCGAGGTAAGCTTCTCTGTTGAATACAAAGACTATCCTCTGTTTGACGCCATTGTCATCCATATCACAGAGACATCCGAGTTTTAATGTGACCTCATTCCGATGACTATTCATCCGAATCTTCTTCCCTCTTTGTCCCAAGAGAGCCGTTCAGCACGCGAAGCCCAGTCTTTGGCACATATAATCTCGTTTGGACCTGTTGTTTTCCAGACAGCCCGACTGATGATACGATACGGCATCTTTGCGCTGTTGGACAAGAGCGAAAAGGGCATGACCGAGCAGGAAGTGCAACAAGCAACAGACCTAAGCCGATACGCAGTCAAATGCCTGCTTGAAGCCTCGCTGACCACTGGCACAGTGCTGATTGATGCCGACACCGACCGGTACCGTCTGTCGAAGACCGGATGGTTTCTGCTCAACGACCCGCTTATCCGCGTGGATATTGACTTCAACCACGATGTCAATTACGAGGGCTGGTTCCATTTAGACAAATCATTGGAAGAGGGCCGTCCCGCGGGATTGGAGCATTTCGGCAACTGGCCGACCATATACGAAGGTCTGTCCGAACTGCCCGAACAGGTGCAGAAAAGCTGGTTCGCCTTCGACCATTACTACTCGGACCACTCGTTTGACGAGGCATTGGCGATACTGTTTGCCGGCGGAGCCAAACATGTATTGGACGTGGGCGGCAATACGGGACGCTTTGCTTTGCGGTGCGTTGCTTACAACGAGCAGGCACAAGTGACCATCTGCGACCTGCCCCAGCAAATAGGCATGATGCGCCGCGCCGTTGAGGGACATCCCGGCGCAGAGCGGATTCACGGTGAGGGGATGAACCTGTTGGACGAGCAGAGCCGTTTCCCCGCCGATGAACGGTATGACATCATCTGGATGTCGCAGTTCCTCGACTGCTTCAGCGAAGAGCAGATTGTCAGCATACTCCGCCGCGCCGCCACCATAATGGACCAGGACAACCGACTGTACATTATGGAAACGCTGTGGGACAGACAGAAGTATCTGCCCGCCGCGTTCGCACTCACGCAGATAAGTCTGTACTTCACCGCCCTTGCCAACGGCAACAGCAAGATGTACAACACAGATGATATGACGCGACTCGTTGAGACAGCAGGATTAGAGGTGGAGACCATTCACGACAATCTCGGCATGGGTGGACATTCCATACTGGCGTGCAAACGAAAGGGATAAAGAACACCGGCTATGACATCAATCGGTTCCCACAATCTTCTTCAAGGCAAGAGAGGCATCATCTTCGGTGCGTTGGACGAACGGTCGTTGGCGTGGAAGACGGCTCTGCGCTGCAAGGCGGAAGGAGCGTCATTCGTCCTTACCAACACCCGTCAGGCTCTTGCTTTGGGCAAGACAGAGGAACTGGGGAAAGCGGTTGGAGCCGAAGTGATAGCCTGCGATGCAACCGATACGGATGACATCCGCCGGTTGTTAGAACAGTCAATGAGCCTGCTTGGCGGCAAACTGGATTTTGTGCTTCACTCCATCGCCATGTCCCAGAACATGCGTCGCCACAGGGCTTACGATGACCTGAACTACAACTACCTACAGACAACACTTGACATTTCCGCCGTTTCGCTTCACAAGATTCTGCAGGAATGTATGAAAGCGGACGCGTTAGAGGAATACGCATCGGTTGTGACACTCACCTATATCGCCTCGGAGAGGTTCTTGTCGGAATATGGCGACATGAGCGATGCGAAGGCTCTGTTGGAGAGCATTGTACGGAATATGGGCGGTATCTACGGCAGGAAGAAACACGTGCGAGTGAACGCTATTTCCCAGTCGCCTGTCCGGACAAGATCGGAGCAGCAATACCATGAGGTGAACTATTTTCACACCTACGCCGGTCAGATGGCGCCGTTAGGTCTGGCTTCTTCAGAGGACTGCGCTGGTCTGTGCGCCATGCTCTTCAGCGACTATACGCGGGGAGTCACCATGCAAACGATTTATAACGACGGCGGTTTCAGCCAAACCGTTATGTCGCACGATTTTATCGAATTCTTCCGCAAAGGGATGGAGAATTACCATCTGACGGAAACTGACGAGATACAACAAGACAATGAAGATTGATATTGATTTAATCAGGGACGTGCTGTACAAGGGTGCGACGCTTTCCGTAGAAGACGGTCTGCCGGCAGTAAAGGACTGCTACCGCTTTTTGGAGTCATTCGCCCGCGACAAAGTGATTTACGGCATCAACACGGGCTTCGGTCCGATGGCTCAGTGGCGGGTTGATGACCGTTATCTCAAAGAGTTGCAGTACAACATCATCCGCAGTCACTCGACAGGTATGGGCGAGCCGCTTGACGATGACGATGTGGTAGCGGCTATGATGGCGCGCTTGGGTAGTTTCCTGCAAGCCAAGAGCGGAATTCATCCCGAGACGGTCAAACTGCTCGCCGCATTTGTCAATCACCGCATTGTGCCTTTCATACCGCAGCACGGCAGTGTCGGCGCGAGCGGCGACCTGGTCCAGTTAGCACATATAGCCTTGTGCCTTATCGGCGAAGGGAAAGTGCATTATCAAGGCTCATGGCAGCCGACAGGCGAGGTGCTGAAGCGGTTGGGACTCCGTCCGATGCAGATACATATCCGCGAGGGATTAAGTACAACCAACGGCACCAGCGTCATGACCGGCATCAGTGTGGTCAACCAGCTCTCTGCCGAACGTTTGTTGGATTATGCCGTGTTGGCAGCCGTATGGATGAACGAAATAGCCTCGTCCTTTGACGACTGGATGTCTGCTCCTTTGAACGAGTACCGCCGCCATACAGGGCAGCGCGTTATGGCGGAGCGTATGCGCCAATTAGCACAAGGAAGCCGCTGTCTGCAACAACGTGAGCACGAACTCTACGACCCGCAAAAGAACCACGCAGGCTATTTCGAGCACAAGGTGCAGGCATATTATAGTCTGCGCTGCACGCCGCAGATACTGGGACCTGTTTACGACACCTTGCAACAGGCACGAACCATCATCAACGAGGAACTGAACGCCGCAAGCGACAACCCGATAGTCGATCCTGCGACCCGTAACGTCTATCACGGTGGGAACTTCCACGGGGACTATATATCCCTTGAGGAGGACAAGGTGAAGATTGCCACCGTCCGGCTGGTTATGACCGCCGAACGGCAGCTCAATTACCTATTCCACGACCGCATCAACGGTATCCTGCCGCCTTTCCTCAATATGGGTACACTGGGACTGAACTACGCCATGCAGGCGTGTCAGTTCACTGCTACCAGTACCACAGCGGAATGCCAGACACTCGCTATGCCCAACTACGTACACTCCATTCCCAACAACAACGACAACCAGGACATCGTATCGATGGGAACGAACACCGCCCTACTCTGCCGCCGAGTAATCAACAACGGATGGCAGGTAATGAGCATCCTGTATATGGCTCTGGCACAGGCGACCGACTGCCTGAACATACAAGACAGCCTTGCACCAGCCACACGACAGGCATACGACACTATACGGCAACTGTGTCCGACCATCAAGGAAGACCTGCCGTTCTACGACGATTTAGTTCGAATTGAGCAACATATAAAAAACACACCAACTTGGTAAGAACAAAACAAACACCAAAATACTATGACAAAAGAAGAAGTAATCAGCACCATTAACCAATTCCTCGTTGAGGACTTCGAGATAGACGAGAGCCGTCTCAAACCGGAGAACCTGATCACGACCGACATCGGAATTGACAGTTTAGACATCGTGGACATCATCGTGCGCGTGAACGAAGTGTTCGGGTTCAAACTCGACAAGAACGAACTGGTGAACGTCAAGACGCTGGGCGACTTTTACGAGTTGATTTATTCGCATGTCAGATAAGGCATGGTCGGGGAAGACGGGCGGAACCGGCTGGATGCAACGCAGCTTGATCCGGATGTTTCGTTTCATCAATCCCGCTTTGCTGTACCCTGTCGTTTGGGTGTGGGTGTTGGGGTATATAGCCGCCGACTCTCACGGACGAAAAGGTATCTGGCATTACTGGCGGCAACGCTTGGGATACCCACCATTGCGGGCTACTTGGAATCTGTACCGCAACTATGTCTGCTTCGGGAAAGCCATACTGGACCGTTTTGCAGCATGGGCAGGACGAAAAGTACAGATACGCTACGACGGGATAGAGATTCTCGACACGTTGTCAAAGGGTACGGACGGTTTTGTGGTCATCAGTTCGCATATTGGCAATCAGGAACTGGCGGGGTACAATATCCGTATGCCAAAGCCGATGTACGTACTGACCTACATGGGTGACACGGCGACTGTCAACGCGCAGCGCGAACAGGCGTTTGCTGCTATGGGGCTGCATATCATCCCTGTGGAAAAAGACGGAAGTCATATTCTGGACATGCACCGCGCTCTTCAAGAGGGGAACATCGTTTCCGTTCACGGCGACAGGATGTTCTATGGAGCAAAAACACTGCAAGTCCCGCTGTTGGGCGAAGAGGCATCATTTCCGGAAGGGTGTTTCAAGTTCGCAGCTGCCGAGCGGAAACCGGTTGTTTCCGTCTATATGATGCGCGAGCGATGCGACCGTTACACCCTGTATGCACGGCTTCTGTCCGATGGGCAGTTCCCTGACGGAAACACCAAGCAGAATGCCATGCACCTGTTAGAAGCCTACACACGCGAAATAGAGCAGATACTCCGCAAATACCCGCACCAGTGGTTTCATTTCTATGAGTTCTGGAAGCAATAGATGGTTTATGCCGTAGCAAGACATATTGTCACCCCTTTGGCGGACACGGTGGATGGAAACGTGAATGCCATACTTGCCGGTCAAACAGCACTTGCCCGTCATACGGATGTGAGAGGCGAGCCGCTACAGGCTCCGGTGACGGCTTCGCTGTTTGCTTCGCTGCCGCATATAGAGGGTTATACAGCCTTTGAGAGCCTTTGTATAGAAGCAGTGCAAACGGCTGTGACAGGAAAAGGAATAGACATACAGTCCAACCATTGTGTCTTCATCATGTCATCCACCAAAGGGGAGATATGGGAGAGCATGGCGCAGACGGCAGGGCATATATCCTCCTTTTTCGGCAACACCGAACCGCCCGTAGTGGTTTCCACTGCCTGCACATCAGGTGTGAGTGCGCAGATTGCCGCATACAGGTTGTTAGAAGCCGGCATGTATGATACAGCGGTCGTGTTTGGTTGCGACCTGCAGAACGAGTTCATCATCAGTGGCTTTCAGAGTTTTCACGCATTGAGTACCAATCCATGCCGTCCTTTTGACTGTAGTCGCGACGGACTTAACCCGGGAGAGGCGGTTGCCGTTCTTGTTCTTTCCACGCGGCCGCCGCAAACAAGTCCGGTATGGCGTATGGCTGGCGGCAGTGTGCATAACGACGCGAACCATATCTCCGGGCCGAGCCGAACAGGCGAAGGCAGCCTGCGGTGTCTGCAAGATATGACCCAGTATGAGAACGAGAAAGACCTGGCTTTTGTATCCGTTCACGGTACCGGGACACCCTACAACGACGAGATGGAGAGCATAGCCCTTCACCGCGCCGGGTTAGACGAAACGCCTGTTTCCGCCCTCAAAGGCTACTACGGGCATACAATGGGAGCTGCTGGACTGCTTGAAACCATCCTCTCCATGGCAGCCGTTGAAAAGGGAATCATATTGCCTTCCAAAGGCTTCACAGAACAAGGGACAACCTATACCGTCAATTTATCAAGCGATGTGCGGACAACCGACCGTCAGTCATTCGTCAAACTGCTGAGCGGCTTCGGAGGAGTCAATGCAGCTGTCTGCTGGACACATACCGAAGATTTAACAGAAGCAGAAAGCGTCCGGAAAGCCGGCAAGCAATGGAACATAGTGGCAGAATACAGCATTCCGCACGATGAGCTGGTCGAAAGTCTGTACCGCAGGGAGATTGGCGATCATCCCAAGTTCTACAAGATGGACCGTCTCAGTAAACTCGGTTTCACAGCTGTGCAGATGTTGCTAAAAAAAGCAAAGGAGCAAAAACCTGCCTTCCAACTTGACACGGAGCGATGCGGCATCCTACTCGCCAACCACTGGTCGTCCGTCTATAATGATAGGCAGTACCAACAGACCATTGCCGACAAGCAAAACTATTTTCCGTCGCCTGCCTTGTTCGTCTATACCCTGCCCAATATCGTAACGGGCGAAATAGCCATATACAACCACCTTTTCGGGGAAACGATGTTCTACGTCCTACCCGATGAACAGGATATGAACAAATTAGTAACAGCCACCATCCGGCACAGCGATTGCAAGCAACTGATTACAGGTTGGGTGGAATACGAAGGCGAAAACAACTACCAAGCAAATGTCAGACTTATTGAAATACAATAAAACTATGGAAGATCTCAAGCTACAACTCAAACAGCAGATCATAGAGGCTATCAATCTGGAAGAAGTCCGTCCCGAAGATATTGATGATGCCGCCCCTCTCTTTGGTGAGGGACTCGGATTGGACTCGATAGATGCCTTGGAACTCATCATGCTACTTGACAAACATTACGGTATCAAGTTCGCCGACAAAGCACAATCCAAAGCTGTTCTGCAGAGCATCAATACGATGGCTGAATATGTGAAAGAACACCGCACCAAATGAGGATTGCCATTACGGGCATAGGAATCATCACGGCACTCGGCAATGGTCTGTCTGCCAACCGCGAGGGACTTATCAAGGGTGTTCCTCATGTGGGTTCGCCGCATATCCTTCCTACCGTTCATTCCGAGTGGCCGGTAGGCGAGGTGCCATACACCAACAGCGAACTGGCACACATCACCGGAGAGGAATCACCCGAAATGACACGCAATGTGCTGTTAGGTTTAGCAGCATTGAAAGAAGCACTGGATGACGGGGGTATAACGGATAACATTCCCTTTGTCAATGCCACCACCGTCGGCGGTATGGATATAACAGAGAAATACTATCCACAGTGGCGCAACGCGGAATGGCGACACAGCCAACTGTTTGAACAACATGAGACAGACTTTACTACCCGACAATTAGCCCTACGCTGTTCGCTCACTCCGGTAGCGACCCTCTCAACAGCCTGTTCTTCTGCCCTAAACGCCATCATGTACGCCGCTGAGTTGTTGCTGACAGGTCAAACCCTACAAGCGGTGGCAGGCGGCACTGAAGCATTGACACGTTTCCACCTCAACGGCTTCGCATCACTCGGCATCTTATCCGAGCGTATCTGTCGTCCTTTCAAAGACGACCGTGACGGTATCAACCTCGGTGAAGGAGCAGCCTACCTTGTTTTAGAGGAAGAGGAACACGCCAAGCAACGCGGAGCCAAAATCTATGCATACCTATCAGGCTTCGGCAACCGCTGCGATGCCTATCACCAGACTGCCTCATCACCGGACGGCGAGGGAGCAAGGGAGGCAATGAAAGCTGCTCTCACGATGGCGAAACTTAAGGCGCAGGACATAACCTATATCAACGCACACGGTACAGCTACGGTCAACAATGATGCCAGTGAACTATGCGCCATACAACACGTTTTCGGCGATAGTACCCCACTCATCGAATCCACCAAACCGCTGACGGGCCATACCACTTCGGCAAGCGGAAGTATCGAAGCGGTGTTCAGTATTCTTCGGATGCAGCAGAACGGATTCCGGCACGTACTGACCAATGCATTCGGTTTCGGTGGTAATGATAGTTCGCTCATCCTCTCAAAGGAAGGCAGCGACCTACTACCTGCCGCTTCAACCATCCCCACCGCGACAGAAAAGGTCAGTGTAGAAACGGACACGGACTACAAGACATATATCCCGCTGTTACAAGCACGGCGTATGACGGAACAAATGCGCTGTTTAGTGATTGCCGCCCGCCGCGCATTGGAGGTGTCCGGCAAGACTATAGACGGCATCGTCATAGGCACCCGTTACGGCGGAATGGTCCCGACGGCAGCATTACTTGACCAACTGACGGAAGAAGAAAGCGGTCTGTCCCCCGCCCTATTTATGTCCTCCACGCATAATGCAGCAGCAGGCACGCTCGCCCGCCTACTACAGTGCAAAGGATACAATATGACCGTGGTTGACTGTCATCCCGGAGAAACAGCACGGCAAACCGCCCGTCTGGCAATCTGTTCAGGAGAAGCAAAAAACATCCTCGTGGGCGAGTTTGATGAGAAAGTTCCCAGTTTACAGCCTCTGCTTGATGCAGCAGGCTGCGATTACCAACCCGCTGCAACCGCATATATACTATGTTCAGATTAGTCGTTTTGTCCATCGTCCAATCGGCACTGCTATGTGCCGGTCAGGTAATGCTCAAACTGGGTGTTGCCGCCATGGACCGTCATCAGGACACTATGCAGTTTATCCTTCACTCGCTGCTTACCAACTGGTGGTTACTCGGTTGTGGGATTGCCATGTCGGGGGCCGGATTACTATGGATGTACATTCTGCGTCATTTCCCCTTAGGCAATGCTTATCCGCTCACGGCACTGAGTTTCGTATTCGGACTACTTGCCGCACGATGGTTCCTACAGGAAACTGTCAGCGTAAGCCAGTGGATTGGCGTAATATGTATTCTAATCGGTTGTCTATTAGTTGCCAAATGAAAAAGAGCGTTATAATCTTATTGGTTTTTATACCTCTGTTCGCTTTGGGACAAGTGCAGATCGCACGGGTGGACAGTCTGTATGCCGCTTTCAAGCAAGTACGCGAAAGTTCGGCACTACTTGAGCCGGATGTCAAAACCGGCGAACTGGTATTCATCGCCCCCGACAGCATCCGTTGGGAATACACAGAGAACCGTTCGTTCCGTTTGCCTGACCCGATGCTTCGAATGATTCGTCAAGCGGTTGAAGGGGACGAGAAAAAACTGCAGAATGCGTTTCTGACCGAATGGGAGAACGAAACTCTGACACTGACACCAAAGCAGAACAAGGTGAAACGGTTTTTCAGCCGGATTCAAATTCTGTTCACCCCGGACGGAGTAGCCCGTCAGGTCATACTATATGACCCGAACGGAGACAAAACAAGCATTATTTTCAGCAACATCAGATACAAGAGACTATGAAACGAGTTGTTATCACAGGTATGGGCATCTATTCGTGCCTCGGCACAAGCCTTGACCAAGTCCGCCAATCGCTCTACGAAGGCAAATCGGGTATCACGACCATCCCTGAAAGACGGTCATTCGGCTTTCGCAGCACCCTGACAGGTGTAGTACCCAAGCCGGACTTGAAAGCCGTATTGAACCGTCACCAACGCGCCATGATGCCAGAGGAGGCTCTGTATGCCTATTGTGCCACAGCAGACGCCTTGAAGAATGCCCATATAGAAGAAGACCTGCTGAACACAGAAGACATCGGTCTTATCTATGGCAACGACTCGTCAGCCGAAGCCGTCATTCAAGGCGTGGACAGAGTCCGCCAAGTGAATGACACCACTCTTTGCGGTGTAGGAACCATCTTCAAGTCTATGAACTCTACCGTCACGATGAACCTCGGATGTCTGTTTCACCTACGCGGCATCAACCTGACTATTTCCTCTGCCTGCGCATCCGCCAGCCACTCTGTAGGATTAGGGACTCTGCTGATTCGGAACGGTTTGCAGACAATGGTGGTAGCAGGCGGTGCGCAAGAAACCAACATGTATGCCGTAGCTTCTTTTGACGGTATTTCCGCGTTCTCTCTTCGCGAAGACAGTCCGGAAAAAGCCTCGCGTCCTTTTGACCGTGACCGCGACGGTCTGATACCCTCCGGCGGTGCAGCGACCGTAATATTGGAAGAATATGAACATGCTATCCGTCGCGGTGCTCCCATTCTGGCAGAGGTAGTCGGCTGGGGCTTCTCTGCCAACGGAGACCATATATCCAACCCCAACGTGGATGGTCCTGCCAAATCGTTAGAGATGTGTCTCCGCGATGCCGGTCTTAGTCCAGACGACATCGAGTACATCAATGCGCACGCCACCTCCACTCCCGTAGGCGATGCCAACGAAGCAAAAGCCTTGTACAGAGTCTTCGGCGACAGGGCCGTACCCATCACTTCCACCAAGTCGCAAACAGGACACGAGATGTGGATGGCAGGAACCTCCGAAATCATATACTCGATACTGATGATGAAAAACGACTTCATCGCCGCCAATATCAATTTCGAGAATCCGGACGAGGACAGCGCCAAACTCCATATAGCAGGGAAACGGTTAGACCGACATTTTGACACGTTCCTGAGCAACTCATTCGGTTTCGGCGGCACCAATTCAACACTGATAATAAAGAATTTTCGCTAATGCAGTTTGACAAGGAAGACATAGTCCGCCTCATTCCCCAGCGTGAACCGATGGTAATGATTGACAGCGTTTCCGCCGAAGAAACCGACCGATGCACAACAACGCTGACCATTACAGCCGACAACCTGTTTGTCCGCAAAGGGCGTTTCATGGAAGCCGGATTAGTGGAGAACGCCGCGCAGTCCGCCGCCGCATTAGTAGGTCTGCAAGGTATGCTACAGGCTGCGGATGCCACACCGAAGATAGGCTTCATCGGCGAAGTAAAAGATTTCCACATCTTCCGGTTGCCGGAAACAGGCGACCAGATTCAAACAACCGTTTCTATCGTTGCCGTGGTAGATGCCGTGACGTTAGTGGAATGTCAGACGTTCGTACAGAAAGAACAGATTGCGACAGGCAGACTCAAAGTGTTTTTAACCAACGAATAAATGAACGATTTCTTTCAAATAGAACACCTTTCCGTTTCAGAGCAACAGGCTGTCATACAAGTCCGTTTGAATGAAGGATGTTCGGTTTACAAGGGGCATTTCCCCGGTCATCCGATTGCCCCCGGCGCGTGCAGCATAGAGATGATACGCCTTTGCGCCGAAAAGGCTTTCAACCGAGAAGTATGCTTCCAACACATCAAACAATGCAAGTTCACAAGCCTCATCGAACCTGACAGACAGACATTGCTAACCATCCATTTAGAATGGAATGACGTTCAGATAACGGCTGACATCACCAACGGGCCACAAACCGCGGTCCGTTTCAAAGCACTGACCAAATGAGACATATTGTAATCATAGGTGCAGGCCTAAGCGGATTAGTAACCGGTTACCTGCTTTCCAAATATGGCGATCGCGTGACCCTGTTAGAACACGATGCGCACCCGGGTGGATGCCTCCAGTCCTTCTACCGCGACGGGATACGCTTCGACACAGGTTTCCACTATGTCGGCGGATTAGCGGACAACAATCCGATGCACTATTTCTTCAAAGAACTGGACCTGCTTTCCCTGCCGTGGATCAAGCAAGAGGGACAGGAGGTGCACATCGGACAAGAGACCTACACAATGCCTTGCGGACACGAAGAGTTCTACCGCACCTTGTCAGACCGTTTCCCGCACGAGAAAGAGGGACTGCACCGCTATCTTGAGACTTTCCGCGAAATCACATCCTGTCCCATCTCCGAGACAATGCCCTTCTGGGAGCGCGGCGCATGGGATTTCCTGAGCAGCACCATCCAAGACCCCGAACTACGGAACATTCTGTCCGGCGCATCGCTGATTGTGGAACTGGACCGCAAGACACTGCCTCTGTTTGCATACGCCGAGATTCTGAACAGTTTCATTTGTTCAACACACCGGTTAGCACAAGGCGGTCAGCCTATTATCGACCATTTGAGCGCCGGCATTTTATCCTACGGCGGACAGATTTACTGCAATGCCACTGTCCGCCGCATAGTGGAGCGCGAGGGTTCGGTTGCAGGCGTGGAACTGGCAGACGGTCAAAGCATAGCTGCCGACTTGGTCATATCTTCCATCAATCCGGCACTGACGATGCAACTGTTAGGCGATGACAGTTCGATGCGCAAGGTTTTCCGCAGGCGCATGTCCTCGCTTAAAAACTCGATGGGCTGCTTTACACTCAACATCAAACTCAAAGACCATTCCATTCCGCTACGTAACCTACCCGTCTATGTACACCATCGCGGCGCAGACACGTGGAACTTGGACACACCAGAGATACACCACGTGCTGATGCATTACTACCCCGAGCAGAACGCAATTGACCTTATCTCCCCTGTTTCGTGGGAGAGAGTCAGAGAGTGGGACACACCGCAGGGCAATAACAGTGAAGGCTATCTGCAATACAAAGAACAAAAAGCACGCGAGTGCCTTGATGTCGCATCACTTGCCATACCCGGCATACACGATGCCGTGGACCACTACTGGTCTTCCACCCCGCTGACGTGGAAACGCTATCTGAACAGTTACAACGGGTCGTCTTACGGCGTTATCAAAGACATCAACTCTTTAGAAACGACGTTGCTGCAACCACGGACACCGCTCAACGGTCTGTATCTGACCGGTCAGTCAATGATACTGCACGGGATTATGGGAACCACTATATCCGCTTTTCTCACAGCGGGAACCATCAACAACGACATATCCGTATGGCCCGTATCGGGTATGACCAAATCGCCATTCTCTTTCTTATAACCAAAAGACTATGAACTACGCACTTGTAACAGGAGCCGGTCGCGGCATCGGCAGAGCTATCGCCCAACGGCTTGCCCGAGACGGCTACACAGTCCTTATCAACTACCGCTCCAACGATACGGAAGCCCGGAAGACTATCGACAGCATCTGCCAAGACGGCGGACAAGCCGAATTGCTCAAGTTTGATGTAACCGATGCAGCCGCTGTACACGAAGCCATCACCAGTTGGCAGGCAGCACATCCGGAGAACTATATTTCCGTATTGGTCAACAACGCCGGCATACGCAAAGACAATCTGCTTGTCTTTTTAGAACAGGAGGATGTGGAACAGGTCATCCGTACCAACCTGATGTCTTTCTTCTCAGTAACCAGAGAAGTGTTGCCTTATATGGTTCGCAAGCGTTACGGACGCGTGGTCAACATAGCCTCTCTGTCCGGGCTGAAAGGTCTGCCGGGTCAGACCAACTACTCTGCCTCCAAAGGCGGACTGATTGCTGCCACCAAGGCTTTAGCGCAAGAAGTGGCACGCAAGAAAGTGACCGTTAATGCCGTTGCCCCCGGATTCATTCAGACAGAAATGCTCGAAGGATTAGACGAGAATATGATCAAACAAGTCGTTCCTATGGGCAGAGCCGGCGAGCCGGAAGAGGTGGCTTCCCTTGTCAGTTTCCTTGTTTCCGAACAGGCATCGTACATAACCGGCGAATGTATCAATATCAACGGAGGTCTGTCTTCGTGAGAACATGCGCCGTCATACCAGTCTATAATAACGCTGACACCGTTGCGGACGTAGTCAGCCGCACACTCTGCCATCTGCCGGTTATCGTTGTGGCAGACGGACCGACAGACGGCACGCTACACGTCTTGCAGTCTATCCGTGACGAACGGTTAGTTATCGTATCCTATCCGACTAACAAGGGGAAAGGATACGCACTGAAAACCGGTCTGCAAAAAGCCGCCGAGTCGGGTTACACTCATGCCCTTACCCTTGATGCCGACGGACAACATTATCCGGAAGATATCCCTCTGCTGCTGCGTATGTCGGCAGTCCGTCCCGAAGCCATCATAGTGGGAAGCCGCGTTCTCCAACAAGACAATATGCCACGCGAGAACACGTTTGCCAACCGCTTCTCCAATTTCTGGTTCACTGTTCAGACAGGTCTGCCTCTGCCGGATACACAATCTGGTTTCCGCGTCTATCCATTAGCTCATACACACGGTATTCCGTTGATGACACGCCGCTATGAAGCAGAGTTGCAGCTGTTAGTCTTCTCCGCCTGGGCGAATACACCGGTCATACCTGTTCCTGTGCGCGTGTGGTACCCGCCTCAAGACCAACGCGTGTCCTTCTTCCGTCCGGCAAGGGACTTTGCGCGCATATCCCTGCTGAACACCCTACTCTGCTGTCTTGCCTTGATTTACGGTCTGCCGCGCTGCCAATGGCGCACAGTCTATTACGGGCTTCTGTTTCTACTCTTCGCACTCTGGACCAACATCGTGCGCTGTTTCTATTCTCTTTTCTTTCCGAAAAAGACCTCCGTTGTTCTGCGGAAGAGTCTGAAAAGAGGTTCACGCGTCTTCCTCAATTCATTCCCCTGCGCCCGATTCCGTGTGTGCTATGCCCCTTCTGCTGAACCTGCGGACGGTCAGCCCTGTGTCTATATTGGCAATCATACGTCCCTACTCGATGTGCTGGCGGTGCTGTCGTTGGACGAGCGGATTGTGCTGATAGGAAAAGAATGGGTGCTTCACAATATCTTTTTCGGTCGTGTGGCACAGGCTATGGGAGTCATTGCCGCAGGAGAAGGGATAGAGAACATGGTACCTGTCATCAAGCAGTACACCGACCGAGGTTTCTCCGTAGCCGTTTTCCCGGAAGGCACACGGTCGTTATACGGTGAGATAGGACGCTTTCACCGAGGAGCCTTCTATCTTGCACAGGAACTTCACCTCCCCATCCGGCCGCTGCTGTTGGAAGGCTTCGTACGCGCCTTGCAAAAATCACCCTTCCATGCAGGCGCAGAGTCCGAACTGAGAATAACCGTTATGCCCATCGTGCCCCCCGAAGACACATCGTTCGGAACAACCTATCAGGAACGCACGCGCATGTTCCGCCGATATTACAAACAACTGATGGATCATTCACACAATGATTAAACGTCTGCTCATACTAATGGGCGTATGCATCGCTGCTGCAAGCGGAGCATCAGCCTCCCAACGCATCACTCCGTACCTTGCCGACTCTGCCTCCAATACGGGTATCGCCATTGTGGTCTGTCCCGGCGGCAGTTATTCGTGGCTTGATATGGAAACAGAAGGCACGGGCGTGGCAAAGTGGCTGCAAGCCAACGGTATCAATGCCTTTGTCCTCCGCTACAGGGTGGCATCGGTAGCCGCATATATCACCGGATTCCGCGTACTCGGCATAGGGCATAAGTACCCCGATATGCTGCAGGACGTGGAGGACGCGCTGCAATACGTCTATGAACATGCGCAAGAGGCAGGCATTGACACCTCCCGTATCGGCGTGATGGGTTTCTCGGCAGGCGGTCATCTGACGATGATGTCCTATATCCTCAACAGGACGCATTACAAGCCCAAGTTCCTTTGTCCTGTCTATCCCGTGGTCAGTATGTCGGACCGACGCTATACCCACAACCGTTCCCGCCGCGGGGCGTTGGGTGTATGGAGGCAATGGAACCGGCAGATGCAGGATTCGCTGTCCATAGAACGCCATATACCGCAAGACTGTCCCCCCGTCTTCCTTGTCAATTGCAAGGACGACCCCATTGTACGCTACCAGAACTCCGAGTTGCTTGACAGTGCATTGACCGCCAATCATATACAGCACACCTACATACAGTACGCCACCGGCGGACACGGCTTCGGAGCATCCGAACAAAAAGGGACCGCCGAGTCACGTCAATGGAAAAAGGAATTTTTAAGTTGGATAGACCTACTCTATGACCATGAAAGAGAATGATATAGAATATGCCTCCCCTGCGGAGATAGCCGAATATCAAAACCGTCTTTTGCGTGAACAGATTGCATACGTAGCGGCACACAGTCCTTTCTATCAGGATATGTTCGCCCGCACGGGAATCCGTCCCGAAAGCATCCAAACGGCGGATGATCTTCGCCAACTTCCTTTTACCGACAAGTCCGATCTGCAGCAGCGCAACCGCGACTTCCTCTGCGTTCCGAAGGAGAAGATAGTGGATTACATCACCACCAGCGGAACAATGGGCGAACCCGTCACGTTCGGTTGCAGTGAACATGACCTGCAACGATTGGCATACAACGAGAAGAAATCCTTCGCCTGCGCAGGTCTTCATCCGGGCAGTATCCTGCAACTGATGACCACCATAGACAAGCGCTTTATGGCGGGACTTGCCTATTGGATGGGCATACGCGAACTCGGAGCAAGTATCATCCGCGTGGGCAACGGCATCCCCGAACTGCAATGGGATACCATCAACCGTCTCCATCCCGATGCCATCATGTGCGTACCATCGTTCATCCTGCGCCTTATCGAGTATGCGGAGCAGAACGGCATTGATTACCGCCACAGTTCCATCCGCAAGATTATCGGCATTGGCGAGGGACTTCGCAACCAAGACTTTACCCTCAACCTGCTCGGTAAACGCATTCACGACAAATGGCCCGAAGCAGAACTCTATGCCACCTACTCTTCCACTGAGATGTCCGCCACTTTTTCAGAGTGCGAACATGCCTGTGGCGGACATGTACACCCCGAACTCATCATCGTGGAGATTATCGGCGAAGACAACAAGCCCGTTCCTGACGGTATGCCCGGCGAAATAGTGATTACGACTCTCGGTGTGGAAGCCATGCCGCTAATCCGTTTCCGTACCGGCGATATAGCCGCCAAAATAGTTGAACCCTGTGCCTGTGGTCGCAACTCTTTCCGGCTGACTCCGCTGATTGGCAGGAAACACAACATGATCAAACTCAAAGGCACGACACTCTATCCGCCTGCCATCAACGATGTGCTTGACAACACCGACTATGTGAGCAACTACGTGGTGGTAGTCCGCCAATCGGATGCCGGTACAGACGAAGTGGTTGTGCGCGTCGGCATAAAAGGCAACTATCCCCACACACAAGACGAAATCATCAAAGACCTGAAGGACCGTTTCCGCGCCCGCATCCGCGTCACCCCGATTATCGAAATCCTGCCTGCAGATGTCATTCAGGCCATCAATTTCCCAGCCAAGTCGCGCAAGCCGGTCAAATTCATCGATGAACGCCCTGATTAGGATATACGATTTCTTCTCTACGCGGCGTATATGGCTGTGGGGAGGGATGGTTGCTCTGACGGTCGTCCTCATTGCTATCGCCTGCACCATACGCTTTCACGAGGACATATTTGATTTCCTTCCCCAAGATGAGGAGTACGCCGAATCCATGCGTGTCTATGCCTCTCTGTCAGAAGCGTCCCGCATCGTCGTGCTGTTCGAGTCCGACTGTCCCGACAGCATACCCCCTGCCATTGACGCTTTTGCCGAAGCGTGTCCGAATGCCATTACCGAGCCGGATGTGGATGCTTTCTTGGCAAGGTTGGATTTTATCTACCAGCATCTGCCGTACTTCCTCACCGACAGCGACTATGTGCGTATGGACAGCGCATTAGCGAACCTTCCCCAAGTCCTCGCGCTTGACAAGCAGATTCTCACCACGCCCGGTACGTCTTTTCTCCGCAACTCCATCGCCTCCGACCCGCTTCGGCTCATTCCGTTTTCCTACGGTGCCGCCGGACAGTATGCCGCGGCACAGTCGAATTTCGATGCATCCGACGGCTATATGATGACCGCCGACCATCGATTCGGGTTCGCTTTCTACGACTCACCTTACGGCAGCACCGAGTCGGCTAACAACGCGCATCTCGTTGATTCGCTCCAAGCCGTATGCGAAGCCATTCAAGGACAACACACAGCTGTTTCCGTGCGTCTGCTCGGTGCTCCTGTCGTAGCGGTTACCAATGCGCGCCGCATCAAGAAGGACACACTCATAGCTATCTGTCTCTCGCTCCTGCTCATCGTCGCCCTTCTGCTTTACACCTTCCCCCGCAAGCGGGATATTGCGCTCATCGTCCTGTCCATATCCTTCGGTTGGATAGTCGGCATTGCCGCCCTTGCCCTGCTGACAGACGATGTGTCGCTAATCGTGTTAGGCATAGGCTCCATCCTGCTGGGTATATCCGCCAACTACCCCCTTCACCTCTTAGTACACCGCCGCTATACGAATAGTGCCCGACAGACTCTGCAGGAAGTGGTGTCCCCTCTCGTCATCGGCAACATCACCACTGTAGGCGCCTTCCTTGCGCTTATTCCGTTACATGCCACCGCTCTCCGGCAGTTGGGCATCTTCGCCTCCTTCAATCTCATCGGCACGCTCTTCTTCTGCGTCTTCTGTCTGCCCCACCTTTTAAGTACCACGCCATCGGTCATACGCGAGATACGCCTTCCCTTCCTCAAGCAGCAGTCAGAAGGTCTGTCCGTCAAGGTACTGACCGCGATAGTAGCAGTTGTTCTCATCGGGTCGGTAGCAGTCACCTGCTTCTGCCACCGTCCCCTGTTCGACTCCGACATCTCGCATCTGAACTATATGACCGGACAACAACGAGCTGATTTCGCGTACTTCGAGTCGCTTTCACCGGCGTCCGACCAACCCGCCTATATGGTGAACACGGCACGTGAGGAGCTGAACCGCCGCGTGGATTTATGGACAGCCTACTGGCAGAAGCACGATGCCGAAGAGACTGCATCCGCACTCCGTTCGCAAGCCGTTGCGTCGGGATTCCGCGAGCAGACGTTTGACCCGTTCATCCGTACCATCTCCTCCCCTGTCCGGCGTCTTGACCTGTCGGATGACGTGTTGTTGGCTCAGTTATGGCCCGGTCGCTTCGACACTGCCGCTATGAACAGACGTATTACCGGTTCTTTATCGGACAGTTTCAACTACCTCGGTATGGTCTGCTCGCTGATAGTGCTGGTGTTCCTGTGTCTGAGTTTCCGCAGTATCGTAATCGGATTAGTGGCATTCCTGCCGATGGTGTTCAGTTGGGTAGTCATCTTCGCCCTGATGCAACTGCTCGGGTTGCA
This sequence comes from Paludibacteraceae bacterium, assembly GCA_905234835.1. GTDB lineage: Bacteria > Bacteroidota > Bacteroidia > Bacteroidales > Paludibacteraceae > Colicola. The sequence goes on from CAJOIZ010000028.1 coordinate 29,309, forward strand.
GTTCAATCTTGTGAATGTCATTCTTGCCACCTTCATTTTCGGGCAGGGCGACGACTATACCATCTTCATTGTGGAAGGTCTGATCTATGAGTACCGCACGGGGAAAAAGATGCTCTGGCAGTACCAGCAGTCTATTCTTCTGTCCGCACTGATTATGCTCCTTGCCATCGGTGTGCTGGTCGTTGCTGTACATCCTGCGATCTATTCGTTGGGCATTGTGACGCTCATCGGTATGTTGAGCGTTGTGGTAATGGCATTCGTCATTCCGAGGATTCTTCTGCACCTGCTGGTCAAGATTGCATATTTGTGATTTATGGTTTATGGTTTATGATTTATGATTTCAAATTGCAAATTGCAAATTTGTTGGTTTAGGAGGTTTTGGATTGCATGTTTGTGATTGCATGTTGGTGATTGCATGTTTGTGGTTTATGGTTTATGATTTATGATTTCAAATTGCAAATTGCAAATTTGTGTTCCGGGGTTTCATGCGTGCAAAGATACGATAGCGGGGGAATGAATTTTCCCGTTGCTTCCCACTGCTTCCCAATTATGCACAATAATTCCCAATTCTAGTTTATGGGGTTTTAGAGTTTAGAGTTGAAAGTTTAAAGTTGAGAGAAGTTGGAGAGTTGAGAGTTTGTAGTTTCAAGTTTATGATTTATGGTTTATGGTTTATGATTTATGATTTCAAATTGCAAATTTGTGTTCCGGGGTTTCATGCGTGCAAAGATACGATAGGGGGAAAGTAATTGTCCCACTGCGTCCCAATAAGTCCCAATAAGTCCCACTAATTCCCAATTCGAGTTTATGATTTATGGTTTATGATTTATGATTGCAGATTGCAAATAAACAAACAGAAGGCTCGTACGCGGAGAGTTACCGCGAACGAGCCTTCTGCTCTTATGTTATGTACTCTGAATGTACAGAGTACTTCGTGTTCTTTTTACTCTACACGCTGTCCTGCTGCGTCGTAGATAACGCCTTCGCGCTCGA
>CAJOIZ010000029.1 GCA_905234835.1 Paludibacteraceae bacterium
ACGAGGCAAGGTTACGACTTGGGGGTCTACATCTTCTATATCTCCATAGAATTCTTCTTTTACACGAACTGAGTAGTTGTTTGTCAGATAAGACACCGTTAAACTCGTGATCTCATAGCCTTCTGCCGGAGCAACGGTAACGGTTTGTCCTGCTTCCGACTCATTTGCACTAAGTGTCACCTTGTCCGCAATAGAAGCATCATCCAAAGCGATAGAATAGTCTGAGGGTTCGGGATCCGGATCGGGATCCGGTGTCGAACCGGCACCAGTGAAGCGTAATTCGCTTAACTGCATACCATTAACCCACGGATCATCTACCATCGACACTTTGAAGCGGAAATATTGGTATGTACCAGGGTTGTCAAGGTTAAAGGAAATATCCGTCAAAGTGTTAGCACCCAACGTGTTGTTTTCTAAAACCCCTGTAATTGTTGTCCAATCGTCACCTTCATTGAGTTTGGCGTCCAAGGTCCAAGTAGTCGGGGTCTGTCCTAATTGGTCACTGGATGTCAGGATATAACCGGTAATGGCAATCGGTGCATCCGAATGAAAGTCCACCACCAGAATAAACCGGGGCCACCTGAAGGATTGCTTCTCATTGATTTTTCAGCACTCCATTTGGTCCAGTCGGTTCCTTCGGTTCCGGCAGAAAACTTACCATCTACCAACTTAGCCGCTTCATGGTTCTCAAGTCCTCCAGAACTGGCTGTTACCGTAAAGCCGGAGTAGATAGTGGGATCAGCCCAACTCAATCCCACGCTTGCAGCGAGGGCGAGAATAATCGTAAAAATCTTTTTTCTCATTTTAGTGATTTTTAGTTTAACAATATGGTTATCTTCTGTATCGCTTACTGAACAAATCGTCCACATCCTTTGCCTCATACACGCGGCCTTCTTTGAGGTCAAGCATAGAGAGTTCATAGGAGGAATAGCGTTTGCGGCGGGGAACAGTAATGCGTCCCACCCCTTTAAGCATACTTATCGCTTTCTTGATGTCTTTCAACAAAGACAAATCCTCTATGTTTACAATAATCTGCCCCTGCTCGGGCATTGTTGCTTGTGCCATAATTCTATTTTTTCAAATAACTGCGCAAAGATACGGCGAATTTCTGAAATACGCAAAATTTTAAGTTTAGAGTTGAAAGTTGAAAGTTGAATGAAGTTGGAGAGTCTTTTATAGTTGATAGTTGAGAGTTTCAAATTTCAAATTTCAAATTTCAAATTTAGGAAGCGGGATGTCGGGATATCGTCCTATCGGAATTTCGGGATACCGTGCTTTCGGGATGTCGGTATCTCCGTTATATAAAGAGGACGGCGGGGTTCTTACAAGCGGCTCTGGGGAGCCGGTTCAAATATCCTCCCATTAGTCCGCAACCATAAAAGCCCATAGGGCTTTCATGTAAACACAAGGAACGAACAGAGCGGGAGGAATAGCGAAAGGCACTCCGCGGGGAGTGCCTTTCGTCTGTTCTGTCGCGGCGGGGATTAACCCGCCGAGCAGAACCTCTTTCAACAGAGCTTTAGTCGATGCGAGCGCCACGAAGGGTGTAGGTGGTGCCGTTGTACTCGATATAAAGGATGCCGTTGCGGATGAACTTCGTGCCTTGCACCTTATCGCTACGGACACCATCCGTGCCGGTTGCTGTCTCGGCAGCGGCTTTCAAGTCCGCGTAGGTCTTCTCTGCTGCTTCGAGGGTGGCAAGAGTGGTGACAAAGGTCTTTTGGTCTGTTGTCAAAGCATTATAAGCAGTGCGGGCAGCATCAATAAGGGCTTTGCTGGCATCGGTGTATTCGACTGTGCCGATAGCGGCAATCAGGTCATCGACATCCTTCGCGGCTTTCTTGTCCGCAGCCTCTTTCTCTGCTGCTTCGCGTTCTGCCACCAGTGCTTTTTCGGCATCGGTGAGAATCTGTTTGATGGCGGGTTCAAGGATAGCGATGTTCTCCGTTACGGTCTTTTCGTAATCCCATGCGAGTGCGTCAATCGCGTCTTTTGCGTCCTTGATGATGTTTTGGCAGTTGTCGTTGTCTCCGGTCTGCAGCAAGCCTTCCAAAGTGGTTTTCAGTGCTGTTTTGCCGTCGGTCATCAGTTGGTTGATGGCTTCATCCTCCGTCATGGATGCCGCCATGTTGTCGCTGTAAACCATGAATGCTGTCGCTTTGGGGTTGTTGTATGTCGCTTCGTAGGTTTCAATGCTGCTCTTCAGGCTTGCCAGTTCGGTTTCTGCAATGTATTGTTTTGCTAAGTCATAGAGCAGGTTCAGGTCTTGGATATAGCCGTTCAGTTCCACTTTCAGTGCATCTGCGCCTTTCATTCTGTCTTCCAGCAAGGCCTCATCTGCATCATCGAGTATTTTTTTGACAGCGGGGGCGATGATGGCGAGGTTGTCCGTTACAGACTTGAGGTCGTCCCATGTGAGTGCATCAATCTTGCTTTTCGCGTCCTTGATGATGTCCTCGCAAGCGGGATTGTCTCCGAGCATCAGTTTGCTGTCAAGCAGGTCTTTGAGTGCGTCCATGCCATCAGTCTTCAGTGTGTTAATGGCGGTCGAGCGCAACATTCCGGCAAGCGCGAGATTGCTCTCTATTTTTGCAACCGTCTCCGTATTGTAGATGTTATCAAAATTATCCATGCCGCTCTTGATGTCTGCCAGTTCCTCTTCCGGAATATACTGTACGGCAAAGTCATAGAGCGCGTGCAAGTCCAGAAGAATATCATTCATCTCCGATTTTACCCCGAAGTCATGCGAAGAAGTGAAGTATCCCGGTTTGTCATCCACTCCGTCCGGACGTGCATAGGTGAAATTTGTATGGGCTGCATCATATTTTGTCCTGTTGCCGCCTTCGAGAGCGGTGCAACCGTCGAACATCTGCAACGAACTTGTCGGTGCGAGGCTCACACTCCAGTCGGTATTGCAGCAGATGGTTTTCAATGCGCTACAATTCATGAACATAGCGTTCATGTTCTCCACTTTTCCGATATTGAATGACGTGAAGTTAAGAAAATCGATGGAAGAGCAGTTACGGAACATATAAGCCATGTCCGTCACCTTGTCCGTCTTGAACGAACTGAGGTCAATGGCGGTCAATGACGCGCAGCCGTAGAACATGGCATACATGTCTGTCACTTCGGAGAAGTTGATATTGTCGAGTCCTTCAATCTCTTCCAGAATTATAAGATTGTAGTCATTACCGTCGAACATGTTCGCCAGACTGGTCAGTTTGACATTCTTGAACGACTTGTCAATAACGGCTTTTCTCACCTTGTCCGCATATCCGGCAAAACGGTTCTGGTCGTGGCCGTTCTCGGGCTCATAGAGTTCGGTGACAACGCCATCGCCTGTGTGCGTGTCGCGTTGGTCATCGTAGTAATACGTCAGTGTGTAGCCGCCGTCAAACACGGTGTAAGCTTCCTTCCCTTTGTAAGTGAAATATCCGTTTTTGCCGTTTATGCCGTCCGGACGGGCATAAGAAGCATCGATTTTTCCCGAATTATATTCCGTTCCGTTTCCGCCTTTCAAGGACGTGCAACTTCTGAACATGTTTGTGGATACGAGACCTATCCTTTCGCTCAAATCCACATCCCAATATATGGTGGTAAGGGCAGAGCAGTTACCGAACATTTCATTTATGTCTTTCACATTATCGGTATTGAATGAATTGAGGTCAAGAGAAGTGAGGGATTCGCAGCCGTGGAACATGCCATTCATCTTTGTGACCTTTTCGGTGTTGAATGTGCTGAGGTCAAGAGAGGTTAAAGCTTTGCAGTTGTAGAACATCTCTTCCATATTCGTCACTTCGGAAGTGTTCAGGTAGTCCAAGTTCCAGATTTCGGTCAATTCGTTAAACAGATAGAACCAGTTTTCCGTACTTGTCGGGCGTGCGGCTTTCATGCTCTCGTCCAAGGCAACCGTGGTGGCGTTCTTTTGGATAGCATCGTAAGTCCACCATTTGGTTACGCCGCCTTGTGCTGTGCATCGGTCATCATAGTAGAGGGTGAGGGTGGTGGTTGATTTGTCCCATACCGCATAGACTTGGTCTGCGGCCTTTGCGCTGAATCCTGCCGTGAGCAGCGTCAGCATCAAGAAAGATAAAATTTTCTTCATATTGTTGGTTTTTAGTTGTTTGTTCTTTTATGTTGTTTGGTTTATAATCAACGGACAAGCGGCAGATAGTTCGTATCCGCCGCCTGAAGCCTGTTAGTCTGTCTGTCTCTCTCTACGTCCTGCAAGCACACCGCCACGCTGCATACATACATACATACATACATACGCTTGGTGTCAGGAGGTTATATGCGGGGGAAAGGGGCATTGGGGGTTAGCAAGTTATCAGATATTCCGGTGCAAAATCAGCACCATTATCCCACTCAATCGTATTATACGCAATGTGGAAGTTCTTAAAGAACGCCAAATCACGCAACGGCTCAAAGGCAGCCCCCTTCAGTTTGTCACTGAAATCGACCACCCTATCCACATTGTTGTTGAACCACAGATGAATCTTGTGTCCACCAACGTACTGTGCTTTTGTAATCTCCAGAAAATCCATAATCGTATTTATTTTAACGGAACAATATGCTTCACCATATCCCCCTTCTGTGCGCGTTCCCAGTTCTCCAACAGTTCGTCCCGATGCAAATCCAACCACTCAAGCACCATGCGCAACGCACGTCCCGGCATCTCACCTTTCACTACACCGTCTTTGATGCTGACTATAATCTTGTAATCGCCATACCACGCATGGAAATGTGCCGGAGCATGGTCCTGAAAGTTCATAAAGATGATGATTCCGTAAAAAGTACTAATCTGTGGCATAATATAGAATGTTTGACGCCGCAAAAGTACGACTAATTTCTGATAAACACAATTTTTTTAGTTGAAAGTTTAAAGTTGAAAGTTGAATGAAGTTGGAAAGTCTTTTATAGTTGAGAGTTGAGAATTGATAATTGATAATTGCAAATTTAGAGGGTTGGCGATGTTGACGGTATTCCGGTATTTCGGGATTTCGGGATTTCGTCCTGTCGGGATTTCGGGATGCCGGTAATTCGCGGCAAAGGTACAAAAGAAAGATTTATGATTTCAAATTGCAAATTTAGAGGGTTGGCGATGTTGACGGTATTCCGGTATTTCGGTATTTCGGGATGTCGTCCTGTCGGGATAGCGTGCTTTCGAGATGTCGGGATACCGGTAATTCGCGGTAAAGGTGCGAAACCATATTTATGATTTCAAATTTCAAATTTCAAATTGCAAATTTATGGTTTATGATTTATGATTGCATGTTGGTGATTTATGATTTATGATTTCAAATTGCAAATTGCAAATTTAGAGGGTTGGCGATGTTGACGGTATTCCGGTATTTCGGGATGTAGTCCTGTCGGGATAGCGTGCTTTCGGGATGTCGGGAGACAGGGAATCGTTCTGTCGGGATATCGGGATTTCGGGATGCCGGTAATTTCGGGCAGCTTGATGTGTCGTTGATCTATCGGTAAAAGGAGTGCTCGTTATCGTGTCGTTGTCGTGTCGTTATCGTGTCGTTATCGTGTCGTTGTCGTGTCGTTATCGTGTCGTTGCCGTAGTTGCTTGCTGTTGGATCGCTTCGCTGACGGAGCGCTTCGCTGACAGACCGCTGCGCTGTGGGGGACGGAATTATTGTTTCTTCAAAAAAATCCAAATAGGTGCGATATTTTTTTGCATAATCGGAATAATTATTGTACTTTTGTGCGCTTTATGCATCATAAGACACTATGAGATGCACATAAAGCATTACAAGCAAGCAGATAATACTTTTCTTACTACACTCTTATCACTGCGAGACACGATTATGCCGAGGAAAACCAGTAGAGCCGAACAGCCCACTTCCGGAGGGGAGCAGAACAGAAGACAGCCAGACGTGCAACTGACCCCATTAGACGGGCTGAGCCGAATAGAACGGATAAAACAGATACTGCTCAGCGAGCGCACAAGACAAGTGTGCGGCATCGTGTTGATGCTGCTGTCCCTTTTCGCCGCTATCGCCTATATCAGTTTCTTCTTCACAGGCGCCAACGACCAATCGCTGATAGACCAGCCACGCGAAGCACGCCTGCAATCGAGACAACAGATACAGAACATCTTAGGTCTGCCGGGGGCGATGCTGTCGGACTGGCTGACCGATGACCTGTTCGGCGTGACGAGCGTTATCCTCATCGTTCTGATGGTGTATTTTGCCCTCCGTCTGCTGCGTGTATCGGTTCGCACCAGTGCCACCCGTATGCTGCTGTGCTCGCTCTTCTGGCTGACCTGGGGCGCCGTGACGATAGCCTATATACAACGTATAGCCGGCTGGGACCTGTACTTCCAACTGGGCGGTGCGTTCGGCAAACGACTCGCCGTAGCGTCGCTGTCGTATATCTACGGTTTGGGGACAGGACTCGTGCTGACAGGGTGTCTGATCGTGTTCCTCGTTATCAGCAACAAGAACTTCGTTCCCGCCGTTCAACGGCTGTGGGAGAAGCTGACCACAAAGAAGCCCGCTCCCGATGAGCCGCTGCCAGAGAAACCGGCCGATGAGCAGCCGGACGGTTCCGATGACCCAGAGCGAAAAGACGACGAAGAAAGCATCGTCATCACGCTTACGCCGTCCGGACAAGAGGATGAGCCAGAAGGCCATACAGACCCCAACAGGCGAGTCAACGTGGAGATTGAGCCGATTGTGGATGAGGACGAACGGAAAGACGAGCAGCCCGAGGAGACTCCCGAAGAGGAAGAAGGTGAAGATATCCTTGATATCCATTCGGAGGACGTGGAGATAGTGGAGCAGCTGCCTGACTATGACCCGCACTTGGACCTGTCCACGTACAAGTACCCGACACTGGACCTGCTGAAGACCTACGACAACGAGACGGCTCCGATAGTGGACCCCGCCGAGCAGCAAGCCAATGCCGATCGGATTGTCAGCACACTGCGCAACTACGGCATAGAGATAGTGCGCATCCATGCGACAGTGGGTCCGACGGTAACACTGTACGAGGTGGTGCCGCAGGCAGGCATACGTATAGCCAAGATACAGTCGTTAGAGAACGATATTATGCTGTCGCTGTCAGCAATAGGCATACGTATCATCGCTCCTATGCCGGGCAAAGGGACAGTGGGTATAGAAGTGCCGAACGAGAAGCCGCAAGTGGTGTCGATGCACTCGGTGATTGCCTCCAAGCGGTTCCAAGAGGAGCAGAAGATGCGGTTGCCGGTGGCTCTGGGCCGCACCATCACCAACGAGGTGTTCTGCTTCGACCTCGCCAAGACGCCGCACCTGATTGTTGCCGGTGCGACAGGACAAGGTAAGTCCGTGGGGCTGAACGCCATCATCACATCGCTGCTGTACAAGAAACATCCGTCGGAGCTGAAATTCGTGCTGGTGGACCCGAAGATGGTTGAGTTCTCGGTGTACAAGCCTCTGCTGAAGCACTTTATGGCAGCAATGCCCGACCAAGAGGACAGGGATATCATCATCACCGACAGCCAAAAGGTAATCAACTCGCTCAACTCGTTGGTGATTGAGATGGAGGACAGATACTCGCTGCTTGCCGATGCGGGCGTGCGTAACCTCGAAGACTACAACGAGAAGTTCATCCACCGGCGCCTCAATCCCGAGAAAGACGTGGAGAACCTCGTGACACACAAGATACTGCACCACCGGTATATGCCTTATATCGTGATAATTATCGACGAGTACGGCGACTTCATCATGCAGTCGGGCAAAGAGGTGGAGCGTCCCATCCAACGTCTGACCCAGAAAGCGCGTGCCGTGGGTATGCACATGATTCTTGCCACACAGCGTCCTGACGTGAAGGTGGTTACGGGTATCATCAAGGCTAACGTGCCGACACGAATTGCGTTCCGTACGCAGTCGGTGGTGGACAGCCGCACCGTGCTTGATACGAAAGGCGCTGAACACCTTGTCGGCAAGGGTGACCTGCTGTACAGCGGAGGCGGCAACATATCGCGTATCCAGTGCGCGTTCGTCGATACGCCCGAGGTGGAGGCGATAGTGAACTACATTAACGGTCAGCAGGGGTACAGTGAGCCCTATCAGTTGCCTGAATACGTGCCTGAAGGGGCATCGGACGACGATACGGTGCGCTCGGGCGAAGTGGACATGAAACGTCTGGACCCGATGTTCGCCGAAGTGGCGCGGTACGTGGTGAACAAGCAGGAAGGCTCGACATCGCGCCTGCAACGCGCCTTCGAGATTGGTTACAACCGTGCCGGCAAACTGAGTGACCAGTTAGAGGCGGCCGGCATAGTCGGTCCGAACAAAGGTCCAAAGGGGCGGGACGTACTGATACAGGATATGGAGAGCCTCGAACTGCTGCTGCAGCGGCTGGGGGTTGGATAACAATTTGATTCTATGAAAAGACACATACTATTCTTCGTTTGTTTTACGGGCATTATGCCGTCGCTTTTTGCCGACATCCGCACGCCCGAGCAGGCAGCCGCCATCGCTTTTGGTTGTCTCTATGAAGCTACATCGGGAGGCAACGTCCGTCATGCACCTGCCGAACATCAGCAGGTGACGCTTTTCCGCACACTGTACAAGACCGACTTAGACTTGGATGAGGGTGCGTCTGTGCCTAATCCTGCTCCCGGCAGGAAGACACATATCGACAACGATGAGACGGAGCCTGCGCTGTATATGTTCAACAACGAAACGGAAGGGTTTGTTATTGTTGCCGCCGACACCCGCGCCAGAGACGTGCTAGGGTATTCGGTGACAGGCACCCTGACGGACGAGGATATCGCGCCGGGATTTATGTGGCTGATGGAACGCTTTGTGGAGGAAATCAGCAGCCTGACTGATGCGGATGATGCGATGGCTTCGCCGTCCCGCGCACCGCAAGCACCGCAATCGGTTACGCCTATCGAACCGCTGCTGGGCAAGATTGAATGGGGACAGGGTGCTCCGTACAACAACTCATGCCCTATCGATAGCTACGACAACACGCGTTGCGTCACCGGATGCGTTGCCACTGCCGCCGCGCAGATTATGTGCTACTGGAGATGGCCTGAAACGACGGGTACAGGGTCACATTCGTACACGTGGAAGAACCAGAAAAACGGTACGACAAAGACCCTTTCGTTCAACTACGGAAACACTACGTTCGACTGGGACAATATGCTGCCCTCGTACAAAGGCGACTACACCACCGAACAGGTCAATGCGGTCGCGAAACTGATGTATGCGTGCGGTGTGGCAGTGAATATGAAATACGGCGGCAATTCGACCGCAGGCAGTGCATCAGTAACCGATGAGATGGCTCCGGCAATGGTCAACTATTTCCGCTATCAGTACGCCGGTGATTTAGGCAGCAGTTACAACAATACTCTTGATAACAACGATATTTACAGCGGTACGACCACCTATGCCGAATACTACAAAACCTATTTCAACGATGACCTTGAGAACGGTCGTCCTATCCTGATGAGCGGCTCGTCGGCGAAAGGCGGACACGCTTTCGTGTGCGACGGACGTGATGCAGACAATAATTTCCATATCAACTGGGGCTGGACGGGTTCGTCGAACTGCTACACCCCGCTGACAGCCATCCGCCCGGGCTATCCGAAGCACAACGACCTGTACTTCAAGACGCGTATGTACGCCACCTATGGGTTGCGTCCAAACAGCACCTGTCTGAACACCACTACCAACACCACCGACAGCGAATCGGAAGACAACCTGCCTTACGTATGGCGCGGACAGGAGATAACGGCAACAGGTGTTTATAAAGACGTTGAGACTGACGCAGAAACAGGCTGCACAAAGACCTATGTGCTGTACTTCACCGCCCGCCCCGCCGGCACGGACGGCATGTGCGGCGACAACCTGTTCTACGATTACAATGCAACCACAAAGACGCTGACCATTACCGGTAGCGGCAGCATGTGGGAGTATGACTACATGTCCTATCCGGGGAGGAAATTCCCGTGGGACGCATACAAAGACCAAATCACAACTATCAACCTGAGCGATGAGGCGGACACCAAACAGTTACTCACCTGGCTGACAGAACGGGGAGCGTTGAACATCACCATCAGCCGCACGCTCTATGCCGACGGCGGTCTGAACACGCTCTGTCTGCCATTCTCGCTGACGCAGACCGAGGTGCAGACTTTCCTGCCCAATGCCACGCTCTATGCGTTCAGTAGCGCGCAGTCCCAAACAGGCGAACTGCTGATATGGCTCCAGCCGTCGAACAGCATCACAGCGGGCGTTCCGTATCTTGTGCGCTTCCCTGCCGAGGATCCGGACATCGTGAGCCCGACCTTCACGGGCGTGCAGATAACCGCAGCTACGGGACTTTCGGCCGGTGAGGGTGAAGTGACACTCAATGGCATACTTGGTCCGAAAAACATGATTGCCTACAACACCGAGCAGCTGATGGTAGGCGCGGATGACAGGCTGTTCTGGGCAGATGTGGACGACTATATGAAAGGCTTCCGCGCCTATTTCCAAGTGTCGGCAGGCGAATCCTCGCCCTTCCGTCGCGGTATGCCCGCCCGTGTGGTAATGGAGGCGCAGACCCCGACCGACGTTGAACAAACGTCAGTTCCCCGTCACGCCGAGAAAGTGCTACGAAACGGCCAACTGATTATCCGCGCCAACGGGATTGAGTATAACGCTCAAGGGCAAAAATACTAATCCTCCTCATCAAGCGAACATCTTCATACTATGAAAAAAGCTTATTTATCACCAGCCACATATAGTCAAGGATTATACTCGGCGATTATCTGTACGAGCGAGAGTTTATTGTTAACAACCTACTCCCCGGGTAACCCAAGAGACTCACGGTAAATGAAGAAACAACTATTTTTGTTTGTCCTGCTCTGTTTTATTGCGCCTGTTTCTGTGTGGGCGCAGGAAAGCAGTGAGCCTGCCGAAGATGCGCTGACGCGGCTTTATACGCCCGCCACTGTACCCAGTCCGAAAGTCTACGGGCAGGAGTACTATGTGTCCGACCCTGACGGGATTCTCCGTGAGGATGTCGTCGCCAATCTCAACCAGTTGTGCCACGAACTCTACCGGATGGTGGAGGTGGAGATGGCAGTGGTGCTGATTGGCGGTTTTGATGAGGACAAATGGTGGGCGGTGGACTTCTGCCAAGAGTTGTTCAATCTCTGGGGAATCGGTTCGTCGGAACGTAACACGGGCGTACTGCTCTTTTTCTCATTGGGTACACGCGACATACGCATCCATACCGGTTACGGAGTGGAGGGTATGCTGCCCGATGCCGTGTGCGACCGGATCATAGACGACAACATACAGTTCCTCTCGGACGGCGACTACAACACGGGTATATGGCGGATGGCTGTCGATATAGCCAACGAGCTACTTACGGACCAAGCTAAAGAAGAACTGCTGCTCGGATGGTCTCCCAAACACTATGACTCCGATGACGACCCGGTCTATCACTACCTATATTTCTCGCTTATTATCCTTATATTGCTCACTATATGGGCGTTGTACAAACTTAGAAAGGTGGAGAAGTCATCTTTTAAGGAGCGTCCGCAACTCATTGACAAATCGGAGAACCTGCAGCACGGGGTAGGTTGCCTGAGCCTGTTCTTCCCGCTTACGTTGCCTTTCCTCTATCTTGCCTACCGCAAGCAGCGCAAGGCAATGAGAGACCTTCCCTATGCTTGTCCCGCCTGCGGCGCGAAGATGAACAAACTGCCACAGGAGACATTCGAGGAGATTGGCAGTGAACCGCAAAAGATTGAAAGCCGTCTGCGTATCTTCGCGTTCGACTACTGGCAGTGTCCTGACTGCGGTCATACGGAGGCGGCGCGCTTCAAAGGCAAGACGTACAGCAATTACAGCGACTGCAAGAACTGCGGCGAACACGCAGTGGCGTACAGGGACTGTGCTGTCAAGATAGCCCCGACGTATGACAAACGCGGCGAAGGTAGCAAAAGATACCAGTGCGAGGTATGCGGCAATGTGACGTTTGTAAGCTATTCCATCCCATCGCATTATGAGCGCGAGCAGGAGCGCATCCGCGAACAGCAGCGCAGGGAGGCGGAACGCCACAGCAGTTACAGCGGCGGAGGCAGCCGTAGCAGCAGCGGAAGCTGGGGAGGAGGAAGAAGCGGCGGAGGAGGAGCCGGAAGAAAATTCTGACATTTAACCCTACCGATTAAAGAAACAGACGATATAAACAACTAAAAACCAATAATAACAATGAAAAAGAATGTCTTATCTACCATTTTGGTAGTCGGGGTCATCGGACTCTTTGCAGTGTGGATGGTCAAGGGTTACAACCGTATGGTGACAGAACAGGAGAACGTGGAGCAGGCATGGGGTCAGGTTGAGACGCAGTACCAGCGCCGTATGGATCTCATTCCCAACCTTGTGGCTACCGCCAAGGGGCTGGCTGACAAAGAACAGGCTATACTGACGGGAGTCATTGAGGCACGTGCCAAAGCAACCCAGGTGACAGTCGATCCGACGAACATCACTCCTGACCAGTTGCAGGCCTTCGAGCAGGCGCAGAGCCAGGTGGGAAGCGCATTGAGCCGGCTGCTTGTAACCATTGAGAAGTACCCCGAACTGAAGATGGATCAGGGCTTCCTCAACCTGCAGGCCCAGTTGGAAGGCACGGAGAACCGCATCGCCGTGGCTCGTCACACATTCAACGAGTGCGCGCAGACCTACAACACGTTCATCCGCAAGTTCCCCAACAACATTGTCGCCTCCATGTTCGGCTTCGAGCGCAAGCCCTACTTCGAGGCGCAGCAGGGTGCGGACACCGCTCCGAAAGTGGAGTTTTAATAGCAGCAGTATAAACCTGATAAAAAAAACAATAACTATGAAGAAAGTAATTCTCCCGCTTGCTCTTGCGTTGGCAACAGCAGGTATGTGCATGGCACAAAACGTACTCTACGTCAGCACCAACGGTTCGGCACGCGCCGACGGTTCGGCTCCCGACAAGGCGATGAAGGATCTTCAGAAAGCTCTTGACAACGCTACGGACGGCACTACCATCCGCATAGCGGAAGGCAACTATCTCGGCAAACTGGATGCCGGTTATGTGGAAATCAGCAAGTGGGTCACTCTTGAAGGCGGCTGGAACAGCGACTTCACGCAGCGTGATCCGCTGAAGTACATCACGAAGATGGAACCCACCGAAGCCCAGCGCGGATCGAACGGCGTGAAAGGATTGATTACCTTGAGCAAACTGGACGACGTGATGGCAACCCAACCGAAAGGTACGCTCACCATTGACGGCATTATGTTCAACTACGGCCTTGAGAACTCGTACAAGCCCAACGACCCGTCCGACCCTCGCAACGGCTGCCCCAGCAAAGCCTTTGAGACAGGACGTATGGAAGATGCCACTCCTCCCCAACTGAACCACCAGATTATCAAGGCGGACGGCTCGGTGGCGGGCAACGTTATCATCCGCAACTGCCTGTTCGCCAACAGCCCGTACTTCGGCATACAGTTCATCTCCCGTTTGGGCGAGATAGAGATATACAACTGCGTGTTTATCAGCAACCGTTACGGCGCAGTGCGTATAGGCGGCTCCTCCAAAGCAAGCGACACACAATACAAGACAAACGTCAAATTCCATCATAACACAGTGGCTTTCTCTTGGTGCCGTGACAAATCGATGGAAGATATGGGCTACGGATATGAGTTTATGACAGGTGCTAATGGCGACTTGTACAACAACATCTTCCTTTGCAACAACTATGCCGCCATCGCGCGCACACATACCGACTATCCCAACCTTGAGAAGAACCGCAAGACGAATGTATATGACAACCTGTTCTTTATGAACGCGGCAGACTTGCAGTTACCTCCTTCGGGCGGCGGCAAATGGACCAACGTGCCTGTTTCTCGTTTTGAGGAAGTGGACGAGGCAATCCTGCCCAAATACGAAGGCAACAAGGAACTGACAGGCGATGACGCTTTCGTGAAGGTAATCGATCAGGATTATCTGCAGGCGTTTGCCACGCTGAAAGTGGTCAGCAGCCAGAGTTTTGATGCCAACTCGGCGGCCAACCTCTACCGTCAGGCGCACGGTATGAACATGCAGGGGTCAGAAACCATCCGCGTTTCGATGTACGGCAACCGATACAGTTTGGACAAGGCAATGCTCTTCTTCGGTGCAAAGAGCGGATACGGAGCACAAAAAAGCAAATAACCATGGCAGCTACACAGGAAGAAACATTCAAAAAGATAGTCGCCCACTGCAAGGAGTACGGCTTCGTGTTCCCGAGCAGCGAGATTTACGATGGTCTGGGTGCCGTGTATGACTACGGTCAGAATGGCGTGGAGATGAAGAACAACATCAAGCAGTACTGGTGGAACGCGATGACCCGTATGCACGAGAACATCGTGGGTATCGATGCCGCCATCTTCATGCACCCCACGACCTGGAAGGCATCCGGCCACGTGGACGCGTTCAACGACCCGCTCATTGACAACCGCGACTCGAAGAAACGCTATCGCGCCGATGTGCTGATTGAAGACCAGCTGGGCAAGATCGAGGAGAAAATCCAGAAAGAGGTGGACAAGGCGCGCAAACGCTTCGGCGACTCGTTCGACGAGCGGATGTTCCGCCAGACCAACCCCCGCGTGCAGGAGCATCAGACCAAATGGGACGCGCTCCACGAGCGTTACAGCAAGGCGATGAACGAGATGAACCTTGAGGAACTGAAGCAGATCATCCTTGACGAGGGCATCGTCTGCCCCATCAGCGGCACACGCAACTGGACAGACGTAAGGCAGTTCAACCTTATGTTCGCCACTGAGATGGGGTCCACCGCCGACGGAGCGATGAAAGTCTATCTCCGACCGGAAACGGCACAGGGCATCTTCGTCAATTTCCTCAACGTGCAGAAGACGGGACGTATGAAGGTGCCTTTCGGCATCGCGCAGATAGGCAAGGCTTTCCGCAATGAGATTGTGGCGCGCCAGTTCATCTTCCGTATGCGCGAGTTCGAGCAGATGGAGATGCAGTTCTTCGTGCGCCCGGGCGAGGAACTGCGTTGGTTCGACTACTGGAAAGACCAGCGTCTGCGCTGGCATAAGGCTCTCGGGCTGGGCGATGAGAAGTACCGCTTCCACGACCACGAGAAGTTGGCACACTACGCCAATGCTGCTACCGACATCGAGTTCCAGATGCCTTTCGGCTTCAAGGAGGTGGAGGGTATTCACAGCCGCACCAATTTCGACCTGTCGCAGCACGCCAAGTATTCGGGCAAGAAAATCGAGTACTTCGACCCCGAACTGAACGAGAGTTACACGCCTTACGTCATTGAGACCAGTATAGGTGTGGACCGTATGTTCCTGAGCGTCCTCTGCTCCGCCTACAAGGAAGAGCAGCTGGAGGGTGGCGACTCGCGTGTCGTGCTGTCGCTGCCGCCGGTGCTGGCGCCGTTCAAGTGCTGCGTGATGCCGCTCGTCAAGAAGGACGGTCTGCCCGAGAAAGCCCGCGAGATCATGCGTATGCTGCAACTTGATTTCCGCACGGGCTATGACGAGAAAGACTCCATCGGCAAACGCTACCGCCGTCAGGACGCTATCGGCACGCCTTTCTGCATCACCGTGGACCACGACACGCTTGGTGACAACTGTGTCACCGTCCGTTACCGCGACACGATGCAGCAGGACCGTGTGAGCATAGACACCCTGCACGGGATGATCCGCAGCGCGGTGGATGCCAAACCGCTTTACGAGAAATGTCTTCAATAAACAGACTATGGCGCAGGTTCATCGGACTGGTGGACCTGCGCGACTATATTGATGTCGATGCCGCCGCAGTCAATATCCGCGACAACATAGCGTTCCGCGGACCGAACATCGTCATCCTTTTCTGCGCTGTGGTCACGGCCTCCGTGGGGCTGAACGTCAATTCGATACCCGTCATCATCGGCGCGATGCTCATCTCGCCCCTGATGTCGCCTATTATCGGTTTCGGACTGGCGCTCGGCACCAACGATCCTGACCTGCTCAAGCACTCGATCAAGCACCTCGGCATCATGGTGGGCATATCTGTTCTGTCCGCCACGCTCTATTTCCTTGTCTCGCCGTTGGACCTGGTGCATCCCACCGAACTGCTGGCGCGCACCAACCCCACCATCTACGATGTGCTGATAGCCCTCTTCGGCGGATTGGCGGGCATACTGGAGATTTCGCGCAAGGAGAAAGGCACGGTGATGTCCGGCGTGGCAATCGCCACGGCGCTCATGCCGCCGCTGTGCACGGCAGGCTACGGACTGGCAACACTGAATCCCACGTTCCTGTTCGGCGCGCTGTACCTGTTCTTCATCAATTTCACGTTCATCGCCCTCGCCGCCTTTATCGGCACCAAGTATCTGGGCTACAGAATGGTTATTTCCAAGGACGTGCTGAAGCAGGCGCGCCGCAAATGGATGTTCGGTATCCTGCTCATCGCCATCATCGTGCCGAGCGTCATCTCCGCCGTCAGCGTTGTGCGCGAGAACAACTTCGCGCGGGCGGTGAACGCATTTGTCCAGGAGAACAAGAACTTCGCCCGCAGTTATATATACGACTACCGGATAGTGAACGACAGCATCGCCACCGTAGATGTCTATATAGCCGGTGAAGAACCGGACTCGGCAGCATACAACAGCCTGTATCTCTCCGCCGCACAGCACGGATTACAGCCCGAACAACTCCATTTCCACCTCGATGCCGCCTATCAGGCACACACACAAGCCGCTCTGGACGAGAACGAACTCGTGCGCGACATCTTCCGCACACACGAGGAACAACTGCTTGACCGCGACAACGAGATAACCCGTCTGCGCAATATGGTGGACAGTCTGACCATCCATACGCAGAAAGAACAAATGCCCGTTGCCGACATCGAAGCCGAAATACGGGCACAGTACCCGCAAATAACAGACATCGTACTGGCACAATCAGCGGAAGACAAACAGCAGTTTGTCGCCATACTGACTACCGCCAAACGCAAAGACCTGAAAGCAGATGACCTGCAACGCCTGCAGGCATGGCTGCAAGTCCGCACAGGCGCATCCGAAGCCATCGTCATACAACGGTAAAACAGAAGACACATCACATATACAAACAAACATAATCTATGGTACAAGATCTTTACATTCTGATGATTACAGCAGGCGTGGTGAGTCTGTTGTTCAAGTTGATGAAGCAACCCGTCGTACTGGGTTACATTGTTGCAGGCGTGCTGGTCGGCCCCTATCTGTTCGGCAAGACCCTTGTCAGCGCTGAGAATGTTGAGGCATGGGGCAACATCGGCGTGCTGTTCGTGCTGTTCTGCATCGGTCTGGAGTTCCGTATCAAGAACCTCATCAGCAGCGGAAAGGTGGCAGCCATCGGCGCGCTCACAATCATCGGGGGGCATGATGCTCCTCGGCTACGGTGTCGGCCAGTGGGCGAAACTGGATATGATGAACTCCCTTTTCTTGGCAGGCATGCTGTGCATGTCCAGCACGACCATCGTCATGAAGGCTGTTGACGAAGCGGGTCTGGGCAAGGAACGGTTCGTCAAAGGCGCCACCAGCATCCTTATCATCGAAGACGTGGTGGCGGTGGTGCTGATGGTATTGCTGTCCAGTATAGCCATCAAACACCAGTTTGAAGGCGCTGAACTGCTCCGCAAAGTGGGTGTCCTGGCTATCACGCTTGTTGTTTGGTTCGTCTGCGGCATACTGATTATCCCTACCCTGCTGCGCAAAGTCAAACCCTACCTGAACGACGAGACACTTATCATCCTCGCCCTCGGCTTGTGCCTCGGCATGGTGCTCACGGCAGAGGAAGCGGGTTTCAGCAGCGCCCTCGGCGCATTCGTAATGGGAACAATCCTTGCCGAGACAGTAGAGTCACACCGTATCGAACAACTGATGACACCGCTGAAGAACGTCTTTGCCGCCATCTTCTTTGTCTCAGTAGGTATGATGATTAACCCTGCCAATCTGGCGGAATACTGGTCCAGTATCCTGCTGGTCTGCATAGTGGTTGTTGTCGGAATGATTGTCTTCGGCACCTTAGGCTGCTGGTGGGGCGGCGAGACGATGCGCGATGCGATGCAGACAGGTTTCTCGTTCGTACAGATTGGCGAGTTCTCGTTCATCATCGCCGGACTGGGTACCACCCTCGGCGTGACACATCCCGCCCTCTATCCTATTATCGTGGCGTCCAGTGTGGTAACCACCTTCCTCACGCCCTATATCATGAAGGCAACCATTCCGTGCTATAACTTCCTATACAAGCACGCTCCGGCAGGTCTGCGCGCCAAGATGGACCAACGTGAACAACAAGTGGCACAAGCCGAACAGCAAGCAGCCGGTCAAAACGACAACAAGTCCGCCGTTGCGGACAAGGCGCGTCATGCCGTCCGTCATACCATCGTAACGAAACATCTGGTCAATCTGTTTATCAAGAACATGAGCGAGAAAGACGAAGAAAAGGCGTGAACTAAGAGGGCATAATGAACACGGAGTAACACCGCTATAAAAGAAAACTAATCCTCATATTTCAGTAACAAGAAAAGAGACGCTCAAGCAAACGTCTCTTTTCGTGTTAAGAGCATTTATTTGCTTATATATTTTTACTTAATCTCTGTACCTGTAAGCGTGTAGATGTTATTCTCTGTCTCAACCACCACCTGTCCGTCACGAGCCATCTTACGCGCAGAGCGCTTCGGAGAAGAAGGAGCAGGAATATCCGTACTTATATCTCCGTTACCGGGGAGAGAATATATCTCAATGGTATAATTATAGTTGTAATATCTCGCTACGCCAAGCTTATATGTACCATCATGCAGTGGAATCATACATGCACTTATATAATTACTTGTCCCTAAATCCTGAATAAGATTCTTTTCTGAATCATATATATACAAATGATGATATTCCGAACCATATTTTTGTCTATCCACTTCTACAACAGCATAACAAATCCTATCATCGTTGGTAAAATATCCTTTTGCCGTTAATCGAATTTCATAATATTTGTCACTGCTATTCTCAAATGTCATTCTATCGAATAGTGTATATGTATCAAGATCAAGTATCTTATAAACATTACTATCATAAAAGGCAAGAATGTTCCCATAAGTAGTAGTATTAAAATTACTGTAAGAAGCACCACCAATTTGCATTCCGTTACCGTTATTGTTATCGTAAGGCCAATAAAAAACAACTTTTCCTGTACCATTCCCATGAAAAGAATACGTGTAATCCAAAGTAACTTGGGCATTAAGAAAAGTTGTTACCAAACAAGTTGAGAGAATAAAAATAGATTTTCTCATAGTTAATTGCGGCAGTTATATCCCATCGCCCCATCGGTTTTTAAATTAGTAAGATTGTTTATATTATCACGAAAAAACGTGAGCAAACTGCTATTGGTTCATTCGGGCTTGGACTCCCACTCTATCCAAAAACAGAAAACTCACGCACTAACGCGAGCGTTCTGCCATATTATCGGAATAGAGATTCAAAGTGTCCAAGTTTGAATGAATCCTCAAATAAAGCAAACGCTTCTTTATTCTCACCCTTTCGGGTTCGATTGTTTCAAATATGTATTCAGCGCAACGCTTTGCGCTCACCCCTATTTAACGTCTAAGAGCTGACGGTATTGTTACTTCGCCATCCGTTGGCGTCAGAAAGTGCACACTTCCGGCTGCAAAAGTACAAAAAAAGCGACATATACAAGTTTTCCGAAAATAATTGTGTCCAAAAACATGGAGCAGGATACGGTAAAACTATTATGAAACCTGCTTAACATTTCGTATATCTAACGTATCTCTATCGTATCTCTATCGTATATCTAACGTATATCTATCGTGTATCTAACGTATATCTATCGATTATCTATCGTATATCTATCGTGTATCATACGGAATTGACAGCAGATTTTAGGCAGAAAGGCGCAGAGCAACTCTGAAGACAGGAATACAAAGAGAGGCAGCCAAAGACAAGAATCCAAAGCGATATGAGAAACAAAGTGCCACAAAGAACACAGTAATGTAAGGAACAAAGGGCGCAGGGACAGAGTACAGAAAAGAACAACGGGCAAAGAGGGACAACGGGAGAATGGAGAGGATAAGAAAATGTTCGCCGGACAGAAGGTCCGGCGAACATTAACGGTATCAGTGCAGTATCTTGTAGATCAGTTCCTTCCAAAGGTCCTCGTCGGTGGCGGAAGGATTGTCGATACCCTTGAGTCGGGCATCGGTGTCGCGGAAATACCCGATGATACGGAACGTCTTACCTGCAGAGAAACGCCGTGCCGCCTGCGCATAGTCCTTCACGAAGAAAGGCGGAACACCTAACGCAGGACCTGCCACACGCTCCGACTTGTCGGACAAGTAGTGGTAAATCATCAGATTGGAGAAAAAGTTATAAAGAACGCCCAACTCCTTAATCATCGGGTGGGACTTGGACGAAGCGAAATAGCGCGTTATCCTATTCGCCTTGACCACGTCCCCCGTAATAAGTGCGTTCTGCAACTCAAAGACATTGAAGTCCTTCGATATGCCGAGATTACGTTCGATGAGAGCCGCATCTATACAATTCTGCCCTTCGGGCATACCGAGAATGAGTTTGTCCACAGCCTTTGCCACGCCCGACATATCCGTACCTATATAGTCCGACAAGAGTTGCGGCACGCTGCGCTCAAACGATATATTGAGCCGTTTGGTACGTATCTCGCTCTCCAAGTACGACTGAATCCAAGCAGCCATCTGATAATCGCGCAACTTGTCCGACTGCATCCATACGCCGCCGTTCTTCTCGAAGTTCTTCCAGACAGTCAGCCGCTTGTCGGGATTACCGAACTTATAGCAAATGACAAGTACGGTATTCGGCTGCGGGTGCTCCATATACAAGCCGAGCGACTCCCATTTCTTGATGGTTTGCGCCTCCTTGACAATGACCACTTTCTTGCCGCCCATCATCGCAAAACCGCGCGCGTGACCTATCACGGGGGATATATCATCGCCCGACAAGTCTTTGCCATAGACCACTATCTGGTCCATCTCGCGCGCCGTTTCGTCTAAGACATGCTGCTCGATGAACTGACTCGCCAAGTCAATATAGTACGACTCATCGCCGCACAACAGATATGCCGTGGCATCATACTGACCCTTACGAAGGGTCTTCATCAGTTCATCATACTTAATCATATTACGTCTCGTTCTTCAGGTTCTCAAATCCCTGTCCGAACACACCTCTGGTAGGTGTCTCGCTTATGAACGCAGTCGGGTCTATCTCGTGTACTATACGGAAGATCTGCGTTGCCTCCGACTTGCGCACGATGAGCATAATCAGCTTCGTTTCCTGCTTGCTATACGCTCCTTGTGCCTCAAGGAACGAGACTCCTCTGCCTACGCGTGTCATAATTGCTTCCGCAATCTTATCGTATTCTTTGGAGAAGATGAAGAACTGGACGCTTTGCCGTCCTCTGCCCATTACCCAGTCCACCGATTGAGTCTCCACAAAGACATAACACAGACCGAAGAGCAACTGCTCTACCTTAGTAACTTGTGGCAAGAACCATGCACTGCTGATAATGAGCACGTCCACCATAAAGAGAGCACGTCCCATAGTCACGTGGCGGTACTTATTGACTATCATCGCCACTATGTCCGTACCACCAGTATTACCATTGTTCATATACAGCAATCCGAGTGCCGCACCATTCAATATGCCGCACAGGATAACCGCCATAAAGGGGTCGGAAATAACGGGCACGTCCGACACGGTTATCACGCGCAGCCAAATAGTCAGACACATAATGCCATACATAGCCCGGATGCACGGTTTCCAGCCAAGCAGGAAGATGGCTGTTACGAGTAGTATCAAGTTGATAACCAAGTTACTCAGCCAGATGGGGATTATCTCCCCACTGGCAAAGTAAATGATTTCACACAAACCGGTCAATCCGCCGCCTATGATAGCGTGAGGCACCAGTACACGATTGACTACCAACGCATACGGTGCCACGCAAAGGGCTATGATAACCAGTTCGCGCAGTTCAACCCACCATTTCTGATTCAGCTTCATCATTTAGAATTTGGCTACAAGATTGCGGTCGCCCCAACCGTTGTCCACACGGCTGACGGGAATCCAGAACTTGTTTTCAGCCACCCAGTTGGTCGGATAAGCGGCTTTCTGACGGCTGTAAGCGTGATGCCATTCGTCTGCCACTATTTCGTACTCGGGATGCGGTGCGTTGAGCAGTACGTTGTCCTTGGCATCTGCCCTGCCTGTTTCCACTTCGCGGATTTCTTCGCGGATAGTGAGCAGTGCGTCAATGAACTGATCCATCTCGTGCTTGCTT
This sequence comes from Paludibacteraceae bacterium, assembly GCA_905234835.1. Classification (GTDB taxonomy): domain Bacteria; phylum Bacteroidota; class Bacteroidia; order Bacteroidales; family Paludibacteraceae; genus Colicola. The sequence continues at coordinate 22,326 of CAJOIZ010000029.1, forward strand.
TCGCTCTCAGTAGGCTCAATCATCAGTGTTCCGTGTACGGGGAACGACAGCGTTGGTGCGTGATAGCCGAAATCCATCAGGCGTTTGGCGATGTCCGTCTCGGTGATGCCGATAGCGTGGAACTGACGGCAGTCAAGAATCAGTTCGTGACCTACCCTGCCCGTTACGCCGGTATAGACAATGCCGTAAGCGTCTTTGAGTTTCTTAGCCATATAGTTAGCCGAAAGGATAGCTGTGGCAGTTGCCTCACGCAGTCCTTCATAGCCCATCATACGGATATAGCCGTAGGAGATGAGCGCCATATTGGCGTTGCCGTAAAGGGCTGACGAAACACGGTTGTTGTCCTCGGAAGGCATACACTCTACAAGGTGTTCGGCACAGCAGATAGCACCTACACCGGGACCGCCGCCGCCGTGAGGCGATGCAAAGGACTTATGCAGGTTCAAGTGGCATACATCAGCACCGATAAATCCGGGGTTCGTATAACCAATCTGCGCGTTCATATTTGCGCCGTCCATATAGACTTGACCGCCGTTCTTGTGAATAATCTCGCACATCTCGCGGATAGCCATCTCGAATATACCATGCGTGGACGGATAGGTAATCATACAGCCTGCCAATACGTCCTTGTTGGCTTCGGCTTTCTCACGCCAGTCGTTAAGGTCAGTATTGCCGTTCTCATCGCACTTGATGACTACGGGCGTGAAACCTGCCTGTACGCACGAAGCGGGGTTTGTACCATGTGCCGATGCGGGAATGAGCAGCACCGTACGGTTGTCCTGTCCCTTGCGGTGCAGGTACTCGCGAATGGTCACCAGACCTGTATATTCGCCGGCAGCGCCACTGGTGGGCTGCAGGTTGCACGCCGCAAAGCCCGTGATGGAAGCCAACTGGTTCTGCAACTCATCAAGCATCTCGTTGAAGCCCTCGGTCTGGTCCTGCGGAGCCAGCGGATGAACAGCCATCCAACCAGGCATCGTGACAGGAATCATCGCAGCAGCGGGATTGAGCTTCATCGTGCAGCTGCCGAGCGGTATCATCGTATGCGTCAGGCTGATGTCCTTGCGGTCAAGACGCTTGATATAGCGCATCATCTCCGTCTCGGTGTGGTATTTCTTGAACACCTCCGCCTGCATGTAATCCACCTCGCGGACACGGCTCTCGTCAATCGCCCACAGGCCCATGAAGGCGTCCTCCGACTGCTCGTAACGCGGCTGGTTGCCCGTCAGTTCGGCGAAGAGGTCGATGAGGTTGTTCATATCGTCCAGCGTCACGGTCTCGTCAAGACTGATGCCGACGAAGTCCTTGCCGTAATAGAGGTTGATGCCGCGGTCGAGGGCTTTCTCCTGCAGGCTGTGCACATCCTTCACGTGGAAGCGCAGGGTGTCGAAGAACTCGGTGTTGTCCTGCTCGATGCCGTACGCCTGCATCAGTTCGTTCAGATATACGGTTCTGCCGTGGATGCCTTCTGCTATTTCGCGGATGCCTTCCGCACCGTGATAAACGCCGTAGAAACCTGCCATCATAGCGCAGAGAGCCTCAGCGGTACAGATATTCGATGTAGCTTTCTCGCGTTTGATGTGTTGTTCGCGGGTCTGCAAAGCGAGACGGTATGCGGGGTGGTCGTAGGTGTCTTTGCTCAGACCGATTATACGTCCGGGCATATCGCGCTTGAACTCGTCACGGGTAGCCATATAACCTGCGGTCGGACCGCCGAAGCCCATCGGAAGGCCGAAACGTTGTGCCGTTCCGCACATGATGTCTGCATCCAACGGACGAAGCAATGCCATTGCCATCAGGTCGGCTACTATGGTCACTTTCATTCCTGCCTTGTGGCAATCGTCAATGAAGCCGGCATAGTCCTCTATGCTACCGTCCGAATTTGGCAGTTGGACAAGCGCACCGAAATACTCGGCGGACGGCTCGAATGAAGCGTAGTTGCCTACCACGATGTCTATACCTTGACCTTTGGCGCGGGTGCGGAGAACGCTCATTGTGTTCTCAAATACTTTCTCGTCCACGAACACTTTCCTTACGTTGTTCTTCACCTGTTCGCGCGTACGGAGGTTGCGCATCATAGTCACGGCTTCGGCGGCAGAAGTGGCTTCGTCCAGCAGGGAGCAGTTAGCGAGGGGCAGACCGGTCAGGTCGCTTACCATCGTCTGGAATGTGAACAATGCTTCCAAACGGCCTTGGCTGACCTCGGCTTGGTAAGGGGTGTAAGAGGTGTACCATACGGGGTTCTCCAGAACGTTGCGGGCAATCACCGCAGGGGTTACCGTGCCGTACCAGCCGCGGCCGATAAGGCTCTTGTAGGGCAGGTTCTCCGCCGCCATATCGGCGATGCTGTCTAAATGCTCCTGCTCCGTCATCGGCTCGTCCAGTTCAAGAGGCTTGTCAAGCAGGATGTCTTTCGGCATCGTCTGCTCAATGAGCTGTTCCATCGACTCAACGCCTACCTCGGCAAGCATCTCTTTCTTTTCTTCCTCGCTGAGACCTATATGTCTCTTGTTCAGATAATTGACTTTCATAGTTGTTTATTTTGTTTTTGATATGGTTACGTTGTTTAATCCAGGCAGTTGTCTAATGCCTGTTCTATCTTCTCGCGGTCCAAGTGCTGTCCTATGAACACGAGTTTCTGCATCCTGTCGCCGTATTTCTCGTCCCAGTCGCGCCGCAGGATGGGGTCTTGCGCCATCAGCTGCATCAGCTCCTCCTTCGGCATCGTGGCGTAGAACTCGCCCGCCTGCTTGAGGTTGAACTGACGGCCCGCCTGCTCGAACAGGTAGCACATGTCCGGCTCGTTGGAGAAATAGCACATCCCCTTGCAGCGGATGATGCGCTTGTCCCACAGCCGCGCCACAAAGTCGTCAAAACGGTTTAGACTGAACGGACGGCGGCGGTAATAGACAAACGTCCCGACACCGTACTCCTCTGCCTCGCCCTCATCGTCATGATGGTGGTGGTGGTGATGTTCGTGTTCATCCTCATGCTCGTGGTGATGCCCGTGTTCCTCCTCGTCGTCATCGTCATCATCATCGTCCTCATCCACAGCACCTTCCACGCCCTGGATCCACGCCGCACTGCCTGCCACATCGTCAAAGCGGAACAAGCCCGTGTCCAACAGCCTCTCCATCGGCACGTCGCACCAGTCGCAGTCGATAATCTCTGCCGTGGGCTGGATGGCGCGGATGACGGCACGGACGTGTGCGCGTTCTTCCGCGCTGATTTCCGACGCTTTGTTCAGGAGAATGAGGTTGCAGAACTCAATCTGTTGGATCACTAACGAGGCAAGGTCCTCCTCGTCCAAGTCTTTTCTTTGCAATTCGTCACCCGATGCGAACTCATCCCGCAGCCGCAACGCGTCCACCACGGTCACGATGCAGTCTAACCTCGGATAGGGGGCTTCGGTGAAAGGCACCATCCGCGTGTAGTTGCATATCGTCTGCGCTATGGGGGCAGGTTCGCAGATGCCGCTCGCCTCAATCACGATGTAGTCGAACTGACGGGCGGCGCACAGGTCGTGAAGTTGCTGAACCAGGTCCATCTTCAGTGTGCAGCAGATACAGCCGTTCTGCAACGCCACGAGGTTGTCGTCCTGCGAGGAGACGATTCCGCCTTTCTGGATCAGGTCGGCATCGATGTTCACCTCCCCGAGGTCGTTCACTATCACGGCAAAACGGATGCCTTTCTGGTTGGTTAACACGCGGTTGAGCAGCGTTGTCTTGCCGCTCCCTAAATACCCTGTCAGAAGCAGGACAGGCACTGAATGATTGTCTGACATATTTCTTTCTGCAAAAATCGGCGCACAAAGATACATCTTTCCTGATATTGCAGCAACAATACTTGTATTTTCTCTGCAAAATATTCCGAATTTGTCGGTTCGCCTTTTTCTGCGTACCTTTGCCGCCGGTTAAGACAACACCTTTTTTATGTCCGCAGCCATCCATATTGACCCAAGGACGCGGCAAGTCTTCATTGACAGCCGTCCTGTCGCGCTCACCGTCATCGAATACCGACTCATCTCGTTCCTCTACAAGCACCGCAACTCGGTCTGCACACGAGGCGAGATTTGGCACGAGGTATGGGGTGACGAACCCGCATACGACACGGGCATTCTTGACGTGCATATCCACAGCCTGCGGCGCAAACTCAACCTCAAAGACTCCGGCACACTGCAGACCATTCGAGGGGTGGGATACATCCTCCACAGCACATCACCGGCCTTCGGACAGGAACTTGATTGGACGCGGCTCTTCACATCTTTTATGCCCGACCGTGTCCGCTCATGCAACCTGCCGGACTTCTTCCAATCCCTCCACGACGATTATGCCTCGGCATGGGAGACCGGCGGCATCACCGTCCAATGGCATCTCTCACCTTTTGTCAGCGACATCCTGACCGATCCGCCGACCCTCCGTGCCGTCTTCGATGCCGTCCTGCCGCTGATTAGCAGACAAGCCGCCTCACTGACCTTCTCGTCTGTACTCACCTTACACGAGTTCGTCATCCGAGTAGAGGCACGGACGTGCGGAACCGTCTCGCCGTCAGCACCTTTCTCTGACCCGGACGACAGGCAGTCGCTGCTTGCTGCCCAACGCTTCGCGGCACTGCTTGGGATGGCGTTCAGGACGGAAACAGACCGACAACTGTGCGCCTTCAGCCTATCCGTTCCGATGAAAAAATGACGTCCGCAGAAAAATTAAGACAATCTTAAGGTGTGTTTCCGTATCTTTGTTCTACTTTTGCCGCCGACAACAAAAAACACAATACCTATGAAACGAATCATCTTCTTCTTGACCCTTTGTCTCATGTTCGCATCGTGCGAAAAGGGAAACAACGAACCTGCTCAGCAGGAACAGCCTTCTGAGTACCGCATCGCGGGGCAGCTCTCCATCCAAGTCGGGCCGGCATCCTTTGTCAACACGGACACGATGGTCGTCACCGTTGACGACAAGCAGCAGTTGCTCACCATCGAGATGTTGCAGATTAAGTTCTCCGACAAGATGCCCGTCGGATTGGACGTCTATGCCGAGAACCTCCCCTATCAGAAAAGCGGCAAACTCATCCTCGTCAATCAGGCGAGTGTCATCCTCACGTGGGGACCCGAACATGCGGCGTACACCGACTGCCCTCTGACGGACTTCCGCGACACGCTTGACATCCCTAACCGTCAGATGCGTTTCAACTGCACGTTCTCGCACACCCGATTGGGCGATATGCCTGCACGCTTTGAGGGCTCCTTCATACAATGAGTCTCATTCTCGGACTCATACTGTTAGCTCTTCCCCTTGACACGACCGCCTTACAACTGCGCGAGGTGGTCGTTCTGCAGCATAAAGGCACCGAATCGGCAGACCCGCAGCAGCAGGCAAGGCAGGTCACGGTCCTCACGCCCGCGGACCTCAGCGCCATGCACGTCACATCGCCGAAGGACATCGCAGCCGAGGTCCCCAACCTCGTCATGCCCGACTATGGCAGCGCCATGACGTCCTCTGTCTATGTGCGCGGTATGGGCGCAAGGCTCGACCAGCCTGTCATCGGCATAACCATTGACGGCATACCCATTCTCGACAAGAACGCCTACGACCACACCCTGCCCGACCTTGCCGGAGTCGCGTTCTTCGCCGGACCGCAGGGCACTCTATACGGGCGCAACACGATGGGCGGACTGCTCGCCATTAGGACCCGACAGCCCCTTGACATACCCGACAAAGCCGCCACACTCAGCCTTGAATACGGCTCTGCCAACTCAATCCGAGCACAGGCTTCCGTCTGCCGCAATAGCAACAACCGATTCGGATGGAGTCTCAGCGGCACCTACGACCGCACCGACGGCTTCTATACCAACACTTGTACTGGCGACCGCACCGACCGCGGGCAGGAGGGCTCGCTCAGGCTGCAACTCCAGTTCCGACCCGACACCCGTTGGACCCTCTTCCACACCACTGCGACCCGATACACCGCACAGGGAGCGTTCCCGTACGCCGATGCCGCAACGGGCATCATTGCCTTCAACAGCCCTGCCGACTACCGACGCTTATGGCTGCAGGAGAGCCTGCGGGCTGTTTGGGAGACGGACAGCCAGAAGGTCGAACTCATGGCGACCTACCAGTTCCTCCGCGACAGGATGCGCATGGACCAGGACTACACGCCCATGTCCTATTTCACGCTCCTCCAGCGACAGCAGCAGCACGCAGCCATGCTCGATGCACTCTGGTCTGGACACGCGCAGGTGCCCTGGTACCGCTTCTCGCTGGGCGCCTCGGCTTTCCTCAAGCACAACACCATGGACGCACCCGTCACGTTCCTGCGCGACGGCATCGACTCGCTCATCCTCGCCAATGCCAACAGCGGCATACGCAAGGCGTTCCCTGCCGACTCGCTTGAGATTGAGGAGGACATGATTCCGATGAACAGCAGTTTCTTGCTCTTCAACGCAGGGGCGGCTCTTTACCATCAGAGCGAGTTCATTCCCCTACCGCGTTTGCACATCACTGCTGGGCTGCGCCTTGACCTCGAACATGCCGCGATGGACTACGATGCATCTGCCTTGCTCCATTACCGCATGACCGCTATGATGACGCGCATGCGACCTTTTGAACTGGGCATGAAAGGCCATATAGACCATACGTGGTTCCAACTCCTTCCTCGGCTGGACCTGCGCTACGACTGGGACGATATCACCCTCTATGCCTATCTGGCACGCGGCAGCAAGGCGGGCGGATACAACCCGCAGATATTCTCCACGATTCTCCAGAACCGCATGATGACCGACCTGATGGCGGATATGGGTGTGCACCTTGACAATGCTGCCGACAAGCGATACACGCAGCCCGGCATTACTGAGTACCGACCCGAATCGGCATGGACGGCTGAACTGGGACTGCACGCGCTGCTCTACCGGCGGCTGCGGAGGAGCAGCAGCCATACCTTGCGGCTGGATGCCGATGCCTTCCTGTCCGACATCAACGACTTGCAGGTCACTGTCTTCCCCGAGGGCAAGACCACGGGACGCATGATGGCGAACGCAGCCCATGCACGTTCGGTTGGCGCGGAGGCCGCACTCCATTACCGCTGGACGGGCGGCAAGTGGCGCACCGATGCGCATTGCGCCTACGGCTTTACCGATGCCCGTTTCGTCCGCTTCCTGAACGGCACAGGGGACTTCTCGGGTAACATCATCCCCTATGCACCGCGGCATACACTCTCCGCACGTGCCACTGCCGCTTACAGTCTCCCCTGCACGTCCTCGCCGGCATGCCCGCAGACGCTCTCTTTGTCGCTCGCTGTCGATTGCCAGGGACCTACTTGGTGGGATGAGGCGAACACGCTGGCGCAACCCTTCTACGCCGTACTCAACGGCAATATCCGCCTCGCATGGCAGCATCTCTCGCTCACCCTGTGGGCGAAGAACATCACGGACACGGACTACACCCTGTTCTATTTCGTATCCATGTCCAACCCCTTCTTCCAGAAGGCCCGTCCCACTCAGTTCGGTGCCACCCTCCGCCTCCGCCTCTAATCTTTCTCCTCTGTCAGCGTCAGCGTTCTGTCAGCGTAGCGATCCGTCAGCGTCAGCGTTCTGTCAGCATCAGCGGTCTGTCAGCGCAGCGGTCCAACAGTAACAAGGTACGGCAACGACACGATAGATATACGAAGGATACACGATAGATATACGATAGATATACGATATATTAAGCACACCTCACCGAACACTAACCGCACCTTTCCCGCACGAAAACAACAAATTTGCAATTTGAAATTTGAAATCATAAATATTCTTCCGTACCTTTGCCGCAAATTATCGGTATCCCGAAATCCCGACACGACGGAATACCGAAAGCACGATATACCGGAATACCGTAAACCAACAACAACCCCTCTAACCAACAAATTTGAAATTTGCAATTTGCAATCATAAATAACCAAAATGAA
>CAJOIZ010000030.1 GCA_905234835.1 Paludibacteraceae bacterium
TCTGTCAGTAACTACACTGCCTGAGTTGACGAGGTCGGCATCGGCTTTCTTCTGGAAGCGGATGACGTTGTACGGACGGGCGAAGAACATGAAGTACATACGGCCGGGTTCGATGATACGGTTGGCGGGATTGCCTATGTTCTCAAGGTACTTGTAGCATTCAGCCACAGGACCACTACCGGCACGTGTCTCGCCGTCGTACCAGACGATATCGAAGTCTTTGCCGAGCACGAGATGTTTGCCGTCACCGTAAACGCCGTCCTGTGCGCTGACTCTCCACGGAACGGCAACACCGTACCACGTACGTCTTTGCGCGTTGAGTGTCAGGTCGTAGTAGGCGTCGCCCGTCACGGTCACGTTGTCATCCACGGTGAACAACTGGCCCGAAGTGGTCGTCGTCCCCTGAAGAATGAGGTCGGTGGTCGTCAGTATCTTCCCCGAAGGCACGTTCAGTTTGCCCGACGTGGCGATGGTGGTCAAGAGAGCTGCTGTGTTCCCTGTCAATGTCTTTGCATCATCAACATACAGATTCTCGAGGACAGCGATTGGGTTGGCGGTAAAGACGGCGGTATAAGTGGCAGTTCCTGTCACACTGGCTATCGCCGGAGTCCAACCGTTGAACGTATAGGTGTATGTCGCGTCAGCAGCCTTGATGGCATCGGCATGTGTCGGTACTACGCCGTACTCAACAGTTGTCTTGTCAATCAGGCTATTGTCATCATTCAGCCAAGTGATTTCGTAACTGTTCTTGCTGCTGCTGAACGTGGCTTTGTAGGTCGCGTCACCCGTTACGGCTACAGGAGTGTTGTCCCAACCATTGAACGTATAGGTGTATTCAGCAGTAGCGGTCTTCGTAGCGTCTGCATGTGTCGGTATCTCACCATACGCAACAGTTGTCTTCTCAATCAGGCTGTTGTCATCATTCAACCATGTGATGTCATACGAACGGGTCGAACGGGTGAACACGGCCTGTACATTGGCTACATTGCCTGTTACCGTAGCGGGCAGATTCTGCCACTCGCTGAACTCGTAGGTGTACTGCGCTGTCTGTGTGGTCGGATTGGCGGTCACAGTCGTGCCGTTTACGGTGAAGGTATTGTTGTCGGTCGTAACCGTAGAGCCGTATGGAGCATCAACCGTTGCGTGTGTCACCGAACCGTATTCCGCATTGTTGGAAGCAACGGTCAACGTGTATGTGTTCACGGTCTGCGTGAAGAGTGCCCAATAGGTAGCGTCTTCTGTTACCGCAGGTGTCGGATCCAGTTTATCACCACCACTGGTCAGTGACCATCCGTTGAACGTATAGCTGTATTGCGCGTTGCCTGTCTTGGTCGGAGTGTCAGGCACATCATCTTCATCAGGGTCATAGAACGGTGTCGAACCCACACCGAACTTGCCGGACCACGTAGCGTCATTGCCATCCACGTTCTTCAGCGTGATGGTAAACAGGTCAGTCACATACTCGTACTGCGCCGTATAGGTCTCTTTCTTCGTCACGGTAGGCAGCACCGCGTTGGCGGCATAGTCCGTGCCGTTGCTGTTCTTCCAACCGATGAACTTAAAGTAACCGTTATCGTCGCGCTTGCGCGTAGGCACACCCGCATATGCAGGCGTCTGTCCTTGTGTATATACTATACGATCGAGTTGCGTACCATCATAGTTATTGAAGGTGACAGCATAACGCGGTGTGGTATTATATTGCGCGGTGTAGATGATAGCACCGGTTACCGTCTCATTATTAGCCTTAGGAGCATTGGTAAGACTATTATGCCATCCCGAGAAAGTATATGCGTAGTCATCATCCGCATCCTTTGTCGGAGTAGTACCGTTGTAAGCCGTAGCCGTACCGTAAGGCTGGTTCTCATCCACCTCAAGCACTGTCTCGCCGTTCTTCCATGTGATGTTGTACTCATTCACTACGCTGGACCATGTGGCGGTATAGGTAGCCGTACCTGTTACCGTAGTGAAGGCGGGACTCCAGCCTTCGAACGTATGGGTGTATTGCGCTGTAGCATCCTTGACGGGTTCGTATTCAGGTGTATCACCGTAAGGCACTTCCAAAGGCACGTTCGCGCCGTTGTTCGCATTGACAAGCGTGATGGTGTAGTTGCGCTTGGTCGCTGTGAATACAGGACGATAAGACATATCATCCGTAGCCACTTCCAGTTCTTCCGTCCACTTGTACTCCGTACCGGTCACACTGCTCTTCCATCCGTAGAACGAATAGGTGTATTCTGCTGTGGTCGCTTTGGTCGGGTTGGTGGCGATAACCGCCTGGTCAGGTATGCCGTTGTAGTCCGTGACGATGTTCTTGAGAACGGTAGAACCAGTCTCGTTCTGATAGAAAGTAACGGTTACGGTCTTCAGTTTCCACTTGCTTTCCGTGGTGTCATAGTAATAGAACCCTTCGTAGCCCGGTTTCTGGCACTCGAACACGGCAGGGTCGGAAGTGGCCACTACCTCCCACCACTGGCAGTCGTCCATCAGAATCAGGATTTTGTCGTCTGCGGTCAGGAAAGTATGGTTGGTCTCCTCCACGCCTGCCAACTTGCCGCCTACGGTCTGCGACTTCTTCAGTGCCACATAGCCGGATGGCTTCGCATAAACCGTTGAACCGATTACCTCGAAACAGCCGTTGGTATAGGTCTTTTGCCATACGTTGTCCAGATAGATAAATGCCTCACCGGAGGACGTCTCTGCCGTTGCGGTATAAGAACCATCGTTATTCTTCAGTTTGGCAGATTCCATACTTATCGTTTTATATACCGCTGACGTAGAAAAGCCTGAACCTTGAAGTCCTGTTACCCATTTGACAGATGAAGATGCAGTTGCTGCAGTACTATACGAAACGGTTCCTGCATCCTCATTCGTAGAATAAATATTCGCTCCATTCGTAGCATTCGTCCCATCCGTAATGGAGCTGGAAGTAAATAAGCCTCCGTTCACTACGATTTTGCCGTGTACATTTACGGCTGCATCTGCTATGGTGCGGGTTGGTTTTGTTCCATTCTTCCAACTCGGAGAATAAACTACTTGCTTAATTGTAAACGGCCACTGGTCTTTATCAATCACGTACACATTCTTGCCGGATTTAATTGTAAACGATGCGGTCTTATCTATCTCCACAGAGGCTCCAGGCAACAATTCCGATGTCTGGGTAATGGTAAAATCACCATCCAACACATGAATCTTCATATTGTTGGTAATGGGAAGATAGTAACTGGCGGAATTAAAAGATGCCGAACCAATAACCGGCACACCTTCCTCAAAGTTTATTGTCATTGAGCCTAATTGTGCCTTACTATTCACATCCCATACTTGATAATCATGCTCTGCGTCATAACTTTTGCGCACCCAAGAGGATTCATCATTTGTCGTAACGAGAAATAATGCTCCACTCGTTCCCACTAATTTGATATTATCATCTCCCATGAAATTAGCATTATAGTAGGAAGCCATGGCACAAATACAACGTGAATTATAATAATACGTGGTAGGCACTTCTATATTTTGTATGGAATACTGATTTATAAGGAAGAATTTCTCACTGTTACCATGATAATAGTATCCGATATTACTCATTGATTTCATATCGCCTATCTGGAACATCTCATGCACTTCTGCATTGTTCTTAACCTTTATTTCTCCTTGGCCGGTAATATAACCCCAAGCGTAGAGAACAGCGCCGCTATTGAGTTGGATGAGACTGCCTTCTTCCATGTGAATACGTCCGTACTCACTGCATACATAGCAAATCTGCCCAGTTTCTGCACAGTACATCTCACCGCCCACTTCTATCTTACCATTCACATTGATGTGGGCTCCACTCGCTAACGTAAGACGAATATTCTCTACAATGATACTCTTTGTCGTACGTCTTGCCGGTGTTGCGCCACTGATGGATGCTTGATCAGCATTACGCGGAACCAATAAGGTAGCATTGGACGGCAACTCATAATCACCCTCCGGTAAGGTATAGTCTTGTGTTAGAATAATAGTATAATTGCCACTATTATCTTTGGTATATTGCATAGCTGCCTCCAAGGTAGTATAATAGTTTCCTCCCACGATGTAACAAACATAAGGACTCGGATTTTCTGTGGCAATAATAAAACGATATCCATTACTATATTCTACATGAGTGCCATCCAGATTGAACACATCATAACCAGTGACTGTATATTTTTGCAGATTTGTCATGGTAGTATACACACCGCCTTGTAGTCGTATTTTGCCTACGGTGCCCGCATCATTCAGAGGTCCGAAAGCATCGGTTCCATTTCCCACGGCAGAGAATTTGCCGGTTAAGACATCGCCATCAGACGTTGAAGCCTCGAAATATAATGCATAAACGTATTTCGCATAGGCATGTGCACTTACTATATCTCCGTCAATTGTAAAATTCTTCTTCGCATAAACGCCATAACTATATGAACTATTCGTTGCATTTGTACCAATCGTGTTATTGGACAATGTCAGCGTTGAAGCGGAGTTACCAAAAATACCATAAACATAGGTATATCCTTCCGCAGAATAGGTAGCACCGGAACTAATCAACGTTCCGTTAATATATGCTCCATAGACATATTGGGAATGTGAGTTACCGGAAGCAGGCAAAACATTAAACTCGGTGTTATTGATTGTCGTTGTCATATTTGCTTCGTTGTAAAGGCCATACAGATATGCCTGCGCAACACTGGTGGCGCCAGCCTGCATTGCCTCTACATCGAAGGTACCTCCTTCCATAGAAAGACTACCCGCCTTATGATAGACGCCATAAGCATAAGTAGTATTGGAATATACAGTCGCATTGGTATTTACGATGCTATTGGTTCCGTTTTCTGCATACACGCCATAGGCATAGTTCGTGCCGTTGGTAGTTGCAGTCAGATCGCAATTAGTAGCCGTCACATTAGCTCGCGAATAGATTGCATACGCTTTGCTCGTAGCGGATATACCTTTAATAGTACAATTTGTCAGCGAAATGTTTTTGCCTTCTGTTGCTGCCACAAAACCGTAAGCCGTATTGCCGCTACCTTGTGTCTCGCCCCAGATGGAGGCGTTGGCAATGATAGCATTGACGGTGGATCGACCGCCATAGATAGTACTGCCGCTACCGATGGCTTTGAAGTCTCCTCCATCCACATTCAGGCTGCCCGCCTGATGATGCAAACCATAAGACGAGCCATTGCCATTCGCACGGTAAGTACCACCCTCGATGGTCGTAGCCGTCGCTCCGGAAGCAATATTAACCGCCGTAGCCGCTGTAGTCGGCGAGGTAGCCGTTACGGATACATTCGTCAGACTGACCGTACCGAGGTTGTTCACACCGTACACGCTGGTACCGCTTACGCCGGTTGCCTCGGCTGTAACTGCCGCATTCATCTGCAACATGGCCGTTGCGCCTGCTGCCACATACACGCCATAGACATCGGAAGTTACCGCCTCGGCAGCAAAAGTGCCGCCGTTGCCGTTCAGACGGCCTGCATTCACGTAGGCTGCGTAAGCGTTCGTGGTCTTGGCGGTGGCTGTTACCGTATTGGTGGTCAGGGTCGAAACGCCTCCGTTGATATACACACCGTATGCGTTTGCTCCTGTAGTGGTTTCTGCCGCAATCGTTGCACTGGTAACATTGCTCTGGCCTGCCGACCATACGCCGTATGCATTCGTCGGAGCCGTAACAGTAATCGAACCTCCGTTGAGCGTAGCATAGTCACTTCCAGTGGCTACATGCACACCTTGTGCCTCCGACACACCGGTGACTGTCAATTGACCGTTGGTCATATAGAATGTACTTCCTTGCGTAACGTTGATACCATACGCACTGCCCGAACCTGTATTGGTAGCAGACAGCGTACCGCCCTGCATGGTCAGTTTTGCTTTTTGCGTAAAGGTAACTACACTCACATTGCCGCTCTGAGAACTGGATACTGCGATAGTACCTAACTGCGAGAATCCATTATCTACAATCTGCACATCTATTCCCTGAGCCGCAATAGAGAAAGCAGATGTTCCTGTACTCGTCAAAGTCTTATCGTTAAGATCAAACACCATCGATTTGGTTAATGACAGCGGTGCATCTATCGTCTTATTCTGCATCAATTTCACCGTCGGATTGGTAGATAGTGCATTCGCTGCAGTTACCATAGCAGCCAGCGTACCGCTTTGCGTCTTCACACCGTTCTCCCATAATTGAGCCTCTTCAGTAACCGGCTCTGTGGCAGACGCAAGAATATGGAACGGAACAGCAGTTCCATACACCGGAGTGACGGTCACCAGTATGTCGGTATTTCCCCACGAAGCAGGATTATACGTAAACGGAATTGTTAACGTTCCTACAGAGCTCAATACATTACCTGAACTCTGGGCGTAAGCAACAGTCCCTTTCGTGACATCACCACGAGCCGGACTTGTTTGCTCAGCGAATGCCACTGTAAAGTCACCGGCAGACCAACTGCCGTGCGCCGTCACAGGAACCGTGATGGTATAATTATTAGAGCCTAACGCTTTCACAGCCGGGCTAAGATCTCCCGTCGCAACACCTAACGACGCCAACTTAAAGACTGCTGTTACGCTTGTGGTTTGCGTTACAGGATACGTATACGATTTGGAAGTGGACTTGGCCGTCGTAGATGTTCCCTCAAACCATCCGACAAAATTGCCGGAAGTGGTTTCTGTGGCAGTAAGGGTTACAACGTCAGCAGCATACGAGTAAACGCCCTTACTTTCAGAAGTCGGGGTAAAGGAATAATCGTCGGTTGTATTATCCGTATAGAACTCGTATTCACCATCTGATCTCTCCTTTGTCTTATAGTAAGAGTAGTTCACAGAATAGTTACCATCTCCCTCAGAGGGCAAATAAGTGATGGTATATTTTGTGGCTTCTTTAAATTTAGCGGTAATCAAGGTCCATGTACCCGATCCTCCACCATTGGCAAAATGAATTACATCTCCCTGTCCGTCCCAAGTCGCCCGGTGGCTTTCCGGATTTCGATTAACACTCTTGAATGTGGTTGACACATACCCCGTTCCGTATCCAGACCATTCCTTCCATTCATACCCTCGAGCAGGCATTGCCCAAAAATATGCGTTCTCAGCCACACTTGTAGAATAGCTTCCGAGTTTTGTGTAATTACTGTTGCCATTTACCGCAGCGGTCGGGCTGTAGTGTCGGTATGCACTTAGAGCCGGATCAGAAGGGGTGCCACTATCTTGCTTTTTCATATACACCAAACCTTGCGCTGTATTATCCGACATTATTGCCGCATAAGAATTAGCGTCGCTGCTGCCACCTCCTGCCCACGCATTTCCGATGCCGAGGGTCAGCAGCGCGAATAACACTGCCATACTGCGGAAGGAGTGCGTTTTTGCCCCGCTTCCGCGATAAACAAACGTTTTCAACACTTGTAAAATTTTTGTTTCCATATTATTTTGTGTTTGTATTATTTTCTTCTATTTACTTCGTTTGAACGAGTTAATGCTTATATAGCGTACGTTGCTGTTGTTATAAGTATCTTAACACTATCAACTTCTTGTGTTATTGCACTTGTAATTGTTGATTAATCTGTTTCTGTTTGTCAAAAAGTGCGCAAAAATACAGCAAAGATACGTAATAAACAACTTTTTAGGAAAGAATTTTCATTTTTGTGCAGTTT
This sequence comes from Paludibacteraceae bacterium, assembly GCA_905234835.1. Classification (GTDB taxonomy): domain Bacteria; phylum Bacteroidota; class Bacteroidia; order Bacteroidales; family Paludibacteraceae; genus Colicola. The sequence continues at coordinate 7,656 of CAJOIZ010000030.1, forward strand.
GTATAGCAAAATTTAGTTGATAGTTTATAGTTGAATGTTGAGAGAAGTCCGGGAGTTTAGAGTTGAAAGTTAATAGTTGACAATTGATAGTTGATGATTTATGAGGGGAAGAGAGGGAGAGAGAAATTATGATTTATGATTTATGGTTTATGATTGCAAATTTATTGGTTTCATGCGGGAAAACTACGGTGCGGGTACGGTCGAACATGCTTGATGTCGGGTTACGGTGCGGTCTGCGGACTAACATACGAATCACATATGAATAACCTATGAATCACCTAAGATTGGTCGCTTGTTTCCCGCTTGTATTGCGACACTTTAACCTAATCCCAATCGGTCATCAGACTAAATATGGGTGTTAATTTTTTTGTCTTTTAGAGAGGACGTGCAAGGCTGTTCTTTGCGGTGTTCAAAAGCTGCGATATTTGATAATTATAATTGGCTGACTTTGAATTTATTGTAACTTTTAGGTCGCTTTTAGGTCGCTGTTAGGTATCTGTTAGGTCGCTAAATTGTTCGGAATTGAGTCGAAAGTGATTCGGAGTTTACGATTTCAAATTTCAAGTTTCAAATTGCAAATTTATGACTTCAAGTTTCAAATTTCAAGTTGCAATTTATAATATCAAGTTTATGATTTATAGTCAAAAATTTGTTGCGATCCTGTTCATTCGTTGTTCATTCGTCGTTCATTCATCGTTCATTGCCTGTTCAAAAAGTGCCTTCAAGCCTTTATTTATCGGTTACAAGAATGCTTTTTTCCTCAGAAGTAAGCTTGTGAATTGAGTTTTATCGGACAGTTATCAGGTCTGATGCTTGTATATTCCAAAAAAGTTGTACCTTTGCGGCGATAAAAAATGGACAAATAATATGAATCTGTTTCGGAAAATATATGGGGCGGCGTTATTGCTCTTGCTTCCGTTGGGAGTAAGTGCGCGAGATTCGACTGCGGAAGAGAAAGAACTGACCGTAGCCGAGCGCAACGCCTTGCAGGGGTTCAACGACACCATCGACCGGTTGGCTGAAGATTTTGTGTCGGTCAGTCTAATGATTGCTGATCCAACGGACCCGAGTGAAGATGCTTTGGGGACTTCCGGTCATGCATTCCTGCGACTGCAATGCCCCACTTTCGGATTGGATAACTGTTTCAGTTATGAAGGTGAGAATGTGAATGATAATCTGTATAAATACCTAAGCGGACAGACGAAGATGGGCATGTTCCGCGTTCCGACCAACGAGTATTTGAAAGATTATTACAAATGGAACCGCTCCGTACATGAATACCGATTGAACATGCCGCCTGAGACAGAACAGCGTTTGTGGGAGATTATGGATAACCACACCACGAACAAGATTTCACTTCGTCACGATTTGAACAAATACGGCTGCGCTATAACGGTTGTGCATTATGTAAAACAAGCCCTCGGAGAAACACCAATTGACTATGCTTCCAATGAGGAACTGGAACACATGACAAGGCGCGAAATAGGCTACCGTTCCATGGCTAATCATCCATGGCTGCGGCTGACTTCGATGATATTTACAGACAACAAGTCGGATAAAGACCTGCCAATAGATGAGAAACTGATAATCCCCGCTGATTTAGCCGAAGTGTGGCAACAAGCGACCGTTGAAGGGAAACCGTTTGCGGTCTATGTCGGAGATATAGTGGAAGGGGCGCCGCTTGATGACACCACGCCATGGTTCTCGCCGATGATAGCGGCGATATTGATATTGCTGATCACTATTGGAATGGCATTTATGCGTTATCCGTATTGGGATTGGATATTGTTAGGCGGACAAGCAATCTTTGGTCTTGTACTCATTACGCTATGGATAGTCATGCGTGAGTTCGGCGGTTCGGCATATATCATGATGATGCTGTTCAATCCGTTGCCGCTTGTTTTTTGGAAATGGCGTAAATACTGGGCTTTACCATATGCAATACTGATAGTTTCAGGGGTTGTTGTTCTCGCTTTCTGGCCGCACATGCTGATTGACCCTGCTATATTGGTGCTTGCCTTGGCGTATGTTGTGCTGTTTGCGAAAGACAGTCTGAAACGCCTACTCCCGTCACGTTGATGAAATATCCGCTTCTGCCATATTCGCAACTTGTTTTCGATATGCTGAAAACGAACCCCGATGTGTATTATACGAGGTTCAGTTTGCATGTAGATAAAAAGAAGGTGGATGTGGATGGATTGAAAAATGCGTTTGAAGCATCATTTCGCAATCATCCGGCGTTTTCTATGTATGTGGATGAAAGAGGGATGCAACAATATAATCCGTCTGCAGATGTTTTGCATGGGCAATATCATTCGGTGGATTTTTGCGATGAAAAAGAAACGGTACGTATAGATATTTCCTACAACCGCATTTTGGGCGATGCAATCGGTCAACTGATTGTTTTCGAGGACGTTTGTTGTGCTTATCAGAATCTACATCTTTTGCCGGATAATTATATGGAGTATTTGGCGCGTATGGAGCAATTAAAGCAGTCTGCGCGCTATCTTGCCGATAAACAATGGTTGGAGGCGGAATACGATAGTCTAACCTGTCCTGTCCATCCGCAAACGGATGTTCCCATAAACGATAATAGGAATCCTATAGAGGGAGTGTTGTTAGAGAACTATAGTAGTTGCCGTGATGCGATAAACACATTGGCACATCAGGAATTGCTTCCATTAACTGCACTTTTCTCGTTGGCATGCGCCTTCGCTATAATGGAATATAACGGAACGGATGATGCGGCTTTGACTTGGGCGTATGCCGGACGAGAGACTCCAGAAGAACAACGTGTGTTCGGCAGTCTTCATCGCGACATTCCTTTCCATATTCACAAATCGCAAATCAACAATCGGGAGACGGTCATCCGCAGTGCACGTAAGCAATACCGCGAAGGGATAGCACACAGCACTTATCCTTTTACACTTACCAAACCCCATACAGAAATTTGGAATTATGCCCTTAACGTATTAGCGCAGCCATCGCCCGAACAAATATTCAAAGCCAGCCCGTTTACGTTTGAAATGGTGTTGCCCACGGAAGAACCCCATGTCGCTTATGCCTTGCTGGATGTGGAAATTCTGGAAGGAGAGCAATTGTACATAAACTATCGCTATAGCGCTACGCATTATCAACCCGAATCTATCCGTCGCTTCGCGGCCTTGGTACGAAAATATGTCGAATGGCTTATTGACTGAATATCCTGATTTGCGCGCTTTATTAGAGCAACGACTGCAACAGACCGCCATCAAGAATCCGCATGTGGAAACCAATCCGGTGCGGACGGTTGAGCAGTGGTGCGCCTACGTGGAGCGATTTGCGCATCTGATGCCGTGGCAGGCTATGGATATAGGTGAAGACGCTTCGTTCTTCCGGCGTATTGACCAGAACATAGGCTATTTTTATTTCTTATTAAGCGATTTGCAATACGAGCCGCGGTTTGCGCAATGGCTCAAAGACTATAATACCGCTTGGGGCGAATGGCTCAGCAGTGCGGACAGCTGGAATGATGCCTATTACCAACTCGCACTCTCCGACCCGCGTTTTGAACTCCATACCGACCGTTACGAATCACCTGACAACTGGCATAGTTGGAACGACTTTTTTGCCCGTAAGTTGAATAAACCCCTAAACTTTCAACGAGAAGACTTCTCTCAACATTCAACTCTCAACTTTCAACCATTTCAAAGTCCTTGCGATGGAGTGATTGCTTTCGCTCCGGTGAAGACTGCCTCCATTGCCAACTGGCTGGACTTATTGGGCGACAGCCCGTATCGTGATGTATTCGCCGGAGGCGAGACCACGCATATCATTCTCGATATGTTTGATTATCACCGCTTCCACATGCCGTGCGATGGTACGGTGTTAGAGTGCAAGGTTATTCAAGGCATCCATGCTGGAGGAGGAGAGATTATCTGGGACGAAGAACAAGGGCGCTATCGTTATGAGCAATGCGGAGTAACAGATTTTCAGATGTTGGAGACCCGGGGAGTCCTGATTCTTGATACGACCTGCTTTGGCAAAATAGCGATTGTCCCTGTCGGCGTACAGCAGGTAAGTTCGGTCCAATGGACCTTTATGAATCATAAATTTGAAATCCTAAATCATAGATTAACACAGGGTACGGAGTTAGGCATGTTCCTTTTCGGCGGCAGTGACGTGGTGCTGTTGTTTGAGGAAGGCAAAGCGCCCAAAGTGACAAAAAAGACTGTCAAAGCAGGCGAAATACTATAAAATATGAAACGATACGCATTAGTTACCGGCGCAAGCAGGGGGATTGGCCGGGCGATAGCCATCGAATTGGCAAAAGACGGATGCTCAATCCTTCTGAATTACAAGAGCAATCATGCCGCAGCGGAAGAGGCAAAGCGGTTGATTGAAGAAGCAGGCGGCGAAGCGGAGTTGATGCCCTTTGATGTCAGCCAACCTGATGCCATCAACGCGGCATTGGATAAGTGGTTCGCTGCCCATCCTGATGACTATATCGATGTGCTGGTGAATAATGCCGGTATCGTGGATGATGAGATTATGCTGATAATGGAGCCGGAGCAATGGCATAGGGTGATCGATGTGAATCTTAATGGATTCTTCTATTGCACTCGTCGCGTCATCGAAGGCATGGTGGAGAATCATCATGGACGGGTTGTCAATATAGCCTCTATCAGCGGACAGGCAGGAAACGTGGGACAAGTTAACTATGCAGCAGCGAAATCTGCAATAATTGGAGCGACTAAAACTTTGGCGAAAGAATTAGCAACGAAACATATTACGGTAAATGCCGTTTCTCCGGGTGCGATAGAGACTGACATGGTTCGTGCAAGCGAAGAGTATATGCCGGAGCGTATGCGCAATATAAACAATATTCCCATGCGCCGTCTTGGCAAACCTGAAGAAGTAGCATATTTAGTCAGTTTCCTTTGCAGCAACTGGGCAGATTATATCTCCGGACAAGTAATAGGCATCAATGGAGCCGCATTATGAGACGGGTAGTAGTAACAGGAATGGGTATCTGGTCCTGCATAGGGCAGAACTTGCAGACCGTAACAGATAGCCTTAAACAGGGCCGCTCGGGGATTGGTGTGCGGCAGGAACGCAAGACATTTGGGTATCACTCGCTATTGTCCGGTATCGTCCCTCATCCGGATCTGAAACCCTTGTTAGACAGGCGTCTTCGTACTGCACTTTCAGAAGAAGCGGAATATGCCTTTATGGCAACCCGCGAAGCCCTTGAAAATGCGTGTGTAGATGCAGAGTATTGCTTGCAAAACGAAATAGGAGTAGTATTCGGTAATGATACATCCAATAAAGCGGTGGTAGATTCCTACGTAAAGGCAAAAGAAGCGTCCGACACGTTTATGCTGGGTTCGGGAATGGCATTTCAGGCACTCACAAGCAATGTGGCGATGAACATGGCGAATATTTTCCACCTTAATGGAGTGAATTTCACGACAGCTTCCGCATGTGCTTCCAGTGCGCAAGCCATAGCATTAGCTACGATGCTCATTCAATCCGGACAACAAGACATCATCATTGCAGGTGGAGCGCAGGAAACCAACGATATATCCATGATTGCGTTCGACGGGGTCAATACGCTCTCCAAGCGCAACGAAGACCCGACTCACGCCTCACGTCCGTTTGACAGCAGTCGCGACGGGTTAGTGCCGAGCGGCGGTGCAGCGGCATTGGTGCTTGAAGAATATGAACATGCTGTCAGCCGCGGAGCAACTGTTCTTGCAGAAATTGCCGGTTATGGTTTTTCGCAGAATGAGGGAGCGTTAGGACAGCCATCGGTGGAGGCGGAATTGCTGGCAATGCAACGGGCATTAGCGAAGGCGGATTTGACAGCAAATGACATTGATTATATCAATGCTCATGCCACATCCACTATAGCCGGTGATGCGGTAGAAGCAAAGGCAATAACAAGACTATTCGGCGACAAACCGATGGTATCCTCCACCAAGTCAATGACCGGTCACGAGTGCTGGATGGCAGGTGCAAGCGAAGCGGTTTACTCCATACTGATGATGCTGAACAATTTTGTGGCTCCGAACATCAATATTGTGGAGTTGGATGATTCCGCTAAATATCTTAATGTCGTCCGTGAGACCCGTAGCAAAGAGATCAACATTGCGCTGTCTAATTCTTTCGGTTTTGGAGGCACAAACTGCGTGTTAGTGTTCAGGAATATTTAATCGTGAAATGCCCGCTTTTATCATATAATCCACTTTATGTGATTTGCATAATGCAAAATGCATAATGTGATTTGCATAATTCAAAACCGGGCAGTACTTTTGCGGCGAATTTACAAATTCAGTGCTATGAATCCTTTTGTTATAATGGGACAAATCCCATCAGAGTACTTTTGCGACCGCGAAACGGAAACAAAGCGGATAGTGCGCGAGATTGTCGGTCAATCGGCAAATATACTGCTTCTCTCTCAACGGAGATTGGGAAAGACCAGCCTTATCAGTCACTGCTTTGCGCAAAAAGAAATAGCGGATTCCTTTTATACTTTTTATTTTGACATCCTGCATACGTCAAGTTTTCAGGAGTTTACTTACGAGTTCGGCAAACAGGTGTTCGAGCAATTAGCTACAAAAGGGCGGAAAACTCTTGCCAGCCTTGTCCAGGCAATAAAGTCTGTGCAGCCTAAATTCGGTATTGACCCTCTCACAAGAATGCCTACTTTCGCATTGGAGTTAGGAAGTATCACACAGCCTGAATACACGTTGTCAGAGATATTCAGTTTCCTTGAGAAAGCAGACAAGCCTTGTGTAGTCGCAATTGATGAGTTTCAACGGATAGCACGTTATCCGGAGAAAAACATTGAGGCTCTCTTGCTGGGTAAAATCCAGCACTTGGGCAATACACATTTTATTTTTGCCGGTTCGCAAAGACATATTCTTTCCGAAATGTTTAACAGTTACAACCAGCCTTTCTACAACAGCACGTCTTCTGTGACCTTAGACGCAATCCGTCCGGACATTTATGCTGATTTTGCCGTCAGGCTTTTTTCTGAATATGATAAAAGGATTGACGCATCCTTGATAAGCCGGCTTTATGCGCTTTTGGACGGAAATACTTTTTGTCTGCAAAAAATTCTGCATATCGCATTTGATAATACCGCACAAAATCAATACTGTACAGTTGATATATTGCACGATGCAATCAACGAAGTCCTTGCCGACAATGACCGCACATACAGGGAATCGCTTGCGCGAATGTCCACCAATCAAAAAGCTGTTCTATATGCAATAGCTATAGACCGAGTCGCAAAACAAATAACTGGAACTGATTTCCTGCGCCGCCACCAATTAGGTTCTGCCAGTTCTGTTCAGGCTGCTGTACGCATATTACTTGAGAATGATTGGATTACCACAAGCGAGAAGACATATTCTGTATCCGACAAGTTCTTTGAACTATGGTTGCGCGCCAATTCCGGCTATCCGAGTGTTGTTTAATGATGGGTGACAATCTTTTTTTATGAACAATGTATCTATTTTATAATAATTATAAAGTAATAAAAGCATAAAATCCTTATACATTCCATTTGTAATCATCAATATGACTAAACAAGAAATTATTGAAAAGACCAATGCTTTTCTCGTGGACGAATATGAGAAAGACCCTGCATTGCTCAAGCCGGAGGCGCGTTTTCGTGAAGACTTAGACTTGAACAGCCTGGACTATATGGATCTGATGGTAACGGTCAAGAGGGAATTTGACATTATGCCTGCTCCTGCGGAAATGAACCTTGTGGTAACACTCGGCGATTTTTACGATTTTATTGAGAAAAAACTGAACGAAACTGCACAAACAAAATGAGTAACTCGAATCCACATACGGTCTGTATTATCGGTGGTGGTATGAGTGGGCTTTTTACCGGTGCTCTCCTTGCTAAGAATGGTTATCAAGTAACCGTTCTGGAGAAGAACCATATCATCGGAGGAGGATTGCAATCCTTTCGTCGCGGTGATGCTGTGTTCAATACCGGTATGCAATTGTTTTGCGGGTATGGAGAAGATTTTGCTCTAAGGCATTTTATTGATTATATGGGGTTTGATCATAATGACTTGCATTTTGTTCCGCTTGACCCTGATGCGCAGGAGATAGTATGGACGGACAGAGAACATACATATCGGCTTCCAAAGACTCGCAAGCGGTATGAGGAATATCTGATTTCGCAATTCCCGCATGAAGCAAAAGGAATACATCAATTATTGGATGCCGTCTATGAAATAGGCAGTACATTCGATTATTTTTGGTTGCATCCGATGCAGTTGCACCCGGCAGCCGCTAAATATGGTGTAATAACAGCCCGTCATTTATTGGAGCTATATTTAACCGATGAGAGGCTGATGAGCATTTTTGAATATGTAGGAATGCATCTTGGTTATAATTTGTCCAATCTGCCAGCCACGGAATTAGGCATGATACTCAATCTCTATATAGAAGGCGGGTGGCGTATAGCCGGGGGCAATATTCGCTTTGCAAAAGCACTGGCATCGTTTATTTCTGCACATAATGGATGCGTGATAAATAATGCGGAAGTTAGTCATATTGGAGTGGAAAATGGGAAAATAACAAACGTTGATACAAAAGACGGTAGAAGTTATGAAGCGGAACTATTTGTATGTGCAATGCCACCAAAACCATTCTTGATATTATTGGAAAAGGATGTATTTAGATTGTCAACGAAAGAACGTATCATGACTTTCCAAAACGATGCATCATGTTGTGTTTGTCATGTCAAATTAAAGAAAAACACATTACGATATATCAATCATTTGTTATTTTTGCCATCCCCCGTTGAGGATGAAAAATTGCCGTTGTATATTTCAGTTCTAACACCTCCGGAAGAAAATCAAGGTGAATGGGCATCAACATTGGAAATCCTCCATTTGACACATTTTGAGAATTTTTCAAAGTGGGAGGACACACAAACCGGTCGTAGAGGGGATGATTACGAATCTCTAAAGCAGACTTTGGCAAAAGAGATTATTGATTATGTAGCATCGTATATCCCTGAAATCAAGCAAACTGTTGATAAAATATATTTTTCAACTCCTTTGACATTGAGAGATTATTACAACAATCCTATCGGAGCCGCTTATGCGCAACAGGGGATGTTTTTACCCGTTAAAACAAAGGCATCTAATTTGTTTATGACGGGTCAGTCTGTGCAATATCAAGGACTATTTGGTACTTTGACAACGTCCATAGCAGTCGTGGAGATAATGATGGGCAAAAGTTTAATTGAAGAAATAGCAAAAGCATAACATGAGACGTGTGGTAGTAACAGGAATGGGTATCTGGTCATGCATCGGACAGAATTTGCAAACCGTCATAGAGAGTCTCAAACAAGGCAAATCGGGTATCATCTTTGACCCCAAGCGAATTGAGTATGGCTTGCAATCAGGTTTGGTGGGTGACGTACCTCGTCCGGATTTGAAACCCTTGTTGCCGCGTAAATTCCGAACTACTATGTCCGAAGATGCTAAGTATGCTTATATGGCTGCGCTGCAAGCTTTTGAACAGGCAGACATATCGGATGAGTATTTGAAGCAGAATGAAGTGGGTATTATCTTCGGTAATGATGGTAATACGCATCAGATGGATGTGTATGAAACCATGAAAGCCGAACACAATACTTTTATGCTGGGACCTAATGCGCAATTTCAAAGTGAAACTTCATCCGTTGTGATGAACTTGAATGCGATATTTCATCTGCGTGGAATCAATCTTAGTATCGGGGCTGCTTGTGCGAGTAGTAGCCATGCTATAGGTTATGCCAAATTCCTCATTAATCATGGCGCACAAGACCTCATTATTGCCGGTGGCTCTATAGAATTGAATATGCATAACACGATTGGAGTAGATGCTCTAAATGCTTTGTCTTGCCGTAATGATACGCCTCAATCGGCATCTCGCCCATTTGATAAGAACAGAGATGGCTTTGTGGTAAGTGGTGGCGCTGCGGCTCTTGTGTTAGAAGAATACGAACACGCGAAAGCTCGCGGAGCGAAAATTCTCGCCGAGATATGCGGGTATGGGTTCTCTTCCAACGGATTAGAGGATATTTCTGCACCTTCCGCCGATGCGGAGTATATCGCTATGAAGCGCGCATTGGCCGATGCGGGACTGTTACCATCTGATATCGATTACGTCAATGCCCATGCCACCTCCACTATTGCAGGCGACATAGAGGAGGCAAAAGCATTGACAAGATTGTTTACCCGACAATCTCAACTATCAACTGTCAATCGTCAATTATCAAAACGGAGGCCTTTCATCTCCTCCACCAAATCCATGACAGGTCACGAGAACTGGATGGCGGGTGCCAGCGAGGCTGTTTATTCGATTCTTATGATGCAGAACAATTTTGTGGCACCCAATATCAATCTGGAGCGCAAGATAGACGAAGCCAAAGACCTTAATATCGTCACAGAAACCGTTTATACACCCATCAACACCGTCCTCTCCAACTCCTCCGGCATGGGCGGCACGAATAGTGCATTAGTGTTTAGGAAGATGAAGGACTAAGGCATGAGGGAATTATATAAATGAATCAAGATTAATATATTAACCGGAATAGAAGATGGCTAACGAATCGGTAATCAAATTGTTTGAAGGCAAGCAAGTACGTATCGTATGGGATGAGGAGCAAGAGAAGTATTATTTCTCTGTGGCAGACATTGTGCAAGTGCTAACAGATAGTGTTAATCCGCGTGATTATATCAAGAAGATGTTACGTCGTGATCCTGAACTGAAATCCAAGTGGGGGACAATTTGTCCCCCTGTTGAAATGGAGGCTTTGGACGGGAAGCATCGTAAGGTTCAAGCATCTGATTTACAGGGGATATTTCGGATTATACAGTCGATTCCGTCAAAGAAAGCAGAACCGGTAAAGCAATGGTTGGCTGAGTTGGGGCAGACGCGAATAGACCAGATGATCGATCCGGAGTTGACATTCCAGATGGCTGTGGAGGACTATCGGCGCAAGGGATATTCGGATAAATGGATCAACGAACGGATGCGCTCCATCGAGATGCGGAAGGAGTTGACGGATGAATGGCAGCGTTCGGGAATAACAGAGCATAGGGATTTTGCGATACTGACGAACGTGCTGACGCAAGCATGGAGCGGCATGACGACAGGACAATATAAGAAGTTCAAAGGGTTGACGAAGGAGAACTTGCGGGACAATATGACGAACATTGAGTTGGCGCTGAACACGCTTGCTGAAGTGGCGACAACAGAGTATTCGCGGCAGTCGAATCCGCAGACGATGGAGGAGAGTAAGCGTGTGGCGCAGGAAGGAGGAAGTGTGGCTCGTGAAGCTCGTGAGACGATGGAGAAAAGGCTGGGGCGTTCGGTGGTAACAAAGGAACGTGCATCGGATTATATTCTGCCGGAGCAGCCGAAGAAAGATGTGGAGGAATTGCCATTTGAGGATGTGACTAATGACGAAAATCTTTAATCAAAGAAAATATGACACAGCAAGAAATTCAAGAAAAGGTGAACGCCTTTCTGACCGGCCGCTTGGAGTATGAACCGGGCGCAATTAAACCCGAAGCAGAGCTCAAACGTGCCCTTGGTATGACATCGCTGGATGCCGTAGAGACATCCATCTTCATCAAACGTACTTTCGGCTTCCAACCCGAACGCGGTGCCGTCAAAACTCTCGTCACCATACAAGACCTTTATGACTACATAGAGAAGAATACACAGAGTTAATCTGTCAAAAAATGAAGACGATAAAACACCAATATTTTGACGGTGAGCGCCCTCTCTATGAGAGTCGGGACTTACGCATTGAGCGGGTACGGATAGGCGAAGGCGAGTCGGGACTGAAAGAGTCGAGGCGGATAGAAGCCGTGGATTGCGAGTTTGAGGGGAAATACGTCATCTGGGAGTGCGAGGATGCGGAATGCCGCAACTGCCATTTCGCCACTTCAGACAGGGCTCCTTTGTGGTATAACCGCAATCTGCGGATGTATGACTGCCTCATTGATGCCCCAAAAGCCTTCCGCGAGGTGAACGGACTGATATTGGAACGCATCCGAATCACGGACGGCGCAGAGACTTTTTGGTATTGCCGTAACGGACAACTGACCGACATAGAAATAGAGGGTGGAACCTATGCGTTTATGCACGCCGCCTCCATACGTATCAGGAATATGAGGTTGATTGGCAAATACGTCTTCCAGTACGCCAAAGATATCGAAATCCGCCATGCCGTTATAGACACCAAAGACGCTTTTTGGGAGAGCGAAAACTGCATAGTCTATGACTCTGATATCAAGGGCGAGTACCTCGGATGGTACTCGCGCAACCTCCGCCTTGTCCGCTGCCGCATCTCCGGCACCCAGCCGCTCTGTTACTGCCAAAACCTCATCCTTGAAGATTGTGTCCTCGCCCCCGACGCCGACCGTGCATTTGAAAAGTCCACTTTTGCCATTAGATGACAAGATATGCATAGCACCAGTAAAATCAGATAAGAACAGCCTAAAACTAAGATTGCGGACCATCGTTCCGCTATTTTCCCAACAATATAGAAAAACACCAAAACTGAAATCCGATTTGAGTTTTTCCTACTTGAATCGGATTTCAGTTTGTTGTAGTATATTTTGACTCGAGCTCACGCGATATGTTGTATAAATGTTATATTAGTAATGTACAAATGTTGTATAATTCATACATTTTCAATTTTTTAGGCAAAATATTTGCGCATAAAAGAGATTATAGTGTATTTTTGCCGCTCTGCATAGTGTAAAGATGTTTTTCTGACTTGTATATTCCTGCGGAGGAGGTGTCGGGGAAGGAAAAAGTAAAGCGGAAAGAACCTGTCAGGCCCAGGACAATTGTCGAAACCAAAATATAAACAAAAAACAATATGGAAACAAAATTATTACAAACGATGAAACAGTTTGTTTGTCGCGGAAGCGGGGCAAAAACGCGCCTCTTCCGCAGTATGGTGACGCTTTTGGCTCTGTCCGCCCTCGGCATCGGGAATGCATGGGCGGGTGGTGGCGGCGCCCACTATGTCAGTGCGACTACCGCCGACCCTGCGCAGGGACTGGTGTATCTGAGTGCGAGCAATGAGTCAAATGTTCAGGACAGCAAGTTCAAGTATTACTATCCCGGAGGCAGTCTGGTCAGTACTGCAAGTTCGAACAACAACTCCACAAATGCTTGTTACTCCAAAATGAGCGGCAGCGGATGTACACCGGAAAACGTGTATTACTGGGCGCGGCCGGCTCGTGGCTACGTGTTCAACGGCTCTTGGGGAACACGCGGTAAGGACTATCCTCATCAGCCGGCTTCTGAAACGGGTGGTTGTACACTGGAGGATCAATTGAACCACGGACCGTGGACAGGTACTGCGGATAACATACAGACTACTGCGGGGGGGTCGCAGGCAACGTGGTATCGCCCGATTGCCCACTTCTCGCCGGCAACCAAATATACTGTCACGTATGAAAAACCAGTCGGAGGTTCATATCATGTGAATTATTCCTATCGTATTACTCAAAAGACGGGTGCCACGGAAGCCGGAGGCAACGATGTGTATCAATTCGCCACAGGTACTGAAGATTATGACCTGACACCATCGTCCGAAGAGGATGAGGCGGTTTTCTCGTATGAGGCGGATGTTATCACGTTGTCCGTTCCGTCAGAGACCACCAATTTTATCGGTTGGTATGAGGGAAGCACCAAACTCTCGGAAAACAAGACATACACCTATACGGCTCATGCCAATGTGACCGTCAAGGCCGAGTTTAAGGAGTTGGCTTGGGGGGAGGCTTCCGGCGACTTGACAACCAACGTGACCGCTACAGGTACGTATGGCGGAAAAACGGTTTATGTAGCCATACCCACACTGATTGGTTCTTGGGAGACTTCGGATTTCACAGTAGCACCGATGAGTTCCTCCAATGAATTCGGTTCGATTGCTTTAGGGACGGTTTCTTTGGACAAGACGAACAACCGTTTAGTGATTCCATATACCTATACGGCATCTAACTGGGGTGGTATAGAGGCAACCCTTACCATCACACCGACTTTCGGCGCGACAAAGCAATTCTCCGTGGCATGCTCGGCAGAAGAGGTTGTGGACTACGAGGCGTGCATCGAGGAGAACGGTGTCCGCACTTACACCGGCACGCTGGCGGACATGATGACGCAGGCGAACAGTATGAACAACCAGCCTGTGCTCAAACTGATGCAGAACAAGACCATCACCACGCCGCTGTCGTTCACCAATTCGTTCACGTTTGATGTGAACGGAAAGGTGCTTACGGCCACCTGCGCTTCGGCGTTCTCTGTTGATGCGGCAGGCAAGGATGTGAAGATTATCGACGGCAGTTTCACGCAGGTCGGTGAGATTCACACTTCCAACGCTTCTTCGGGTGCGGTCAGCGTGGTCACCTTCACGCAGGCAGCCAAACTGACGATGCAGGGCGGTACGCTTTCAGCGACCAACACGGGATCCGGCAGCGCGTACGGCGTGAATGTCAGCAACGGAAGTATCTTCTATATGACCAACGGTCTGCTGACCGTGACCGGCGTTTCCGAGGCGCGCGGTGTGAACGTGGCCACGGCAAGCGATTACGCCACTCTTAACGGCGGTAGCGTCACAGTATCCTCTCCTGCGGGCGCATACGGCGTGTGGTCTGCCGGTCAGAGCAACATCACCAATGCAACCATTGCGGTGGAAACCACAACGGGCGCGAACGCATACGGCGTGTATGTGAACGGGGGTGTATCGACCCTGACCACCAATACGGTAACAGCTGGTGCCAAGACGACGGGCGCATACGGCGCATACGTCAATGCCGGCCGTCTGAATGTCAATGGCGGCAGTTTCGCGGCAGAAGCTGTCACTTCCGGTGTGTATGGCGTGCAGGTGCAGGCAGGTGCGACTGCCATGCTGCAGCAGAATGCGACGGTTACAGCGGAGGCGACGGGCGTAAGCGGTACCAATGTGGTTGGTATCAACAACCTCGGAACGGCCAGTCTGACGAATATCACCGTTACCGCCACTTCTCCTACCACTGCCGCTACTGCGGTTAATACGGCTGCCAGTGCCGTTTCCACCACGATTGACGGCGGCACGTACCGCGCCAATGCGGCAGGCGGCACGGCATACGGTCTGCACCACCAGTACGGCGCACTGAATGCGGACGGCGGCACATTCCGCGCTGTCGGCAGCGGCAACAACGTATATGGCGCGCGCGCGACGGTGAATGCCGCTATCGCGAATGCCACGCTGTGGGGCGAGACGCAGGGCGAAGGCAATACGGCGTACGGTTTTGTGGCTGCGACTGCGGGAACAACCGTCAGTCTGACAGACTGTCAGATCAAGGGCATATCCAGCACAAGCAAGGCCTACGCGCTTTTCAGCCGTGCCAATATGACGGCTGCCGGCTGCACCCTCACAGCAACCACTGTCGGAACGAGCGAAGCCTACGCGCTCTACGCGGACAACGGCGCCAACAGCCTTGTCAATTGTAATGCTTCCGTCAGTGCCAACACCGTGAAGGCATACGGTGTGAACCATGTGGCGGGTACGCTGACCATCAACGGCGGACGGTATGATGTGGAAGCCAAGCAGGCGACATCCACAGGGGCTGAAAATTCCCAATTGTATGGTCTTTACAATGCGGCAAACAAGACAGTGACAGTAACAGGAGCCACGTTCAACGTGAAAGCCATCAACGCCGCCAATTCCCAAGCCATATATGGCGCTTATATCAACGGAACGCTTAATAGCAGCAATAGTACCTATGATGCAGAAGGAAGAACCCAGGTATACGGTATTTTCGGCAATAGCGCCTCCACGCTGAACCTTTCCGGCAACACCATTGGTGCGGAAGCCAAGAACGGCACAACCGCATACGGCGTATATACGACGAAAAACTTCACCATTGACGGCGATATTGTACAAGCCAAAGGTTCTACAACCGGTGTTTACTCTCTGTATTTTAATAGTGCATCCACGGGAAATGTGTTGGACGGCAAGTTCTCCGCCGTTGGCAACGGAACGAACGGTTATGGCGCGCTGAATGCGGATGCAAACGCAAACAATGTACATCTTAAGGGTGGTGTTTATTCCGTTCACACTAACTTACGGAAATATGCCTATACCGGATACGGAGTATATACTTTGGATGATACCCATCCGGATTTCGCTGATGGTTATCGTTATGCAGTAGCAACGGAGAACCCAAGTCAGTATGTCTGCTATATCAAGAACGGGCATAAGTATGAGACCTTGGAAGCCGCATTGCAGTATACGAAAGACAATAGTGGCACTTATACCATTATTATGTCGCAGAACTACACCTTGCCTGCGGGGGATTATGTGCTGCCTTCCAATGCCACGTTGTTGGTTCCCCGTGATGCCGACCAGACCACCATTGCGGGCGCCTCTTCAGCAAAGAGGACAATTGCCGGTATCCGCGAGGAGCACATCCGCCTGACCCTTGCATCGGGAGTGACCCTCAATGTGGACGGAAAGATTGAAGTGGGTGGCGAATTGTGGTGTGCCGAGACAGGCAGTATCAGCCGCATCAACAGCCCGTATGCGCGTATGCACATGGAGACGGGCAGTTATATCCAACTCAACAGCGGCGCATACCTCTATGCCTGGGGTTACATTACCGGCAGCGGAGAAATCAAGGCGAAAAACAATGCGGAAGTGCATGAATTGTTCCAGATCGGAGGTATGCCTTCTATGAGTAACTTGATTCAGAAATATCTGAATAACAGCCACGACTATTTCCCCATCAACCAATACTACATTCAAAATATAGAGGTGCCGACAACCTATTATTACAACTCCCGTCTGATATGCTCAATGAGCAACTATTACAAGGGAGCACAGTTTGGTTCCGGGTTTAACTATGATGACAATATCAAGATTGTAGGTACCAGCGGGGCGATGTTCCTCGTTGACACCGATGACGAATCCTCATGGGTGCGCAAGAGTTATGATCCTACAAGTGATTATCAGGTATGGGATGTAAATAGTAAATCTAAATTAGGCTCTTTGTCTATCACATTGGACGGATATACGCTGAATACAGCGAATTATATTCTTCCTATAGCCAACAATATGAAGATACACGTGATAGACGGAGAATTTTCTGTCACACAAAGCGCGGAATTCCTCCCTGGTACACAAGTCGAAGTGAACAAAACAGCTTCTTTGACTGTCATATCTGGTCAGAATCTGTATGTGTTTGACAAAGACCAATGGCCGTTCAGTGTCGGCGGTGTCGAGTTCTCGCCGAGTTGGACCAATGGTTCCAGACCTTCCCGTTCTGCTGCGTTTGTGGATGCTGCAGTGAATGTGCATGGTAATATCAATGTGGTTGGTAAACTTTACACATCTAAATCCATTGCCGACGGAACCAATGCAACTAAAGGTGCAAACATCTATTCGACTAACGCTGATGCGGGTACGGTTCAGTTTAGTACCGCAACAGGAACGAGTGACGCAACTGTTTCTTTGATGACCAGTGCGACAGCAACGCGTGCGGTCACGATGGAATTGGCACAACTCAAGAACGGTGACGCCACCTACACTTCCACGGCAAGCACCGCGTCAGGCGAGTCCTTTATCTACAAGGACAGCCAATGGCAGAAAGCCTACACCAACGGCTGCTTCGAGGTGGTAGGCACGACCGTGTATGCGAAACCGTCCGAGTATGTGGCTCTGAAGAAGTCGCAGACCGATGCCAACAGCAAACTGACCGGCGTGGAGGAAAGCGACCACACCTATCTGACAGCGGATGACAAACTGCTGATTCTGATGGACGACTGCCAGTGGTGGGAGGTCGTGGCCACTTCCGATCCGGCGGTGTTCAAGTGCGAGAAATCAGGTTACGAAGGCTACTACTACTACGACACCACGGCGGGCAAGTGGAAACTCAAGACCGTCAATGTCAAGTTCTATTCGGCGGAGACAGGAGACGATGTGCTGAAGACCATTGTCACCGACTACAACGGCATACCCGACCAGGCGGTGATTTCCTCCAACCCGGACAAGGCAACGACGACAGGCTATACCTATACGTTCTATGGTTGGAAGAGCAGTGTGACGGGTACGGAGTACAAGTGGACCGACCCGCTGGAGGTGGCCACAGCGGACATGTCCTATCGTCCCGTCTTCACAGCGACCAAGCGCAACTACACTATCACCCTCAATGATGCGAACAACGGCGAAACGGTTTATCTTGAAGTTCCGTATGAAACGATGCCTTCCTACGAGGCAACGAAAGAAGCGTCGGCGGAATACACTTATTCATTTGACAGTTGGTCGCCCGCGTTGGCTGCTGTGACCGGTCCCGCCACCTACACCGCCCAGTGGAGCAGCATCAAGAACCGCTACACCATCACGTGGGTGGATGGCGAGACGACTCTGGAAGAGGACAAGAACCAGCTGTACGGCACTGCGACGGCTTACAACGGCGCGCTCCCGACGAAGGATGCGGACAACAGTTTTGTCTATGCGTTCAACGGCTGGCTCAACAGCCTGACGGGTACGGCCTACGCCAACGGCTCGACACCTGCTGTAGGCGGTGCGACCACTTACACGGCGCAGTACACCACCACCCCGCGCTATATGGTCACGTTCGCCAACTACGACGGCGGCCAGTTGCAGAAGGAGGCGGTTACCGAGGGTGAGCATCCTGTCTATAACGGTATCACGCCCGCACGTGCGCGTGACCTGGACGGTTACTATATCTTCACAGGCTGGTTGAACAGCAACGGCGACTTCTTCGCGCTGAACGCCACTCTGCCGGTTGTGACGGCGAAAGAGACCTATACGGCACAGTACAGTTACACCAACGACCTGTTCCTCATCACGCTCAACAACGTGGACGGCAACGGCGCGACATGGTCCGGCAAGTTCGGTGAGGGTTCAACGCCTTTCTACAACCCGAATAACAACGATATTCCGGTGATTCCCGCCAAGGAGGGTAATGCGCAGTATGAGTATGAGTTCACCGGCTGGGATCCCGTCATGGTTCCCGTAACCGCAGCCGCCACCTATACGGCGCAGTTTGAGCAGCACACGAAGACCTATACCATCACGTTCGCCAACGTGGACGGCAACGGCACGCAGCAGACGGTGGAGGCTGAATACGGCTCGACTCCTGCCTGTCCGGTTGTTCCCGCCAAGTCGGACAACTACTACACCTACGATTTCCTGGGTTGGGACAATACGATTGTGGCTGTGACAGGCGAAGCGACCTATACGGCGCAGTTCAGCGGCACGGGTACGCCCCGCACGTTCACCATCACGTTCGAGCCGGAGAACGGCGGCACCGCGCAAGTGCTGAACGTGGCGTACGGACAGATGCCTGCTCCGACGGTTCCGACCAAGACTGCGGACGCGCAGTACACCTACACGTTCAGCAGTTGGTATCCGGCATTGGAGACTGTTACGGAAGACGCCACGTACTATGCGCAGTACACGCAGACTTTGAACAGTTATACCATCCGGTTCGTGAACTACGACGGTACGGAACTGCAGTCCTCTCCGCTGAATTACGGTGCAACACCTTCTTACAGTGGTGCTACTCCGACTAAGCCGGCAGATACTGCGAACAGAAAAGTTTACACTTTCGACGGTTGGTCTTCCACCAACGGAGGCTCCAAGTTAGGTGCACTACCGGCAGTAAACGGTGAGGCTACATACTATGCACACTATAGTGAGGCAACTTTTGTGGCATCCGTGATACATGGAGGTAATGAATCGTACAAAACATCTTGGACTAACGCATATAATGACGCCCAGGCGAATGATATCGTGAAATTGTATGACGATCTGACATTTACCGCCGCTGTTTCCATTACAAAAAATCTGACAATAGATCTTAATGGTCATTCAATGTACCGTACTGGTAGTTCTACGAGTGCAATATATTTGATACAGATGAGTACGGCTAATGTATCCCTGACGATTGAGGATTCGAATCCGCTTGGCGGAGGTCTGATCCATTGTGTAAACACAAGTAGATCAAGTTATGGTATTTATATAAGTCAGTCAGCAACGGTGACGATAAATGGAGGAATTGTCAAAGGCGAAAAAGCCAATACAAGTACCAATTCCGGTCGTATTGGCGTGGGTGTGTACTTGAGTAACGCCAATGCCCGATTAAATGTCAATGGCGGTGAAATAATCGGCACATCTTCTGGCGGAAACAACTATGCTGTTAGTCATTCGAGTACATCTAATGGATATACTACGGTTACCGGAGGAAAATTGAAGGCTTCAACGAGTATATTCCAGAATCCTGCTACGGGACGGGTATCCCTTTCCGGCGGCTATTACTCCAAAGACCCGGGTACAAGCGTGACAATCGCCTCCGGTTACGGAAAACTGCAGATAACAAGTGCCGAGCAGGATCCCGAATACAGCAACGGTTACACCTACAAGGTGGTGCACGTTTACACCATCACCTATGACAAAGGCGCCAACGGCAGCGGTACAATAGCGGCCGGAACCAAGTATGAGGGCGTGGACTTCACCCTGTCTTCATCCAAGTTCACCCGCGAGGGTTACACGCAGACGGGCTGGAGTGCGACGGACGGTGGTGCGAAGACGTACGAACCCGGCGGCACGTACACCGAGGACGCGGCACTGACCGTCTATCCGTTCTGGGAGATCAACGTCCACACTCTGGCGTGGAACGCCAACAGCGGTGATCTGGGCGGAGGATACACCAACGGCGAAGTGGAATACGGCACAGCCATTGTCGTGCCGACAGTTTCACGTACAGGCTATACATTCGCAGGCTGGCACGATGGAACAAGTGTTGTTACTCCTGCTGCTACGATGCCTGACAACGACCTTACCTATACCGCGCAATGGACTACGAATGTTCACAACCTGACTTGGAATGTTAATGGAGGTGACGCTCTGACAGGTACGTACACCAACGGTGAGGTGGCATACGACACCGAGATAGTTGTTCCTGCCGATCCCACCCGCACGGGTTACACGTTCGCGGGCTGGGATGCCACACCTGCCGCCACAATGCCTGACAACGACCTTACATACACGGCTCAGTGGACGGCTAATATTCACAACCTAACATGGGATGCCGGCGATGGTGTACTGAGCGGCACCTATACAAGCGGTGAGGTGGCATACGGTACAACGATTGTAGTGCCGACTGCTACACGCGAAGGCTACAAGTTCACAGGTTGGCATGACGGAACAAGTGTAGTAGAGCCTGCTACAACGATGCCGGATAACGACCTGACATATACTGCAACCTACGCACGCGTTCTTCCGGACATGATAGTTACAGAACCTACGGAAATATCTGAAACTTCCGAAGTTAATAACCTTACCATCACCGCGACGGGTCAGTTGAACGTGCCTTCTGGGAAGATACTGACGACCACCGACCTCATCCTTCAGGGGACAACAACCACGTCGGGTCAGCTGTTCACCGATGACAACGTGACCGTGAACGGCAACGCCTATTACGACCTGACGCTCAATGCGCAGACCCGCACATGGTACGGTGTGGGCGTTCCGTGGAGAGTTGATCCTGATAAGGGTATCTACGGTGACGGTAAACTGCTCCGGCTTGGCAAGGACTTCGATATAGTCTGGTACAACGGCGAAGTGCGCGCCAGTCAGGGCCCCGTGGCTGCATGCTATGTTTATGTTGAAGACCAGCATTATGGTGTCAACGGACATGTGGACATCGAACCCGGCCGTATGTACTTCATGTTCTTCGCCCGTCCGTACAACGTCATCCGCTTCCAGAAGAAAGCAGGCACGAATCTGGTTAATTATGAAGTGCCTACCGACAGATATAAAGATGGTGCCGGCGATATTACCGACAAAGGCTGGAACGGCATAGCGAACCCGGGTCTGACCCACGTGACGATACCCGAGGCCTCTCCTAACTTCGGCTACCGCTATTTGAACCTCAATATAGATGAGAACAAGACAGGTCAGTGGCAGCCCGTGACCAACCTGAGTGCGGAGACGTTCGTGGTAGGCCAGCCGATAATGGTCCAGCTGCCTGCGGATGGCGGAATCAAACTGACCATGTCCCCCGTTGCTTACGCTGCCGCTCCCGCTCCTATCCGCAAGATGGCAGCCAACGGCGACATTGACCGTGCCGAGGTATTGCTTACCTCGCAGAACGGTGCCACCGACCGCATCCTGTGTATGGTGGACGATGAAGCCGTGGACGAGTACACCATCGGCCAGGATCTTGTGAAGTTCACCAACGACGATGTTCCGCAACTGTGGATTCGCAACTACAAGCACGCATTGGCAGTCAATACGGTTCGTGCGGAGAACAACACAGCAACATATCCGCTGACCATCGTTTCGCCGAAGGCAGGTGACTACACGCTGTCATTAGTCAACAAACTTGCGGACGGTATCCACCTGTATCTGACCTTG
>CAJOIZ010000031.1 GCA_905234835.1 Paludibacteraceae bacterium
TGTTGATGGTGGTGAGGTTGGCGCAATTCTTGAACGCAGCCAGACCGATCTTGGTGATGCCGTCGGGCAGGATGACGGTGGTAATCTGCTGTTTGTAGTCTTCCCACGGTGTGGCAATGCCGTTCCAGTCCGCCATTGCGCCTGTTCCGCTGACGGTCAGCACGCCTTCGCAGGAGAGTTCCCATGTGAGGTGTGTGCCGTCACCCTTTGCACCGCAGGTGCCGGAAGCGAGGATGCAAGGTTCAGGGTCGGAGGAGGTAGTAAGGTCGGAAACCAAGCGGACGGCGAAGCCCGAACTGCGTTCATCGTAGTTATGCCGCAGGTACACTTGGCTGGTGTTGAAGTCCATGTAGTAGGCGTGGGTGCCATAGAACGTAGTAGAGGAGGACCAATAGAGGCCTAATGAAGTCGTATTGTTGCTGTAGGCAGTAGTGAAGCGGGTGCCCGAAGCGGGGAGGAACACCGCGCCACTCGTCGCCATCGCATCCCAAGTACCCGAAGGACCCGACACGAAAGCGTTGTCATTATAATGATTGCTGCCGCTTTGGTAATAGCCACTGCCCTGCCATGACAAACCGTTCTCCGCGCTGGCAATGAATGTCACACCCGAAGGGGCCTGCCATCCGTCAGGAAGGATAATTGCCCCCGGCACGCCGTTCACTGTCCCCAATCCGAACAGATTCTCCGCATTCGAGCGATCGTGGAACAGATACACCCACTCGTCACATGTCAGGGTGCGCCAAGTTCCCGGAGCATCGTTGCCTATTTGGTTATACACGCCCCAATCCGCATTCGCGTAGTTGCCCGTGAGGTCGTTCTCATAACTGCCGCCTGGGTAGTAGTCCGAATTGGTTTGGCTTGTGGACCACGGCTGATATTCTGTCGCGCCGCTGTCCCAGCCGCTTGTACCAAATCCGAATAGGTCAATCCATCCATCGTACGTGCTGCTGATGTTCTTGTTGTCTTCGCCCACGTAGTCCCACTGGTGTTCCGCGAAACGCCATGTGCCTTGTAGGGTTGAGCCGTCGGCGCATTGGTGGGTACCCTGCGCTGCATTGTACTGCAAGTTGCCCGGTGAGAAGGTCACTTGCTGCGTTGCACTGACACTGAACTTGCCGATGCCGTTGTTGCCACCGCTACTGATAACTGTAAAGATTGCGGAAATCATAGTATCTTCTGTCAGGAGTAATACACGCGGGTTGTCGGTGTTGCCGTCAGACCAACTCACGAACTCATAGCCTTCGGCGGCATCGGCACGGAAGGCGAGAGTCAAATCTTCGCAAGATGTTGGCTCTTGAATGATGGTCACGATTCCTTGCAACTCGTCACTTGAAGTTATTGAATAAGAAGCAGGAAATGCCTCTTCAATTATTGTTGACATAATTTTTGGCACATCTATGTATGCGTTCTTACTTCCACATGGAACGTAGAATGTGAGTGGCGAAGATGTATAGTAGTAGAAAGTATATGTAGCAAGAACAGGTGGTGTAGAAGACTTGAAAGTCACATATGCCAAATTAGGGCAATTATAGAAAGCTGAAGTTCCTATACTTTCAACGTTTTGCCCGATAGTTACAGAGGTAAGATTCGCAGAATTAGAGAAAGCATGATGCCCGATGCTTCTTACCGAATTGGGGATTGTAATGGAGGTTAACTTGCTATCATCAAAAGAATAATTTCCAATGCTTTTGACACTACCAGGAATCGTATACAACGAAGATGTTTTGCCGCAAGGATATTGAAGAATGGCTGTTTTGTCTTTACTGAAAAGAACACCGTCCATATCACAATAAGCAGGATTGGAAGAATTTACTATTATAGATAGCAGACTGCTGCAAGAAGAAAAAGCACCATCCCCTATATTTGTCACGCTACCAGGAATGGTTACAGAGGTTAGACCATTATTCTTTGAGAAGGCTAAATCTCCGATGCTTGTCACGCTGTTAGGAATCTCTATGGAGGTCATGCTGGTGCAATAATGGAAAGATTCATCTCCAATGGTTGTTACACTATTGGGGATAGTGACAGATGTTAAACTGGTGCAATCACAGAAAGCAGATTCCCCAATACGTATCACGGAATTGGAGATTGTAACAGAATTTAGATAGCGACATTGAGAGAAAGTTTTCTTTTCTATGTTTAGGACACTACTCGGGATTGTATATGACGAAGACGTTTTGCCAATAGGGTATCGCATAATGGTGGTTTTGTCTTTATTAAAAAGCACTCCGTTTATATCGCAATATGCAGGATTGGTTGCGTCCACCGTGATTGACAATAATTGAATACACTCTTCAAATGCTTCCTCCCCTATATCCGTAACGCTTTTAGGAATGTTTACAGTGATGAGGTGACGGCACTCATGAAAAGCACCACTACCAATACTTGTCACACTATTAGGAATATTGATGGAGGTTAGTCCGCTTAAATAGAAAGCATAGTTTCCAATGCTTGTCACGCTGTTGGGGATGGTGATTGAGGTCAATGTGCACATACTGAAAGCATAGTTCCCAATGTTTTTCACACCATTGCCAATAGTGACAGAGGTTATTGAGGAATGATATGTATACCAAGGGACAAGATCATAAGATGAGTAATCCGTCATCTTACCATCTCCGCTGATGACCAAGACACCATCATCGGTGTTCAGAGTCCACGTCAAGTTGTCTCCACACGTGCCGCTGTAGGTTTCGGCAGACATCAGTCCTGCACTTGCCATCAAGGCAATCAAAAGGGTAAGTAATTGTTGTTTCATATTGTGTTATGTATTTAAAGTTACTGATTTGTTATTTCCCAATGCCCATCCTTGCGTCCGCCGACGTGATGAAGGATGCCCTGCTTGCGCATTCGAGATATATGCCACTCCACTCCTTTGGGTGTGATGGCAAGCATTTCTGCAATTTGCACCATTGAAATATCAGGACGGGATACCACCAACCCTAAAATCTTTTCCCTAGTTTTCTCCCTATTCTTTTCCCTAGTTTTTTCGGTAGTCTTTCCCCTAGTTTTTTCCTTATTCTTTTCCCTAGTTTTTTTCTTATTCTTTTCCCTAGTTTTCAGTGTACTTTCCGTATGGTTTTCAGGCAATTGTTCTGTTTTCAGGCCACTTTTCTCCCTACCTTTCAGCGTACTTTTTTCCCTAGTTTTCAGCGTACTTTTCTCCCCACTTTTCTGTTCACTTTTTCCCGAACTTTCTGTCTGAGTTTTGTAGTAGAACACCGTCCATATTCCGGCACCGTCAAAACGCCATTCGGGAACAGGACATCCATAATCGGTGCAATAGGTCTGAACACGCTCTATACCTTGTCCCCACGCCTCCACTTCGCCAGCGCGGAAGAAGGTGGCAGCAATGTCCGGATTATGCGGACGGCTGCCGTGTTTCTGTGTCAGCGTTTCCGCCGTCCAGTTCTGGGGCAGTATGGCAGTGTTCCAAATCATCATCTTATCGTCATAGACGCTAATCTGAATGGGCGTGAAACTGCTGTAGTCCTTATGGATAAGCGCGTTCAGAACCGCTTCACGTAGGGCGTCACGCGGAACAGGCTGTTCGTCAATACGCTGTATTCCTTCGTAGCGTATATAGGCTTTGGTGTATTTGGTGGTCAGGAAGTCCATCGTCTTCTCCATCTGTTGGAACAGACTCCCATGCACCTCATCTTGATAGAGGAGTTGGTTCTGAGTGTTGAAGAAGCCTATTTTGACGCAGGCACCGGTAATGAACTTCTCCGGGTCTGCATGGAACAGCAAAGCGGCTGCACGTTTGAGGTAACTACCCTCGACCAAATGCAACTTGTCCATCAGTTCGGCACGATTCACCTCCAAATCGGATTCACTCATACGCTGGCTGCGTACCGCATCCGCTTTGAACATACGGATAGAGGCTTCGTCCAAATCTTCGACTTTCAGGTAGGGTTGCGGAACGCTGTCCCATGTGCGCCCGCGTTTGCGCAGCAGAAACTCTTCCAAAGCACTGCCGGTCAGTTCCTGTTTGGTCGCTCCCGAACGGATGTAGTACGCCCCGTTGTATGCAATAGCCGCCATATTGGGTTCGACAACGATTTCAAGGAAAACCCTGCCGTCCTTCGTATGCTGGTTAACGGTACAAACGATACCCAGTTTCTGCACAATCTTGTTGGGGATGTCCTCTTGCAGTTTGTGCGGATTCTCCACCCCGACGACCTCTCCATTATCCGCAATGCCGATGTAGAGCGTACCGCCTTGCGCATTAGCAAAGCCGCAGATTTCCTTCAGAAAATCATCGCGCCATATCTGCTTGTATTCCACCGATTGTGTTTCCATAGGGTCTAAGATGGCCATGCCATTGCTTGGACAGTGTTGCTTGTAGGCATTTGGGCGGCAAAGATATGAAAGAAAAATGACGCAGGCAAAGAAAAAGGTATTTTTCTTTCGTTATTAGGCACTTAGGTGCGTCAGGCAAGTGTGCGGATTGTACCCTTCAGGGGGTAAGATACCACCCGTATCGGCGGCATAAGGGTATGGCATTTTGTCATTATGTCAGCATTTCGGCGCGACAGGTTTCTTTTTGTCATTTTGCAAGGGTACGGTATCCCTATAGTATGGGTAGCGCAAGGGTATAGTAAGGGTAGCGCAAAGGTAAACACGCTATTGCGTAAGCAAAACGTGCCCTTTCGCTACCAATGTGTCAATGCACAGGAGTGGATTAGCCTACCTACAGCACCTCAAAGCGATGTTCGTGGAGATCCTCGGGATAGCGAGACGCACGGATAGTGTCACCGAGCATGTGCAGATAACGCAGCAAGACCTCCGTGTCCTTGATGGCATCCACCGGCACAGGCTGCGCATAACGGAACATGCCCGAAGCACCACCGGACAACAAGGTGTAACTCAAGCCCGAAACGGTGTAACTCGCCTCGGGGTCGATGGGCAGCCATGTGCCATCCTCCGCCTGCACCTCCATACTGACAATGCGGCGCGTGGCACCAACACCCATGAACATCTTCATCTCGTCCCAGATAACAGACGACGGGACAATGGGGTCAATGGCGTACCGCAAGCCGCTACAGATATGGAAATCGCCGCTCTCAATGGGATAAGACGCCACGCTGACCTCCATCGCATCCAAGAGCTGCTGACCGGTCATGGTCACCATAGCCAGTCGGTTATTGAAGGGGAACAGCGAGATGAGTTCACCCATCGTTATCGTGCCCTGCTCAATCGGCGCACGGAGCCCTCCGCCATGGATGAGACCAATCTGTCCGCCACCCACAGCACGCAAGGCGTCCGCGGCAAAGTCGCTCAGGTTAGTCTCCTGCCAGCGGATGATACGCGCCTTCTGCGAATCGCGGTCCAAGAGACTGACCTCGCTGTAGCCTACGGGCTTGTTAACCAATGAGTCAAGACAGTTCTCTATCTCCGTAATCTTGTCCGTGACACGTACCGGGATAGCCGAGTCGTCAATCGTGACGGGGTCAATGAGACGAATCGTCATCTCACCCTCGACAGGAATCTTCATCTCGCCGAGGAACTTGCCCTTCGAGCCTGTGGAAACCAGCCATACAGGCTCACCCGCCGCATTGCACAGGCGCTGATGCAGGACATGATGGGCATGGCCGTCCATCACCACATCAATCCCCTGCGTGGCGGCAATCAAGGCAGGACTGCTGTTGGGCGGTGTGTCGTCGCCGAGGTGACTGAGCACAACCACATAGTCCGCACCCTTCTGCCGCGCCTCATCCGCCGCCTGCTGCACGCAGTCGAACGTGTTAGTCTGGTGGAAATCGTAAACCATCCGTCCGAGCGAATCCATGAAGTAGGTCGGGGTCGATGTGTGCAGTGTAGAAGGGGTCGCCACGCCGACAAACGCGACACGAACAGGTCCGTAACGGCGTATGACATAAGAAGGATACAGCGTTCCGCCGCCCTCCTTGTCACTCAGGTTGCAGCAGACGACGTCCGCCGTCAGGGCTTCGCACAACTGACGCTGACGCGCAATGCCGTAGTCGAACTCGTGGTTACCCAGCGTCACCACATCGTAGGGGACCGTGTTCATGATGTCCACGATGTACTGCCCCTGCGACAGGGAACCGACGATGTCCCCCTGGAAAAAGTCGCCCGAACTGACCACGCTTACATAGGGGGTGATTTGCAGCGCCGAATCGCGCAACGCCGCTATGTCGGCATAGGCATCCACCGCGCAGTGGATATCGTTCTCGAAGAGGATGATGACCTCCTGCCGCCGCCGGCAACCGGCTGTCAAAAGGAGCAATATGCCTATCAGGCAAAAAAGATGTAAACGGTGTTTCATAGGCGTAACGAATTAAGGATGAGTAATTAAGGTGCCTTCTGGCCACGCGGCTTGCCGCCTTTGCGTCTGCCGTGGAAGCGGTGCGAGGAAGACTTGCCTCCGCGTCCGCGCCCCTTGCGGCTTCTGCCGGCAGAACCGGGCTGATTAGGCTGCGGCGCCTCCCCTAACGCTTCGGGAAGAGGAAGACGCTCTATCTGCTTGTGTAAGAACTGCTCTATCTTGTTGAAGTACCGCCGCTCCTCCACGCTGACCAGCGTGACCGCCACACCGAGGTTCTCCGCCCGCGCGGTGCGGCCGATACGGTGGACATAATCCTCGGCATCGTGGGGAACGTCGTAGTTGATGACCAGCGGTATGTCGTCCACGTCGATGCCGCGTGCCACGATGTCCGTCGCCACCAGCACGTCCACCTTGCCGTTGCGGAAATCCAGCATCACCTCGTCACGCTCCTTCTGCGTCAGGTCCGAGTGCATCGGGCGTGCGGCAATCTTCTTCATCTGGAGCGAGCGTGCGAGGTCCTTCACGCGTTGTTTCCTGCCGGCGAACAGGATAACTTTCTTCAGGGGCTTGCCGTCCGTCCCCTCCAATAGCGGCGATTCGGGCGACAGCAGGTGCCCCACCATACCCGTCTTCTGCCCCTCATACAGGTCCACCGCCGTCTGGCGGATGGTCTCGGGCGGACGGCTGACCGCAATCTGTATCTCCACCGGGTCGCGCATGATGGTCTTTGCTAACTGGCGGATGTTCTGCGGCATCGTGGCGGAGAACATAACTGTCTGACGGTCAGCAGGCAGCCGCTTGACGATGGTCATGATGTCGTCATAAAAGCCCATATCGAGCATCCGGTCCGCCTCGTCGAGGATGAAGTATTTGATTCCCGAGAAGTCCACATCGTAGATGTTCATCAAGCTGAGCAGCCGTCCCGGGGTGGCAATCGCTATGTCCGCCCCTTTCAGCAGGCCCGTGACCTGCGTGCCCCATGCACCGCCGTCGTTGCCGCCGTAGATGGGTACGGACGAGAACGGCACGTAGTAGCCGAACCCCTCCATCTGCTGGTCGATCTGCTGCGCCAGTTCGCGTGTAGGAGCCATAATGATGGCGTTGAGTTTGTTCTCGTCGTGACGGTCGTACTGCAGGTTGGTCAGCAGCGGCAGTATGTACGCCGCCGTCTTGCCCGTGCCGGTCTGCGCGCAACTGATAACGTCCCGTCCCTCAAGCAGAACAGGTATCGTCTTCTCCTGGACGGGCGTACATTCGTCAAAATGCATGTCCCACAGCGCGTCCAGCACTTCGTCCGACAAGGCTAATTCGTCAAAATACATAGTCTCTTTCTTCTTTTTCGTTACGCGGATATCTCCACATCATATCCTTTCTCCCGCAGCGGTGCGGCTATCTGTTCCATCCGTTCGCGAGGCGTCTTGCTGAGCGTCTTGACCGGTGTCGCGCGGTCAATCACATAGATCATTATCCTCTCCGGGTGTAGCCGCTCCACCACCTTGTACCACGCCTGCACTTCCTCTTCCGTGGTGTTGTCAATCACCCTGCCGTCGCGTGTGCCGCTCAGGAAGCAGGTCTGCAGCGTGAAAGCACCGCCGAACTGCTCCAAGTGTTCCACTATCCGCTCCACAGTCAGGTCTTTGTTCACGGGGCAGTCGATGGCGCGCATCGTCTCATCCACAGCCGAGTCTAATTTCAGTATCCGCTGGTTGACCTTCTTCAGTGCGCGCACCACATCCTCACGACCTAACTGCGTCGAGTTGCTCAGCACGCACACTTGCGCCTTCGGACAATAGCGGTCGCGGAGCGACAGAGTGTCATCAATAATACCCTCAAAATCAGGGTGAAGCGTCGGCTCGCCGTTGCCCGAGAACGTAATGACATCAGGCATCTCCGTCATTCCCTGCAGGCACGACTCCAACGCATTGCGCACCTCCTCACGCGTTGGCAGAACGGGATGGCTGACAGGCGTGTTGAACCCGCACTCGCAGTAGATACAGTCGAACGTGCACAACTTAACCGTTACGGGCATCAGGTTGACACCCAGCGACAGTCCCAACCGACGGGAATGAACAGGTCCATATACAATGGTAGGAAACAGCATAATCGTCTGTTTGTTTAATATTTATATTGCCGTTATTCGGTTGCCCAAAGCGTGCGATATCTGCCCTCTTATCTGCATATAATCCATCTGCTGCCGAAGCAACGATTCCTGGGTCGCGGCATCCGTCGCAGGGTTGGAAAGCAGCTGTTGCACTTCGTCAATGCGCAGATTGATAAGGTCAAACTTGAGTTCCAGCAGCACCTGCACGATGTAACTGACCAGTTCGTCCGGCTCGTCTGTCTGCGCCTCGGTCTGTATGTTCTCCGACACGTACTGGCGGCTGAACATGCGGCTGAGCGGATAAGGGTCGGACAGCAGATTGATTGCCAATTGGCTGACAGCGGCATCCTCGTGGAACGAGAAATACCGGTCGGGACTGAAATCAGGGTCTTGGATGTGTTGCTCATACTCGTTCATCACGCGGGCATACACTTCGTTGGTAAGGACGATGCCGTCTTGGCGGAGCTGCGAAAAGATATACTCTGCAGCCCTCATCGGAGCACCGCCGGCCTCCGCAAACAGCATCCGTTGTCCGTCGCGCAATAGCACTTGGATAAGATGGCGGAAATGCGTGTCTAATTGTGCCTGACGCTGTTGCAGTCTGCGGTCTTGCGCATTGTACATCAGCGCCGTATCTGCCTGTGCGGGAGCGGATGACTCACTCGGCGGCACTGCCTGTGTCTGTGCCACAGCCGGCGTGTCCGCACTGCCGCTCTCTGCACCCTCTTTCTTCTTCAGCTTCTCGTCGATGTAATTGCGCCGCTGACGGGTCATCACGCGGTGCAGGTCCTGCTCGCTGTTGCCCGACAGTTCGGACAGAAGTTTGAGATGCTCGCTGCGCTTGACCAATTCCGGCTCAAGGGCAATCGAATGTATGATATCGGTCAGTGCCTGCGAACGGCGGATGGGGTCATTGCCCGCGTCGCGCAGTAGCAGGTCTGCCTTGTAGTGGATGAAGTCCGTGCTATGGGTCTGTATGTATTCGATGACCAGCGACGCGTCCATGCTATGGGCGAACTCGTCAGGGTCTTTCCCGTCGGGCAGGAGCAGCACCTGCACGTTCATACCCTCCTCTAATACCATGTCTATTCCGCGCAGGGCGGCATGAATGCCCGCTGCATCGCTGTCGTAGATGATGGTGATGTTGTCCGTGAAGCGGTGTATCAGCCGTATCTGCTCTTTGGTCAGAGCCGTGCCGCCGCTCGACACCACGTTCTGTATGCCCGACTGGTACATCGATATGACGTCCATCTGCCCCTCCACGAGGTAGCAGCGGTCCTCACGCTTGATGGCCTGCTTGGCAAGGAACATGCCGTACAGCTCGCGGGTTTTGGAGTAGATGACCGAGTCGGGCGAATTGACGTACTTGCCGGTGTTCTCTTTCTTCTTCAGTATGCGCCCCGCGAACGCCACCGTCTTGCCGGAGACAGTGTGGATGGGGAAGATGACGCGGTCGCGGAAGCGGTCGTACAGCCGTCCGTCCTCCGACTTGCCGACTAACCCTGTGCCTATACCCGTTTCCGTATCGTTCACCATGAAACGCTCCGCAAAGCCCTTCTTCTTTAAAGCCTCTGTCAGCGGATTGCCTTTGGCGGGACTGTACCCAAGACCGAACTTGCGGATAGTGTCGTCCTGCAGACCGCGCTCGCGGAAATACCCCAGACCGACGGCCTTGCCTTCTGCCGTCTCCCACAGCTGCTCCGTGAACCACTTGCCCGCGAACTCATTGACCACGAACATCGACTCGCGGTTGTCCTGCCGCTGCTGCTCCTCCTGCGTCATCTCGCGGTCCTCCACAGGGATATGGTACCGCTTGGCTAACAGTTTGAGCGCATCGGGGTACGCGCACTGTTCAACCTCCATAATGAAATTGACCACGTTGCCCGCCTTGCCGCAGCCGAAGCACTTGTAGATGCCTTTCGAGGGCGACACCGTGAAACTGCCCGTCTTCTCCGAATGGAACGGACACAGACCGATCAGGTTCGCGCCGCGCTTCTTGAGCGACACGTACTGACCGACCACCTCCTCTATATGGGCGGCGGAGTAAATCCTGTCTATGGTGTCACGGGGTATCATGATACACTAACTTGCGACCGCAAAGATAATGCATTGTTTTGATAACAGGAAATTTATACGAAAAAAAAACAGACCAACCGCTAAAAAAACATAAAAAAACATGAAATCCCCAACACATAGTCCCCAACAACGCAGTAATCCGTCAGCACAGCGGTCTGTCAGCGAAGCGATCCAACAGCGACCAAACAGCAAGCAACTACGGCAACGACACGACAACGACACGGCAACGACACGACAACGACACGATAACGAGTCGATAACGAGTCGATAACGACACGATGGATTAAGCATACTACACCGAAGCCCCATCGTACGACGAAGCCTGTGTCTCAATTCCTTAAAGTGTGTAAAGCAGATGCCCTTCGATACGCCCTTGCGGACGAAGTGGCAGTTGCACGGCGGGAGCAGGCACGCCGTCGCCTATACGAAGCGGAGCCACCTCAATATGCATCTCGTCCCAAACGCCTGATTCAATGATTGTTTCGAGCCACACTCTGCCACCTTCCACTAACAGAGAGTGGATGCCCCGCGAAGCCAAGTCGTTCAGAATGTACGACCATTCCGTATCCTGCTCATAGACAATCGTTTCGCTGTCGCAGGAGAAAAGGCGGAAATCACGCGGCACGGCATGATGTCTGTCGGGCAGCACGCGTATGGGATTGCGACCCGACCAACGGGTGGTCTGCAGGCGCGGATTATCCAGAAGGGCGGTACGCGTACCAACCATAATCGCCATATTCTCAGCACGCATCTGGTGAACCAACTGCTTTGTCACCGCATTGGAGATGACTAACGGACCGTTTCCGGCGGCATCCCGTTTGTAGTCTAAGAAACCGTCCTCCGTCTGCGCCCACTTCAAGATAACGTATGGACGGTGCTGCTCATGGAGACAGATAAACCGCTTGTTCAGCGCCCGACACTCTTCCCGTAGCACACCTGTCACCACCTCTATGCCGGCTTCTTGCAGCATCTTCACGCCCCTGCCGCTTACCTTTTCATTAGGGTCTAAACAGCCTACTACAACGCGGGGAATACGCTTCTCTATCAGCAGTTTGGCGCATGGAGGTGTCTTCCCGTAGTGGCTGCATGGCTCTAAGCTGACGTACAGCGTGCAATCCTCAAACGAGTGTACACCGTTCTCTTCCGCTCTCCGAAGGCAATTCACCTCGGCGTGTGGACCTCCGAACGCCTCATGCCAGCCTTCAGCCACGATTGCGTCGCCGCTAACCAGAACGGCACCCACCATGGGATTGGGAGCAACGTAGTACTCGCCTAACCGTGCTAACTGCAAACAGCGGCGCATGTATCGCTCATGGGTCATCATGGTTCCAAATATCATTTGCGGTTCGCTAAAGCAGCCATCAGCTGCTGGTTAGGCGTGGATGCGGATGACGATACCAGTCCGCGCTGTTTGGCGTACTGGGTCCAGTTCTTCGCCCCGTGTTCAGGAGAGAATGGCAGTCCGAGTTGAAGGAAATGGCAATAGGCAATGGCGAGCGCATCGGTTGCGTCCAACGGCGTGCCGTCTGACAACCTGTTACCGTCCACCTGCACATCTAATTTGAGAAAACGCACCAGCATATCCGCTACCTGTTGCTTGGTCGAATGACCGTTGCCCGTAATGGCCATCTTGATTTTCATTGGCGAATACTCATAGACGGGAATATCCTTGCTCAACGCGGCGGCTATCGCTACGCCTTGCGCATGAACAATCTTAATCATCGTTTGCGGATTCTTGTCAACGAACTGCGTCTCGATGGCAAGACAGGTAGGATGGTGTTTCTCTATCAGTTCCTGCACGAAGAAGAACTCTTTCTGGAGCCGTGCGTACTGGTCATCGGTCTTGCGCACATCAAGAACATCGAACAGAAGGGTATCAGTGTGTTGCCCCTCCGTATCGAGAAGGGCATAACCCATTAGGAGTGTCCCGGGGTCAATACCGAGGATGCGGTGCCGTTTGACCAGACTGTCCTGCATATCATTTGCCGATCAGATAGACATCCTCGTTGTCGGTATGCATATAGTAATGCTCACGGGCAAAGCGTTCAAGTGAGTCGGTATTGCCCATCGTACGGATCTCGCGATGGCACTCGTCTATCTGCTTGCGGGTACGTTCTATCTGTGCCTGCGTTTGACGTATCTTGCGACCACGCTCAAAAGAACTGATGAAACCTTTCTCACCGGAAAACAGCACGATTAGAACGAACACAACAATCACGATTACGTACTTGTTGAATACCCAACGCATCCACTTCGGATGCTGATTATCTTGTGTATTAAAATCTTTCATAAATCTGTTATTATGTCGTTATCCAACGCTGCCTTCCAAGCTTACTTGCAGTAGTTTCTGTGCCTCAACGGCGAACTCCATCGGCAGTTTGTCCATTACCTGCTTGGCATATCCGTTCACTATCAGCCCGACGGCATCCTCCTCTCCGATGCCCCGTTGGCGGCAGTAGAACAACTGGTCCTCTGATATCTTCGAGGTGGTTGCCTCGTGTTCGACTACCGCTGTCGGATTGGCTATCTGTATGTCGGGGAACGTATGCGCACCGCACTGGTCGCCTAATAGTAACGAGTCGCACTGACTGTAGTTCCGTGCACCTGTAGCACGGCTGCCAACTTTTACCAAACCCCTGTAGGCATTCTGACTACGACCGGCGGATATGCCTTTGCTGATGATACGCGAACGGGTGTTTTTGCCTAAATGAATCATCTTGGTACCCGTGTCTGCCTGTTGGAAATTGTTGGTAACAGCCACCGAATAGAACTCCGCCGTCGAGTTATCACCTTTCAGTATGCAGCTCGGATACTTCCATGTGATGGCTGAACCCGTCTCTACTTGCGTCCAACTCAGACGCGCATTCTCGTGCGTAATGCCGCGCTTGGTCACAAAGTTGTATATGCCTCCTTTACCGTCCTTGTCGCCCGGGTACCAGTTCTGTACGGTGGAGTACTTGACTTCGCCGTCCTTATGGACAATAATCTCCACGATAGCGGCGTGCAACTGGTTCTCGTCACGACGCGGAGCGGTACAGCCCTCCAAGTAAGACAAGTAGCCTCCCTCGTCACATATCAGCAGCGTACGCTCGAATTGCCCCGTCTGACCCGCATTGATGCGGAAGTATGTGCTGAGCTCCATCGGACAATGCACTCCCTTGGGGATATAGACGAACGACCCGTCCGAGAACACAGCCGAATTGAGGGCGGCGTAGAAGTTGTCCGAATACGGCACTACCGACCCGAGGTACTTCTGCACCAGTTCAGGATAGTGTTGCACTGCCTCACTGATAGAGCAGAACAATATTCCCTGCCGCATTAGCGTCTCGCGGAAGGTAGTCTTCACGGACACTGAGTCCATCACAGCATCCACCGCCACGTTGCCTGCTAATGCCTCTCTTTCCTCCAACGGGATGCCCAGTTTATCGAACGTCTTCATCACCTCTGGGTCTATCTCTTTCTTCTCGCTGGAGTCTGCTGACGTCTTCGGTGCGGCATAGTAGGATATGGCTTGGAAATCAATATCGGGAATGGTCAGATGCGCCCACGTTGGCGGTGTCATCTGCACCCACTTGCGGTAGGCTTTCAACCGGAACTGAAGCAGCCACTCAGGCTCGTTCTTCTTTCTGGAAATCAAACGGACAACCTCCTCGCTTAGTCCGCGAGGGATAACCTCTGTCTCTACGTTAGTAGTGAACCCGTAGGCGTATTCGTTGTCCGTTAGTTGCTGTATATCCGGCTTCATAAGTTGCTGTATATCCGGCTTCATAATAACAACGAATCGAAACCATTGAGTGGTTCCGATTCTTTGGAGGTACCTAGCAGATTCGAACCGCTGTCCCCGGTTTTGCAGACCGGTCCCTAACCACTCGGGCAAGGTACCCTATCTGTTTTCGGAGAAAAACACTTTTCTCACCGAAAGCGACCGCAAAAGTACGGCATCTTTTTCAACTGACCAAATTTTTTTTGCATTTTGCTTCTTTTATTTTACTTTTGCGGGCTTATTATTGATAACAACACACTCATGTTCCGTGTAGCCATTCTCCAGTACCCCATTGTCTGGGCGGACAAGGAAACCAACCTCCGCGCGGCCGTCCGACGAATCAAACGCCTTAAAGGGAAAGCCGACCTCGCTCTCCTGCCCGAGATGTTCACCACCGGCTTCTGTACCGACCGTCCCGAACTGGCGGAGACAACCGACGGACGCACGATGCAGACCCTCCAGCGTACAGCCGACGAGACAGGGGTCGCCGTCTGCGGGTCGTTCATCTGCGAGGAGATAACCACCACCCGCCTCAACGATACCGAACAAGAGCAAAAAACGCTCTACAACCGGGGATTCTTCCTCCGCCCCAATGACAAGCCTACATTCGTGGACAAGGCGCACCTCTATGCCCACAGCCACGAGGACCGTTTCTTCACGGCGGGCAATGACCGGACGATATTCGAGTACAAAGGTGTCCGTATGCGGCTGATTATCTGCTACGACCTGCGCTTCCCCCTCTGGGCGCGCAACGATATGGACCACCCCTACGACCTGCTCCTCATCTCCGCCAACTGGCCCGAGATACGCATACAGTACTGGGATGCGCTCATCGCCGCGAGAGGCACGGAGAACCAGTGCTATATATGCGGTGCCAACCCTGTGGGGGATGACGGGATAGGCCTCCACTACAACGGGCACTCCGTCGCCTACGACACCCGTCTCACCCCCCTCGTCCGTTTCCCCGACAACGCGCAGGGCACTAAGATTGCAGAGTTTGATATTGACAAGTTGCACCATTTCCGCGAGGCGCTTCCCCTGTGGAAGGACGCTGACCGTTTCCGCCTCCTATGAACGCGCAGTGGGATATATGGCAGCCTGACGGGCAACAGCTTGCGCTCTGTTCGCAACTCGCTTCCGAACTGAATATCAGCCTCGCCTCGGCCCGTCTGCTGGTCTTTCGCGGCATAACCTCCGCCGACGCGGCACGCGCATACATCCGCCCGTCTCTCAGTCAGCAGCACGACCCGATGCTCATGCGCGACATGGACAAGGCGGTCGAACGCCTCTCACGCGCCGTCAGCCATCAGGAACGTGTCCTCATCTACGGCGACTACGACGTGGACGGCACCACGGCGGTGGCGCTCGTCTATCGCATCCTGCGCCCCTATATGAACGACCTGTTCTTCTATATCCCCGACCGCTACACCGAGGGTTACGGTATCTCCTTCAAGGGAGTGGACTACGCCATTGAGCATGAGTGCACCCTCATCATCGCCCTCGACTGCGGCATCAAGGAGACGGACAAGGCGGAATACGCCGCCAGGCACGGTATCGATATGATTATCTGCGACCACCACACCCCGGGCGACACCATCCCTGATGCGGTGGCGGTCCTCAATATCCAGCGCAAGGACTGCCCCTATCCCTACAAAGGCTTGTCCGGCTGCGGCGTGGGCTACAAGCTCATGCAGGCGTGGCTGCGCAGCGAAGGCAGGGACGAGGCGCAGCTCCTGCCTGTCCTCCAACTGCTCGCCATGTCCATCGCATCCGACATCATGCCCCTCACCGATGAGAACCGCGTGCTGGCGTACTACGGACTGCAGGGGATGAATCGGCATCCGCTGACGGGCGTGCGGTGCCTGTGCGAGGTGGCGGGGATAGCAGGACAGCCGGTCACGATGACCGACCTGCAGTTCAAGATAGGCCCCCGCATCAACGCCAGCGGACGCATACGCTCCGGCGCGGAAGCCGTCGCGCTCCTCATCACCGATGATGAGGCGGTGGCGCGGGAGAAAGCCGCAGCCATCAACACCTACAACGCCGAGCGGCGCGAGTTCCAGGACACAGTGGCGAACGAGGCGCTTGAGATGCTGGATAAGGACCCTGACAACGCCAGCCGCCATATCACCATCGTCTATTCGCCCGCATGGAACAAAGGCGTAGTTGGCATTGCCGCCTCCCGCTTGATTGAGACCTACTACCGCCCGACCATCGTACTCACCGCCTCCGACAACGGACTCATCTCCGGTTCGGCGCGCTCCGTCGCGGGCTACAATATCTACGAGGCGATCAACTCGTGCAGTGACCTGCTCATACACTTCGGCGGACACGCCTTTGCCGCCGGCATCACCCTTCCGCCGGACAGACTGGACGAGTTCCGCCGCCGGATGGAGGACTATGTGGCGCGCACCATCCTGCCCGAGCAGCGGCAGCCCGTCATCGCCATCGAGCAGGAGATACGCCTCGGCGACATCACCCGGCAGTTCTACAACGTCATCCGCCACCTTGAGCCTTTCGGTCCCGACAACCCCCGTCCCGTCTTCGTCTCTCGCGGCTTGATTAACAACCGCTACACGCGGCGTGTCGGCAAGGGCGACCATCTGCACGTGGACCTGACGGACAAGCAGGTCGCTATCGAGGGCATCGCTTTTGGCAAAGGCGACTGGGCGCCGCACCTTCAGAACGGCAACCCCGTGGATGTCTGCTACACGCTCGAGGAGAACACCTTCAACAACCACACCACTCTCCAGATGCGCGTGCAGGACATCAAAGATCCATCCTCTTCCATAAATAATCCCGTTTAACAGCAAGTAAATCCCCGTTTAGCAGCAGGTTAATCCCCCTTTAACAGCAAGTAAATCACCCTTTAACAGCAAGTTAATCCCCCCTTAACAGCATGATTTTCGTGCATTTGCAGTAACATTGCAGCGACCAATCTTAGGTGATTCATATGTGATTCGTATGTGATTCATAGGTTACTCCCCTGCCCGCACCGTAGTAATATCAACACCGAACCCTCACTGTAGCCGCTTGCTCTCCTTTCACCTATTGTATAACGCCCTCGGTATTTTTCGTTTCATTCGCATTCTTGCGAGCGGTAAAACTTTTGTCATCACGGAGAAGAAGTTTATTAATATCCTCCTGCGATTTTTAAGATAGTAAAAGAAAAATGCTCTTTTGTATTGCGTATATCCACATTTCTTTTGTATCTTTGCCGCCGTAAACCAATTCGTCGCCTGCCTACGCAAAATTCCTTGTCTTGATAATTACGCGTCTGCTGCATTGGTAACGGAAGTGGAATTTAAGGAAGGTGAATATAAAAGTGATGAACTTGTATAGAATGGTTATAAACAACCAGATATAAACTAACTTTAAAATTTTACAATTATGACAACGACAGCTGATTTAGTAAAAAATTGGTTAGCCGAGGAAGGCTTCAAGTACACAATCGATGATGATGGCGATTTGCGGTTCAAGTACCAAGGATTCACGATGTGGGTTACTGTGGACAAAAACGACCCGATTTTCCTCAGAGTGATTATGCCGAACATCTACGATGTGAACGACAATCGTGACAAAGTTATGGAAGCTATCAACGCTCTTAATGCAGAAATAAAGGCTGTCAAAGGCTTTGTGGTTAGGGATTCTGTATGGGTAAGTATTGAGATGTTCATCGATTCCAGTCCTGAGGTGGAAGACTTCATTGAGCGTTGCCTTAACATCTTGATTGCAGGTGGACGCAAGTTCCATGAGGAATTGAACAAATAGACAAGGATTTATCAAGAACAAGTTGATTATGGCTATACTGCAAAATAAGGAACATATAGGAAAGTATATGGTGCAGAGTTTGATTAAGTCAAACTTGTACACAGAAACATATCGTGTGGAGGATGCTGACCAACGGCCGTTCTTCCTTAAGTTGTTTGTCTTGAAGAATATGCCGAATCAACTGATTGACACCCAGACCCGACTCGTTCGTGAGATCCAATACTGTAGTGGAATCAATCATAAGAATCTTTTGACTTATGTGGAACACGGAACAGTTGATACGGAGGAGGCAGGTGAGTGTCAATATTACGTAACAACCTATCTGACAGGCGACATCCTGTCAGATAGGATTGTGCGTTCACTCAACGGCAAACTGGCGGAATACGAAGCACTGCGTATATTCAAGGGTATACTCAAGGGATTGGATTCCATACATACCAAGTCCCCTGTACTATGCCACAACGACTTGGATACAAGCAATATCATGATAGCTGACAAACCGGAAGCCGATCCCGAAATTATTGATTTCGGGCATATAGCGGAACGTTGTAGCGGATATGTCCCGTTCCCGACATCTGACCTCAATCCGCTATATCATGCCAATGAAACGGCACAGGGCATCTTTGACGAACAGGGGGATATTTTTTCAGCTTGTGCCGTCTTATATGCTATGCTGACAGGAAAGGATCCTTGGGCGGAGGCTCCTGTCAAGGCTGAGGCCGATTACAAGGAGAATATGGCCATCTTGAAAGATTTTCGTAAACAGCATCCTCTGAATATTGACACATTGAACCTTGATGAAAAAACGAAATACATACTACGGCACGGACTTGAACTGAAAAATATTAACCGTTTTGGGTCGATTGACGATGTCCTGAAAGTAC
Organism: Paludibacteraceae bacterium; assembly: GCA_905234835.1. GTDB lineage: Bacteria > Bacteroidota > Bacteroidia > Bacteroidales > Paludibacteraceae > Colicola. Next base: position 18,882 of record CAJOIZ010000031.1, read on the forward strand.
TTGACGCAACAGAGACTCAGGGACAGAACAACCGGTCAGAACAAACTCGACAAACCCGTTCATCCCAACACGAGGAGCTCAATCAGGTAAATATACCCGTTAAACGTGGAGGTGGCAACGGATTCAAGGACATTGCAGGTATGGCGGAACTGAAAGAGACACTTCGCAAACAGGTTATCTTTGTGATTCAGAACAAGGAGATAGCCGAACAATACAAGATTTTCCCGCCAAACGGAATACTCCTTTACGGACCTCCGGGATGTGGAAAAACGTATTTTGCAGAGAAGTTCGCTGAAGAAACGGGGTTCAACTATATGCTTGTCAAAGCGTCGGATGTTGCCAGTTCGTGGCAGGACGGACCGCAGCAGAAAGTAAACAATATGTTCGAGCAGGCGGAAAAAAACGCCCCGATAGTTTTATGTTTTGATGAGTTTGACTCTGTTGTACCTGATAGGTCTGCATTCTTGCACCAGCACTCTGCGCAAGTGGTTAACGAGTTTCTTACCCAAATGAACAATTGTTCCAAGAGGGGTATTTTTATTGTTGCAACCAGCAACCGTCCTGATAAAATTGACCCGGCTGTACTCAGAACAGGCAGATTGGATAAACAGATTTTTGTTCCTCTGCCCGATTATGAGGCGCGCAAAGAGATGTTCGGCCTGTATTTGAATGGTCGACCTCAGGAAGGCGAAATAGATTATGATAAATTGTCGAATATGACAGATGGCTTTATCGCAAGTGATATAGCGTATATCGTGAATGATGCGGCTACTATTGCCGCTTATTCAAGAACTAAGATTAGTGCTAAACTGCTGGAAGATTCTGTGCATAATACCCATCCTTCAGTCCGTCCTGACAGTATAAAAATGTACGAAGAGATACGGAAAAAAATGGACAGCACCGGCAAACGCAATCTGACTGACAGAGTGAAAGTTCAACCATTGCAATAATAATAGATATGAAGGCGGATATCAAAAATATCTTTTCTCCTTATGTGATAGAGGAACGTAGTTTGAATATTACCCATCTTGATGTCTTCTCGCGTCTGATGATGGATCGTATAGTATTCCTCAGTGGTGAAGTGAGTGACGAACTGATGGACACTATTGTGGCTCAGTTGCTCTTTCTTGATTCGCAGGAACAAGAACCTATTTATATGTACATCAACTCTCCCGGAGGAAGCTGTTACGCAGGACTGGAATTGATTTCGGTGATGCGTTATATCAAATCTCCGGTTTATACAACGGTCTTGGGAATGGCTGCATCTATGGGAGCTGTGATTGCGTCTTCCGGAGAAAAAGGACACCGTATGGCCCTGCCTTACTCGCGCATTATGATTCATCAGCCGAGTGCAGGTCTGCAATATGCCACATTCAAGGACACCGAGATTCATCTGCGTGAGATGGAGAGCGTCAAGAAAGACTTGTATGAGATATTGGCTGCAAATAGCGGCAAGTCAATAGATGAGATTGAAACTCTCTGCGACCGTGACCATTGGATGAATCCTCATGAGGCTATAAACCTTGGATTCATCGATGGGATTGTGACAAAGAAAAAATAATGTAATTATTGTCATTTTTCGTATATACCAAAATTGCTGTATCTTTGCTCCGTAATTAAACAGATAAATCCTTCTCAAGGATAGTTAACAACTGTTATTCATATTTAAAATCAATTACCTATGCAAAAAAAACATCTTCTTTTTGCACTTGTGTTAGGGGCGTTTACCCTTATGCAGGTAGGTTGTTCTACGTATTCCTTCACGTCGCGTAGCAACCGCATAAACGCAATTGACATTGAGTCGAACAGGCAGGTTGCAGACATTGAGGTGCACTACAAAAAGAAAGTCTCCTCTACGTCTGATTTCCAGAAGTTCGCAAGCCAGGCTAAGCAGCAGGCTGTTTACCAGTGTATTATGGAGCACAACATAGACGTCTTGGTTGACCCCATCTTCGAGGTGGAGCACCGTTCGATGTCCGGTTACCGCGCTACTGTTACCGGATTTGCTGGATACTACAAGGTAGGTTTGAATGCAATGGACGAGATGGCGCAGAAGAGCTACTCGAAGGAGACGATTGAGAAGTACTTGCTCCTGAACGATCCGAATTTCTATCAGTACTACTATCAGAAAGATGAAAAGGGCAATGTGTACAACATCAAATGCGAAACGAAAGTGCAGGAGAAACGCTCTTTCATGACACCTGACCCTGCCAAGAAGAAATGCAAAGCGCCCAAGAAAGAGCGCAAACAGAAAAAGGAAGGCAATCTCTTCCAAAACATGATGGCTCAATAAACTCTTAATCACAACTACAATTATGAAAAACACCAATATTTTTGCAGCAGTGGCTGTACTCGCACTGGCTTTGACCGGTTGCTCCTCTTATACGTTTACTTCTCGTTCCAACATGATTGATAGGGTTAACATCGAGCAGGCGCCCATGATTGTGGACGTTCGCCCCGATTTCAACAAACGCATTGAGGCTGAATCAAGAAGGCGTCAATCGGCTAATCAGGCTATGGAGGAAGCCAAATACAATGCTATCGTGGAGAATAAGTGCGATGTCATTGTTGACCCGATTTACAAAGTTGAGAAACAAGGCGGTAAGTACAGAGCTTACTTGACAGGTTTTGCCGGTTACTATAAGAACGCCCGCACTATCTATGAGGACATTCAGTTGCTCAAGGATGTTAGGAAAGAGGACTTGGAGAAGTATCTTATTCTCAAAGACCCGGCTATGGTGGGTGTGATGAATCCTGCGAACAATTCGGAGGTTATCAACATCTATGAAGGTAAGGCTCCCTGTGATAGGAAGGAAGTTACTGTTGAAGAACCCCGATTCGAGCCTCGATTTGAGCCTGCTCCCGAGCCGGCACCGGAACCCAAACCCGCTACCAAATCGACATCTTCCAAGAAGCGTAAGAAATAAGACCTCACGCCACGTAAACGAAGGTCATGAACCATATAAAAGGTTCTGAACCATACTAAGAGAGAGACCGCATTGCAGTCTCTCTCTTTGCGTACAATAGGCAGACACTTGAATTACTCTCTGTTAGGCAGGAACAAGTCGTCTAATATTATCTGTTGCACGACTTCGTTAGCATACTCATTGGGTTGCAAGCCGTAGGGGGTAACAAACGTAATCTGTAGTCCTTTGTTCATTTGCGTCTCAGTCTGAAACGCGAACAGACGGTTTTGCAACTTCTCATATTCCGCTTTCTTTATTAAGTATGGAGTAGAAGAAAATTTCATTTCACAGACATTCACAATATCATCCGTCCTGTCCAAAATCAAATCTATCTGGGCGGCAGGTTCGAGTTCTTTACTTCTCCACTGATAGTAATCAACGCTTATGCCGCTTATCCCGAGTCGTTGCTTTATCTGGTTTATATGTTGCATTGCCACACGCTCAAAAGCTAATCCTTCCCACGACAACAATGAAGCAGTTCGGCTGTTCTTGCTGAAATACTGTTCCTCTTCACCAATCAATCCACTGAAATGCAAGTGGAAAAGTGTGAACATATCTGTCAGCGTGTACAATTCGGAGTTTTGCTTTATCTTCGTACTGTATATTCGGTACGAACGGATAAAATCACAGTTCGTCAGGTTAGCAAGCAGTTTGGTTAATCGTCCGCCACTGCTTATATGTAACTTTTTCGCTATCTCATCCCTTGTCAAACCTTGCTTATTCTTTGACAGAACATTGATAATCTTAATATACGGTTCTGGTGACTTGAACAAAGAGGCAAGTAATCGGTCATACTCGCGACGCAAAAGGCCTGTATGCTTGCTGTATAAGCGATCAAGCGATTGTATTAGGCTCTCGTTCGGTTGCAGCAAACTCAGATAGTACGGTATGCCTCCGAAGAACATATACGCCTGAGTAATCATCTGCCGCGTCCATTTAAGACCATTTGTTGTGAGATATTGTTCTGTCTCAGCGAGGTTGAACGGGTGAAGATGGATTTCATACGTAAGACGGTCATGCAGTCCGCCATGACTGTCTATGATATTCTTGATAATCCATGACGTTGCGCTGCCGCATACAATGAGTTTGATGTTCGGATGATGTGCCGCCCATGTGTTCCAAAAATGGTCCAATGCAGGTATAAACTCGGAGCGTTGCGTATCGAAGCAAGGTATTTCGTCTAAAAAGATGACTGTCAATTTACCGGCATCTACATGAGGTTGCAACCCTTCTTGCAGGCGGGCGAACAACTTCATCCAACTGTCTGTTTCACTTCCGCTCGCACCGATTTTGTCTAATGCTGAACAAAAAGCCTCTTTCTGACGGATGGTCTTGGCGTTTAGCACACCGGAGGCATAGAAAGACAGTCTGTCACGGAAATGTTCCGTAATCAGATATGTTTTGCCTACACGTCGCCTGCCATAAATGGCAATGAACTCCGCTTTTGTACTTTGGGTTAAAAGCTCCAGCTGTTGCTGTTCCTCCTTTCTTCCGATAATGCTTGCCATAGTAGTATGTGATTACCAATTACGCTGCAAAGGAACACATAGTATTTGATATACACAAGCATTTTTAGCCAAAATGTGTGTTTTTTGTGCACTTTTGGCTAAAACTGAGTGTTGAGTTTTAGCCAAAGTTGCTATTTTTGATACACTTTTGGCTAAAACTGAGTGTTGAGTTTTAGCCAAAGTTGCTATTTTTGATACGCTTTTGGCTAAAACTGAGTGTTGAGTTTTAGCCAAAGTTATCTTTTTTGCCTCTGTATAAAGGAGTGAAACCGCTTTTTGAACGGGCAATGAACAACGAATGAACCGGATCAGACAGGAAAATGACAGATGACAGATGATAGAGCCAAAGTTGCTATTTTTTTTGAAAAATATTCGGTTTGATGGGATAATTTGCAATAACTTTGCCGCGGCTCAACAAATCACAGCCGGACAACACAGGACATACATAAACAACAAACAATATGAGAAAATCTTTCTTTTTTACCCTCATTTGCCTGATGTGCGTGTGCACGATGCAGGCTGGTAATGAATCAAAGCCGGAAAAGCAGCTAAAACCGGTGAACGTGTCGCAACCGAGGCTTATGCCGCAAGAGACAGGAGAAGCCTATGTTTACTTTACCTCGGACGATAACTATGAAACCATCACGATTTATTGTGACAATAAGATGGACGAACGAGAAGGAATTCAGTATTGGATTCTTTTTACTTCGGATGGAGAGGACATCCGTACAGGCATCAAAAAGGTAATTCTTGACGTGTCTTTAAGTGAACACTTCTTCGAACTCACGAGTGTCTTTGAAGGATTCAGCGCGTTGGAAACCATTGAGAACATGCATTTTCTCAATTTGAGTTACACGACTACAACAGAGAGAATGTTCTATGGTTGTTCGTCCTTGTCCGTTTTGGATTTGCAGACTCTGGCGCCTAACAGTTACCTCCAAAATGTCGATTCCATGTTTGCCGGTTGCACCTCGCTCAAAACGATTTACTGCAACTATGACATCAGCCAAAACGAGGAATTGGCTGCAGGAAAAGGTCTTTTCGCGGGTTGTACCAAACTGACGGGCGATAAAGGTACAACCTATGACCCGGAACAAACAGGAGCGATGTATGCGCGTCCCGACAAAGGAGGAGAGAACCCGGGCTATTTCACGGTTCCTCTGTCAGATATCTACGGTGTATTAAGCAAGGACGGCAAGACCTTCACCATTCGCTATGACGGGAACAAAAGTGCTAACAAAGGCCTGACACCCAATGAATGGGCGACGTATGAGTTTGCGGAGAAACGCGGGAATGTGGTGACCATTGACATTGACCCGACAATGGATTATGCCCGTCCCACGAACCTCGCCTACTGGTTCGATGATTTCTACAGTGCCACATCTATTTATGGCCTCTATTACTTGCACACGGACGAAGTGACCGACATGACCTATCTGTTCCATGACTGTATGCGCTTGGAGAAAATCGACCTCTCCTGTTTCAACACATCGAAGGTGACCAAGATGAAGGGCATGTTCTCCGGCTGCGAGAAGTTAAAGAGAATCGGCGTTATTTATTTTGACACGAAGAACGTGACCGACATGAACGGAATGTTCATGAACTGCAAAACGGTCAAGGAGTTGGATGTGTACAATTTTGACATGTCAAATGTCACGGATGCGTCCAAGATGTTTGCCGGTTGTGAGAAACTGAAAGTTATTCTGTGCGACGATGACTGGAGCGGTCTCGGTTTTACGGATGACGATATGTTCAAGGGTTGCACCAGTATCCAAAGCAACAATGAGTTGGATACGCCTACGCCGTATGATGAGGGGCATACCGGCAAGGAGTATGCGCATCCGGACGGAGAAAACGGACAACCCGGTTATTTCACGACACCGAAAAAAATGTATGCCGTCTTCACGGACGAGGATAAGACCGTTACGTTCTATTATGACCGTAAGATAAAAGAACGCAACGGCGTAGAGGACAGGGAATGGGCGAAAGACGAATATGCCGGAACCCGTGCAAAAGTGGAAAAAGCGGTTTTCGACCAATCGGTTAATAACTATAACTGCCAGACTCTGTCAGATTGGTTCAACGGTTTCAGTCACCTGGCTTCTATTGAACACTTGGAATACTTCGACACCAAATATCTGAAGGATGTTTCGCAGATGTTTTTAGGTTGTTCCGCGTTGGAAGAGGTGGATATCAGTTCGTTCCGTTTCGACGACTTGGAGAATGCATCCGAGATGTTTAAGGATTGCCCGTCGCTCAAAACAATTTACTGCAACTGGGATTTTAACTATTATTGTGAGTACTTGAAGGATTCGAAAGATATGTTCGCCGGTTGCACAAGCCTCGTAGGAGGTAATGGCACAGCCTATGACGCAGCACATACTGATGCAAGTTATGCGCGTTGGGATATATCAGTGACGCGACCCGGCTATTTTACCGCCACAGAGAACGAGATTTACGGAGTCTATAATGAAAAAGACAACTCTTTCTGGATATATTATGACAATGAGCGGTTGTCATGTCATGGTCTGACCCCGGAAGAATGGATGGATGCCTCCCATGCATCCATGCGCGCCACGGTGAAGATAATAAAATGCTGGTGGTGGCTGGGAAATCCTTATCCGAAGAGTACCGCCAACTGGTTCAAGGGATTCTCGTCTGCGACAACGATTGATTTGGGTGGATTGAATACCGACTCTGTGACGGATATGAGCAATATGTTCTCGGGATGTAAAGTTTTGGAATCGGTAGAGACAATTGATTTTGAGACAGGAAAGGTGACTTCTATGAAAGGTATGTTCAAAGATTGCAAGGAACTTTTGTGGTTGGATTTGGGGGACTTTGACATGTCTCACGTTACCGATGCATCGGAAATGTTCTCCGGATGTAATAACTTGTATTACATATATTGCGGCAGAGACTGGTCCGTATTGTCGTTTAAGGACGACGATATGTTCAGCGGATGTACAACCCTCCGGGGAAATGCAGAGAATCCTACCTTTTTCAGCGCGGAGCATACCGGCAAGGAGTATGCGCGGCTCGACAAAGGCGATGAACAACACGGGTATTTTTGCAGTATAAAGGAACTGTATGGTGTGTTTGGAGAAGACAAGGTGTTTACCATCTATTACGACAAAAATCGTGCGGAACGCAACGGCGTGTTAGAAGAGAAATGGATTCTCGACAAATATAAACCTGCCCGCAGTGCAGTACAAAAAGCGGTATTTGACGAATCGGTAAAAATCATTTATATCAAAGACTTTGGAAATTGGTTTAAAGATTTCACGAGTATGACTTCTATTGAGCATCTGGACTATATCAACACTTCGCATGCGATATATCTGGATTACATGTTCAGTCATTGCGAGTCGTTGGAAGAAATAGATTTGCGCTCGTTCGATGTGGAGGATGTGAAATATACGAGTTATATGTTCGACGGCTGTTCGTCGCTTAAGACCATTTATTGCAATGACCAATGGGAGATACAGAACATGAACAAAATGTTTGCAGGCTGTACGGCTCTGCAAGGCGGTGCTGGCACAAAATACGCATCGGATCAGACAGACGGAGCCTATGCCCGCCAGGACGGAGGGAAGAGTGCGCCGGGTTATTTCACGGCGCTCTACACCGTCACGTTTGCCGACATGAACGGCGAAGTGCTGAAGAAAGAAGACGTGTTGCAAGGCAACGGCGTGACGGCACCCGATGCACCCGAAGTGGACGGGTACTACTTCAAAGGATGGGACAACGATTTCAGTTTTGTGACTTCGGACATCCTTGTCAAAGCGGAATACATCGACCTCGCAAAAGCCACATTGGAATTATACACTTCGTTCAGCGGCACGACAATGACCGTCTATTACGACAAACTGCGTGAGGCGCGGCCTGTCTCCTACGACTTGGACGACCTGCCTTCCGCCTACAAGTCACTGACAAGGAAAGTGGTGTTCGACGAGACAGTCAAGGATGCGGAGCTGACGAGTCTGTCCAATCTCTGTGCGAACATGTACCAGCTGCGGGAAGTGGAAGGTTTGCAGCACATCAACGCTGCCTTGCTGGAGGATGTGTCGTTCCTGTTCCAGAACTGCAAGAGCCTTGTGGAGATTAACCTCAACGGCTTTGACATCAAGGGCGTGACGGCGGCGTATGGTATGTTCCAGGGCTGCGGTGAACTGACCACCGTCTTCTGCGATGCGGACTTCACCAACCTCGCGGGCATGACCTCGCTCGGCATGTTCGACGGTTGCAACAAAATCGTTGGCGGCAAGGGCACCAAGTGGGAGAAAGCGCATATAGACGCCTCCTATGCCCGTCCGGATAGAGGTGTGGAGAAACCCGGCTACTTCACTGCCACACTCCTTGTGAAAGACAGTTTCCTCGTCAGCGTCGTAGTGGACGGTCTGGACGCGGAACTGGTGAACATCACAGGCGCGAAGAAATACGGCGAAGGAGACCCGGCGACACTCGGTTTTGAACTGTTGGACGAACATTATGTGTTCGACATGTGGACATGGGACGGCAATTTCCGCAAGACCGAGACGGTCAAGTTGGATGGTGTAACGGAGGACATGGAACTGACCCTGCATTTCGTGCCGAAGAACTACACCGTTACGGCTGTCGCTTCACCCGAAGAGGGAGGAACCGTCACCGGCGCAGGCACGGCACCCTATCTGTCTGTTATTACCCTTACCGCTGTTCCTGCCGAAGGATGGCAGTTCGACGGCTGGCAGGACGACAACACCGCTCCTGCGGAGCGCAGTATCACCGTCTTCGGTGAGACCACCTACACGGCTCTCTTCTCGAAGCAGACCGAAACGGGGATTGACCAAACTCTCTTCCCTTCAGGGGAGGCCCGAGGTGAGGCTTCCAAGCTTATCCGCAACGGCACCCTCTACATCCTCGTCGGCGACCGTCTATATGACGCCACAGGAAGAAGAGTGAAATAAGATACGGATTTTGTCCTTGTGTATATTCGGAACGCACTGTAATCAAGTGCGTTCCGCTTTTGTATATGCTTATTCATAATCTTTTGCCTTATGTCTGTTGTCATTTTTTTCTAATTTGACAACAAAAATAGCCTTCCCCTCCCTACTTATGGAGACGTGTCCTGAAGAAATAAACCTCCTAAACCATAATTTTGAACTCATAAACCATAAACCAACAACCATAAAAATTTCCTTTTCTTAAGATGTGACAACTTTTTTATCCCCTTTTCCCTAATAAAGTCGCAAAAAGAGTTTACTTTTCTTAAGATGGTATTGCTTTTTGCCCAAAAATGTATTATCTTTGCACGTCGTTTCAGTGGAAATGACTTCACGCCGTGAGGCGTATTACAAGTGGCAGTCAGACGTGTTATCCGCCTTGTGCACAGGCGGATAAGGACGGGAAGGGACATCTATCGTACAGGATGTTTCGTGTAGCAGAGTGCCATCACCTATGTACGACGCTTGCCGCAACATTGCGCTGCGGTACGGCGGGATGGGATGCAGCTCCCCACACCCAAACTGCAAGTGATCTTTGACATATGAAAGTAATACCTTTGGGAATCCTCGCTGCTGGATAGTTTGTTTTTTCAGTCACGATTTGGCATTGTCAACGGCAGCAAAGCCAAGAGTAGCAAAGAAAAGAAAAGGGAGTGAACCATGTCACACCCTCTCCTTTGTTCTTTATTTGCGTCGTCGGTTTACTTCACTTCCATACCGCTGACGGAGTAGAGTTTGCCGCCGCGCAGGATGTACATCTGTCCGTTGCGCATTATCTTCTGCGTGGCGCGGTCTGCCGCATCAAGGCTCTCTGCCTCATATATGCCGGTTACCTCGTCAACAACCCACTTCGCGCCGTAGATATTGACTGTTCCTTCCGTTACCTCGTCATCCTCTGCAGCGGCAGGAGCGCGCAGTATCTTGGAAGGCACACGCTGCGGAGCAGGGAGCTCTTCGCCCTCAACATAAACGCCGTAGATATAGACAAACGCGTTCTGTTGTTCGTCGAAGGGTATATCAATCTCCTGCTTTGTGGCGGGAGCCTCATTGACGGATGTACCATCGTGGCCGGATATATATGCCTCTAATGCGCGCTTGCCGGTCACTTTCGCCTCTATCTTGATGGTACCCTTACCTGCGGGAATCTCAAAGACAATGCCGCTGAAGTTGTTGCGCAGAATGTCCATATTGCCTACGTGAGCGTCGATGTTGTCAAGCATCAGTTTGTCAACAACGGTGTTGAGAATGAGAGCCTGCTCTGTTTTGTCGTAGCGGTCGCCGTTGGTGAGGTCGCAAGTGACGTACATGTTGCCGACAAGTGCGTCGGAGAGGTCTTTGCCATCCAGTTTGCTGAAGTCGGCGGCTCCGTCCTCAGTAACAGGCTTCAGGTCAGCCACATCAGCGGGTTTGTTCTCACCTTCCATTTCAATGATGTTCTTGAAGCGTTTCCACTCGTTGTCAGCCTCATACAAGGCTTTGGTGCCTGCGGGCACATAGAGGACCGCCTTGTTGCAAGGTGCGTCTTCATCGCTCCATGAAGAGAAGCCGTTTTCAGCAAGAATGCCAGCGGGGTTGGTGATATGTGAAGTGATGACAGTGAGGTTGTCGCAGTTCATAAACGCTCCAGATGCAATCTTCTTCAGGTTCTTTGGCAGAGTGACGGAGCGCAGTCCGTAGAGTTCAGAAAAGGCCTCTTCAGCTATAGAGTCCACTGTTTCGGGAATGAAAGTGCCGTTGCAGGCAGCCAGAAGCGTATTATCCTTTGTGCGTATGACAGCATTGCAGTTGTCGCGGCTGTCGAACACGGTGTTGTTCTTGTCCACTTTGAGTTTTGTGAACATAGTGGCAAGGAAAGCCGCCGGCTCTATTTCCTTGACAGCAGCCGGAATCTCCAGTTCGCGCAACGGGCAGCCGCGGAAGGTGCGGTTGTAAATTTTCTCAAGGCTTGCGGGCAGTTGCAGATAGCTGAGCGCGCTGCAACCTGCGAAAGCCCCTGCTCCTATTTCTGTGACCTCGTCGGGGATGATGACGGTGCGCAGAGCCGTGCAGCCAAAGAAGATGCGGTCAGGAATGCGGGTAGTGCCCTTTGCAAATGTGACTTTGCGCAGGTTAAGGCACTCCTGGAAGACGGCTGTGCCCTGATTGAACTCCCACTTGCTGCAGGAAGCGGGAATGACAATCTCCTCGAAGCCAGCGCGTGCGAAAGCGAGCCAGCCAGTGTGGATAACGGATTCGGGTATGTCAAGCGACTTGAGGTTGAGGGCATCTTCAAAGGCTTCCACTCCTACTTCTGCTACAGTATTCGGGATAGTCAGGTGCTCAAGGTTGCGTGCACCACGGAAGCAGTAGTCGCCAATGCCTGCCACGGTAAGGGTGGTTTCCTCATAGCCATCCTTCGGCGTAAGGGAATAGGTGGTATAATCTTTAAGATAGAGAGTGATTGATTCGGGAATAGTGATTTCAGACTGCTTGTAGGGGAACTCGCTGCTCCACTGGCTTACATAGGAGCCGTCATGGTTGAGATACCATACCTGCGGAAGAACCACGCTGACACCACGGCTTGTGCGCTTGTAGTAGAGTCCGTTGATAAAGAAGTCGAAATAATCATCCGCATATTTGATGCCGTAGCGCCGTGCCTCGTCCATTTCTTCAATGGAGAAGCGGCTCCAGTATTCATCGGCGGCATAGATGTCCTTCATGCCATAAGGCACATAGAGGGTAATGCCTTTTGCGTCCGGCTTCGGTTTGTCCTCATCAAGGAAAGCGAACATACGCGGACCTGCCTCAAGCAGGCTCCGGCTGTTAATCTGTATGCTCCACAGTTTGCGGGAGTACGGGCAGAAGGCAAGGGGCACCTCGGTGAAGTTCTCGCCGAAGACAACCTCTTCAACGCTGCTCCATGTGTGGAAGATAGGTATGTCCCAATCCACATCCGTCTTCACGGTGATATTACGGCCGAGATAGAGGTAGGTGCAGGTAGGTGCAATCTCATTGAAGGAGAACTCCTCGCCCGTATCGCCCTGCCTGTAAGTGAACTCGATAGGCTCGTCACCATCGGAGATGACAAGCTCCTCAATACCTTTGTCCCATTCGTTGATGTAGGAGAGTGCCGCCAGATTCAACCCTAACGTCTTGACAGAAGCGGGGATGGTGACAGCCTTAAGATAAGGACTTTTGGCGAAAGCACTGTCACCGATAGCGGAAACGGTGTACTCGTCGTAGTTATAGGTCTCTTCGTTATAGACGGAGAGGACGGACGGGATATTGAGCCTGCCCATGTAGTTCTCCTCCGCCACCATATTCGGGTCAGTGTCAGAGGGGCGGAAAGTGACCGTGGCGGTCTTGTTCTCCGTGTCAAGCAGATACCAGACACCTTCAACCTCGGTGCGTGTCTGTGCGTTCAGCAGTCCCGCCACCAGCAGGAGTGCTGCAAGAAACAAATTCTTCTTCATAGTCATGTTAGTTTGGTTGTTATCTTACTTCTTTTCCGTTCCGAAGAGGTTGTAAACTCTGCTGCCACGGATGATAAGCACTTGGCCGTCAAGAAGCACTTTCCTTGCGGACGGCTGTGTTCCAATAACATCCTCCAAAGCCGATTCAAAACCTGTAATATTTATAGCATAAATCTTAACGGAGCCTGTTGTTTCCAACTCATCGCCCTCTTCTGTCTGTGCGAACCGGATAGGAGTATAGCGCGGAGCGGCTTCTTGCAGGTCGGCTTCCGTTCCATAGATATAAACCATAGTCGGTTCTGTGCAGTTGTACGCGATATGCACTTCACCCTTTTCCGGCTGACTGAATGCTACGGCAGCACCTGTTCCCACTTTGATATTGAGTTCGTGCGTGCCGAAGGTCTGTGTCGTAACATAAACCTCGCCTTCACCTGCCGGCAAGAGGAAGCTCAGTCCGTGGAATCTGTCGGCAAACTCGGCTGTACCCGGAGTGAGCGAATTGAGCAGTTCGTCAATCTTGGTTGCGTCCATGGTCGATTGGAGAACGATGCACTCGTCTGTCAGATCCACACTGTCATCGGTGGTGAAGGTGTAGCGCACGCCGTCTATTACTGTTCCTTTCGGGTTGTCTTCTATTTCGATTGCGCCAAACGACACGTTGGATGTCTGAGCAGTCGGAACAACGGGAGCCGGACCAATCTCTACTCGCAAAGCAGGGCGGTTGCCCAAGTAGAATGTCATGACTCCTTCTTCCCATTGACTGTCCGTAGCGCGGAGTGTAACGCCGGATGTCAGAATCTTTATGTCGTCGTCCATCAGCACTTTATTGGCTTGTCCTGCACGTGCACCCCATTCAAGGATCTCTTCTTCGGTTGCATCGATGGCTTCATCGGCCAAGGTGTTGTACATCTCGATATAACCTTTGTTGGTTACAGTCAGTGTGTCGCAAGTTACATTAGGATGCGGTGAGTTCTCAATGGTGTGCACATCCACATTGTCAATGGTCAGGTTGGTGGCAGTCAGTTGTGAGAAATAACCTTCTAAAACGAGGGTGGCGTTCTCTCCTTTGCCGCGTATAATAATCGGAGCACTGGCACCAATACCGGCAGAGTTGTTGGTGATGCGGCAGTCGCCGATAATGTCAATAGCGATAGGCACTTGCGGAATGCTACTGTAGGACATCCAGTCTGACCAGCCCATCGTACTCTTCTCATCATCTGTGAAATGCAAGCGATAGTTGTTGAGGGTCAGTACGCCTGTCTCGTAGTCAAACGACACTTTCCCGTCGCCAAAGATGTCGCGGGCATTCTCTTTGGTCAGTTTGATGCGCGTCCCGATAAATGAGATGTCGTAATAAGAGCCTTTCTCTACAGTAAACTCGTAATCGGCAGTGATAACCTCTTCTTCGGATTTCTTACAGGTGGCAGTAATGGTGGTAACACCGTCTTTGAGTACACTGACTTTGCCTGTTTTGGCATCCACTGTGGCAACAGTCGCGTCGGAAGAGGAATAGACAACGTCCAAGCCTAACGGGTTGGTTACTTCCTGCGGCACATAGGGATAGCCGACATAGAGCGTATAACCCGTAACGGCGGGGTTGTAGAAACTGAGCCAGTCATTGGTGTAATAGGCAAACTCTATGACGTATGCGGTGTCGGTCTCGGACAGTGCCCACGCAACATTCTGCTGTACTCTCCATACTGTATTGGGATAGGTGGCGAGTAATGCTTCCGTTTCCATATCCTTTTCTTTTCCGTGGCGGTAAGACACTTTGGCGTTGAATTTGGTTTGGTAGTGACTGAACACAGCCTGAACGCTGTCGTTGGCAACACCTAATGCCGCCAAAGCCTGCAATGCCATATCGGTAGTAACATAATACTTCTGTTCTCCATCAAGCGGAATACTATTGCGCCACTCCAACTGTTTGGGGTATTCGGGTTCTACAATGTTGGTGAATTTGCCCCAAAACGCGGCGCTCTGGTAGGTGTAGCTACAGTATTTGGGAACGAGCAACTCAATGTTCTCGTAGTCGAGGTCTGTCAGTGCCGACCATACATACGGAGGAGTGGTGGAGCGGCATTCGATGTGTTTCAGAGCCGTGCAGCCTGAATAGAGCTCGTCCTGAATGCGATTGACATTCTCGCCGAAAACAATACTTTCCAATGCCGTGAAGTTCCTCAAGATGGTTCTGGGAAGTTCGGAATCATAGTAGTAGTATTGTATGTTTCTGCCTTGATAGATAGTCTTGAGCGACGAAGCAAGGGTCATAAAGGGGTCGCCATCTTCGCCATCCTCAAGATTAATGTCACATGCAATACTGAGTGGCGTCGAACTGCCGTTGATGATGATGCTTGTGAGCGGTGTTCCCTCAAAAGTGGTTTTGTCGCCCTCTATCGTTTTGACGGTAGCGGGGATGGTGAGTGAGGTCATGTCAGGGCAGTTATAGAAAGCCTTTATGCCGATAGTTGTTACAGCGTACTTGGTGCCGTAATTTTCTATCGTGTCGGGGATAACCACATCTCCTTTGTAATAGCCCCCTATCGGCTCATCCATCGCATCATGCGCGTACGTTACGACTGCTCCTGTTCCGTTAATGTAGAACCAGAAGCCATTCTGTTCAAAAGCTGCCATCGCGCTCAAGCTGACCAGAGCGCAGATGAAAGAAAGTAAAATTTTCTTCATAGTGTTGATTTTTTAGTTGTTAAACATACAGATTGTTACATACAATTTTCCACGCTGCAAATATACGACGATATCCGCGAGTTTCTGTCTCAAAACGTACAATTCGACTAACAAATCGTACAAAACAGATATATCATGGCCTTGTAAGCCATGATATATCGCTATTGAGAGGGTGGTTCACGGACTACCCAAGGGTAGCGCAAAGGTAGCGCAAGGGTAGCGGATTCCCGTGTTCTCTGAGGGACGGAATCACTTCGTCAGTTGCTCGTCACTAATCTGGAAGCTGACCGCCTCGCCGTTGAGAATCTCTATCTCCACACGACGGTTCATCTGACGATGCTCGTCCGAATCGTTGGGCACAATCGGATCCTGTTCTCCGCGACCGGTGGTCTCGATACGCGCAGCATCAATGCCACGCTTAACCATCTCCTGCTTGACACTCTCGGAACGACCCTTCGACAAGCGCCAGTTGTAGTCGTCCTTACCTACATCATCTGTATGGCCGATGATGCGGATACGGATATTCGGATTGTCATTCAGCAGATTATACAGTTCCTGCAACGCCGATTCCGACGAAGGCAGGATGTCGGTCTTGTCGGTGGCGAAGAACATGTTCTGCAACACAAACTTCCTGACGTGTATCGGCTCCAAGCGGATGACCAGTACATCGGCTATGTTCCCTGCTGTCGTGGTTGTGCAGGTGTCGCGGTAACCTTCCGCCGTCACGCAGACGGAGTACTCTTTGCGGTCGTCCACCATCGTGGAGAGCAGCGTCTGGATACTATCCACACTTCCTTTGAAGATGGCCGTGTCCGCCTGGTCATAGACCGTTACCTGTGCTGTAACGGGTCTGCCGGTCTTGGCATCCACCACCTGCGAGCGGAGCGGCAACTGCGGATAAAGCGCAATCTGAAGCGTGTCGTCGCTCTCGCCGTGCTTCAACAGAACAGGCTCCATCGGGAAATAGCCCGGGTGCGAAGCGGAAATCCTGTACTTCCCTGGTGCAAAGGCTTTTGCCACGCAGCCCGATTCGTTATCCGTGGTTTTGACAACCGTTTTCTTCTTCTTTTTGCCCTTTGTAACGGGACGGGTCTTGACGGTTGCTCCTCCAATGGGTTGGTCGGTCAGTTCGTCACGGACGTACGTCACAATCATCGCTTCGGACTCCGCAGGTTGTTTCACTTGCTTCTTCTGTTTCTGCTGCAGTTCGAAGAACAGCGCGAACTTCAGACCCGCTATCACGGGAATCGTGCGTGCGGATGCGAACTCAACAGCATTGGATGTAGAACGGAGCTGTGACACGCCCTCACCGCCGTCAAACACCACCAACGGTTCGGCAGGCGAAGCCTTGTAATCCATCAGTCCCACATTGACGAACGCCGACAACTGCCAGTGGGCATAGTCGCGGAACGTGTGCTGCTGCGGTGCGTTGTCGCGTCCACGGGTACGGGTCTGCTGCTGCGGTCTGTAAAAGTCGTAACCTACCTCTAACGCCCAGAAAGCGTTGAGTTTGCGCGCCAGAGAGCCGCTCCCGTTCACCGTTTCGGAGCCGAGCAGGTGATGCGGCATCTCCGTGTAGTTGTCAATCGCCCTCGCGTCGAACATAATGCGATCCACACGACTCTCCACCGAATAACCGGCAATACCTACGGGGTATCCCAATCTTGCACCCGTGAAGAAGAAGACACCTTTGTATTGTCCGCCGACCATCAGGGATGCCGACACATCCAACGCCTGCTGCCTCTCACTGAGAGCAGGAAACTGATAACTGAGGAACATCTCGTCGGAAGGTTGGAGTACACGTCGCGTGATATTGAACGTCCCTTTGCGGATGTTCAGCCCGTATTGCGCTTCCGCACCCGCTTTCAGCAGCAGCGACCAGCGGTCGTAGGGGCCGTACCGGAACTGATAGGCAAATCCCAAGCCGCCCATCGGACCGCCGATGTTCTGCAACCGCGGGTCAAGTTTGAGCATATTGTCATAGCCCGCCATCAAAAAAGGACCTATATAATGGGACGTGGAGACACGCTCCTGTTGCTGCTTCTTCGGCGCCGGGGCAGCCGCAAGCGTAAGGCATACAACACAACACAATGCAACGGATATGATACGTAACGTTCTCATAGTTCTACCAGTATTTTAGCGGTTATCTTGCTCCCTTCCACACCGTGGAATGCGAGAATATACACTCCCGCACCTGAAATATACGGGGCAAGGTCAATGGTGAAGGTTTCGTCTATATGCGGGCAGAAAGGCTCTCTGCCTGCTTGTGTGCCGTCCGGACGATAGACGTAATACACTCCGCAGATGTTGGTTTGCACCGTTACGGTCGGGTTGCCCTGTTTGATGACATTGGGCGTTACCGTCACATACGGCTCGACCACATCACCCAGCGTCATCTCTGCCGCCATCTGGACGGGGTAGAACGGACAGGTGGTCATCGTCACGCCGTCATCCGCACGTGTCAGTTCAACCCAATAGGCATCGCCATAGGCAAGGTTGGGCAACTCCTCTATATATGCCCCTTTCGCCCCTTTGCCCTCCACGGGTGTGCCTTCGTGGAACCAACGGATGGATGAGAAGGTGTAGGTGCCGTTGTAGTCTTCATTCGAGAGGCTGAGTACGTCGTTCCAACGCTGGAAGACCAGCCACGAAGGATAAAGGACGGAGAACGGCTGCGCCTGGAACGTGAGCGTATTGTCGCAGTCGTCGGTCATAGCGATGTCCAAATGATACACATCAGGACGGATATATGCGCGTTGGTCATCCGTGTTGTTCGGCAGCGGAATGGCAATCTGCGCCGCACCGGCGGAAAGGATGCGTACATTCCCCGCGTAAGATGCTTGGAGCCCTTGTGCGACCGCTTTGGCATCAAAATAGACGGCATAGGCGGCTGGCTCGTCATCTGTATAGGCTATCTCAATGAACAGCGAGTCCTCGTCGGCACATATCTCGGGAATAGCGATTGTAGCAGCAAAACCGCTACAGCCCTCCTTGCCAAAGAAGGCAGTGTAGGTCATATCGGCTGTCACAGAAACGCTCCTCGGGTTGTCCGTGTTGCCGTCATCCCAATGCTTGAACACGTTGCCGTCCATCGGAAAGGCTGTCAGTGTGGCAGCCTGCCCCTCATAACAAATATAGGTGTTCGCCGATTCGCAGCCGTCCGCATAGAGAGTCAACGTATATTCGGTGTCGGGCAGAGGATGGGAAGCGGCAGCGCTCTTGCCGTTGAGAGAACAGTTCTGCGCAATCGTTGCCGACAAGTCGTCACAGCCGATTTGAAACTCCTTCCAGTGCTCCGCCGCCTTATACAATGCGGCGCATGGGCAGTGGACATACAGCGGAATAGACTTGTTCACATTGAGAAAGACATCCTCACCCAATGCGGGAGGAACCAGCGCCTCGCACGTGATGGAGGTCAGACCCGTGCAGTCCGTAAAAGCATTGTCTCGTATAGTCGCCACACTGCCGGAAAGGAAGACCGTTCTCAATCCCGTGCAGTCGCGGAAAGCACGGATTCCGATATTCGTAACATTTTCAGGTATCGTTAACGATTTCAGACCCGTACATTGGCGGAAAGCAATACGCTCGATGCTGGTGACGCTTTTCGGAATAGTAATCGAAGTCAGGCTGGACAGACCGAAACACAACGATGCGGGTATAACCTCCACTTTCTCACCGAACGTGAAACTGGTGATAGTAGTCAGGTTATTGAATGGGGGATAATAGTTCCCGTCGCCGTTTTCGTTCTCCTCTATGGTGCAGCGGATGGCGTTCCACTGAACCGACCGAAGATTAGTACAATTCTGAAATGTACTTGCTATACCGAGGGACGTGATGTTTTCAGGAATGGTCACGGTTGTCAGACCCGTTATGTTGAAACACAAGGAAGGCGGAAGTACCTTCACCTTCTCACCGAACGTGAAACTGGACAGATTGTCCAATGCCTTGAAGGGGGCGCTGTAATTGCCCGGATAATTGGCCTTCAGTTCACACTCGATGGCGTTCCACTGCACCGACCGGAGGTTGGTACACCGCTGGAATGTGCCGCCATGATCAAGCGTGGCAACACTCTCAGGAATAGTGACGGATGTCAGGGCGGAACATCCTGCAAAGGCGGAATTGCCTATATCGGTTATTCCATTGGGTATCGTCACGGAGGTCAGACCCGTACATTCGGAAAACGCCTCCGCGCCTATTCCTATGACCGTATAAGTATTGGAACTGTAAACTACGGTCGTCGGTATGACTATGTTCCCATTATAATGACCACTTGGCATAGAAGTTACTTCCGCTTCCAGATTGAGCCTGTCAAGATTGAAGTACAAACCTCCAATGGAAATCTTCTCATAGTCCCACGCGAACAGGTTGCCCGCGCTTGCTATCACTACAAGAAAAAGAGTCGCAAGTTTTTGTCTCATATTTATGTTGTCTTTATAGTTATTGCTGCTACGATGCTACTTTGTGCACACAAAAGTCGTACAGAAATCGGTCGCAAAGTACGGTAACTTTTTTGATATATGCAAAAAAAGCATTAAATTATTTGGCGGTTTACGTAAAACACCGTACTTTTGCACGCTTTTTCAAGCCAAGCGCGCCCAGGTGGCGGAATCGGTAGACGCGCTGGTCTCAAACACCAGTGGAGCAATCCGTGCCGGTTCGACCCCGGCCCTGGGTACGACTACTCTAAAATAAAGACCTGTAAATTAGATAATTGCAAGTCTTTATTTTGTTTTTAGGTGTACTAATAGTGTACTATCTGACAAAATTAGTACACCTAAAAACTAAAAATGTGCTTTCAGCCATCTTTTGCACATACCGAGTCGCTCTTTTGGTAGGTGTAAATATAGCCGTTTACCACATCGCCCATTTCTGTGCCAAATGACAGGCACACCTCGTCAATCAAAGCCGCAGCCAAATGGTCGTGCAAATTGGCGTTTGTTTCTCTCTGTAGCGGTCGCTTGCTCATAAGGGTGTATAATTCCACCCATACGCTGAATTGTGCGCTGTAGCGTGAAAAGAAACGCGCTATCGTGCCTGCATTGCTCGCGCCCGCCTGTTTCATAAAATACCATCGTGCCAAATGTCTTTTGGGTATCTCCATAATCATTTGCTTGTGGTGTGTGTGTCATTGTTCTTTGGATGCCCCTCTGTCGCCTTATAGCGGCGTAACTCGGTGTCTCTGATAGTCTGTATTATAAAACCGTCTATCGCTGTACTTATATCGCCCAACGGCTCTTCAAAACTGTTGTGCATATAGCCCTCTGCACGGGCTTCTGCTTCTTCTGCTGTCATGTGAGGATTCTCCAACCTTACCCACCGCCACAAGGCATCTTTGCACCTGTCCCAAAACCCCTGCCAGTCATTGTAAAGACAGACAAACACCGCTGTCTGCTTGCTGTAACTGTACAACTCCGCCGCGTCCAACTTGCAAAGCAAGTCATCGTTACGGCTCTGTAGCAACTCAATTTCCTGCCGCCACACATCCGCCTGCCTCTGTAAGGCTGTCAGTTGTTCCTTTAAGGTGCTTGAACTCTGCCCACTCTCTTTGCACCGTAGGCACATTCTCCATTGCGCTTGCTCATTGCTTTGCGCTGCTCTGTTCTTTTGCATAACTCTTTAATTTAGCAATTAAAAAAGCCTCTTGTTTAGGTCTGCTCGGCTTAAAGAGTCGCCGTGTGGGTGTTTCCAACTCCACAAACCATGCAAAAGGCAAATATGACACTTATCGGACTTGCGCCCGCTCTTTAATTTAGCGGCGCAAAGGTACACCGTCTTTGGAAAGTATGCAACCTTTAGCCGCTTTTCTTTGCGTTTTCTTTCTTCACTCTTTGGCACTCCTGCAAATAGTGTTTGCATTTCAAACACTCATCACAAACAGGCAAAGGCTCTAATTCCGGCAAACTCTGCATTGCCTCCAAAAACTCATTTATGCCCTTTATCTCGGTGACTATACGCTCTATTCTTTCCGTGTTTAACACGCCGCCCTGGATAGCCTTCAACAGTTCCACCTTCTCTGTCTTTGTCAGTGATATTCTCATAACTCAAAAGCCTTTTATTGTTCTGCTATTGTTCTTCTATCGCCTCCGCCAGTCCGCTTACAACAGCTTCCAACTGCTCATCTGATAACCTGCTGTAGTCTATGCTCGCCGCGACCGCCTGCTGCTTGGGTATGATATAGGACATAAATTTTTCCAACACCAACAAACGGTCTTTAGGATCTAACCGCTTGAGGTCTTTTTCTATTGTCTGCCTGTTGTCATCTATAAGACGCTGCAAAAAGTGCCTTACATCCGCCGTTGTCTTGTTTGGCGTTCCCTTCTGCCGCCCGCCCGTTTTTGGGCTTCCCTTAATTCTGCTCATAATCCAAAACTTTCTTTTTTAGATTTTACCATTTACCAATTTTTGGTAACTACTGACATGTTAAATTTACCAAATTTTGGTAACTACTAACACATTATTATTACCGCGCGCGCGAGGCACGATTTTTTTTGCTACAGGTAACTTGTGGCATTTATTATGGCATCATCCAACTCTTTTACCAACTCATCTGACTCGGTAAACTTTGCCGCCCCCGCGACCTGCTCTAACCGGTTCCTTAGTCGTGTGTAATACTTTGGGTCAGTGAATACATTTGCCGCTTTTAATTCCTGCATATAGTCCGCTATTATGCTTTTGTCGGCATCGCTGATAAGACGCGCCATAAAGACATTGAAAGCATCGCCCACCGTCTGGACTTGTTTTGTAGGTTCTATTTTCATTTGCTTTTGTTTTGATATTGAAAAATAAGTGTCTTTGTATAGTTGCACTAACTTGGAGTAAAAAGCCTCGTCTGTCAGCGTTTCCGCCGTGACTTGCGGCACTCTCAAAAGGCTTGCCAGTCTCCATTTGAGCCGCAGCTCATAGCGCAAAAGGTTTGCCCCCTGCAAATTGTCCGGGTACTCTATGCCCTTTGCTTCCGCGTCTGCTATCTTGTCATAAAAGACCGCCTTTTTGCGTTGTGCCTTGCCCCTGCTCAAATAGTACAGACTATCGCCGCCCGCCTGCTCCAATTGGGTGTAATATGCAGCCCCGCCCAATAGCCGCAAATAGTCAGATACTTTGTTGTTCATTATGAAATTGCCGCCAAACTCAAAGGCTGTAACTTTTGCGCCGCTCATATCGGCGTGCAAAGTGTCTGCTATCTTCTCTATAGCCTCCTTTGAGGTCTTGAGGCTAATAGGGTATATATTGCTATTATACAAAACTTTGGGGAAATTGCAAATGACACTCGCGCCGTTTGGGTGCAATTGCACGCTGATATTGTCAATATCGCCGATTATTTGCGTCTCGCCTGTCTGCCTGTCGGTGTACTCTTTGGCGACTTGCAAGCGGTCTGCAACAGCGGACAAAGTTGTATCGCCCGCTGCTGCATCTATCCAAAACTTTACTTTATCGTACATTTTGCACCTTCCGCTTATTTACCAAAAATTGGGTAAATACTGACATGTTAAACACTCTTTGCTGCTTGCTCTCTTAGGGCTTGCAAAATGTCATTGAATCCGCCCATCTGCAACTGCTTGCAATAAGCCGCTATAAGCACCTTTCCACCCTCGATTACTATAAGTTCTATGCTTGTCGGTTTCATACTGCCCGGTTCTTTCTCGTTCTGATGTACCAAAAACAAATACCCATCTTCTCTGCACTCATAAAACGGATTAGGCACATTCTTTTTGCTGTAGGTCTTCCTGTCATCTGGATAACCGTAGGCGTAACCGCTTAATTTCCCATTGATAAAATACTCCTTAAGCCCGGTGAAGTTAAGACTGTTCTTTGCTTGCAACCGCATACTTGGCACTCTGTCGCCCTCTTTCAGTTTCTCCGTGAGGTACATTGAAATCTGACCTTCCCGCCCTTTCAACTGGTCCATTGCCGGATAATACCCGGCTTGCTCTGCTATTGTAAATCTGGGCGTGCTTGCCCCCTTTGGGGTGCTATACACCATCTTGGCATAATAGCGTATGTTTGGCGTGTTCATCTTTTCCCTCCTTTCCTGTTTGCACAATAGGTTTGCGCCTGCTGTTCCAACTCTTCATTTGTCGCTATACGGCAATGAAAAGCCACGCTTTCCAGTTCCGACCGTCTGAAATAGGCAATCTTGCCAAACGGCTTGTAATAGGGAATCCGCTTTTGCATTGTGAGTTTGTACAAGTAACTTTTTGAAATTCCCATGTACTTTGCCGCCTCTTGTGTCGTAAGCAAGTCTTTCACCTGCTCATTTCCCTTTGCCGCCGCTGCGGCTGTTTGTGTCTGTTCTAACATTTTTTTCTGTGTTTTTCCCGTTGCGGCTGTCCGCCCGCGTATGCAAGCCCGCTGCATCTTTGCCGCGCGTCCATATTCAAAAGTGCCTTGCATTCCTCACTCATGAAACAAAAGACGGCGCAAAAGTATGACTATCGGAAAACAAAAGGGTTTACGGTAAATTTACGTAAATTTAACCCGTTGGCGGAATTAAAAAAGTGTTCTTTGAATAAAATTTATTAACAAAAAAGTTGCACATGTCATTGATTTTTAGTAACTTTGTAGTGCCAAC
>CAJOIZ010000032.1 GCA_905234835.1 Paludibacteraceae bacterium
TCACCAGGGTTGGGCGGTGTCGTTCCCGCAGGAATAATATCAAAATCAAACGGCTCATGGTGGATAATGACATCTTCCATTTCACAATCGCCATTGAGATAATTGGACATACCCGTCGTATAGTCAACCAAACCTAATTTGGTATGGATATTCGGTTTGCGTATATCAAGGTCAACCAAGATGGTTTTCTTGCCTGTCATTGCATACAGAGCAGCAAAGTTGGTACACAAGAACGTCTTACCATCACCAGACTCGGTAGAGGTAATACAGATGGATATACCCGTTTTTTTAGCAGTGATAAACTCTACTCTCGTTCGGATGGCACGCAACATCTCGGCATAAGACGAACGCGGCGATGATTTGACAAGCGTCGGGTTCTGCGTTTTGGCATGACGCACTGAACCAATGAGACGGAAATTACTTAGGCTTTCTGCTTCACTGGGAGTACGTACCTTGTCATTGGTCAACTCGGTAAGGATAATCAGTCCCAACGGAATAAGCAGACTTATGACCAAACAAGTGGTGGTTGTTTTCTTCTTGGCATTCGCATTGACGATAAACATCGGGCGCGCCTTGTCCATAATCTCGTTATCAGGAGTATTGCTCGCTTTCTGGATTTCCGCTTCTGCACGTTTTTGGAGGAAGAACGTATAGTAATTATCATCCACACGATAGTTACGTTCTATACTGATCATCTCCAACTCTTTTTCCGGAAGTTTTTTCATATCTACTTCCACCTCATCGTAGCGTTTTTGCAAATCTGACTTTTCAATCTCAAGAGTGGCACGCATGGACTTGACCACCTCTTCAATCGTTATTTTGACGTTGTTGATATCATTAGTCAGTTTGGCGTAGTAGACATTCTTCTCGCTCAATTCGCCACGTTGCAATTGTAAGGCATTCAGTTTGGCCACCAATGAACTCAAGGTGCCTTCCGTCAACCCAAGCGAAGACGGTGAGGCGATAGTACCTTCCTCAATGGATTCTTGCAAATAATTGGTCAAGTAATTGAGATAGGTTTCCTTGAGACGCAAACTCATCTGCAATTCATCGTATGTATTAATCTTTCCCACCAACCTTGATGCGTGCGAACTGACATCCACAAAATTGTTCGCGTTGCGGAACTGGGTCAAAGCATCCTCGCTTTTCTCCAACGAACCTTGCAAAGCATCCAACTGCTCGTTAATGAACGAGATGGATTTATTGGCAACCTCATTCTTCTTCTCTAAGTTTTGAGCCAGATATATCTCCGCAAGTTTATTGATAAAGTCACAGTCACGTTGCGGGGTCTGGCTGCGCAGTGTCAGACGCAACACCGAGCTTCCGTCCATAACAAAATCGTGACGCATACGGCTCTGGAACTCATTAATCAAACCGTCTCGTGTCCTAAAACGGAAATAAATCTGCCCTGACTGGCTGATGTGTTCGCTCGGCCAAAAAGTCGCACAAAAATATGGAGCTTCAACCCGTTCGCCATAATGCACATCTGCTTCATAAGGGCGCTTCTCATCGGTAGAATGGATGTGCATCACGCCATCTCCCTTAAAAGTGACTTGGAAAAGCAGACCTTTGACTGACTCTTGTATGTATTCGGGTTCAATAATAACAGGCGTATTCCGATAGAGGTTACGTGTTTTGAACCGACCTTGAGTGTAGTAGTCAACCTGCATAAAAGGGATGGAATCCACAACACGGGCTAACAAATCATATGACCCAAGGATGACTAACTGGTTATTGATATTCTTATATACAGGCTCCAAGCCGAATCCCTGAAAGAGTCCTTTCTGACTGGCATATTGGTTACCAGACTCTTTTATCAATATCGTACCGCTTGACTCATACTCTTCTATCCACTTTCTGTTAAGCAAAGCAGCCACACCGTATGCCAGCGCAGCCGAAATGACAAACAGATACCAATAGTGAACCACTCTGACGAGCCATTCCACCAAGTTGAAACTGCTGCCTGTTTCCTCATCTTCCATCGCCCCGCCCTGTGCACCAGGCACATTCATATAAGGGTTCTGATAGGGATTCTGATACGGATTGACATAGGGATTGGCATACGGATTGGTTGGAGCGTAAGGATTTTTATGCAAATCAGCATACGGGTCAATCAGCGGGTTCTGATAAGGGTCCTTATACGGATCGGTATAGTATGGATTATCTTTTGTCATATCAATAAAGATTAACTAAGATTATTTCATCGGTATATAATTCAGCACGGTCACAAGCAATGATACGGAACTAGTAATCAGCGCAATAAAGCTCGAATAACTTTCCTGTTTGAAGAATGCCGCCGGCTCGCGGCTGACATAAATCAAATCATTGGGATAGACATAGTAGTACTTCGAGTCAATCAGCGTATTGGTGCGCAGGTCGAACTCCAGCACTTCCGGTTCGGCATTGCCGTGGGGACGGATGATGCGGATATGCTGGCGATCGCCCGAATTAGATATGTGTCCCGACATAGCCAACGCTTGATAGATGGTCATGCGCTCCTTGTAAATGTACCGTACTCCGGAACTTACATCGCCCAAGACGGTAAAATACTTGTTGTACAACGCAAGTTTGATTTCGGCATCCGGTATCAGTTCGCGCATAAACCGCTTGACCGTATCCTGCGCCTCTAATTCGGTCAGTCCTTCCAGACGAATCGGGTCAAGGAAGGGAAGGTTGACCGTCCCGTCGGAATAAATCCTGTACGAATACGAATTATATCCGCTGCCAGTGTTGCTATTCAAATCTGAAGCAAGCGTCCTGCCTAACGTCTCGTCAAGTGTGATGATACGATAGACTATTTCGTCGTTGACCTGCAGACGGTACGGTTGATAGCCCACACTGTCATAATGCGGCAGATCCTTCCGGTCCTGCAACAGCCCCACCTGCTTGTGACCGTAACATCCTGTAAGTAGCATTGCCATAATGAAAACAAGGCAAAAGGCTATATGTGAACTCGTTTTCATCATTTTGAAGGTTTGGAAGCGTCAATAATACGTTGCACAATACCATATACAAAACCGCCGAACGAGATGGTCGTTGCCGTCACCGCGATAGCTGTCGTTATACTATTAACCCGGAAGGCCTTGCCTTTCAACTGTTGCACATAAATCACATCGTTGGGTTCCACATAGTAATACTCCGAGTTAATCACGTCTCGTGAACGCAGGTCGAACTCAATGACTTTGGTCTGCCCTTCTTTTTCACGCACAATCTTCACTTTTGAACGGTCAGACCAGTCGCCCAGATCTCCCGCCTGCGCAATAGCCTCGTAGATAGTCATCTTTTCGCGACGAATCGAATAGTTACCCGAACCACGCTCACTAATGACACTGTACACACGCTGTACCACATTCACATCCACAGAAACCATCCTGTAGTCGCCGTAATCCTTGATATAAGTTGCCAACTCCTCCTCCAAACGGTACTTGACCTGACGGGTGTTCATACCCCGAACATAAAGCCGCCCTACCAAAGGAAAGTCTATCGTCCCGTCTTCTAGCACAAGATAGGTGTACAACTCGTTCGCGTAACCCTGCTGGGAAAAGTTAATCTGCTGGTTGGCGTTGTTATAGTTGTAGTTGCCGCCGTATCTGCCGCCCATAGCCGCAAAGAACAGTTTCTGCACCTGCTGATCCACAGAGTGTACACGTATATAGAGCCGATCTCCCATACGCAATTCATAGTCCGCATACGAAATCGTATCTGTATAAGAGGGTATCTTATTATCTTTGGTCGGCTCCTGCATAAGATTAATCTTCTTGCTCGTCACGCAGGAAGACATCACACACATAACCATCACCGCCACAACAAACAGCCAATGTGGAATAGATATGGATTTTGTCATTTGCATTCCGCTCACAGGTTATCTTTTTTCGTCCCATCCGAAGGGATGAGGTGCTAACGGCAGACGAGCCAAAGGATGATAGTCTCCCACTAATCCTATGGGTTGAGCGTGTCGAATTTCACTTACTATCTCAATACAAGGCAATGCTTCCGCTATACGGAAACCCTGTCCAGACAGAATGCGCCTATACGACTCAGTATGCAACTCCGTAAATCCCTGCGAGAATTCGAATTCCTCTCCATCAATGGAAAGTGTACGGAAGGTCTTCTTCTCCCCTTCTACGGCATTTGCAGGTAGGCAGTCTGCATTGATACTCAAGAAATAACGCACCCGAGCCTGATTCAATTCCAAATACCCCGCCACACGGTCAAACGACATTACATGCACCACGTTGCGCTGCACTCGGCCGAATACCCACTGAAGCATATCGTAGAAATGGACACCGATGTTGGTAGCGATGCCGCCTGACTTGTGTACGTCGCCTTTCCAACTCGAGTAGTACCATTTGCCTCGAGAGGTAATATATGTCAAATCCACATCATAAATTTTGTCCTTCGGACCAAATTCCACTTTCCGTTTAAGACCGGCTATTGCTTCGTGCAGACGGAGTTGGAGAATCGTATAAGCCTCATTCCCTGTCTCCTGCTCCAGTTCAAGCAGATTGTCAATGTTGTACGGGTTGAGAACAAGAGGTTTCTCGCAAATCACGTTCACACCAAGACGCAACCCGTAACGGATGAAGGCATCGTGCGTATAATTTGGTGTACATATACTCATCCACTGAAGCGGTTCGGATGTCCGCATCTGCTTGGAGCAGAACCGATCGAACTGCTCGTTCTCTGTAAAGAACGAACAATTAGGGAACGAACTATCAAGTCGTCCTACGGAATCGAACCTGTCGTAAGCCACCAACAGGTTGTTGCCTGTGTCAGCTATCGCCTTTATATGGCGCGGGGCTATATAGCCTGCCGCGCCTATAAGGGCGAAACGGAGTGGTTGAGTCTTACTCATCATTGTCGTTTTCTTGTTGTGCACGAGCAGTTTGCAACTCTGCATACTCTTTTTTGTTGTGTACAACCAATCGTTGGAACTCACGCAGTCCTGTACCGGCAGGAATCAAGTTACCGCATATCACGTTCTCCTTCATTCCTTCAAGAGTGTCCACACGACCTTGTATGGCCGCCTCATTAAGCACCTTTGTCGTCTCTTGGAACGAAGCTGCTGACATAAAGGACTTGGTACCCAACGCCGCCTTTGTGATTCCTTGCAGTATCTGCGATGCGGTGGCGCACTCGGCATCGCGGGCTTCAACCAGTCTGCGGTCACGACGGCGCAGTGCCGAATTCTCATCGTGCAGACGGCGAGCCGTCACAATCTGACCGGCTTTCAGCACTTCTGAATCACCTGCATCCGTCACCACTTTCTTACCCCAAATACGGTCGTTCTCTTCCAAGAAATCGAACTTATCCACAATCTGGTTCTCCAAGTAGCGCGTATCGCCTGCCTCATTGATTTGCACTTTACGCATCATCTGCCGGACAATAATCTCAAAATGCTTGTCATTGATTTCAACACCTTGCAAGCGATAAACGGACTGAGCCTCATTGACGATGTATTCCTGAACGGCTGTCGGTCCCTGAATGCGCAATATATCATCGGGCGTAATCGCACCGTCAGACAAAGCCACACCAGCACGAACATAGTCTCCTTCCTGTACAAGGATTTGTTTGGAAAGCGGAATGAGATAGGACTTGGTTTCACCCTGACGGGATGTCACTGTAATCTCACGGTTACCACGTTTGATTTTGCCGTAGCTGACCTCACCGTCAATCTCCGCCACAATAGCAGGATTGGACGGGTTGCGAGCCTCAAACAACTCTGTAACACGAGGCAGACCACCTGTAATATCACCGGCTGTACCAAAGACACGAGTCTGCGTGAACAGGTTGTCACCTACCTTGACTTCCGCACCATCAGAATGAACAAGCATGGCCTTCACGGGCAGGTTGTAAGATCGAAGGACATTACCATCCTTATCAAGGATATGAGCCATAGGCATCTTACTCTTGTCCTTCGTATCGGTAATAACCACCTCTTTCTTACCCGTCTGCTCATCACTCTCTGTCTTGGCCGTTACACCCTCTATGACATCATCATAGTGCAACGTTCCCGCCGTTTCAATTACCAAAGCGGCTTTATAGGGATCCCATTCACAAACTACCTGTCCCTTTTGATACTCTTGTCCTGGAGTGACAAACAGTTTGGAGGCGTAAGGTATATTGAATGTCGTAAGAATAACTCCTGTCGCCGGATCAACCAAACGCATATCATTCAGACGGCTGACCACGATGGTATTGCCTGCTTCGGTTACAACCGTACGCAATTCGTCAATCTCTATACGTCCGTCACGGGGAATAGCATACGTATTTTCGGTAGCTGCATTACCGGCCACACCACCCGAGTGGAAAGTACGAAGAGTCAACTGCGTACCGGGTTCACCGATTGCCTGTGCGGCAATCACACCAACTGCCTCACCGCGTTGTACCATCTGACGGGTCGCAAGGTTATGTCCGTAACACTTGGCACATACGCCTTTCTTGGCTTCGCACGTCAAAACCGAACGAATCTCCACTTCTTCTATACCAGCGGCCTCGATAGCCTCACATTGTGCTTCGCGTATTTCTTCCCCGGCAGCCACAATAAGATTACCGCCCATATCATGTATATCATGAACACTGACGCGGCCTAATATACGTTGTGACAACGTAGCCACCACGTTGTCATTCTGCTTAATAGCGTGTGCCATCAAGCCGCGCAACGTACCGCAGTCTTCCTCAGTAATAATCACATCGTGAGACACATCCACTAATCGGCGAGTCAAATAACCTGCATCGGCAGTCTTCAATGCCGTATCAGCCAGACCTTTACGGGCACCGTGAGTCGAGATGAAGTATTCCAACACGCTCAAGCCCTCCTTAAAGTTCGACAGAATAGGGTTTTCAATCGTTTGACGACCTTCGGCGGCACCGGCCTTTTGCGGCTTCGCCATCAGACCACGAATACCTGCCAACTGTTTAATCTGTTGTTTCGAACCACGTGCACCAGAGTCCATCATCATATAGACGGAATTGAAACCCTGATCAGCTTCCTCCATATGCTTCATCAGTACATCCGTCACAGCGGCATCCACCTTGTTCCAGGCACCTACAACGTTGATGTAACGCTCGTCATCCACCATTTCACCAAAGTTGTACACCTCAGTAATCTGTTCAACTTCCGAATTACCTTTGGCTATGAGTTCTGCTTTCTCCTCGGGAATCAAAATGTCGTTCAAGTTGAAACTTAAACCGCCCTTAAATGCCATTTTATAACCAAGATCCTTGATATCGTCAAGGAACTTTGCAGTACGAGCAACACCACACACCTTAATCACTTTGGAGATGATGTTCTTAACAGCACTCTTTTTCAGAGTAACATTCTGATAACCTACTTCTTCCGGCACATACTGATTAACCATTACACGCCCTGGAGTCGTCTCTACCAGTTCTCCTTTGATGCGGACTTTAATATTCGCGTGAATACCCACCTTGCCTTCATTCAATGCGATAAAGCACTCTTCTGGACTATAGAAAACCAATCCTTCTCCCTTTTCATTCTTACGCGGCTTGGTGATATAGTAAAGACCGAGAATCATATCCTGCGACGGAACGGTGATAGGATTACCATTGGCAGGATCCAATATGTTGTGCGAACCAAGCATCAGCAACTGGGCTTCCAAAATTGCCTCTATACTCAAAGGCAAGTGGACTGCCATTTGGTCGCCATCGAAGTCGGCATTAAAACCGGCGCAAGCCAACGGATGTAATTGAATGGCCTTGCCTTCAATCATACGAGGCTGGAATGCTAATATACCGTGACGGTGCAACGTCGGGGCACGGTTCAGTAACACCGGATGACCCTGCATCACATATTCCAAAATATCCCAAATGACAGGGTCTTTCCTGTCAATAATTTTCTTAGCGGACTTGACCGTCTTCACTAATCCGCGTTCAATGAGTTTACGGATAATGAACGGCTTGTATAATTCTGCCGCCATATCTTTCGGCAAACCGCATTCGTGCATTTTCAACTCGGGACCTACCACGATAACCGAACGTGCCGAATAGTCCACACGCTTACCAAGCAGATTCTGGCGGAAACGTCCTTGCTTGCCTTTCAGCGAGTCACTGAGTGACTTAAGCGGACGGTTTGCATCCGACTTGATGGCGGTTGTCTTACGCGAATTGTCGAACAGACTGTCTACTGCCTCTTGCAACATACGTTTCTCGTTGCGAAGAATGACATCCGGTGCCTTAATCTCAATTAGCCGTTTCAAACGATTATTGCGGATAATAACACGCCGATAGAGGTCGTTCAGATCAGACGTGGCAAAACGACCACCATCTAATGGAATCAAGGGGCGCAATTCCGGAGGTGTCACAGGAATGACTTGCAGAATCATCCATTCAGGACGGTTTCTGTTTTTCGATGCGCGGAACGACTCCACAATCTGCAGACGTTTCAAAGCCTCCTGTTTGCGCTGCTGCGAACCGTCCTTGGCGGCCGTGTCACGCAACGAATAACTGAGTTCATCAAGGTCGATACGGCAAAGCATATCATAGATAGCTTCAGCCCCCATCTTGGCTATAAACTTCTGCGGGTCAGTATCTTCCAGTTGCTCATTGCCTTCGGGAAGACGAGTGAGCAACTCTTCCAAATCCTCTTCCTCAAGCAATAGTTTGTCTTCTACCACACCGTCACTGATCTTTTGACCAGCCAATACACCGGCTTGAATGACAACGAACTTCTCATAATAGATGACGGATTCCAATTTCTTGGTCGGGATACCCAATAGAGCCGCCATCTTGGAAGGCAACGAACGCAGATACCAGATGTGGGCTACAGGTACGGCGAGTCGGATATGTCCCATACGCTCACGACGCACTTTCTTTTCTGTTACTTCCACACCGCAACGCTCACACACAATACCCTTGTAACGGATACGCTTATACTTGCCGCAATAGCACTCATAGTCCTTGGTCGGACCGAAAATGCGCTCGCAGAACAAACCGTCACGTTCGGGTTTATACGTCCGATAGTTTATCGTTTCCGGCTTGAGAATCTCGCCTGAAGAGAGATTCATAATCTCGTCAGGGGAAGCCAAACCGATTGATATCTTGGTGAAACCGCTTTTTTTGATGTTATCTTGTTTATTATTGTAAGCCATAATCTTATTCTTAACGATTAGACAATATAATACTTAATCGGTTTATTCCATCGTAATGGACAATGCCAGACCTTGCAGTTCGTGCAACAGGACATTGAGGGATTCGGGCAAACCGGGTGTAGGCATCGGTTCGCCTTTCACAATTGCCTCGTATGTACGAGCACGTCCAGTGACATCGTCCGACTTAACGGTCAAAATCTCCTGTAGAACATGTGCGGCTCCATGAGCTTCCAGAGCCCATACCTCCATTTCGCCGAAACGCTGTCCACCAAATTGAGCCTTACCGCCCAACGGCTGCTGCGTAATCAAACTATACGGCCCAATCGATCGTGCATGCATCTTGTCATCAACCATGTGTCCCAACTTCATAAAGTAGGTAACACCAACGGTTGCCATCTGGTCAAACGGTTCACCCGTACCACCATCATAGAGTTGCGTTTTGCCTGCACGGGGGAGACCTGCCTTATCCGTCCACTCGTTCAGGTTGTCAAGCGTGCATCCGTCGAAAATAGGAGTGGCAAAACGTACGCCCAACTCCTTGCCTGCCCAACCGAGTACGGCCTCAAAAATCTGACCGATATTCATACGTGAAGGCACACCCAACGGGTTAAGCACGATATCCACAGGCGTTCCGTCTGCCAAGAAAGGCATATCCTCTATACGCACAATCTTAGACACGATACCTTTATTACCATGACGACCTGCCATCTTGTCCCCCACACGAATCTTACGCATTTTCGCCAAATAAACTTTAGCCAGTTTCTGAATGCCATTCGGCAATTCGTCTCCTATTGTAAGGTTGAAGTTGCGGCGTTTGAGGTCGGCTTCCAATCTCTTGACCTGCTCTAAATAATTAGTGACACAACGCGAGCATAATTCGTTTTTGTGTGTGTCCGTTGTCCAGCCTTCCTGCATCACGGTTTCATAATCAATCTGTCCGAGACGCTCCTTTGTGAAAGTCTGTCCCTTAGCGATAATCTCTGTTCCAAGAATATCAACCACGCCTTGTGATGTACGACCTTTAAGAAGTGTGGATAGTTTGCCTATCAGTATCTGACGCAAGGCTTCCACCTTCGCATCGTGTTCTTGACGCATTGCTGCCAGTTGGTCTTTCTCCTCCGCTTTCTCTTTGCGGTCTTTCTGCTTACGCTCGTACAGACGACGTTCAATCACAACACCCTCCAACGACGGCGTTGCTTTGAGTGACGCATCTTTCACATCACCCGCCTTGTCGCCGAAAATGGCCTTGAGCAGTTTCTCTTCGGGAGTGGGATCGGATTCTCCTTTTGGGGTAATCTTACCTACGATTATATCACCAGGCTTGATATGCGCACCAATACGGATTATACCGTTTTCGTCCAAATCCTTGGTAGCTTCCTCACTTACATTTGGAATATCGGCGGTCAGTTCCTCCATACCGCGCTTAGTGTCACGAACCTCAAGAAGGTTCTCCACCACGTGTACAGAAGTGAACATATCTTCACGGACAATGCGCTCGCTGAGCACGATGGCATCCTCATAGTTATAACCTTTCCACGGGATGTATGCAACCTTCAGGTTTTTACCCAAAGCCAGTTCGCCGTTTTGGGTGGCAAAACCCTCTGTCAGAATCTGTCCTTTCTCCACCTTGTCACCCTTGCGGACAATGGGATGAAGGTCTATGGTTGTATTCTGATTGGTTTTTTGGAATTTGGGCAGTTTATATTCCTTCTCCGCCGGTTCAAAGGAAACAAAATCCTCTTCTTCTGAACGATTGTATCGGATACGTATCGTATCAGCATCCACAAAGGTCACTTCACCGTCACCTTCCGCCTCAAGTTGGGTGCGTGAGTCACGTATAAGCTGTCCTTCAATACCGGTACCAACTATCGGTGCTTCAGGACGCAGCAAGGGTACACCTTGGCGCATCATGTTAGACCCCATCAACGCACGGTTGGCATCATCATGCTCCAAGAAAGGTATGAGTGCAGCAGCGATAGACGCAATCTGCGAAGGCGACACGTCCATAGCATCAATCTTATCCGGTTCAACCACTGGGAAATCAGCTTCATAACGGGCTTTCACCTTGTTGTTGAGGAACTTGCCCTTATCATCCAACGGAGCATTACCCTGCGCCACCGTCATATTCTCTTCATCCTCGGCAGTAAGGTACATGATATGGTCGTTATTGAGATCCACAACACCGTCCTGTGCCTTACGGTAAGGTGTCTCGATAAAACCGAGATTATTGACTTTCGCATAGATACAAAGCGATGAAATCAAACCGATATTCGGTCCTTCAGGTGTCTCGATAGGGCAAAGACGGCCATAGTGGGTATAGTGTACGTCACGAACCTCGAATCCTGCACGGTCACGGCTCAAACCGCCGGGACCCAACGCAGACATACGACGTTTGTGAGTAATCTCCGCCAAAGGATTCTGCTGATCCATAAACTGGCTGAGAGCGTTCGTTCCGAAATAGGAATTGATTACCGAGGAAATGGCTTTGTTGTTAATAAGGTCGGTAGGGGTGAATACCTCGTTGTCACGGACGTTCATACGTTCCCTTATGGTACGTCCCATACGTGCCAAACCTACACCAAACTGATTATACAGTTGCTCGCCAACCGTGCGAACACGACGGTTCGACAGATGGTCTATGTCATCCACGTCCGCATTGGAGTTAATCAGTTCAACGAGGTACTGGATAATCTTTATGATGTCATCGTTGGTAAGAGTACGCTTGCTCATCGATGTCTTCATATTAAGTTTGCGGTTGATTCGATAACGTCCCACCTCGCCAAGATCATAACGCTTGTCCGAGAAGAAGAGGTTCTGAATCATCTCGCGTGCTGTCGGTTCGTCAGCCGGTTCTGCGTTGCGCAACTGACGATAAATATAGAGTACCGCCTCCTTTTCAGAGTGAGTCGGGTCTTTCTGCAAAGTATTGAAAATAATGGAGTACTTGGCTTCTCCTGTTTCCTGTTTGTGTAGTAAAACGGTTTTTGTATTGGTCTCCAGGATACGCTCCACCAACTCGGCGGTGAGTTCCGCTTCGCGTTCAATAATGATTTCGTTACGCTCAATGGAAACAACCTCACCCGTATCTTCATCCACGAAATCTTCCGCCCACGAATTGAGGACGTTACCGGCAAGCGTTCTACCAATGCAAGATTCAAGATTCTCTCTCGTACATTTGACCTCTTCCGCCAAGCCGAAACAATCAAGGATGTCCTTGTCCGACTCGTAACCGATAGCGCGCAACAGAGTCGTTACGGGCAGTTTCTTCTTACGGTCAATATAAGCGTACATCACGTTGTTGATGTCGGTGGCAAACTCTATCCACGACCCTCTGAACGGAATGATACGGGCGGAATACAGTTTGGTACCGTTGGAGTGCATCGATGTACCGAAGAAAACACCGGGCGAACGGTGTAACTGGCTTACTATCACACGCTCTGCTCCATTGATAACAAACGTACCCTTGGGAGTCATATAGGGAATTGTTCCCAAGAAAACATCCTGAATGACAGTATCAAAGTCTTCATGGTCGGGATCGGTGCAGTAGAGTTTCAACTTTGCCTTCAAAGGCACCGCATACGTAAGACCGCGTTTGATACATTCATCTATGCTGTAGTTGGGATGGTCAATATAGTAATCAAGAAACTCAAGGATGAAATTATTACGGGTGTCAGCAATCGGAAAATTCTCGCTAAACACGCGGAACAAACCTTCTTTACGCCGTTCTTCGGGTGTAGAGTCAATCTGGAAAAACTCACGGAATGATTTAATCTGAATATCCAAAAAGTCAGGATACGGGAATTGCTGCTGCATCGCCGAGAAATTGACTCTTTGTGTGGTGTGATTAGTAGCCATTTGCTTTTATATTATTTAAACTAAAATGGTATCTTTTAACCTTAATTTTAATCCGGTTAAGACTTTCTCTTTTTGAGAGAAAAAGGTTTAGACCTCGTTTGGCACGAGATCTAAACCGTTGTTTCGTTTCTAACGAACGGGATTATTGCAGTTCAACCACTGCGCCTACCTCTTCAAGAGCTTTCTTGAGAGCCTCGGCAGCTGCTTTGTCAAGACCTTCCTTAATCTTAGAAGGAGCGGCATCTACAAGATCTTTGGCCTCTTTCAGCCCCAGACCAGTTTGCTCTTTCACTGCCTTAACAACCTGCAGTTTCTGTGCGCCAGCTTCCTTGAGTAGAACATCAAACGATGTCTTCTCTTCTACAGCGGCTGCCTCTGCAGCTACGGGAGCTGCTACTGCAACAGCTGCAGCTGCGGGTTCAATACCATACTCCTCTTTCAATACTTGAGCGAGTTCGTTAACTTCCTTAACTGTAAGGTTTACCAATTGTTCAGCAATAGCTTTTACGTCTGCCATAACTTTTATTATTTAGAAATTTGTTTTTTATTGTTTATTTGTGCAGGACGGCATTCTGCCTGATACATTCGTGATGCCTTTCTGCGGGTATGATTCGGTGATTATTACGCCTCCTCCTTTTCACTCAAAGTCGTAAGTACACCGTGAATGGTGGTGCCTGCCGACTGAAGAGCACTGATAACGTTCTTCGCGGGCGATTGCAGCAATGCAATAACATCTGCGATAAGTTCGTTCTTGGACTTGATAGCCGAAAGCAACTCAAGGTTCTCTGCGCCCATATAGACGGTTTCCTCTACGTAGGCGGCTTTGAGTTGGGGCTTAACATCCTGTTTACCTTTCTCTTTCTTCAAAATCTCCTTGATGAGTTTGGCAGGCGCATTACCTGTATTGCTCAACATCAGAGCCGTGTTACCCTTAAGAGCATCGAATAATTGGGCATCGATACCTTTTTTCTCAAGGGCTTTTTTCAAAAGAGTGTTTTTCGCTACAATAAGTTTGATATCATTCTTGAAGCACTGACGGCGCAAATTGCTGGTTTGTTCGGCATTTAAACCCTCAATATTTGTCAGGTAGAAATGGGAATACTCACCCAGAGTTGCTTGCAGTTGCTCAATGATTAAACCTTTATCTTCCTTTTTCATGGTAGTGACTGCTTAAAATTATTCGATAGTTTTGGGATCAATCTTAATACCTTTGCTCATGGTACTCGAAAGATAAATACTCTTGATATACGTACCCTTGCTGGCAGCCGGTTTGAGCTTGATGATTGTTTGGATAAACTCGTTGGCATTCTGCGCGATAGCATCGGGAGTAAAACTTACTTTTCCGATTGAAGTATGCACAATACCGAACTTGTCCACCTTGAAGTCAATCTTGCCTTGCTTAACCTCTTTGACAGCTTTAGCTACATCGGGTGTAACGGTGCCGCTCTTGGGATTAGGCATCAAACCGCGGGGACCGAGAATACGTCCCAGAGCACCGATCTTGCCCATATACTGGGGTTGCGTAATCATCACGTCAAAGTCGGTCCAACCGCCTTTGATTTTCTCCACATACTCGTCCAAACCGATAAAGTCCGCACCGGCCTCTTTGGCGGCAGCCTCCTGATCGGGACCTACAAGTGCGAGAACGCGCGTCACTTTACCTGTTCCGTTAGGCAGTGATACGACACCACGAACCATCTGGTTGGCCTTACGGGGATCCACACCCAGACGGACATCAATATCCACACTGGCATCGAACTTAGTATGCGTAATCTCTTTTACCAATGCGGCAGCCTCTGCCACAGAATAGAGTTTGCCTGCTTCAATCTTCTCAGCAGCCAGTTTTTGATTTTTTGTCAATTTTGCCATAGTTGTGAGAATTTTGATTATTTAACAGTGATACCCATACTGCGAGCAGTTCCTTTGACCATTTTCTCGGCACTCTCTACCGTGAAACAGTTAAGATCTGCCATCTTGTCCTGTGCTATCTGCTTGCACTGCTCTTCCGTAATCGAACCTACTTTCTTGCGGTTAGGCTCAGCAGATCCGCCTTTCAGTTTCGCAGCCTCAATCAATTGGACGGCTACAGGAGGAGTCTTTACAATAAAGTCAAACGACTTGTCTGCATAAACAGTAATTACAACGGGAAGAACTTTCCCTGCCTTGTCTTGTGTTCTGGCATTGAACTGTTTGCAGAACTCCATAATGTTCACACCTTTCGATCCGAGAGCGGGACCTACCGGAGGTGCAGGATTGGCAGCTCCACCTTTAATCTGGAGTTTGATAAATCCTGAAATTTCTTTTGCCATTTTGTTAATAGTTTTTGCAATACAAACGACTTAATAACGTATAAGTCTCTTGCGGTTAATAATTAAACTATCTGAGTAGTACATACGACTCGTAACAACGTCTCCTACTCTTTATCTACTTGCGAGAAACTGAGTTCCAGCGGGGTCTGACGGTCAAAGATGGTAACAACCACGCGCAGTTTGTGCTTCTCCTGCATGACCTCTTGGACAACTCCGGTGAAACCGTTGAACGGACCCTCGATAACCTTCACCTCTTCTCCGGCGAGGAATGTCTCGTCGAGTTGCAGGTTCAGTTCGGTTTCGTCCACGGTACCTACCATCCTGTTGATTTCCGCTTGCGAAACAGGAGCAGGCTTGATATCCTTTCGCCCCTCGCTCAAGAAACCCAATACGTTGGGTATGTTACGCAATAATGGGTAACATTCGTCCGTGAGATTGCATTCCACCAGCACATAACCGGGCAGTTTGTTGCGCTCTTTGATGGTACGTTTACCACGACGCAATACCACCACTTTTTCCGTTGGAATCAGTACTTGGGAAACATACTCCTTAAACAGTGTCGATGTTTGCAAGGCACCTTCGATATACTCACGCACCTTGTTCTCCTTGCCGCTGATTACACGGAGTACGTACCATTTGAAATCATTTTCAGCCATAACTAAACAATCCGATAAAAGTTGTCCGACTTTTGATATTGGCAACCGTCTGAATCTGTTTAGAACAGACCGTAAATGAAAGTCATGATGTGTTCAAAACACCAGTCCATAAGCCATACGATGAGTGCTAAAATAATGGAAGCAACTAACACTAACACCGAACTTTGTCCCAACTCCTTACGGGTAGGCCAACTGACTTTGTTGACCATTTCATTGTACGATTCCTTTACACTTTCTACCAGTTTCATATCAGTAGATTTTAACTTTATATTCAATAACTTTCAAACACATACAGACACTCCAATTACGGCATCAACGCTCGCCCCACGTAATAATGTTAATGTACATCTCACGGTATGCATCCGCATACAGGCGGTTTGACGTCGAATGGAAGCTATGTCTGTAACAAGCACGGAAGGCAGGAATCGAACCCACATTAACGGTTTTGGAGACCGCTCTCCTACCATTGGAGGACTTCCGTAAAAATGCAGAGGCGCAATGCCTCATGCATTTTTCTTGGAATCTTGGCTTGGTGGTCGTTGAAAGCAAACTTTCACCCGCCTTGCACAAGATTTCCGTTCTTACGACTAATTAATTAGTCAAGGATCTTCGTGATTTGACCCGAACCTACGGTACGACCACCTTCACGGATAGCGAAACGCAGACCTTCCGAGCAAGCAACGGGATAAATCAACTTAACCTGGATCTCAAGGTTGTCGCCGGGCATAACCATCTCGGTTCCTTCGGGAAGAGTAATCTCACCAGTAACGTCCATCGTACGGATGTAGAACTGAGGACGATAGTGGTTGTGGAACGGAGTATGACGACCGCCTTCCTCTTTCTTCAGGATAT
Source organism: Paludibacteraceae bacterium (assembly GCA_905234835.1). Classification (GTDB taxonomy): domain Bacteria; phylum Bacteroidota; class Bacteroidia; order Bacteroidales; family Paludibacteraceae; genus Colicola. The sequence continues at coordinate 16,783 of CAJOIZ010000032.1, forward strand.
ATACGGAAGCCTTGAACTCTTCGTGAGGTTTAACGCAACCCGGGTGGGTAATAACCATACCGCGTTTAACTTCGTCTTTGTCGATACCACGGAGCAACAGACCTACGTTATCACCGGCCTCACCCTGATCCAACAATTTGCGGAACATTTCAACGCCGGTTACGACGCTCTTCTTACCGTCTGCACCGAGGCCTTCAATCTGAACCTCGTCACCAACTTTGATGACACCAGTCTCAATACGACCGGTAGCAACCGTACCACGACCCGTGATGGAGAACACGTCCTCAACAGGCATCAGGAAGGGTTTGTCGATAGCGCGAGGAGGCAGTTGAATCCATGTATCAACAGCGTCCATCAGCTCCATAACTTTGTCTTCCCATTCGGGCACTCCGTTCAGAGCACCAAGAGCGGAACCGCGAATAACGGGAGTATTGTCACCGTCAAACTCATAGAAGCTGAGGAGTTCGCGCATTTCCATTTCAACGAGGTCAAGCATCTCGGGATCGTCCACCATATCGCACTTGTTCATAAATACAACAAGACGGGGAACGTTCACTTGGCGGGCGAGCAGGATGTGCTCACGAGTCTGAGGCATAGGACCATCAGTAGCTGCGACAACAATGATAGCACCGTCCATCTGGGCAGCACCCGTTACCATGTTCTTTACGTAGTCGGCGTGACCCGGGCAGTCTACGTGAGCATAGTGACGATTAGCGGTTTGATACTCTACGTGAGCGGTATTGATAGTGATACCACGCTCTTTCTCTTCGGGGGCGTTGTCGATAGAATCGAACGAACGTACTTCACTCAAACCCTTCTTTGCAAGAACTTGGGTGATAGCAGCGGTCAAAGTGGTTTTGCCGTGATCTACGTGACCGATAGTACCGATGTTTACGTGCGGTTTCGAACGGTCAAATTTCTCTTTTGCCATAATTCTAGAATTTAGTTTTTATTAACGTTAACAAACTTTACGCATAACAGAGAGCTGCTTCTGAGAGTTGAACTCAGGACCTCATCCTTACCAAGGATGCGCTCTACCACTGAGCTAAAGCAGCATATATCTTCATCTTGTCAAGAGATTACTCTCTATGGAGCGGAAAACGGGACTCAAACCCGCGACCCCCAGCTTGGAAGGCTAGTGCTCTATCGACTGAGCTATTTCCGCATAAGCCTGCCTTACACATAACTTCGCGGGAGACCTGGCTGCGCCGAGCTGCTAAAGCAAGCTGCACCCGGCTTGCACAAGGCTTCCGCTTGGCATTTCAATTGTGTAATCTGTGGGTGCGGATGGATTCGAACCACCGAAGTCGAGAGACAGCAGATTTACAGTCTGCCCCATTTGGCCACTCTGGAACACACCCTTATGTACAAACTATCAATGTTCGCTGTGCTTTTTAGCACTCTTGAGCCTCTAGTCGGACTCGAACCAACGACCGCTGGATTACAAATCTAGTGCTCTACCAACTGAGCTATAGAGGCGTTGCGACTGGCGACTTCTATTACGCATTCCGGCAATCTACCTAAGCGTCTTTGTCATTCCATTAGTCGAAATCGGCTGCAAAAGTACGGCGTTTTTTTATACTGCCAAAACTTTTTTGCAAAAAAAACTCTAATACCTCATTTTTTCACGATTTTGTCATCTATTATGTACAAATATAATATAACGCAAATTCGATATAAGCAATCATATAGCGCTAATCTCCAACACTCCGTCCCCCAACACGCAGTACCTAACACGTAGTAACCAACACGAAGTCACCAACACGTCAGTGTGCAAACAGCAAGCAAGTACGGCAACGACACGACAACGACACGACAACGAGTCGATAACGACACGATAACGAGCGCTCCTTTCACTATATGACTAAACCCGACTCACTTGCCCGATTAACTTCTAACCTCATACCTCTTATACCGTACTCACGTTAATTTACTCTACATGCCATTTACTGCCATAAAATACGAACTGCCTGATCCTTTACAGAATCAGGCAGTCCTTTTCTTTCCCCTCGGACGTTTTGCCGTCCGTCTGACATAAAAACCGTTTTACTTACTCGGTTCCTGACGGGGCGAATACGACCCGCGTGCGGGTGCGGGGTAAGGGGGCGTGAAAGGTGTTTCAGGAGAAGTGCTCTGCAGAACCGGACCTGCTGACAGATTAACCGTCATTGTTTGCGGATTGATATAGCTTTTCATAGTATCTAATGCTATTAGTTATTTACTTTTTTGCTTTCTAAAACAGACTTGCTTTTTCTGTGAGGAGCGTATGTTGCATCTTCTTTCTGCAAAGATGCAACATACATTCCTTACTGAATTATTCTACTTCACGACCTTGGGCATCATAGACTCTGCCTTCGCGGATGATATAGAGAACACCATCGCGAACGACTTTTTCTACTACTTCCTGTCCATTGATTGTTTCGCCTATACCCGTAGGTACACCGCGTTTCCCGACAATGCGGATAGCGTAAGCCGTGGTCGTTCCGCGAGTGAGGTCAATTGTATAGGAACCGCGAGTGAGGTCGGCAATAACGGATCCATTGCAGGTGAGCAGGACTTGAGTACCTGTCTCGCTTTGTGTAGCGGCGACAGTATAACTACCTGCCTGCGGAGCGTAAATACCCATCGGATATTCGGTTACGTCATTCTCATCGGCAGCCACTGTATTGACGCACAACTTAGCGCCATAGCGGTTAACCCACATCTGAGCCACCTTGCTGCTGACACCCATCTTGGCAAGATCCTCACCGATGACATACTCATCGAGAGCATCCTCCGAAGTAAGCAGATATGCGCGGTCTGTTACCTGTGCATCGTCTGCAATGGTAACAACACACTCATCGTTCTCGTATGCTCCGCGACGAACAGGCGCGCTCATCGGGAACTGTGCTATAGTCACATTGCACGGAACCGCAGCCTGCACGAAGACCGCCTTGCCGACATACATGGGTTCGGCATCAAGGGTCTTGGCATCATAACTCTGGAGGGCAGGATTGTAGAACTGACCGAATGTAACTTGCTCAACAGACATCTTCGCCGTATAGAGCATCGGATTGCCTATGCCGTTCCAGTTCTTAGCCAGCTCGGAAGCAGCGCCGCCGTTATCATACAGACCCACCGTAATATAACCAGTGTAAACGAGTGCAGCACCGGCCTTCTTAGTAAAGGTAACATCCGTCTGGGCTGCATTGAAGTAAATCATATACAAGCGGCCCGGAACGAGGGTCTTGTCAGCCTGCTTGGACAGGAACTCCCAAGCGGAACCATCGGTATCCTTGTCCTCATCAGCAATCGTGGCACGTGTTGCACCATTGAAACTGATGATGTGGTAATCCTTGCCGAGAACCAACGTCTTATTGCTTGCACTCTGTACAGCAGCACCGTTGCACTCGAACGGAACGGCAAAGTCATACCAAGTCTGCGCAGCGGCATTGAACTGATACTGGAAGTAAGCATTACCGCCATCGGCAAGCTGAACGTTCTCCGCACCAATCAACTGACCGGCTTTAGTAGCGCTTGCCTTGATAGTGAGGTTGGCTACCGTAGTGGGTTCAACCACGGTCTGCACATCATCAACATTGATTACCAAGTCAGTGGGCTCTTCCGGTTCTTCTGGCTCTTCCGGTTCTTCATCATCCTTGACACCCGTAGCGGTCAAGGTAACATCGCCTTTGACGGTAATCACCTTGTTACCCGTCTTATTATCATTCCATTTTACAGACTCATAGCCTTCAGCGGGCACAGCAATCAGCGTTACCTCCTCACCGTATTCATACGTACCAGCGCCGGTAACCGTGCAGTTCGTAGCGGTCACTTTCACTGTGTATCTGTTCTTCACCGCACTGATTTCAGCCGTATAGGTAATAGGTTCTGGCGAAACAACAGCCGAAACAGCAGGCCACCAAGTAACGGTATAGGTATACTCATCCGTTTTCTCCTTTGTATAAGCGGGAGCGACAGGTGTCTGTCCTACCTCCACATACTGTACCTCACCTATTTGGTTGTCGTATTCGTCATTGAACGTAACAGCGGCTTTCTGGCGTGCAGCGGTGAACTGGGCAATATAACTCATATCCGCAGTAGCAACCGTCTGTGCGTCAATGGCAGGTTGCCAACCGGCAAACGTATAGTTGAACTCGGCAGTTGCGGGTTTTTCAGGCACACCTGTATAGAGTCCTGCAAGCAGTGTTCCTTCAGCGACATTCTCGGAGGTCTGCAGTTCCGAACCATCATAGTTCTTGAAGATGATGGTGAACTCGGTCTTGGGTTCGGGAGTGAAGACTGCCTGATAGGTCTGGTCACCTGTTACAGCACCGATACCCGGTGACCAAGTAAGGAAGTAACCTGTCTTAGCGGGAGTATTCTTGCACTCAGGTATCTCGTCGCGTGTCAGGAAGTGACGCTCTATCTCCTTTCCGTTCTCGTCAAGGAAGATGATAGTGTACTTGCGCTGCGTCGCCTCATAGACCGCCGTATAGGTAGCATCCTCAGTCACAGGAGCAAAGGCAGGCATCCAACCAGTAAATGTATAGGTGTAGTCCACGTCTTCCGCACGAGTCGGGTTTGTACCATTGTAGAAAGGCATGGAGCCATAAGACAGTTCATATACGGTCGGATTGCTCTCGCTGTCGAGAATCTCGCTTCCGTCCCAATTGACAAACTTTACATAGAACTGTTTCTCGTGCCAACGGGGTTCGTCGAACGCTCCGTCGTTATCATCATATACGTAGTACTTACCGTTGGTGGCGCGATAGAGATTATTAACCAGCTCTACCTCCCACCATTGTTCGTCTACGAGAATGAACAGACGACCTGCACCTGCTGCATCGCTGTATGTATGGTCGGCATTGAGACGCGGCTCGGTACCAATCTCTTCGGTTTCGCTTGCCTGCGTTACTATAGCCACGTAAGCACCCGGCTTGACATACCATACACCATAATTGTCATATACGAACGGATGAGCATCTGTCATCATGCGCCATTTGTCCTCCACGAAGCAGTATGCCTGACCGGCAGGGGTTGATGCAGATTCGGCAAAAGCAGGGTCTTGACCCGCGCTGTTGCGCAACAAAGCGGGAACAGTAGCAATACCGTCGCTGAACGTTTTAGTACCTGTCTTGAATTGATAGAGCAGGTCATCGGCAGTGGCAGGAGCGGCAGTAGTGAAACGTACCGTACCGGCATCCGCATTGTTGGAGAAGATATTGGCACCTGACGTGGTGGTCAGCAGACGACCCTTGATATCGAACGTACCATGTACATTGAGTTTGGCATCACCTATGGCCTCTAACGAGGACACGTCGCGAACGGTCGGCTTGCCTCCCCACGAAGGCGTGTAACCTACCACTTGCGCGTACGCGTTACGTGCGAACTTATCCCATTGGTCGGTATCGAACAAGTAAAGCGAAATACCCGGATTGACCGTCACGGTCGCTTCCTTGTCCACCTCAATCTCCGTTCCCGGAATCATCTCTGTGCTCTGCGTGATATCCATTTCACCGGTCAGCAGGTGAATCTTCATATTGCTCGTCAGGGGCAGAACAAACAACTTCGAATCGAATTCCTTCATACCCAAAGCCTGAAGCATCGGAAGAGCAATTACCATTGAGCCAAGGTGGGCACCACTGTTCACGTCATATACCTGCTTGTCGTTTTTCACATCGTACCACTTGCGAACCCATGTGTTCTCCGCATCTGCGGCAGGATCCATCAGGTACATAGCGTTCTCACCAGAAAGACCCACCACTTGAATATTGTCAGCGGCGGCGGTAATACCGGCTCCATGTGCGGCAAACGCCGTGTAAAGGCGTGAACCCGGATGATAAACCGTTGCCGCCTCCACGTTCTGAATAAAGTATTGGTTCAGAGGGAATGTTTTCTTCTCATCTGCTGCTTGATAGATATTGAACGCATTGCCAGCACCAGGCCAGTCGTATGCCTGGAAGAACTCACGTACTACAGAACCGCGCCTTGCGTGAATCTCGCCGTCACCTATCACGTAACCCCATGCGTACAAAACAGCACCGTCTTCCATAGTCATTGTGCTACCGGAATTGAGTCTGATCAGACCGTATGCACCGGTAGAAGTGCCACTTGATGCTGCTTCCATCACATTGCCGCACAACTGGTAACCGCCTGTCTCAATCTTGCCGTAAGCATCCAAATGTGCACCCGAAGCGAATGTCAGAGTCAGGTATGCTTTGTGTTCACTTGCATCGCGGGTACGGGTGACCTTGCCGTTTGAGGATTCCTTCTGCGTAGCGGAAGCCGGTACCAGCAAGGTCGCGTTGGCGGGCAGTGTGTAGTAACCCGCAGGAACGGTATAGTTGTTGATCATCAAGATGGTCAGCACCTCGTCAGGATTGTTCTGCGCATAGAGCAGAGCCTCTTCCAACGTGCCGTATGCGGTCGAACCGATGGCGCAGACGCTGACGGCATCATTGCTGGCATTCTCCGCCGTACCGATAAAGAAACGATAGCCGTCCACATAGGCCTGACCGGCACCGAGATTATATATAGCTTGGTTGGCAGCAAGAGTATATCCGTTAACCCACTCGTCAACCACGAAATAACCCGAAGCGACCTTAACGCCGTTTCCATCAATCTCAGGCAGATTGCCGTTCGAATTCAAAGCACTGAAGCGCGCACCGTCAACCGTTACTGTATTCTCGGCATTGAGTGCAACGGCATTCCCTATTCCGGTCGCAACAGCATTGAGAATGGCATATTGACCGAGGTCTGCCTTGCCGTTCAAAACATCTATGGCCGTTGCTGTCGGAGCTGTAGCAGTAATCTTCACATTGTGAGCGGTAAAAGCGCCCGCATTCACAGCCACACCTTTCGCAGACGAACCGGTGGAGACAACGTTCACTTTGCCGCCTTTCATATTGACCGAACCGTTATTCATCAGAATTCCGATGACGCCATCGGAAGCCGACACATTGACTTCGCCGCTCAACATATTCACTGTACCATTGTCGACATCTATACCAACCGAAGTAGCCGTCAATTTGCCATCATTGAGGTTGAAAACGGCACCCGAAAGCACAATTACCGCACGTTCGCCGATAATCTCGCCGCGCTTGAGCGTCAGTGTACCCGATGTAACGGTCATCGTCTGACCCTCCGACTGAATGACACCGACCATCTTGCTGTCAATAACCGTCACGTCACCGCCGTTCACATTCAACTTGCCTCCTAAACTGCGGGCGTTCAAGTCAAGCGTCAGATTCTTTGTGATGTTTTGGGTCGAACCAAATGTCACATCGCGGAGCAATTGGATTGTATCGCCGTCAGCCGCCTGTGCCAGACCGTCTGCCCACGAGAGCGTCAACTGTTTGCTGCCGTTCTTCACCATAACATCGTTGGTGGCGGCAGCCTCCACATTCACCTTGATAATAGCCTTGAACGATGCACCGCCCTTGGACACAAGCGTCAGGTCAGCTGTGTATGTCCCTACTGCCGAAGCCGTGAAGGACACGGGTATAGTCACCACATTGTCGGCAAACGTAGCGCTTGCCCAGTTCAGACTGAACGTTCCGCCTGCTGTGGCGTTAGCGAAAGCGGGCGTGTTGAAATCAGCAAGAGAGGTCGCGTGTCCGGTTGAAAAGGACACGTTCCAGTTCTTAGTCTCGCCTGCAGATGTATATACAAGTTGTCCGCCTGTGCAACTATACACGGGGATGGCTTTGAAGACAGCCTTGTACGTGCCTATAGTCTGGTAACTCCCTTTATAAACAGTTCCCGTAGGTTCTTCAAGGGGGAAGAAATACGGAGTACCCGTACCGTCAAAATTACTCGTCGTTCCAGAACTCAAAACAGAATCCAAACGAGGCATCTCAGTAAAAGTCTCGTTTGTTTCAACCTTTGTCCAATGGTCGAGATAGTAACCTGCATCAGGCTTCGCGAAGTAGTAAGCATACACATAAAGCCCGCCTTGAGGCAATGCTTCCGTCATAGTGGTACCCTTATGCGAAAAAGTACTTTCCGCTGAACCTGTTTGGTATTCAGGTGTCGGTGATGACACTTCTGATACTGCCACCTGACCATGACCGTCTGTCACCGCTTTCGCTGTCGCATAGACAGTGATTTTTGAAGGCAGACTCTGCGCCAAAACTTGCAGCGTCCCAAGACCCAACAGTCCGAAAATCACTGCCAAAAATCGAATCGTTCTTTTCATATAATGTTTGTTTTAAGTATTTGTTTCATGTCTTAACGCTCTGCCATATCATCCCCTATTCCACACAAAGAGCGCGCAAAAGTACAACATTGTATTGTATTATACAAGAAAAATCGCAAAACACTGCAAAAAAACAGGACAGAGTGAGGTTGGGTATAAGGTTTTGTCACAACCTTTTTCAGGTATAGTCATAGTTGGCAGACACTTTCTAAACAGGTAAATGGGCATAGGGAATACGATTATATGTGCATATTTGCAGCATATAAATAGTGACCAAACAGCAAGCAACACCGTAGGATAACCGTATGATAACCGAAGGATAACCGTAGGATAACCGAAGGATAGCCGTATGATAGTGCTTATTCAACCGTAGTTCGACCATAGTCATATCGGATCAACACCATGACCACGTGCCCGGATGGGTACAAAACAACCAACGCCCCAAGGTCTTCCCTTGAGGCGTTGATTGGAGTTAAACGGTTCTTTCCGGCAAAGTGCCGTTTCTTACAGCTGACGGCGTTTGTTGCCCGGAGCGTCGAACATCAGCGAGCCGCTGTCTTCGCCGCCCGTTCCA
>CAJOIZ010000033.1 GCA_905234835.1 Paludibacteraceae bacterium
TCACACTACAAAAGTACTCAAAAATCTGCACCTGTGCAAGTTTTCCTTATATTATTTTGCTGTATTTCAGCATTTTTCTTATATCGAACTCACGTTATAGTTAGTGCAACTCCGTAGTAATTACCCGCACCATAACCCGACCGACCCCGCACCATTACAACACCGTATTCATAAAATATCTGACAACTATGGCAAAAGTAAAACTACAGATTCCGTTTGATGAGATTCACGGAGCGATTGAGAAGCACGGCATTATCAACCGTCAAAAGAAGTACCGCGACGACCGCGGCAAAGTCATATTTGAAGGCAAACAGGAAGCGTATGCTGTCCGATGCCCGCGTGACTTCAAGAAAGACCCGCCGAAAGGGGAGGTACTGAAAAACCAGAACCGTTGGAAGGAGGCGTGCCACCGCACCGCACAGATTATCAATGCCGGACAGCCCAAGAGCGTCAAGGGTACGAGTCAGGACCCGGACCTCACGCCCGAGGAACGCCAATCCATAGCGGAGTATGAGCGGACGATGAGAATCGTGCGACATATCCCCGATTATTATACGCCCGAAGAAGCGTTGCAGCTTTACAACGACTTCAAAGCCCGCTTCTTGAACCAGTTGCCTAACACTCGTGGCAAGCACCCCGACCCGCAGGCACCGATAGACCCGCGCACACTCCGCCCGAGGCGTTACATCCAGTTACCCTCTTTTATCCGTGCCATGATTTACACCCAACTCCGCACGCAGAACAGTTGAATTATTGCTGAATAATTGCTAAATAACAGCTAAATAACGACTGAATCCCAGCCGAATCCTTCCCCTCTCCCGCACAAATACTTCCCGTCTCCCGCGCAAAAAGCAGAAATCTTTTTGCACCTCGCAAAATCGTCGTATCTTTGCACACGGTAAACCCACACCCTCCCCGACCCTTCCTGCGTGATTTACCATAATATAAACCCTTTGATTATGGCATGGGATAAGATTAACATACAACGTGAAAATGGCGAATGGGCGGAAGCACAGGCTCCGCTTATCGTTTCTGCAAGCCGCAGTACGGATATACCGGCTTTTTACTCTGATTGGTTCTTCCACCGCCTGAAAGTAGGTTATTCCGCGTGGACCAATCCGTTTAATGGAGTGAAAAGTTATGTGTCTTATCAGAACACACGTTTTATAGTGTTCTGGTCGAAGAACCCGTACCCGCTGATTAAGCACTTGGACTATCTCAAGGAACGAGGCATCGGCTGCTATATACAGTATTCTCTCAACGATTACGAGAAAGAATGCCTTGAAAAAGGCGTGCCGCCGCTGGATTTCCGCATTAAGACATTCCGGCAGTTGGTTGACAAGTTGGGCAAAGGGCATGTGATATGGCGTTTTGACCCCCTGCTGCTCACCAAAGACATCAGTATTGACTCCCTGCTGCAAAAGATAGAGAACATAGGTGACCAACTGCAAGGGTACACGGAAAAACTCGTCTTCAGTTTTGCCGATATCCTGCTCTACCGCAAGGTGAAAAGCAATCTGGAAAAGAACAATATCCCCTATATTGATTGGACGCACGATATGATGTGCGAGTTTGCCCGACGCTTGGTACAACTCAATCAGAGATGGGGATATGAACTGGCGACATGCGGCGAGAAGTTCGATTTTGAAGGTGTCAGCCACAACCATTGCATTGACGACGAACTGATTATCCGTTTTGCGTACAACGATACAGCGTTGATGAAGTTCTTGAAAGAGCAGACACATCCGCTGCCGGCACCGGATATTTTTGGTCAGACAGCACCGTTGCCGCAGGACGCTGTTATTCTCCCCAACGGCACGTATGCCACGCATGGCAACAATCAGGACAAAGGTCAGCGTCAGTTCTGCGGCTGCATCAATTCAAAGGACATAGGCGAATACAACACCTGTCCCCACCTCTGCGAATACTGCTACGCCAACGCCAGCAAAGAAATGGCGTTGAAAAACTGGCGACTGCATAAACAAAATGTTAATTCGGAAACTATTACAGGAAGATGAAAGAAAATAGGACGGCATACGCATATTTGATTGAACATATGCAAGATCCCTCTTTTCAGAAAGTCTGGGATATAGCGTATGACTTTGTTCAAAAATTACCAGGCGATTTATGCAATGAATTACATGAATCACTAAATAGAGGAATTGATATTCTTGATTCTGAACCATTATTGCAAATGTACATTTATGCATTTGGAAAGATGCACAATGCTAAACTTCAATATGCATTTCAACATCTGCATAAAAACGCATTGAGTTATAAAGAAATAGAAATAGTTGATTATGGATGCGGTCAAGGATTGGCATCAATTTGTTACCACGACTTCATATCTGGAAGTGGTATAAATCAGACTGTAAAAAGAATATCGTTAATAGAGCCGTCAACAATAGCGCTATCAAGAGCCGAGTTGCTATGTTCGGCCTTTTTCCCAAGTGCGGAAATTATTGCAATTAACAAGCGTTTTGATGAGTTGGACGGAGAGAACTATATTGTTTCTTCACAAATACCTACGATACATCTGTTTTCAAACATTCTTGATATTGAAACCTATGATTTAAGCCGTTTGGCACAGATTGTAAAAGAGCAGTCCAAAGGAGATAATGAATATGTGCTTGTCTCGCCTATGCAAAATGAGCAGCGGTTACAAAGGCTGAAAACTTTTGCTTCTTCTATTGAAAAGCATGTGTATTTTGAACAATACCTTGAAAAAAGACAACTGGACTCTGAGAAAGATTGGACTTGCTCTGTCCTTTTATGCTCTCAACAGAATGTTATCGAATACAATTGTGACGAAGTTTTTGAGGAAGCTGATTCATTCCGCAAAAATTGGGACGCTGATTCAAATATGGAGTCCGGAAAGGAACTTCTTCATAAATTAAGAGTTTGTGCTGAATATGGGGATAAAAGATGTCAAAATCAACTTGGAATATGGTATAACTGTGGTGTCGTTGTACCTCAAGACTATCTCCTCGCCTTCGAATGGTATTCTAAATCAGCAGAACAAGGATATATGTCTGCATTGAGTAATTTGGGATATCTTTATTTGAAAGGTAAAGGTGTAGAGCGTGATATCTCTAAAGCGGTTGAACTATTTACTAAAGGAGTTGAGAACAATCATGCAGGGTGTTTATATAAATTAGGACAGTTATATCACAACGGCGATGGTGTCGAGAAAAACATGGAAAAAGCATTTTCTCTCTTATATAGAGCATCCGAACTTGGATATGCTCCGGCAAAATACCTATTGTTTGAATGTTATTGCAACGGATTGGGAACTTCGAAGAACGAAAAGTCGGCTCTAAAAATGTTAAAGGGAGCAGTAAAATTGAATCATCCGAGATCGTGCTATATGATGGCAGAGCTGTATACGACAGGAAAGTTGGTAGAAAAAAATGAACAAAAAGCATTCAGACTTTTTAAGAAATCTGCTGAATTGGGATATTCCGAAGCACAGACAAAAATGGGTGAAATTTATAGAACAGGTAGTTTCGGGAAAGAGGAAAGTCCTAAAGAATCTTTTAAATGGTATCTAAAAGCCGCGAATCAAGGTGATGCTTCAGCACAATTCTATGTCGGCTACTATTATGCCAGTGGCTATGGAGTGAATAAAGATGATAATTTGGCATTTGAATGGTATAACAAAGCCGCGGAACAAAATAATAAATCAGCTCTTAACAATCTTGCTGTTTGCTATAAATATGGTAGAGGCACAATGATTGATCTGACGAAAGCCGTTTACTATTATGAGAAATCTGCCAAGTTGGGAAATGTCACAGCTCAAAAAAATCTTGCCAATTGCTATCAAAAAGGGGCTGGTGTTGAGATTGACTTACAAAAAGTCTTTTATTGGATAATGGAAGCCGCAAAAAATGGAGATAGAGACTCTTGGTTTAAGGTCGCATTATACTATTTCAAAGGAGAGGGTACGGATAAAAATAATGCAGAAGCTTTATTATGGTATGCTCGTTATTATTTCAAGAGTAATATAGGTAATGTAGAAGATGCTTATAGGTTCTTCCAAGAAAAGGCTACAGAAGGAGATTCTCAAGCACTTTATATAATAGGAAAGTGTTTACAATACGGAGTATTAACAAACAAGGATTTCAAAGAAGCGAATTCCTATTTTGAAAAGGCAGCCGAATTAGGACATATAGAATCTTTGATTAAAATAGGTCGAATATCTTCTCTCAATAATTTCTGTTGTTATAAAGAAGATAAAAATGTCTATAAGGATACGTATGGTGTATGCTATTCTTCGGACAGAAGAATTCTTATCAATAGCGGATATGTGACCAAGAAACGTTACCATATTCCTAAAGGAACCAGAATTATTTGTGACAACGCTTTTCATAGTGGGAATATTGAGAGAATAATAATACCATCATCCGTAATTGTCATAGGTAGGAATCCTTTTGTAGAAAGAGGATTTAGTGGATGTGATATTAAAAATATTAGATGTTACTCGCCATATTATACAGTAATTGGGAATGCCTTATACACTCGAAATAAGAAAAAGTTAATATTCTATTTTGGAAAAGAATCTGAAGTTACGATACCTGAAGGCGTTGAAATTATTGGCAGTCAGGCTTTTTATGAGAATGAACAACTTCAAGAGATTAAATTGCCAGAAACTCTTTGCAATATTGAAAATCAGGCTTTTCAATATTGTTCAAAAATTAAACGAATATCTTTGCCGAAAAGTGTTTGCCAGATTGGTGAAGAATGTTTCTATGGGTGTGAGTCTCTTTCTGAAGTTTTATCTCTCGGAAGCGTTAGTATAATCCCTAAAAAAGCATTTATGGGTTGCGACATACAGCAATTATGTCTGCCGGAAAGTCTTCTTGAAATAGGTGACAATGCGTTTAATTCCAACGACAACTTGAAATTCTTAGTATTACCCGAAAACGTCGAAAGAATAGGAGATTCATGTTTTGCTTATTGCCTAATAACAGAGATTTCTTTGAATGACAAGTTAGTGGACATCGGCGACTTTTGCTTTTTTCATTGTCCTATTGATAAAATTGAGATTCCGTCAAGTGTAAGGAGAATTGGAAAGAATCCTTTTATTGGAACAAAACTGATTGAGTGCAAAGAAAATCCTGAATTTGCATCTGAAAATGGAATGTTTTATGATAAGAACCTTAACGGTCTAATTTCTTATTTTGGGGACTCTGAAGTCGCTATATATCCGCCAATATGCCGCATCAACTCTTACGCCTTTTACAACTCGGAAGTAACGACTGTCTTTATGGGAAGTAATATTATTGAAATTGATCCTTGGGCATTTTACAATGCGGCTAAACTTGAAAATGTAATATGGCGAAAAAGTCATATTAAGGAGATTCCAGAGGGATGTTTTGGACGTTGTTCAGGATTACAGAAAATAGACATACCATCATCGGTGTTGAAAATACAAGAGAAATCTTTTTTTGGATGTACTGATTTAAAAATTATACGGTTTTATGGCATTGACACAAAGGCTGATGAGACAATGTTTTTAGGAAGCAGCGATCCACTCCCTGATTGTTATTGGTCACCATACGTAATGGGTAATTCTATAAGTGATTCTTATGAAAGAACAATAGATAGCAATACTTTCCCCATAATTGAGATTATTGTGCCTAAAGGATGTTGTGAAAAATATAGTTTTTCAGCAATATATGATGAATACGAGTATGGTAGTCATGATGGTAAATACGATTATCTTATTCGTTATGGCATGGATAGGCAGTTTATTATAAGGGAATATGAAAAAGAATAACTTTGCTCCAATTCTGGGAATAAACCGACTCCGAATGAGAACTGATGGAAAAGGAATCACTTCTTTAGTTACTTTCTATGGATGCCCCTTAAAATGTCAATTCTGCTTGAATCCGCAATGCCATAGAGATATATCGGAAGATTTTTACTTACAGGCTGATGAATTATATAAAAGAGTGCAAATAGATGAATTATATTTTCGTGCCACTGGTGGTGGACTCACTTTTGGTGGAGGCGAACCGTTATTGTATTCAGACTACATTATTCATGTTTTGCGGTTAGGTGCTAATAATTGGAATGTAACAATAGAAACATCGTTGAATGTTCCATACAAACAAGTTGATATCCTATTGCCTTATACAAACGAGTTAATTGTTGATATAAAAGATATTAATCCTGAAATATATAAATCATATACGCATTCAGATAATAATGCTGTAATAGAAAACCTGAAAATGTTGGCAGACATCGGTTATGCGAATAATGTAATGATACGAATTCCAAGAATAAGAGGCTACAATAGTGATTCTGACATGTTAAAAAGTAAACTGTTTTTACAAAGGATGGGGTATTCTAAATTTGATTTTTTTGACTATAAAATAGGTGTGGGAGATGAAAGGGAAAGATAAATGTAATCTGCTTAAATCAATAAGAATAGAGCTAGCAGAAGTGAATAACATAGCATACACACCTCATTCGTGTGATAATACGGAAGAATGTCCTGGAACATGTGATATGTGTGATGCCGAATCATTATGGTTGTTGCATACAATGAAAAGAATGGAAAAGAAAGGTTTCCCAATATCCTATTCATTGGATGATATTATTCATATTCATCCTGAAACTATTGATATAGAAAATGTTCCTTAATTATCAATCTGTCATAATTTTAATAATCATGGATGGTTTTATTGCACATTATTGGGACGCAGTGGGAATTATTGAGTATTATTGAGAAGCAGTGAGAAGCAGTGGGAAAATTGATTTCCCCGCTATCGTATCTTTGCACAAAATAACCGCACCTCGCAGGGGCGAAAAAATGAGACACATAGCATTTTTTAACAACAAAACCTAATATTAATATAGTATGAGAAACTTCTTTTTACTCCTTACGACAGTAATGATGGCTATCGGAATGATGGCTCAGCCTCCGCGTCATCACGAGCCCCAACGTGGACATGGTCATGGTCCGGAACGTCATATTGTTTGCGCCACATCGGAGCAGTTATCGATGACGCTGCAGGTAATAAGTCAGCAGTCGATGGATGACAAGAAACTTGAGATTGCCAAACTGGCAGTTACTTTAGGTCATTTCTGCACGGACGATCTGGCGCAAGTGGCATCTCTCCTCTCGTTTGATGACAACCGTTTGGCTTTCCTGCTGTATGCCCATGCTTATTGTCAAGACCCGCAGAACTATCCATCCCTACGGGATGTGTTCACTTTCCAATCCAATTATGATGAACTTATCCGCACCCTCTATCCCCGCAGAAGTAAAAAATAATCATGCAATAAATATGCTGTAATGAATAAAAAAAAGCACTTTTTTGTTCATTACACTCACATAACTGAATAAAACGTAGTACTTTTGCACACCATTATGTTCAACGAAAGAGACACACAGGGACCCGTCCGCAGGCGGGGCAGCATCGAAGTGGTTTGCGGAAGCATGTTCTCCGGCAAGACCGAGGAACTCATCCGCCGTATGAAACGCGCGCAGTTCGCACGTCAGAAAGTGGAGATCTTCAAGCCCGCCATCGATGTGCGCTACAGCGAGCAGGACGTGGTCAGCCACGACCACAACGCCATTCCGTCCACCCCCGTCGATTCCAGCCAGAACATCCTCCTTCTGGCTGATGACATAGACGTGGTGGGAATAGACGAGGCGCAGTTCTTCGACCCCGGCATCGTGGACGTGTGCACCCAGCTGGCGGAGCGGGGCATCCGCGTCATCTGCGCCGGGCTGGATATGGATTACAAGGGTGAGCCGTTCGGACCGATGCCGGCTCTGATGGCGGTGGCGGAGGATGTCTATAAGACCCACGCCATCTGCGTCCGCTGCGGCGACCTCGCCTGGGTCAGCCACCGCCTTGTGCAGAACGACAAGCGCGTGCTGCTCGGCGAGACGGAGACCTACGAACCGCTCTGCCGCAACTGCTACCGGCTGTCTATGCAAACTGAATAAAATCAGTCCTCCCGCCGGATGTGCGCGCCAAGCGCGTTGAGGCGCAGGTCGATGCGCTCGTACCCGCGGTCAATCTGGTCGATGTGGTCTATGCGGGACACACCGTCGGCGGACATGGCCGCAATCAGCATCGCTATGCCTGCGCGTATGTCGGGTGAGGACATGTTGTTGGGTCGCAGCCGCATCTGGCGGTCGTGGCCGATAACCACCGCCCTGTGCGGGTCGCACAGGATAATCTGCGCCCCCATGTCAATCAGTTTGTCCACAAAGAAAAGACGGCTCTCAAACATCTTCTGATGGATGAGCACGCTCCCTTCCGCTTGCGTGGCGACCACCAGGATGACACTCAACAGGTCGGGGGTCAGTCCGGGCCACGGCGCGTCGGCTATATTGAGTATGCTGCCGTCAAGGAACGACTCGACGCGGTAATGCTCCTGTTGCGGGATATAAAGGTCATCGCCCCGCTGCTCGATACGGATGCCCAGGCGGCGGAAAGTGGCGGGGATAATGCCGAGATTGGGGATGGAGACGTTCTGAATCGTCAGTTCCGACCCCGTGATGGCGGCCATACCGATGAACGAACCCACCTCAATCATATCGGGAAGAAGCGTGTGACGAGTGCCGTGCAGCCGCTCCACGCCGTGGATGGTGAGCATGTTGCTGCCTATGCCCGATATGTCTGCCCCCATCCAGCACAGCATCCGGCACAGCTGCTGGATATACGGCTCGCAGGCGGCGTTGTAGATGGTGGTCGTGCCTTTGGCGAGAACAGCTGCCATAACGATATTGGCGGTACCTGTCACCGATGCCTCCTCCAGAAGCATATACGTACCCCGCAGCCCGCCGGGAGCGGTGAAGACGTAGGCCTGCAGTTCCGCGTCATACTCGTAAGCCGCGCCGAGTGCAATCAGCCCCTGGAAGTGTGTGTCTAATCGCCGCCTGCCTATCTTGTCTCCTCCGGGTTTGGAGTATGTCACCCTGCCTAACCTTGCTAACAGCGGACCGATGAGCATCACCGAACCGCGCAGCCGGTTGCAACTGGAGAGGAACTCTCTGCTTTCAAGATAGGCAGTGTCAATGGTTTCCGCATGTATGGCGCACTGCTTGCCCTCTTTCCGGACGCTTGCCCCCATCGACTGTAGCAGGGCGAGCAGGTTGTTGACATCTAATATGTCGGGGAGGTTGTCAATAACAACTTCCTCTCTTGTGAGCAGCGCGGCGCAAAGGACTTGCAGCGCCTCGTTCTTGGCTCCCGCCGGTGTGATGATGCCTTGCAGGCGATGCCCGCCTTCAACAATGAAACTTGCCATAACAATCAGGTTGTTAGATATAAATAACCTCTTTTTGGAGAGCGATACCGAAACGCTCTTTCACGCGGTCTTGTATCATCTTCGCCAAAGCCATCACGTCATCGGGTGTGGCGTTGCCCTTATTGACGATGACCAACGGCTGGCTCTGCCATACTCCTGCGCCGCCCACAGCGAGGTCTTTGCCGCCTGCCTGCTCAATGAGCCATGCGGCAGGTATCTTGATGCCGTCCGCCTGCGCATAAGAAGGTATGGAAGGATACAGGGAACGGAGCCTGTCAAAAACCTCTTGCGGGACAACGGGGTTCTTGAAGAACGATCCTGCCGATCCTGTCTGACTAACCTCGGGCAGTTTGCTCTGACGTATACGGATAACCGCCTCCCGTATATCGGAAGGGGTAGGGCTGGCGGGCAGCGCATCACGCAGATGACTGTAGTCAAGGTGGTAAACGGCTTGCTTGGACAGCCGGAACGTGACGGAAGTGATGACATACCGGCCTGCCGCTTCGTTCTTGAAGATGCTGTTGCGGTAGCCGAATCGGCAGTCGGCATTGGTGAGCGTGCAAAGACTGTGAGTGGCAATATCAAGGGCTTGCACCTCGCTGATAACATCCTTGGCTTCCACTCCGTATGCACCTACGTTCTGCACGGCGGCGGCTCCGACCTCCCCGGGGATATGGCTCAGGTTCTCCATCCCGTACAGGTTCATATCGCATAGTTGTTCTATCAGAGAGTCCATTACCAGCCCGCTCTGCGCCTCAATATAGACCTCGTCGGCTGTTTCCCTGACGGCTCTTGCCCGCGCCATCGCCGAATGTAACACAATCCCGTCAAAGTCTTTGGTGAAAAGCAGATTGCTGCCCTGTCCCACAAAGAGTCTGGGTATGTCCGCATACTGCCGGAGCAGGTCTTTGAGTTCGTCCACAGACGAATACTCCGCCCTGTACCTTGCGCGCACATCCATACGGAACGTGTTGTATGGCAGCAGCGATATGTTCTCCTGTATTTGCATCGGTGGCTTACATAGTCGGTTCCAGGTCTGCCGAGTGGTACTGTTTGAGTCCTTCTATAGGGTCTTGCAGAATCTTCCCTAAACGGAGATGATAATCGGTAAGAACCTGATTCAGTATGTCTTTGTAGAAGTATGCGATAGACCCTACGAAGCCAACCGGCATATCGGCTTTTTCCGCTTCGCTGGTATAGTATTGGAGCAGTATGCGCGTGACGAACAGACTGAAATGCCGGTAAAGCAGCTCCTGTATGGCGGGGTGGTCTTTGTGGTCGTGGCAGAAATGGCTGAACGATGCGAGGAAGCGGTTGGGCAGGGGCTGACGATAGACGCGCTCAATAATATCCGCCTGCGTCAGTTGGTATTGCCCGAAGAACGCGTCCTGCAGGTCTTTCGGCAGTTGGTTCTTCAGTATGTCCGAAACAAGTTGCCGACCGAGTACCGATCCGCTGCCTTCGTCGCCCAATATGAACCCGAGCGCAGGCACTTGCCTTACTATGCCGTTACCGTCATAAAGCGCACTGTTGCTGCCTGTTCCTAATATGCACGCGATACCCTGTTCGCGCTGCAGCAGACCGCGGGCGGCACCCACTATGTCCGACTGGACATCCACACGGAAGTTACCGGACATTGCCAATCCGCAGTGCATCAATGCGTCGGACACCACCTTGCTCTTCTCGGGCGTACAACCTGCCCCGTAGAAGAAGATACGTGTTACCGTACCCGCCCATAGTTGTCCGCTCAATTGGGGAAGCAACTGGTATTCAAGAATGTTTTCCACTTGCTCGACGGACTGGAAGAACGGGTTGATGCCGTCTGTCGAATAGTCCTGGC
This sequence comes from Paludibacteraceae bacterium, assembly GCA_905234835.1. Taxonomy (GTDB): domain Bacteria; phylum Bacteroidota; class Bacteroidia; order Bacteroidales; family Paludibacteraceae; genus Colicola. The sequence continues at coordinate 11,114 of CAJOIZ010000033.1, forward strand.
TCTTGCCCGAAGCCGTCATTAGTGTCCAATGGGTCTTCGTCGAACCCGAATCTGCTATCAGTATCATAATCAGGGTTGTTTGTATTGCAATATGGTGTTCAGTCCGATTAGCACGAGGTTCTTCTCGTAGTGCATCGGCTCTTTGACATGGTTGAGGATGAACGGCGCGTTGCCGCCTGTCAGGTACACTTCGAGCCTCTCGCCTTTCTTCTCATCGGCTTGCAGGGCGCGGATGTAGCCTTTCACCTCGAAAGCGACACCCCTCACCACCCCGGCGGCTATCGCGTCATGTGTGTTCTTGCCTATCAACGGAATCAGCACGTTCTCGTCCACATCGACGGCAGGCAGTTTCTTGCTCAGCCGGTGAAGAGAGGTGAGTCTTACTTTGATGCCGGGGGCTATGTTCCCGCCATGGTAGTGTCCGTCACGCGTCAGCACATCGTAGGTGATGGCGGAACCTGCGTCGATAATCAGGATGTCTTTGTCAGGACACAACGCTGCGGCTCCTACAGCGGCGGCAAGACGGTCCAGACCTAATGTCTGAGGCGTTTCGTAGTCATTGACAATGGGAATCGGCGTATGGTGGTCAAACAGCACAAACCGCTTGGAAAGACGGTTCAGCGCGTTCACAACCGACGGCTCTATATTCACAACCGACGACACGATGCTCTCCTCTATCGGGTAGAGCGAGAACAGACGTTCCACATCAGAGGACGTGAAAGACTTGTAGATGAAGCTTTTCAGCAGTCGCCCATCTTCCGCAAAGAGCGCCACTTTCACGCGAGAGTTCCCTTGGTCAATACACAGATTCATATCATTCAGCCAATGAGGTGTACAGGAAACGTTTGATAGATTTCTTCGGGGTCTTCTCAAACTCGTGGGGGTAGAGTTTGATTTTGGCTATCTGCTCGTAGTTGGCAAGTTGCTCATTGACAGCCTTGCGGTTGGCTTCCATCTGTTCGTCCACTTGCTCGCGGCTCATCCCTTCGGCATCCACATCCTCAAAGTTCGGGCAGACTAACGCCACCAATTTGCCCTCGTGTTGGATGACCAACGACTCTAACACAAACGGCATATTGTTGAGCTTGGCTTCTATCTCTTCGGGGTAGATGTTCTGACCCGACGGACCGAGCATCATCGTCTTGTTCCTGCCTTTGAGGAAGAGGAACCCGTCCGCGTCTATTATGCCGAGGTCGCCTGTCCGCAGCCAGCCGTCTTTGGTGAACACCTTTTTGGTGGCGTCTTTGTTCTTGTAGTACCCTGCCATCACGTTCTCGCCGCGCACTTCTATCTCGCCTACACCGTTTGCATCGGGGTGCGCGATACGGGCCTCCATCAGACCTTTCAGTGCCTGTCCGCACGACAGCGGGCGGAACGATTCGGCGGGCGTGTAGGCTATCAGAGGAGCGCATTCGGTCATGCCGTAACCGACCGTGATCGGGAAGCGTATCTTGTGAAGGAACAGCTCCACTTCGGGGTTCAGCGGCGCGCCGCCTATTATCACTTCTCTGAAACATCCTCCGAAAGCCTCCACCAGCGTCTCGCGGATCTTCTTATAGACCATCTCGTCGAGGAACGGCACACGCAGCACCCAGCTGACCGGACGCTTGGTTATCTGGGGGACAATCAGTTTCTTGTATATCTTCTCCAAAACCAGCGGCACAGATAGTATCACGGTCGGTTTCACCTCCGCAAAGGCCTGGAGAAGCACTCTCGGAGACGGTGTCCTGCCAATCAGGTGCGTGTGACCGCCTGCCGCCAGGCAGGATAACAGGTCGAACGCGCAGCCGTAGGCGTGAGCCAAAGGAAGAAAGGCAACGTGCCTGCAACCGGGGAAGATAAGACCGCTCTCAAAACCTAATTTGACATTGCCTGCCAAGGCGTTGCAAGGGGTCAGTACGCCCTTGCTGAAACCTGTCGTGCCGCTCGTGTAGTTGATGGATGCTATCTCGCTGTTGGCGCGAGGAGCAAAACGGACATCTTCTGCACGCATTCCGTCCGGGTACTTTTGGCAGAAGGCTTCCTCGACCGCACCCCAGGCAAAATCCTCTTTCCGAGCCCCTAAACCCGTCAGACGGGTGGCAAGAAGCCTGAAATCCATCAGCGAGAACACCGCGTCGATATCCGGCATCTGTTCCAGGTCCAGACCCTCCCATATCAGATCCCCGACGAACAGCAGCTTCGCTTCCGAATGGTTGATGATATGCAGCGCATCGTTCGGCTTGAAGTCCTGAAGAATAGGCACGATGGTTCCCCCGTACAGAATTGAGGCAAGATACACCGACACCCAGTTCACGTTGTTCCTGCCCATCACGGCGATGCGGTCGTTCTTCTGCACACCGCATTGCTTGAACAGGATGTGCAGGCGGGTTATCTGCTCTGCCAGATGACCGTAAGTCAGTGTCTTGGACGTGCCGTAATCCGATACGGCTTCAAGATCCCAATTGGTGCGGAAACTCCGTTCGTAGATATTCACGAAGTTCCATTGCGGGTCGCTTAACATAGTGGTGAGGGTTTAGTCAACGGGCAGGTTGAGTATGTCGTCCCGTCTCGGCTGCGCAGAAGGCTTGACCGATATGATGGAATCAACGATATATTCGCTTTTTCCTCTCCACGGAAGCGTGCCTAAATAGCGGTGCCAGTGGAGTTTGATTTGTGTCGTGCTGCTCGATTGGATTTGTTCTGCCACGCGCGCGTCATCCACCGAGAAGCGGAACTCGTTGCTCTGAATCGTGGCACTGGTGTTCTTTGAGTTGTAGCCCGTCTGAATCATCTTGCCTTCGTAGGTCTTGAACACGAACCCTTCTTTCTGGAAGTAGTTGATATCACCTTCGTTGACCCCTTCGCTATAGACGAAGAAGAACTTGAAATACACGAAAACCGTCAATACTAACAGCAGTATCACGGTTATCCATAGTCCGACTTTTCCTTTCGTTGTCATTATCTTTTCTTTTTAATGTAAACGCGGGCAAAGGTAGGGTACTGTTTTCGAATATGCAAGTGAAAAATGCTTAGTTTTTCCTATAAGGAAAAGAATGACCGATTGAGTATAAAAGCCCACCATGGTTTTCATGTGGACACAACATAGAAAAAGAAACACTTACCGATGAGTGTCCGGGAGGGGTCGGTAAGTGTTTCCTTATTCAGAGGTGACGATGACTTATCTTTTAGTCAAGGCGGGTGCTGCGGGTGGTGTAGGTAGTGCCGCGGACATCGTAAAGGAAGCCGTTGCGGTAGATGTAGAGTACTCCGTTCTCAATGAACTTGCGGGGAGCCGTCCGGGGTTTCGTGCGGGAAAAGTACGGTTGAGGTGATTACCCGGTGTGGTCTTCTTTATCTATCGTATATCTATCGTATATCTATCACGTATCTATCGTGTATCTATCGTGTCGTTGCCGTACTTGCTTGCTGTCGCGTTAGTGACTTCGTGTTGGTGAGTGCGTGTTGGGAAGCTTCGCTGTTGGTGACTGCGTGTTGATGAGTGAATGTTGGGGACTGCGTGTTAGGGAGCTGCGCTGTTGGTGAGGGGACAAAAGAAAAAGCCTGCCGTGTGATGGCAGGCTTGGAATAAAAAGCGTCCGTATGCCAGTACAGCGTTATTCGGCTTTGGGCTCTTCAGCTGTTTCTTCGCCTTTGGCTTCAGCTTCAGCGGCAGCAGCTTCCTGTGCAGCCTCTTGTGCAGCAGCAGCGAGAGCTTCGGCCTCAGCCTTGCGTTTGGCTGCAATAGCCTCTGCTTTGGCTTTGTTGGTCTCTACTTCCTGCGCGTGCAGTTTCTTTTCGGCTGCGATTTTCTTGTCAGCCTCTTCCTTGCTGATTTTGCCATTCTTGGCATCTTTCTGAGCCTTCCAAGCGTTGAAGCGACGCTGTGCCTCTTCCTCGTTGAAAGCACCTTTGGCTACACCGCCTTTGAGGTGTTTCATGAGCATAACGCCCTCTTCGCTGAGGATGTGACGAACGGTGTCAGTGGGTTGTGCACCAACGCCTACCCAATACATAGCGCGGTCGAAATCGAGGTCAATCGCAGCAGGGTTGATGTTGGGGTTGTACGAACCGATACGTTCGATGTACTTGCCGTCACGCGGCGCGCGGCTGTCAGCCACTACGATGTGGTAGTAGGCGTAGTCTTTGTGACCATGACGAGCCAGACGAATTTTAGTTGCCATAATTAAACTGGTCTTTAATGGGCTGCCTTTACACGAAAGGTCTGCCCGGGTTAATAACTATGCTTTCCTATGGGTACACGACCGAAAAAAGCGCGCAAAGGTACGGCAATTTACCGATTAACCAAATGTTTTTTTTGTATTTTGTGCTATTAAGTGCCTGAAAGGCGGCAGAAAACGGTCTGTAAGGTCAGCGGAAATCGAGGATAATAGGCAGATGGTCGCTGTATCCCTGCGCGTTGTATTTGTATCCCTGCCACGTTCTGACGGGTCGTTTGCCGAGGTACTTGGTGTCCTCTTCCAACAGGAAATCAGCCGTATAGATGCGGACAGAAGCTCTCTTGTCCATAGCAGAGGATACGTAGAACTGGTCGAGACATGACCATACGCCCTGCCACTTGTGCGTGCCACGGACAGTGCCGTCTGTTTTGGGCAGGTCGGTCATGCGGTTCTTCAGTCCCCGCAGGTCGTCTTTCGGGTCGCCGTTCATGTCGCCCATCACCACAATCAGTGCCTCGGGGCGGCGGGCGAGAATGCTGTCTGTGCGGCGCTGTATGACCTGTTTGGCGCGCAGCCGTTTCCACTCGGAGGCGCTTTGCCCACCGCGCATGGAAGGCAAGTGGCAGACCATCAGATGGAGCGTGTCGCCCTCGGGCAGCCGTCCGGCGGCGTAGAGGATGTCGCGGGTGTAGTCATCGCCCAGATCGATCGGCAGGACGCACCATTCCAACACATGGAAGCGCAACGAGTCGTACAGCAGTGCCACATCGATACCCCTCTCGTCCGGGCTTTCGGCGTGCAGGAAACGGTAGGGGTAGTTGCGCATAGCGCGCTGCAGGCGTATGAGGCACGAGTCGTTCTCCACCTCGCACAAGCCGACCGCCAGCGGCGTGTCCCATTGCCCCGCCTGACAGATGACGCGGGCGATACAGTCCGCTTTCTGCCTGAAACGGCGATACGTCCAGCGGTACTTGCCCTCGGGCGTGAAGTCGTAGTCGTCCTTCAGGGTGTCGTGCCGGCAGTCGAAGAAGTTCTCCACGTTGTACGACACAATGCGGCACTGCGCGCAGACCGAAGAGATAAGAAGAAAGAGGAGAAAAAGTATATTTATGCCTGTTTTCATCGGAGCATTTCGGCGGCTATGCGAAGGGCTTTGATGAGGGCATCCACATCTTGGCGGTCATTATAAAGTGCGAGAGAAGCGCGAACCGTTCCGGGGATGCCAAGATAATCCATCAACGGCTCGGCACAGTGGTGTCCCGTGCGGACGGCAATACCCTGCCTGTCAAGCAACGTGCCAATGTCGAAGGGGTGCAGCAGTCGGTCATCATGATAGACATTGAAGGATACCGCTCCTGCCTTTTCCGTGCCCCGACTGTAGATGCGTACGCCTTCCACTTCAGCCAGCCGATTCTCCAGATAGGCGGTCAGCGAATTCTCGTACTCACAAATTTGTTTTCTTCCGATGAAATCAAGATAATCTAATGCTGCAGCAAAGGCACAACTGCCTATAAAATCGGGTGTGCCCGCCTCGAACTTGTAGGGCAGTTGGTTGTAGGTCGTTTTGTCAAACCGGACGTGCTCAATCATCTCGCCGCCGCCCTCGGCCGGAGGCAACTGCTCGAGCCATTGTTCTTTGCCGTACAGCACTCCTAGTCCGGTGGGTCCGTACATCTTGTGCGCCGAGCAGGCATAGAAATCGCAGTCCAGTGCCTGCACATCTATCGGCAGATGCGGGGCGGACTGTGCTCCGTCGATGCAGACGGGGATGTTGCGGCTGTGGGCAATGCGGATAATCTCCTCCACGGGCTCGATGCAGCCTAAGACATTGCTCACATGCGCGACGGAGATGATGCGCGTCCGCTCATTGAACAGGTTCTCTAGTTGAGAGGCGTCTATGCGCAGGCTGTCATCCAGCGGCAGGACGCGCAGACGGGCATTCTTGCGCTCGCAGAGCATCTGCCACGGGACGATATTCGAGTGGTGCTCGGACTGGCTGACAATAATCTCGTCGCCCTCGCGGACAAACGCCTCGCCGAACGAGAAAGCAAGCATATTGAGGCTGTCGGTCGTCCCTTTGGTGAAGACGATCTCCTTTGCAGACCGTGCGCCGAGGAAGTCAGCCACGCGTTGCCGCGCCTGCTCGTGCTTTTCCGTCGCCACTTGGCTCAGATGGTGCACGCCACGGTGGATATTGGCGTTGCGGTGCAGGTAGGCATCGGTCATTGCGTCAAGCATCTGCCTCGGCTTCTGGGTGGTGGCGGCATTATCCAAATAAACCAGCAGTTTGCCGTACACCAATTCGGACAATAGGGGGAAATCTTCTCTGTTCATTGTTGACTTCTTTGCGCCGCAAAAGTAACACCCTTACGGGAACTACACAAAATTTGCACGTTTTTCCGTGTTTTTCCGTTTTTTTGTATAATTTTGCGCGCTATTAGACACCGAATATGCGTTTTCGCGACATCATAGGACAGGAAGACGTAAAGAAACGCCTGATACTGACGGCTCAACAGGGACGTGTGCCGCACGCCCAGTTGTTTGCGGGCAGACAGGGTGTGGGGAAACTGCCGTTAGCTATCGCCTACGCGCAGTACCTCAACTGCTCCAATCCGGGAGAAAATGACTCCTGCGGGCAGTGCCCCACATGCCTGCAGTTCGAGAAGCTGCAACACCCCGACCTGCATTTCGCCTTTCCGATTGTGAAGACGGACGCGGGCGATACGTGCAATGACTTTATGGACGAATTCCGACAACTCGTACTCGACCAACACTACTTCTCGTTAGACGACTGGTACAACCGGTTGGGCATAGAGAACAAGCAGGCGGTCATCTACGAGAAGGAGAGCAGCGAGATACTGCGCAAACTGTCGCTCAAGTCGTTCGGCACGGGCTACAAGGTGATGATTATCTGGCAGCCGGAGAAGATGAACATCGCCTGCGCCAACAAACTGCTCAAACTTTTAGAAGAGCCTCCCGAGAAGACGCTGTTCTTCCTCGTCAGCGAGGCACCCGAACAGTTGCTGTCCACGATCCTGAGCCGCGTGCAACTTATCCGCGTGCCGCCCCTCAGCCGCGAGGAGATAACGCAGGCGCTCATCGAACGCGGAACCGAAGAGCAGGCGGCATCGGACATAGCCCACCTTGCGCAGGGCAGTTTCCTGCAAGCCCTTCAGACCGCCGAGAGCAAAGAGCAGAGTCAGACGTTCATGGAGGATTTCGTGTCGCTGATGCGATGGTCGTGGATGGTCGGACACAAAAAAGACTATGAGTCGCTGCAGAAACTCCGCCAATGGAGCCTCAAAATGGCGGACGGCAAAATGGGAAGGGAGAAACAGAAGGCGTTCCTGCGGTTTGTGCAACGGCAGATACGCGAGAACTTCATATACAACTACCACACCCCGCAACTCAACTACCAAATGCAGCCGGAAAAGGACTTCAGCAAGAACTTCGCCGCCTTTATCCATGCCGGCAATGTGGAAAAGATTGTTGCGGAATTAGACAAAGCCGAACGGCAAATAACACAAAACGGGAACGCGAAAATCATCTTCTTCGACCTGTGTCTGCAGATGATTGTGCTGATAAAGAAATAAGACGTTCCCTTAACCATATAAAAGCGATTGAAAAAAGGAGAAAGAACTATGAACGAACGATTTACACTCAATAACGATGCGTGCCAGTTCTCGTCGAAGGCGTGTTTCCGCAATTCGGCGCACATGCTGCCGGTGACGGACTACTTGAGCGACCTGCCGGAGAACGTGAACGAGACGGACATCGTGGAAGTGCAGTTCAAGAACACACGCAAGGGCTATTTCCACAACTCCAACCAGTTGCCGCTCGAGAAAGGCAAAGTGGTTGTGGTGGAGGCCAACCCGGGTTACGACATCGGCGAGGTGGTGCTGACGGGACGGCTGGTGCTGTGCCAGATGCACAAGAACCGTATCGACCCGAGTCGGTACGAGATACGCAATGTGCTGCGTTTCGCCACGGAGGATGACCTGAAGAAGGCGGAAGAGGCGCGGTTGAAAGAGCACGACACGATGATCAAGGCGCGGCAGCTCGCCAAGTCGCTCGGGCTGGAGATGAAGATCGGCGACGTGGAATACCAGGGCGATGGGACGAAAGCCATCTTCTACTACATAGCCGACGGCCGTGTGGATTTCCGCCAACTGATCAAAGTCTATGCCGAGACGTTCCGCATCCGCATTGAAATGAAGCAGATCGGCGCAAGGCAGGAAGCGGGTCGCATTGGCGGGACAGGCCCATGCGGAAGGGAGTTGTGTTGTTCCACATGGATGACCAACTTCACCTCCGTCGGCACGGGTGCCGCCCGACTGCAGAAACTGTCGCCCAACCCGCAGAAACTGGCAGGCCAGTGCGCCAAACTCAAATGCTGCCTCAACTACGAGATTTCCCTGTACGAGGAGGCGAAGAAGATGGGCTACTCGCTGGGGAACAACGGGCAGGAGAAGCAGCCCGAAGAGGAGGACCTAGGCTACCAGAACGTGGTAGGGCAGGATGATTTCAGCCGGTTCGACAAGAAGAAGAAACAGAAGCCGCAGCGTGACAACAAGCGTCCGCGTGACAACCGCAAAACCAACCGCAATAATGACCAACCGCGCAAAAACACTGGTTCTGCTGACAAGTAGCCTGCTGCTCGCCGCCTGCACACGAGGAGTGGTCTATTCGGAGTTCAAGGACGTGTCCCCCTTCGGCTGGAACAAAGACTCCGCCGTGACGTTCACTTTCCACGTGACCGACACAGTGCAGCCGTACAACGTGCTGCTCCACCTGCGTCATCAGGACAACTACCCGTATCAAAACATGTGGTTCTTCCTCACGAGCACCAACCCGCAAGGGACGGTGACGAGCGACACGATTGAGTTCTATCTGGCTGACGACCGTGGCAGATGGCTCGGCAACGGCCGCAACGGACACGTCTCAATGCCAGTGCTTTACGAGCAGAACTACCACTTTGCCGACACGGGGGCTTACTCCCTGTCCGTCCGTCACGGCATGCGTTCGGAGCAGTTGCGCGGCGTCAGCCAAGTGGGAATGGAAATACAGGAACCCTGACTATGAGCAAGAACAAACAGAAGAAGTTCGCTGAGATGAACGCGTTTGCGAATGTTTTCCAGTGCGGTTTCCGTGACGCGCAAGAGGGTTCGCCTGTCATGCAACTGGCGGGTCACTGGCACGAGCAGGTCTTTCACAACAACGCCCCCATCACCCTCGAACTCGGCTGCGGACACGGCGACTACACGGTCGGACTGGCGCGGCAAGACCGGCAACGCAACTTCATCGGCATAGACATCAAGGGGGCAAGGATGTGGAACGGCGCCCGGCAGGCGGAGGATGAGAACATGGCCAACGTAGCATTCCTGCGCACGCAGATTGAGCTACTGCCGCGCTTCTTTGCAGCGGATGAAGTGGACGAGATATGGATCACCTTCCCCGACCCGCAGATGAAGAAAGCCACCAAACGCCTGACATCCACCTTCTTTATGCAGCGCTACCGGCAGGTAGTGCGCCCGGACGGACTCATCCACCTCAAGACGGACAGCCCGTTCCTCTATACCTACACACGCGCCATGCTGCAGGAGAACGGCTATCCCGTACTGGCGGACACCGACGACCTCTATGCCGCTGCTGACTTACCTGCGCTGGACAAAGCCAAGTCCCTCCAGACCCACTACGAGAAGCAGTGGCTCGACCGCGGGCTGACCATCAAGTACCTCTGCTGGCAGCTGCAGTCCAAGACCGTCCTGCGCGAACCCGAAATAGAAATAGAGAAGGACACCTACCGCTCCTACGGGCGTGATTATCAGACTAAAAACCAGAAACAATAATACGTTATGGACAACATTCAACTTCCCGAAAACGCCTCTCGCCCCCTCAAACCGGGCGAGAAGTACGAACCCATCCTGCGACCCGAACAGCAGTTTGCCGAAGTGACCCCTTACAGTGTCAGCCTCGGCGTGGTGATGGCGGTCATCTTCTCGGCTGCCGCTGCCTATCTCGGACTGAAGGTCGGCCAGGTCTTTGAGGCGGCGATTCCGATTGCCATCATCGCGGTCGGATTGTCCTCCGCGCTCAACCGCAAGAACTCGCTTGGCGAGAACGTGATCATCCAGTCCATCGGCGCCTCGTCGGGCGTGGTGGTCGCAGGCGCCATCTTCACGCTGCCGGCGCTGTATATCCTGCAGGCTAAGTACCCCGACATCACGGTCAACTTCATGCAGGTCTTCATGTCGTCACTGCTGGGCGGCTGCCTCGGTATTCTGTTCCTTATCCCCTTCCGCAAGTTCTTCGTCCAGGAGAAGCACGGCGAGTACCCCTTCCCGGAGGCTACGGCCACCACCCAGGTGCTCGTGTCGGGCGAGCAGGGCGGCAGCCAGGCTAAACCTCTCGTCTGGGCTGCGGCTGTAGGCGGACTGTACGACTTCATCGTCTCCACGTTCGGACTCTGGACCGAGAGCCTCTCCACGCGTATGACCGCATGGGGTGAGAGCGTTGCCGTCAAGTTCAAGACGGTGATGGCGGTCAATACCAGCGCCGCCGTGCTGGGTCTGGGCTATATCATCGGACTCAAGTACGCGGCGATTATCGCCTGCGGTTCGCTCTTCACGTGGTGGGTTATCCTGCCGCTGCTGGGCGCGACCGGTATGGGGGACCTCGACCCGCAGCTTCTCTACACCAATTACGGCCGCAATATCGGCATCGGAGCCATCGCAATGGCGGGTCTGCTGGGTATCATCAAGAACTGGGGCGTCATTGCCGGAGCCTTCGGACTGGTCAAGAAAGAGTTCGGCGGCAAGGGCAAAGCCGTGGCGCAGAACGTCCTCCGCACCGAGCGCGACATCTCGATGAAGCTCTTGGCGGTCTCTGTCATCGCTGCATTGCTCATTGTGTTAGTCTTCTTCTGGGTAGGCGTACTGCATAATCTCGGCCAGGCGCTGGTGGCATGGCTCGTAGTGACTGTTATCGCCTTCCTGTTCACCACCGTGGCAGCGAACGCGATTGCCATTGTGGGCAGCAACCCCGTCAGCGGCATGACCCTCATGACCCTCATCATCGCCTCCGTGGTCTTTGTGGCTGTCGGCATGAAGGGCACCAGCGGCATGGTGGCGGCTATGATTATCGGCGGCGTGGTCTGCACGGCGCTGTCGATGGCAGGAGGCTTCATCACTGACCTCAAGATCGGTTACTGGATAGGCACCACACCTGCCAGGCAGGAGACGTGGAAGTTCCTCGGCACGCTCGTCAGTGCCGCAACGGTGGGCGGTGTGATGATTATCCTCAACAAGACCTACGGTTTCGTGGGCGACAACGCCCTGGTCGCTCCGCAGGCGAACGCTATGGCGGCGGTCATCGAACCTCTCATGTCGGGGCAGGGTGCGCCGTGGATGCTCTATTTCGCAGGCGCTGTGCTGGCGCTCATCCTCAATTTCGTAGGTGTGCCGGTACTGCCTTTCGCGCTGGGTATGTTCATCCCCTTGCATCTCAATATGCCTCTTCTTATTGGCGGCACTATATCTCATTTCGTATCGCGTGAGCGCAAGCAGGATGGCGAGAAGGCTCCCGAACTGGCGCAGAAACGCAACGAGAAGGGCACGCTCGTGGCAAGCGGATTTATTGCCGGCGGCGCGCTGATGGGCGTCATCAGTGCTGTGCTCAAGTTCGCAGGCGCGGACTGGTATCTGACCTCATGGGCGGCTTCGTCTGGCGCGCAGATTCTCGGCATAGTCATGTATATCCTGCTCATCGCCTATTTCGTGACAGCAAGCAAAAAGATTAAATAACCAAACTTAAATCCTTATAATTATGGTAAGTTACAAAGAACTCGGCTTGGTCAACACCCGTGATATGTTTGCCAAGGCCATCCGTGGCGGATACGCCATTCCCGCTTTCAATTTCAACAATATGGAGCAACTCCAGGCGATTATCAAGGCGTCTGCTGACACCAAGTCACCTGTCATCCTGCAAGTCTCTAAGGGTGCCCGCAACTACGCCAACCCGACCCTGCTGCGTTACATGGCGCAGGGCGCTGTGGAGTATGCCAAGGAACTTGGCTGGGAGCACCCGCAGATTGTGTTGCACCTTGACCATGGCGACTCGTTCGAGCTCTGCAAGGACTGTGTCGATCTCGGCTTCTCTTCCGTGATGATTGACGGCTCGGCGCTCCCCTATGAGGAGAACATCGCTTTGTCGAAGAAGGTCGCTGACTATGCCCATCAGTACGATGTCACTGTTGAGGCGGAACTCGGCGTACTCGCTGGCGTGGAGGATGAGGTACAGGCTGAGGAGAGCCACTACACCCGTCCCGAAGAGGTCATTGACTTCTCCAAGCGCACTGGCTGCGACTCGCTCGCAATCTCCATCGGCACGTCACACGGCGCATACAAGTTCAAACCCGAACAGTGCACCCGTGACCCGCAGACAGGCCGTCTCGTGCCGCCTCCGTTGGCGTTCGATGTGCTCGACGCTATTATGGAGCAGCTCCCGGGCTTCCCCATCGTGCTTCACGGCTCAAGCAGCGTGCCGCAGGAGTATGTGGATATGATTAACCAGTACGGCGGCAAACTGCCCGACGCAGTCGGTATTCCCGAGGACCAGCTCCGCAAGGCGTCCAAGTCCGCTGTATGCAAGATCAATATCGACTCCGACTCACGTCTGGCGTTCACTGCAGCGGTCCGCAAGGTCTTTGCCGAGAAGCCCGGCGAGTTCGACCCGCGCAAGTACTGCGGTCCAGCACGCGACCTGATGACCGAGCTCTACAAGCACAAGATTATCAACGTCCTCGGCTCCGACAACAAAGCGCTCTGATAGCAAATTCCTCCGACAACAAAAGCGCTCTGATAGCAACGTCCTCCGACAACAAAAGCGCTCTGATAGTTGTTTGTGAACCCTCCAAGCGGAGGTTTGCCATAGCAACAGGCTGATTCCCCTGTGAGTCAGCCTTTGTTTTATCAACCAACCAACACGCAGTCACCAACAGCGCAGCGGTCTGTCAGCACAGCGGTCTGTCAGCACAGCGGTCCAACAGCAACCAACTACGGCAACGACACGACAACGACTACGGCAACGACACGACAACGACACGGCAACGACACGACAACGACACGGCAACGACACGATAACGACACGACAACGAGTCGATAACGACACGATAACGGGCACTCATTTCCCCGTATAATCACCGTCCCCTCACCCTACCTTTCCCGCATGAAACCACTAAATTTGCAATCATAAACTATCAACTATCAATTCTCAATTCTCAATTATAAAAGACTTTCAACTAATTTTTGCGTGTTTCCGCAAAAATCGCGTACCTTTGCCGCAAATTATCGGTATCCCGAAATCCCGACACGACGAAATCCCGAAAGCACGATATACCGGAATACCGTAAACCAACAACAACCCCTCTAACCAACAAATTTGAAATTTGCAATTTGCAATCATAAATAACCAAAATGAA
>CAJOIZ010000034.1 GCA_905234835.1 Paludibacteraceae bacterium
ATGACTTTTCCCGTCTGAAACAGCGTTTTTCGACTCAATTTTTGAAAATTCTTTACAAAAGTCATCAATAACACAGAAAATTTCTGTAATTTTGCATTCGCTTTCGACACACATAGTGTTGAGATTTTTAGTTGTACTTTGTTTGTCTTTCAACTACAAAAGTACTCAAACATCTGCACCTGTGCAAGTCTTTCTTGTATTATGTTGCTGTATTTCAGTACATTTCTTATATCGAACTCACGTTAATATAGCTCCGCAGGGCGAGATTCACGAGAGCCTGTAGGTCGGTTTCGGCGAGGTGGCAACATTTGCAGGGGCACTATTTGGGATTGATTACACTTACAAATTCAAGCAGTATGGCAAGCATCCACCTGACGCGGAATAATAAGAACGGCAAAGCCGTGCACGGGACAATGCGAGTGGGAGAACGAGACATCGCAACGCTCGAAAATGCGGACTACATCATACCGGTAGGAACCTATCCGGTCTCGGTCACATTCTCACCGCGCTTCAAACGTATGCTGCCGCTTATCGGAAACGTGCCAGGACGCAGCGGAATACGCATCCACAGAGGTACAAAGCCGGAGCACAGCAAGGGTTGTGTCTTGGTAAGTGCCGCCATGGAGCAAGAACTTACCGCGAAATGGTTTGCATTGCAAGCAAGTAATGAACCAATTAAAATCAAGATTGACAATGAAAACTGAAAACGAAGAAAAAGACTGGGTGAAAGTCCTATTTGAAGTAATCATCAAGATTCTCACGCTGGGCTTCTACCACGTAGAGAAGCACAGAAAGAACTAATAGAAGGCGGCAGAGATGCCGCTTTTTTCTTTGTTGTTCATGCGTCCGCCTGAAAGCCCGGTGAGCTAATATGGTTGCGGCATGAAGGACGGATTTGAAATCATAAACCATAAATTTGCAATCATAAACCATAAATCATAAACCATAAATTTGAAACTATAAACTCTCAACTCTCCAACTTCTCTCAACTTTCAACTCTCAACTCTCAACTATAATAACGCCTAAACTTATAAACTTTAAAAACTGGGAATTATTGCGCATTATTGGGAAGCAGTGGGAAGCAACGGGAAAGTACATTTCCCCGCTATCGTATCTTTGCACCCGATTTCGAAATCAGACTGTTGTTTTTATTAATCCGCCTGAACTAAACCAATCGCAAGAAAAAGTCTGTCAGCGTCAGCGGTCCATCAGCGTTAGCGCTCCGTCAGCGTCAGCAGTCTGTCAGCGCAGCGGTCAATAACATGCAATGTCGGGTGATTTGCCGCCAAGTCCCACAATGTCCCAACCTGCTTTTTCCCGCTATCGTATCTTTGCACCCGATTTGAACCAAACCAATCGCAAGAAAAAGTCTGTCAGCGTCAGCGGTCTGTCAGCGAAGCGGTCTATAAACGTCAATTAACTGCGCAGTGACGTTCCGGCGGCTGGCGATAGCGATGGTATGGTTGCGGATAGCGGCAGAGTCGTATCGCCCAAACGAATCTGCCATTCGGTCCAATGCATCAGCAAGCGCAACCGGATCCTCCACAGATACACGGATACCGCAGGAAGAAGGCATCTCGTACTCAGGAACCACATCAGAAGCCACAACAGGCAGACCCGTAGCCATAGCTTCAAGCACCGCTACCGGCTCCGCCTCTACCCTGCTGCTGATGACGAACGCATCCGCTTTCCGGAGATGTTCGCGCACCCCGTCGCGAGTCAGTTCGCCCGTGAACGTGACACTCTCCTGATGGCGGCAGGAAGACCACAACACCCTGAAGTCGGGTCTGTCGAAGTTTTCTCCGACGATAGTCAGATGAACATCTTTTCTTCTGTCGCAAAGCAAATCCCAGGCAGGAAGCAGGATGTCATAACCTTTCTCGCGGTAAAAGCCGTTAACGCTGACAAGCTCAACCTTCTGACCCGCTCTCGTGCGCGGTAACGGGCAAAAAAAGTCGGTATCGACCATATTGCTGATAACGCGGAACGGTACATCCTTGTCGCAATAGGTTCTTATTGTCGGGATGAGTTGGTCGGAAACAGGAATGATGCAGGAAGCGGAAGAGAAACCTATTCGGAAGAACGGTTCAAACTCTTTCCGGAAGAACTCACGGGCGTAGTCGGAGCGGCAGCCGAACATACCACGGTGTTCGGTCAGGACGTAAGGAGTACCGTACTTCTGTTTGATGAGTGCGGCGGCGTAGGCAGCCCACGTGGCACTATGCGCATGAATGAGGTCGGGATGACCGTACTGCTGTACATAAGCATCGTACATCCGAAGCGTCCGCCGCGTCCACAGACGGATATTGAGTACCGTTGCCTTGGGAACGGGACGCGTATAGGAACGCAGCACCTGTATGCCGTCCTCTACGGTAAAAAAAGGCGTAAGGGGATACGATGCCACATTGAACGCCTGCCACTTGTACTTATGCCAGCCGAGGGTCACGTTAGCCAATATGCGGACATCCACACCCTGTTCGCGGAGCGCTATCGCCTGATGCCGGACAAATTGTCCGCCTTCAGGCAGGTACCAGGCGGGGAGAAGCAGCACTCTCATACCTGCACGCGTTTCCAATAGTACTTGTTGGCGATATACATTGCGAATGGTAGCCATCGGGAAAGTGTATATATCCATTCGCCATTATAGGAAACCACCTCACCACCTATACCGTTCTTGAACAGATACAAATTGTTTTTCAGGTGTTTGGAAGGAGAAAGACGACCCAGATCAAACCGTGTCACGCCCTCACGACAGAGATTGTCCATCCAACCTTTGTAGAGCAGATACGACGCCGACTTTTCCCGCCCCGCAGGAGTGGTGAACGAATAAAGGAATCGTCCGTAATCGCCACGCTGATAGACTATGCCGCCTGCCAGATGACTTCCGTCCTTGTCGTCCACCCAAGCCAGACGAAAACATTGTTGAGCCAATATGGCACGCAGCTGCCCGACTGTCAGCCCGTCGTTAAACCCCTTCCTTTGCTCCATCTCATTATGCAGACGGACATACTCATCCGCAGCCTGCTCCGAACAGACCGCCGGCACAAAAGACAACTGACTTTCATCTGCCTGCTTTAGATTACGCTGCCAGCTCTTGTCAAAAACGTATGGCTGATCCAACGGCACGACTTTGCTTAGCGTTGTGGAGAACATCCCTACCGGACGCAAGAAACCAGCCTGCCGGATTCCTACCTCGTAATCTGCCGAATAAGCAGAGTCTGAATTAACACTTACAAAGTCAGCGTCAATCTTTGACAAATGTTCGAAGAAAGCGAAAACCTGTTTGTTTGAAATCTGCTGCGAACGGAGACACTCGCCATTGA
This sequence comes from Paludibacteraceae bacterium, assembly GCA_905234835.1. Classification (GTDB taxonomy): domain Bacteria; phylum Bacteroidota; class Bacteroidia; order Bacteroidales; family Paludibacteraceae; genus Colicola. The sequence goes on from CAJOIZ010000034.1 coordinate 3,324, forward strand.
CAGTAAGCATCCGCCTGCCCCACTTGCGGCTCACCCAGCCCATACAGGCAATATTCTCGCTCATAAAGCAGCGCACATCCCTCTCCTGCAGGAAAGCCTCAATCCAACCCTGCGTCTGGGTGTGCGACACCCACTGCCAGTCACTTGTCTTTGAGAGAAATGTATGTAAGTCAACCTCTTGTATCATCTATCTCATTCTGAAAGTGAATATACGATAGAGCCAATACGGAACAACGAACCACGGGCGGTAGAATCGTTCCACACTGTAGTAGTTCGATGGGGTTGCGCCGAACTGCTTGAAGTGCTTGGCAACACCCTTGATCATGCTCCCCTCGAAATCGAAGACCAGTCCCTTCTCGCGGGCGAACTTGATACATTCAAGCACTAACAGAGCCATCGCGCCGCTGTCCTCGTGCGCATGGTCTTGGGCTGCGATAAGGTAGTAGAGCGTACGGTTGTCCCAGACAACGAACGCCTCGGCATAAAGCGCACCGTCAGCGTTGTGGATACTGATAATCTCGCACTGGTTCAGACGTCTCGCCTTGCGCTCCAACACGAGAAAGAACTCGCGGGAGTAACTGATTTTCCTATGTCGGGCGGCAAGCACATCGCGGTGAAAACGGTAGAAGTCCTCGGCATTGACCTTCCCACATTCGGAATGTAGGGAGAGAGCTTTCTGAAGCTGACGCTTCTTGTTGCGCGAGAAATTGTTGATTACCTTGTCAAGGTCGCTAAGGTCCTCAAGCCGGTATGTCACCCGCTCGCGCAGACGCATACCTTTGTTTTGTAACACAGCCGGACAGGGATTGCCGATGGTGTAATGCTGGTAGTAATAGTGGAGATCAAGGTCCTGCAGCTGCTTTGCCAGTTCGTCGCAGATGTTCTGCAGAGCCTCCTGGTCCCACGTCGAACCGTCATCGTTAAGGAGCGACCGATCAAGCCATATACCTCCTATCGGGGTCATCTGCGGCATCAGGACAAAGTGCATCCAGTACCGTTTGCCGGTCAGATAGGGCATGGCGGCAAGAATCTGCTCGCTGCGAGGATGGATGACTAATTTTACGTCCCAACCCTTGCCTGCACAGACGGCATCAAGCCACCACGGTTGGAAGAAAATGGGGATAGCGGGCTGTTCCGCGCACCATGCGGCATAGCGTTCCTTGTTGCTCATACTACACATTTTTACTAATTACTTAATCATGTCTCTTTGACGCACGGCTTCGTAGAGCATCACGCCTGCCGCAACAGAAACGTTCAGACTCTCTATCGTTCCTCTCATAGGAATACGTACCTGCTCGGTGGCAAGGTTGAGATTGGCTTCATAAATTCCCTTCTCTTCGTTGCCCATCAAGATAGCGAGCGGCAACGACATATCTGCTTCGGTGTAGTTCCGGGAGGCATGTTCCGTAGCGGCAACGATGCTGAGTCCGCTGTCACGCATCAGCCGTAGCGCGTTCTGCATATTCTCCACTTTGCATATCGGCAATGTGTGGATGGCACCGGCACTGGTCTTGACGGCATCGCCGTTGATGGATGCGGATCCGCGCGTACCGATAACCAGTCCGTGGACTCCGGCACAGGCACACGTACGCGCTATGGCACCGAAATTGCGCATATCGGTCACGTTGTCCAATACCATCAGCAGAGGTGTCTCCCCTCGGTCGTATGCGGCTTGGATAATGTCCTCCACGCGGTAGAACTCAACGGGAGACAGGAAGGCGATAACCCCCTGGTGGTTGCGGTCGGTGAACTGGTTGAGTTTCTCAACCGGCACACGCTGGACGGCGGTCTGCACCTCTTCGTCCATTTGGGAGAGTCTGTCCATAAGCTGTCTTCCCAAGGAGGAGGACATATCGCGGCGGACCAGTATCTTGTCGAAAGTCTTACCGGCATCAATGGCTTCCAGGACTGCGTGCAGACCGAAAATCATTTCTTTTTCCTTCACGCGTCTGGTTTCGTATGTGCGAACGGACGGAGTTTGCATGATGATGAGCTATCGTCAGTTGTTCTTATCGGTAACGGCGTTCCAGCATACTTGGGCGGCATCGGTGTCAGGCAGACACTCCAACGCGAAGACAGGTGTGGTTTGCACTATACGCGAGATGGTCAGGTACAGCGCGTCCATCACTTCGGGAACGACTTTGAGACCGCTGGCAGAGGAAAGAATATAGGCGTATGCCTCCGGCAGTTTGAGACGACGTGCCTCGTTATGGGGCGCTTGCGCGAGTTTGACGATTCCGCCGACCTCCGCACTCAGGTTCCTGTAACAAGGGGTCTTGCCGCTCCATGGCGAACCATAAACCACCAAACGGCTCTGCCCGTTGTCTTCATAAAGACGGATAATGGGATTGTCGTCGTTGAGCAGCCATGCATCATCAAAAGCTTTCATCCACTGCTGGGCATGGGTCGACTTGCCCGTACCCGACTTGCCGAGGAAGAGATAACCCTTGCCCTGACGGACAGCCACTGCAGCGTGCATCTCCAACGTGTACAGATTAGCCGTGGAGAAAGCATAGAGCAGCATCGCGGCATTGTTGATGGCAAAGTGCGACATCTGCGTATCAATCTCAAGCCATGCCTGCCGGAAATCGGGTGTGGTCAACAATCGGCTGCAGACAGGTGCGTCCTTGCTGATGGCAATGCAGAAGAGCCAGTTCTGCTTGATGCGATAGACTTCTATCCGCGGCAGATCTTCATCGGACGTGTCCGTGAAAACGTGTTCTCTTTGTTCCATGTCTATAGGTTCGATGCCTATAGAGAGTTGGAAACACATGTCAGAGGGCGTGTCCCACACACGGAAAGGATCGTAGTTGGTGAGCGGTGCGAACATCTCTGTCGGAGCTTCGATGGAGAAGAAGTGTTCGGCTACTCGATAATACCTGCGTTCAGCCATGAGTCAATCGTTTTTTGTGAATCTTCAAGTGCCTGTTCGCGTGATACATCATACTCGTCAGTGAGCCACGCTGCCAGTTTTTCCGCATCGAACGGCTGACCGTCCGCCACTTTCTGCCAGAGAAAGGCGGCAGTCTCGTTGAGCGTGATCATCTTGTTGAAGTTGATTTGTTCGATGCTTTCTCCCACGAGGATGTATTCATCGCCCAAGGGACGGAGTTTGAAACCTTGTTTTGCTTTCATATAATAAGAATTGTTTAGTTATGCGTATGGATTTATTGATAACATTTGAGAAAAGTATGCCGATAGACTTTGAGCCAGAACCGGCGTTGCGGCAACAGCAGATACCACAATCTGCCTCGTGTCACAGGTTTGCGTTTTCCCCACGGAGTGATGATACGTATTACCGTACCTATCACATCCTTGCTTTGGCAGTACTCTTCACCTTGCAGGTTGCCGTCACCCATCAATACGATGCGGTCGCCTTCCTTGCGGATGACGCGATGCAGAACATACGACGGCTCAGGTTGGTTGGGTCTCGTGGCAAGTGCGAGACACATATCCCCCACTCTGATTTGCTCCATTTTCTTAAGCAGCACCGTGTCCTTCCCGCCTTCGATGTATGGACGCATACTGACACCGGAAGGCGTGAACAGAATCTCCCTGCCCTCTTGCAGAAGGCGGCCCATTTCAGGAATCAATATCTGGTTGGCTACAATATGCGGCATTAGGAAATGAGTGACTTTTTATTCGGCGGCAAAGGTAAATCAAAAAAAGCACATATCAAACAGTATCTTTGTCTGATGATGGTTTATACGTCTTATTGTTCTATTGCATGGTCACAATAGTGGCAGCGAAGGATACCGTCCTTGTCGCGATAGGCAAGATGACGGACGGGTTCGGTGGCAGTGATGCATCGGTCGTTGGGACAACGCGGGGAATCATCCGCCAACACAAAAGATTCAAAGTGCTGCTGTTGCTCCGCTTCTTCTCTTTTCCATTGCAAAAGCGTGTGGATGAGAGCCATACGGACGAACTTGCCGTTCTCTACCTGCCGGAAATATGCAGCGCGTGGGTCATCGTCCACACCAATGGTTATTTCGTTCACACGCGGCAGAGGATGAAGGACTATCATATCCGGACGGGCAAGAGCCATCTTGTCCTCATCCAATATGAACGAGTCTTTGAGCCGTTCGTATTCCTGCGGGTCGGCAAACCGCTCCTGCTGCACACGGGTCATATACAGCACATCCACCAGCGGCATCGCCTCCTCCAACGTGCTGACTTCGGTGAAGACGGGTTGTCCGCTGCGTTCCAGTTCCTGCTTCATATAGTCGGGCAGACGCAGTTCCTTCGGAGAGATAAGCACGAAGCGTGTACCCGCATAGCGGTTCATCGCCTTGATGAGTGAATGGACGGTGCGGCCGTACTTGAGGTCTCCGCACAGACCGATGGTCAGGTGGTCGAAGTGCCCCAGTTCGCGGCGGATAGTGAGCAGGTCGGTGAGCGTCTGCGTGGGATGACTGTGTCCGCCGTCCCCCGCATTGATGACAGGAATACGGCTGTAGGCGGCAGCCACACGCGGCGCACCCTCCTTGTAATGGCGCATGGCGATGATATCGGCAAAGCAGCTGACCACGCGCACGGTGTCAGCCACCGTCTCGCCTTTGCTCACCGAACTGCTGCGGGCATCGGAGAAACCGAGTACCTGTCCGCCCAGTTCCATCATAGCGGACGTGAAACTCAGACGCGTCCGCGTACTGGGTTCGTAGAAGAGCGTTGCAAGTTTCTTGCCGTGGCACGATTCGGCATACTGTGCGGGATGGGCGATGATGTCCAAGGCGCGGTTCATCAGGAGGTCTATCTCCTCTACGGTAAGGTCGGTGGGGTCAATGAGGTGGCGCATTGCAGTTAATAGTTGAGAGTTTAAAGTTGAGAGTTGAGAGAAGTTGGATAGTTGAAAGTTGATAGTTGATAGAAGTTTGATGGTTGATAGTTTTGAGTTTAGAGTTGTTTCATCCAGTTCTCGTCCTGGGGGTTGTCGCGGAAACGCAGCAGGCGGTCCTTGTCTGCCGGCTGGATGTACTTCTCACTCACGGCAACATCAACCAGTGTGTCAAGGTTGGAGAGGCTGTGATTGACCACCTTGGCGGCTTCAAGTCGGTCGGCAGCTTTGCGCATGTTGTAAGTGAAGATACTGACAATGCCTAACACGTCTGCTCCCGCTTCGCGCAGCACGTCCACTACTTCCAAACAACTGCCTGCGGTGGAAATCAGGTCCTCCACCACCACTGTTTTCTGCCCCTTCTCTATCCTGCCCTCAATCTGATTGCCCCGTCCGTGGTCTTTGGCGCCGGAGCGGACGTAACCCATCGGAAGGTTGAGTTTGGTGGCGGTGATAGCGGCGTGCGCAATGCCTGCGGTGGATGTTCCCATTAGGATTTCCGCTGCGGGGAAATGCGTGCGGATAAGTTCAGCCAGACCGTTCTCCACGTCCTCGCGCACCTGTACATCACTCAAGGTCAGCCGGTTGTCGCAATATATAGGGCTTTTGATACCGCTTGCCCATGTGAACGGCTCGTCGGGACGAAGGAATACCGCTTGAATAGAAAGCAGGTCGTGGGCTATTTGTTCTTGCAGATTCATAGATTATGTATAGTGTTTTTAGTCATTCGTTTCAGTGAACTCGTTGCAGCAACGGCGGTAGGCGGCAACAGGGTCAGTAGCAGCAGTGATGGGACGCCCTACCACGATGTAGTCGCTGCCCGCTTGTCTTGCCTGCGCAGGGGTCGTTATACGCTGCTGGTCACCCTTGTCGGAGTCGGCAAAGCGGATGCCTGGTGTGACACAGAGGAACTCTCTGCCGCACGCTTGTTTGACCATCGCGGCTTCCAAAGGCGAGCAAACAACGCCGTCTATCCCGGACTGCTTGGCGCAAAGCGCATAATGACGGACACAATCAGCCACCTCGCCCGGAATGAGGATGTCATTGTTCATCCGCTCACGGTCGGTGGAGGTCAGTTGCGTGACCGCCAACAGGATGGGGCGCGTGCCATCCGGACGGGTCAGTCCTTCTACGGCGGCGCGCATCATCTCTTGTGTGCCGGCGGCATGGAGATTGACCATATCCACATCCATACGCGAGAGCACCGCCATCGCCTTGCGGACGGTGTTGGGAATGTCGTGCAACTTGAGGTCAAGGAAGATGCGGTGTCCGCGCGCCTTGAGCTGCCGCACGATGTCGGGCCCCTCGGCATAGAAGAGTTCCATACCGATTTTCACAAAGGGCTTCTCGTCCGTGAAACGGTCAAGAAAGGCGTATGTCTGCTCCGCCGAAGAAAAGTCGCAGGCGATAATGACGTTGTTCATGTAGTATGTATTTAAAGGCAACAGCCTATGATATCTTGTATTCTGTTTATTTTAAGTTCATTGAGGACGGCAGGCAGACGGTCAATAATCTGCGGACACGCCATCGGGTTATGGAGGTTGGCAGCACCGACCTCCACCGCTGTGGCACCCGCCATCATCATCTCCACCACGTCCTCCGTTGTTTCGATGCCGCCGCAGCCGATGATGGGAACCGGTTTGTCGCCCCCTTTATTGAGAGCCATTGCCACTTGGTTCACCATCCTCAATGCAATCGGGAAGATGCCTTTGCCACTGTACCCGCCGTACCGGTTGGCAATAACGGGTTGGCGGCGGCGGATATCGATACGCATTCCCAGAACGGTGTTGATTAGGCACAGACCGTCTGCACCGGCGTCCACGCATGCACGGGCGATAGAAACGATGTCAGTTACGTTGGGACTAAGTTTGATGTATATGGGTTTGTCGGTTACCTGCCGGACAGCCCGTGTCACTTCGGCGGCTGCTTCGGGGGTAGTGCCGAATGCCATACCGCCGTTGTGGACGTTGGGGCAGGAGATGTTCACCTCAATGATGCGGACACGCTCCTCTACGTCTAACCGTTGGCAGACATAGCGGTAGTCCTCTACGGAGAACCCGCTGACGTTGGCAATGACGGGTCCCTGATAAAGACGGCAGAGGGCGGGTAGCTGGTGCTTGATAACCTCCTCTATGCCGGGGTTCTGCAATCCGACGGCGTTAATCATTCCGTAGTTGCCACATTCGGCGATACGGGGTAACGGGTTGCCGTAGCGCGGCTCACGGGTTGTTCCCTTGAAGGAGATTGCCCCGAGACAGTTCAGGTCGTATAGGGCAGCCATCTCCTCGCCGAAACCGAACGTTCCGCTGGCGGGGATGACGGGGTTCTGCAGTTCTATACCGCTGAGTATGACGGATAACTTGTCATTCATACTTCACCTGTTTCTATTTGTAGTTCACTAGCAGGAAAGACGGGTCCGTCGGTGCAGACACGGCGCGCACCGAAAGTTGTCATAATGGAGCAGCCCATACATACGCCGAAGCCGCACCCCATCCGCTCTTCCATACTTATCTCGCCGTTCGTACCAATCGTTTTGATGATCGAACGTATCATTGGCATGGGACCGCAGGCGTAGTAATAAGGCAGCGGCGATGTGTCATACGCTTTGTGGATGGCATCCGTAACGAAGCCTTTAGTGCCCGCCGAACCGTCCAATGTGGCGATATGCACCTTGCAGCCCAGAGTTTCAAACTCATCGGTATAGAACATCTCCGCCGCCGTGTTGAAGCCCATGAATACCTGCACCTCTTTTCCTTGCATGCGCAGTTGTCTGGCAAGGTAATAGAGCGGCGGTACACCTACCCCGCCCCCGATAAGCATGGCGGTGTTATCTGCTTTAGATAGGTCATAACCGTTTCCGAGGGGGGCTAACAAGTCCAATGCCGTACCCTCACATAACGTGGTCATCTCTTTCGTCCCGCCGCCGACCACTTTGTATATCAGGGTCAGACAAGTTGCGTCTGCATCGCATACAGAAATAGGACGGCGCAAATAGAACGATGGTAATTGGATTTCGACAAACTGCCCAGGGCGGAAGCCGCTGCAGTCGCCTTGCAGTTGCATCCGCCATATCTGCGGGGTCAAAGAGTCATTATGAAGGATGGTAAAGGTCATAGTGCGGTGTTGATTACTTTTCCGAACACTTCCCAACCGTTAAAGGGCGTGGCTTTGCCTTTACTCACGAACTGTGAAGAGTCAATGGTATAGCGTGAGGACAAATCCACTGTAATGAAGTCTTTGGGGGCGCCGAGACGCATAATCTCTCTCGGTCGGATAGCCATCAGCTCCACAAGCCGGTCAAGGGAGATGATATCTTTCCTGACGAGGTACGTATAGAGCAACGGAAAGGCTGTTTCGAGTCCGACTATGCCGAACGCGCTTTTGTCTAATCCCTTGTTTTTCTCCTCGGCGGCGTGTGGCGCGTGGTCGGTGGCGATTACATCGATTGTGCCGTCCTGTACACCTTCAACGAGTGCGTCCCTGTCTTCACGGCTACGAAGAGGCGGATTCATTTTCCACCATCCATCTTCGCGCAGGTCTTCATCACAGAGAAGCAGGTAGTGCGGAGCTGTTTCGCACGTGACGGGAAGTCCTTTTTTCTTCGCCTGTCTGACCATCTCCACGCTCTCGCGAGTGGAGATATGGCAGATGTGGAAGCGGCATCCTGTCTCCTCCACAAGGCGTATGTCGCGTTCTATCTCGCGCCATTCGCTTTCGGAACAGATGCCTCGGTGGTTGTGTTGGCGCGCATAGATGCCATCGTGGATATACCCGCCGTTGAGCAGTGCATCCACCTCGCAGTGCGCCACAATAATACTGTCTGCCCGCTTGCAGCGACACATAGCCTCGCGCATCAGGTCTTCGTCCTGCACACCTCTGCCGTCATCGGAAAAGCCTGCTACGTATGGTGCGAGTGCATCGAAATCTACCAGTTCGCCCCGTCCTTTCTGACCTATTGTGATGGAAGCATAAGGGTGTACACGAACGACAGCGTCACGGGCTATGATGTCTAATTGCTCCTGCAGATGCGGAAGGGAGTCGGGTACGGGATTGAGGTTGGGCATTGTGAACAAGTCGCTGTAGCCAGCCCGCAAAGCGGCACGAGTGCCGGAATATATTGTTTCTTTGTAGGAGAAACCCGGTTCACGGAGGTGGACATGCATATCCACGAAAGCCGGAAGACGGACGATGCTTGACTGTTGTTCCATATTATGCACCACCAGATAACGCACAAAAGTACAACATCGGCGGTTGTTATGCAAACAAACAGACAATTTTTGCCGATTAAAAATAAAAGCGGTACCTTTGCGGGGTTAATACAGAGAAGAATATGTTACCACTTGCAGAAAGAATGCGTCCTCGTTCGTTGGACGAATACATAGGTCAGAAGCACCTTGTCGGCGAAGGTGCGGTGTTGCGTCAGATGATAGAGAGCGGCAACCTGTCGTCGTTCATCCTGTGGGGGCCTCCGGGCGTGGGCAAGACGACACTGGCAAAGATTATTGCGCACACACTCAACCGCCCGTTCTATACGCTTAGTGCGGTGACGAGCGGCGTGAAGGAAGTGCGCGATATCATTGACAAGGCCAAGCGCACCGCCGCCATGAATACGGGTATGTTTGCCGACAAGAGCAGTCACTCGCCTATCCTGTTCATTGACGAGATTCACCGCTTCTCCAAGTCCCAGCAGGACAGTCTGCTCGGGGCGGTGGAGGACGGTACTATCACCCTCATCGGCGCAACGACAGAGAACCCGAGTTTTGAGGTCATCAACCCGCTGCTGTCCCGCTGTCAGGTCTATGTGCTGCAACCGTTAGGAAAGGACGATTTATTAGAACTGCTGCACCGTGTGCTGACACAGGACGAATACATACGCACGTTAGACATACAAGTACAGGAAACGGAAAGCCTGTTGCGCTACAGCGGCGGAGACGCACGCAAACTGCTTAACATCATCGAACTGGTAACCAATTCAGGCATACGAAACATAGACAACGAGACCGTGACGCGCCAGCTGCAACAGAACCCCGTGGCGTATGACAAAGACGGCGAGCTGCATTACGACATCATCTCCGCCTTCATCAAGTCCATACGCGGTAGCGACCCCGATGCCGCTATCTATTGGTTAGCACGCATGGTGGCAGCAGGCGAAGACCCTAAGTTCATTGCGCGTCGGTTAGTCATATCGGCAAGCGAGGACATCGGTCTGGCTAATCCGAATGCAATGCTGGTAGCGAATGCCTGCTTCGACACCTTACAGAAGATAGGCTGGCCCGAAGGGCGTATTCCTTTAGCGATGGCGACGGTCTATCTCGCTACCTCGCAGAAGAGCAATTCGGCATACTTAGCTATTGACAGTGCGCTGGAAGAAGTCCGACGAAGCGGTAACCTGCCCGTACCTCTGCACCTGCGTAACGCGCCGACAGGACTAATGAAGGAACTGGGCTATCACGACGGCTATCAGTACGCACATGACTTCCCTAACCATTTTGTCCGGCAACAGTATATGCCCGACGAGTTGGAAGGTACGCGTTTCTGGAACCCTCAAGGCAGCAAGCAGGAACAGAAACTCGCCGAGTGGATGGACTATCTGTGGAAGAAAGGAACGGAGTCATAGACACCAATGCATTACTACATCCATATCCCTTTTTGCGTGAGCCGCTGTGCGTACTGCGATTTCTTTTCCACCACATCATTAGAACGGCAGACAGAGTATGTCGCTGCCCTTGTCCGTGAGATTGGGATGCGCAGGAACGGTACGGCAGATACTATCTATTTCGGTGGCGGGACTCCGAGCGTGCTAGAACCTGATGCTATACGTCGTGTCATTGAGGCTATCGGTTCCATAGACGCAAGTGCGGAGATTACATTGGAGGCTAATCCGGGTGACTTGACAGAAGACAAATTAAGGTTATTGCGGCAAGCGGGAGTCAATCGCCTAAGTATCGGCATTCAGTCGTTTGATGACATCTTGTTACGTCGAATAGGCAGGCGGCATAACGGTCAGCAGGCTCTTCATGCCATCCGCGATGCACAATCGGCAGGGTTTGACAACGTCAGCATTGACCTGATGTACGGTCTGCCCGGGCAGGATATGACGACGTGGCAGAAGGATATAGAGACGGCTTTACAATTGGGTATACAGCACCTTTCGTGCTACTGTCTGAGTTATGAACAAGGGACACGCCTGACGCTTCAACTGGAACGTGGCGAGGTAAAGGAACAGGACGAAGACACACTCAACGACATGTACGACCGTCTATGCGAACAAACAGAGCAGGCAGGCTATGAACACTATGAGGTAAGCAACTTCGCCCTACCCTCTTTCCATTCACGTCATAACAGCAGTTACTGGACGGACGAACCGTATATAGGTGTGGGAGCAGGTGCACATAGTTACGATAACGAACGAAGAATAAGAAGTTGGAATGTGAGTGACTTGGACAAGTACATTTCCGCTATTAGCCGTGGCGAAAGACCTTATGAGCAGGAACTTGTCACTGATGAACAGCACCGCATGGAGCAGATTATGCTGGGGCTTCGCACCAATCAAGGAGTAAAAAAAGAGTTGGTTGCCGACAACGCGCATCTGAAGGACTATCTGTCTCGCGGTATGATAATTGACACCGGCACGCACTATGTCGTGACCCGTCACGGCATCCGCCTGCTCAACCGCATCGTTGAGCATCTGGTGTGAGAGCGTACATCGTGTATCTCACGAGCAAAACACTTTAGTCAATACGTTGACCTTGCACTGTATAGCGAGCGCCATCGCGAATGATGTAGAGGATACCGTCTTGAACGTACTTCCGGGGAGTGGCAGCGTCTTCCAATCCGCCATTGACCACTTCCAGTTCGCCAACTATCTCCCCGTCTTCGCCTTCCGCCACAATACGCACGCGGGTAGCCTGCATCTCTTCACCTTTGTTGAAGAAGATACCACGGTAGGCATTGACAACCGTACCCTGCTCGGCGTTCGGATAGTAGATTCTGTTGTCCTTCAGTCCCATATAGTAACTGCCTGTATTCGAACCGTAAACCCTTCCTTTGCGGAGCGTACCGATGAGATAGACGGAGCCTTCCGAATTGTAGCCTTCCAGATTAGCTATATCAAATCTGGACTGTATATCCACATCGGTATTGACCGTCACACCGGGGAATTCGAACTGTGCACGCTGGGCGAGTATCGCATTGGCGTTTACAATATAGCCCTTGCCTGCCTCTATCATTTTTGCCTGTGCAAAATAGAGAGTGAAGCCGGCCTCAGTGTCTCCTTTCGTGTAACAGAACTCATACACACGCCCTTTCATATTCAGGTTGGTGAGCAGTGCGGACGGCACGTTGAACGGCAGACAGAGGGTCGCCCATTTGCTACGGGTGAACTGACGGTTCAACCATGCCTTTGTGGCGCGCTCGCCGTTGTACTTGTTGGAGAAATTGGTGTAGAAGTCATCGTCTTTCTGCTCCTGCAGGATGATGTACAAGTCTTTTTTGTACTGCGCCGTATAGACGGTGTCCTGTGTCACAGCGGGCAGCGCGTTGTCCTTGCCGTAGAAGTTATTCTGACTGTCCGCCCAACCGGTGAAAGTGAACTCGTACCAGTTGTACTCGTCGCCGTCTTTCTCGCGTTCAGGTGTACCCTCATAGGAAGGAATAGCGCCCTGCTCTAACTCATAAGTCCGCAGTTCACTACCATCATAATTCTCGAAGCGTACCGTATAGGTCAGCGACCCCACAACAGTCAGTTCGAGCGTGCAAATACTGTCACAGCCTTCGGCATTGACGAGCGTGTCGCGCAGCGAAACGGGCGTTCCGTAGCGATTGCCGTGCCACGGGAATGTCTCGCCCGGACGGATGGTGGCGACGGTGTTCTCATACGTGCGCGGAATGAGCGTGACGACATACGCGACGAGGCTGTCGGCTCCTGTGGAGGCCCGGCACATACGCTGGTAGATGCCGTCGTCCTTCACTAGGGTGTCGCCGAAAATCTCCATACTGTCCCCCTCGCAGAAAGTCACGTATAACGTACTGTCCAACAAGTCGTTCACACGGAGGTCAAGAATGACAATACTGTCACAGCCGACGGCATTGACCAGTGTGTCCCGCTGATAAACGGTTGCGGTGTAGGTCTTGCCCAGCCACGGATAACTCTGTCCGAAGTTGATCGTGTCGCGCTTGATGTATGTGGTCGGATGGTTGACAGTGACATGTATATTCAGCACGCTGTCGCAGCCGTCCACGGTCTCATAGCGGCGGATGTAGTCGCCGCCTGTACCGGTGGTGACACCGTATCCCGAATACGTATCACCCTCGCAGATGGCGGCGTGGATGTCACGGCTGTAGGTCTTGTTCACTTTCAGCACAAGGGTTATGGTGCTGTCGCAACCGCCGACGCTCTGCGCGGTGTGGGTGTAGGTTGCCGCCTCCGACTCATGGAAGCCGTTGAGGTCGTATGTGCCGCCTTGGCAGATGGTGGCGAAGACGGTGTCCTTGTACACAGGCACTTCACGCAGCCGCAGCACGCGCACTCCCTCTCGGCCGTTGGGAAGTGTGTAGGGCATGGTGTAGGTGCCGCCTGCGGTGTATTCCGTCCCCTGCCACGTGTAGGACGCGCCGGAGCAGAACGTGCCGTCCTCGTATTCGGGTTCGAGCGGCGGCAGAACGGTGAGGTGCAGCGTGGTGGTGCTGTCGCAGCCATCGGCGGTGAGGTCGGTGCGGGTGTAGTCGCCGCCGGTATAGGCGAGGAAGCCGTTGCTGTCATACACACCGCCCTCAAGGATGGTCGCTGTCAGTTCCGCCGATTTCTCCTCACACACTGTGAGGTGAAGCGTGTAGGTGCTGTCGCAGCCGTGGACGGTTCGGAAGTCGCGGTGGTAGGTGCCTGACACGCTTTCCGTGAAGTTGTCGTCCTCGTAGGTTCCGCCGCTCTGTATGATTTTGTCGGTGACAAAGGAATAAGCGGGGTTCACATTGAGCGTGAGCTGTGTGATGACCCAGCCTTCCCTTCCCGCCGGTCTCACGGAGTCAAGGTATGTTCCGGGGCGGCTAATCTCTTTTCCACCGAAGGTGTATGTCTCTCCTGCGCAGATACCGGCTGTCTCAGTAACAAAGTCGATGACCGGCTGCGTCACAGTAAGAACGACGGTGCTGTCGCACCCGAAGCGCGACCGGAAGGTCTCGGTATATACGCCCTCCCGGGTAATGGTCTGCGTGCCGAAGGTGACGGTCTCGTGCGGCGCAAGGACATACGTTGCCTGCGTGGTTGTGCTGCCCAGAAGGGTGAGGATCATGCGGTAGCGTTTGCATTCCTTCTTGTTGCGCGCCTCCATGACGAAATTGCGGGGATAGGGATCGTAGGCGGGAATGTCGAAGGTGTGGCCGCGATAGGTGTAGGTGGCGGCGAAGCATACGGTGTCGTACACCTCCTCCTCCAGTCCGCTGAACTGACGGACATGCGCCGTATAGACGCTGTCGCAGCCGTCCGCAGTGGTATAGGCGGCGGTGTAGTCGCCACTTTGGTCCAGTGTCTGTCCGTGCCAGAGGCGTGTCTCTCCTTCCAGAAGGCGGATATTCTCCTCAAACCGATAAGACGGGACTTCGCGCAGGACGAGAGTCACGGTGCTGTCGCAACCGAAGCGGTTGCGCAGGGCGCGGACATAGGTGCCCGCCCGCTGTTCGGAGAAGCCGTATTTCTCGTAGGCTGCGCCTGCGCAGATGACATCCTCGATGGTTCTGCTGTCGGGCTGGCAGATGTCAAGAATGAGGGTGACGGTGCTGTCGCAGCCGTTACGGCTGCGCAGATTCCGGTGGTACGTGCCTGCCACGGACTCGTGGAAGCCGTTCTCTTCATATACCTCGCCCTCGCAGACAGTGGCGCGGATGACGGTGTTGTGCGGCTGCTCCACGGTCAGCACCAACTGGTGGACATGAACCGACCCGTCGGAGGCTGTAATCTCCCGATTGTACGCGCCGCTTTCGGTGAGCGTCATTCCCGCGAAATCGTAACTGTCACCTTCGCAGATGGTATAGTAGGCGCGGCTGTTGACGGGCTGCGTCACATGGAGCGTCACTATGCTGTCGCACCCGTAGCGGCTTTGCAGATTGACGGTGTAGTCGCCAGCGCGGGAAATGCGGATGCCGTGGTAGTCGAGCGTCTCCTCCGGCTCAAGCACATAACTGTCGTTGATGTACTCCACCTGCGGCATAATGCGCAGGTGCATACGGTGTTCCCAGTCCCCCTCCGTCCGATTGAGGGTCAGGTCCTTCGGGAAACCGCCGTCCTGCGGCAGTGCGAACGACTCGCCCCGGAACTTGTAGAACGCCGAAGAGCAGACGGTGTCGTAATACTCCGTGATGTTGTCGTACTTAGCGATGAGCCGGTAGATGCTGTCACAGCCATAGACGGTGTAGTGGGTGTCCCTGTAAGTACCGGGCTTGGAGACGGTCTGGCCGTGCCAGTCGAAGGATGTCCCCTTACGGAACTCGACGGTGTCGGTATGCGCGAACGAGGGGTGTACCTTCACGGTGTATTTGCGTATCCTGTCGTCCGCCGTCTCGGTGAAGGTGGTGTCTTTGGCATACTGTTTGCCGCTGATGGTGACGCTCTGCCCCTCGCAGATGTCGAAAGTCTGCTCCTGGGTCACCTGCTCGATGATGTCGTCTATGTCCGTGTCGTTAATCCTCTTCAGATAGCCTCCCACGCAGTAGGCGTAGCTCTCGTCCACACCCATGCCATAGACGTGGGCGGTGAACTCCGCCTGCGTATTGCCGAGCGTGTGGGTGGCATGGTTGATCTCCATGCTCAGATAAGCGTACTCCTCTTTTCCGGGTACGGGCAGGAAGCCTGTCAGCGGCTTGCCGTCAAAGGTCATCGCCCCGGCTGCGGAAGCGGGGACGACGATGTTCATATAGTGGTATTTGATTTCTTTCGTGCTGAAGGTGGAGAAGGTTATCTGCCGGATTCCCTGCTCCTGCGGCGTTATCCACACCATCGACGGGTCGCCCACGCGGCTGCTGTTGCTGGTGCGGCTGCTCATATAGAGATAACATGCGGCGGGCGCGGAGGTCTCGATGTACGCCGCGTCTGCCGTCAAGCGGTATATATAGCTCTCGCAGGTGTTGATGGTGGCGAGAGTCTCACCGTCTTTGCGGATTTCCGTCCCGTCCCTGAGGGCGGTGAAAATCACATAGTCGGCGTTCTGTCCGTTGCTCTTGGTCAGAACGAACTTCGTCCCCCATGTCTGCACAGGCGCCGCCTGCTCCACCACATGGTCTGAATAGGGCTTGTAGTCGGGGATGAAGAGGGTCTGGTCGCCGTTGAACACCGCCACCGGCTTGTCCGCCTTGATGACGCTGCCCGACAGCCCCCCTTTTTCTATTTCGGTTGTCACCTGCCATACCTGCCCTTTGTGGAGCGTAAACGTATAGGTTCCCTTCTCCCTGTTCCGGGTAGGACACGCCAATACGGCGGTCACCTGCGTGTTGTCCTCCGTGGCGAGCACGGCAAAGCCAGTGTTTCCTTCAATCTTTGTCTGGTATGTCTGTATGATATAATCCGTTCCGAGAGAGGGCGTGGGAATGACATTGGTGACATCGAACGTATAATTAGCGAAGTTGGCCCCATAAACGGAGATGGGTGCGGTGGAGGTGATATGGAGTCCCGTGTTCTGCACGATGTCCGACCCGTAGTTGTAACATTCCGTTGCGGGGACAGAGATGATGGTCACATCATTGGCTCTGACGCTGGTCCGCTTCTCATAGCCCGTGTTGGGGTTGCTGACGGTGATGTTCGCCGCATAACGTGAGGAGAAGACCAACTGCATGTTGAGAACCCCGTAGTGAGCTTGATAAAAGGCGTTCTGCAGGAAGGTGAGCCAGAAGTCCTTTCCCTCGGTGTTGAAATCGTTCTCCTGCGGCAGTTGCACCGATTTCACTCCTTTAATGGGTAGCGGTGCAGGCTTATTCTCTGTGGCGGTGGATTGCACGTCAAACGGCTCGGCGGCTATCAGATACCGCGTGGGGGACTGCGCTTTGGCGGCGGTTGCCGCCAGAAGGAGAAGAATGACTATATAAAACGGACGTTTCAACATTCAACTATAAACTATAAACTTTCAACTTTTAACTATAAACTTCTCTCAACTCTTAACTTCTCTTAACTCTCAACTTTCAACTCTAAACTTCTCTAAACTTCTTTCAACTTTCAACTCTAAACTAAAAAGACCTACCTGCATACAGGTCTCACCGACATACCCATGTAGCGGGTATATAGTTTGCCGGATTCGGGTCGCTTGTCCTCGTCAAACGAAGAGTTTGCTTTCCAATAGAGGGTCAGGCAGTCACTAGGCTTGCTCGCCGGTGCTTTGGTGGAAGTGGCGGTAAGGTATCTTCCCAGCCTGCCAACACTTGTAACCGTGCTGCCGATTTTGTACCCCGCCGAGGGCATGAAGATGGACAGCGACGGGTCTTCCTTCGAGGTGAAGGTGTAGCCGCGTCTCGACTTGTCGTAGGTGACGGTGCACATAACCAGCAGGGAGTCCGTCTCCTCCCGGGTGGGGATACGCCATTCGCAGCCCCATACCTGTGAAGCCGCGTCATCCTCCGCTTCCAGCACCAGACCGTTCTTGCCCGAAACGCCGTACTTGCTGTACGGGTCGTCATTCGCATGGGTGCCTTTGTAGGGATAGCCGTCCCAGACGGCATCAGGGTTGGCGATGATGCCGCCATACATATAGAAATCGCCCGCAGCCTCTGGCTTGGCGGCACCAAGGTTCATTGTCGCCCACTTTGGTCCGCCCTCCCATAGCTGCACCCAATCGTGGCCGCAGGTGGTGCCCACGGGTCTTTCCGGCGTGCAGTCGAAAGCCGCATAACCGCTCTCGTCCTCCAAGTCGTAACTCACATACTCGTACTCCGGCGGTTCGGAACCCACGCCGGACAGGAACAGGAATATACCTGTACAGAAAACCAGAAGTCTTTTCATACCAGACAGACAAACGACACGAGGGTGTGCCGGTGAATGGCACACCCTCGTGCAAATACTGCATCAGTCGGCATACAACGATGAGCCAAGAGTCCCTTGTTCGAACGTAATCACGTTTTCAGGCATAGTGGAGCCGGAACCCGGGTCTGCGGAGGCACAGAGCATCGAAACCATAGCGATTGTTCTCACGTCCGTAGCGGGCGCGCTGTATTGCATCTTTTTCATATTGCCTAGATATTTATATAATTCGTATTAAACAGTTTATTTCACAATCCTTCCACGAACGTCATACTTATAGCCGTTCTGCTTGATATAGAGGATGCCGTTCTCTATCAGTTTCTGGGTCTGCGCATCCTGTCCGTCCACATCCTGCAGCTCTGTGGGAGTCTGCTGTATCGGCAACTGTATGCGACGGCGGCCAGGAACGGGTTCGGAGACAGCGGGAATCAGTTCGGTGAGATAAGCGCGGTTGGCTTCTACTGTATGGGTGTTACCCGCGCACGGATGGAGTTTGTTGTTGTTGAGGATCCAGCCTGTGGTAGGATGCGCCTCCGCGAACACGCCTTGCAGCACATTGGCGGTGGAGGCTTCCGCAGGTTCTGCCACTTTGTCTTCCTCGTCATCGGAATAAACGGTGAATGTGGTGGCGGTGGCTTTGTAGATGTACGCCTGTCCGGCAGTCAGGGAGGTCACTTCCTCCAGTTCGATCCAGTCGGGAGTGCGGTCCACCACTTTGTAGAACTCCGCGCCCTCATAGTCACCTGCTTTTATATCACGCGGCAGGCAGATGGTTCCGTATCTACCGGGGGTCAGACCATCGCGAGAATATGACCAGCGGGGGAACTGCACCGCCACATCATCGTAGGCGAAATAGCCGGGATATACCAGGTTACTGCCCATATGGGCGAAATCAGAGCCGTTCAGATTGAAAGCCACAGCCACCACCTCGCCAAGAACGCTCAAGTCCCATTTGGTCCAGTCGGTAACGACCTCGTCCGCACCGTTAATCAAATAGAAATTTGTAGATACAGAGGGTTCATCATCATCAATCTCCTGCTGACTCTTGTAGCCGTATGCTTCAATCCATACCTGGTCCTCCGGGTCTGAAGGCGCCACCAACCCCATTGCGTCACCTGCTGCATAAGCACGGTAGGTGTAGGTGGTGGGAGCCACATACATGTGGTCTATCACCCTTGCCACACCGTCCTCAAAAGTGATACGGGGAAGGTCACCGGTACTGCTTGCAGTCCCATAACCGTCTATATAGCCGAAGTGTATGCAGAAGTTGTCGGAGCCGTTGTGTCCGCAGCCTGATGTCCGCAAAGAGTTGTCGCCCGCTTGATAAACGGTAAGTTGGGAGGTATAATCACCGTAGGTCATATAATCGGCGCTTCCGTAGTGGCTGATAGCATGGCCGCTGTTCCAGAAGTCACTGAGCACTGTCGGTGAACGCAGACCGGTGTTTCCGCCGTCGTACCACCAGTAAATCGGATCATAACTGCCATATGAATTCGTGTACAACAGTGAACCGTACATCTGAGGGTTATCTATCAGTGACGTCCACGGGTTGCTGTAGGGTTCGGGATCCTCTCCGTAATCGTCATAGTAGTAATCGTCATAATCAGAATCGGAATAATACTCGTCATAAACGTAATAGAGGTTCTGACGACGGTACTGACCTTCGGCTAACGCACGGAAGCCTGATTTGGCGTCAGCGTCCTCAAAGGTGAGAACCTTCAGTTTGTAGGGTTTGGGCGAGTCAGCAAGAACCTGCATCGCCGTGAGCATCAGAATACCCAGTAAAACGAATGTTTTTTTCATAGAAATTAAATAATTATTTGGTTAGTTTTTTACAGGTGTCGCATTCAGCGCGGCAAGCCTTTTAATGTATTGACACGACAAGAGTGCACACGTTTTTCGTGCACAATCCTTAGTTACTATGCGCCCGACAAAACAGGTCACAGCAAAAGTAACAACAAACAATATAACAAATACGTCCGACATCATTACGTCTCCAGTCCTCGGGAGAAAGTAACGTCATGCCAAACGGTCGTCTTCTGACTTATCTTTGTAAGGTATATTGTACTATACCTTATATGTTGTCTGTGCCTTCCCGATGGAAAAATCCATCAGTGACAAAGTGAACGGAGGTTCACATAAACGATAGACAACACACTTTCAAAGAAACACAGCAGCGGGTCTGTGCAGGAATCTCACCTGCTTCCGTTACCGTTTGCGCGGCTTTTGCGGAAAGTGAGGGATTCGAACCCCCGGTACGACGTAATGCGTACACCACATTTCGAGTGTGGCTCTTTCGACCACTCAGACAACTTTCCGAATGCTTCTACAAGACAACTATCAAGCATGTGTCTTCGTAAAAGCGGCGCAAAAGTACGGCAAATTTTCCACGTGCCAAAAAAAAACGTATTTTTTGTTTTGCGAGACAGGAAAGTCGGCGTACTTTTGCGGTTGCAAATGGTGCTTTAACCGCCTGTTCCGGCGGTAAGAGTGAATAGGGAAACAGGTGCGAATCCTGTGCAGACCGGCTGCTGTGAGTTCCATGACAAAGTGATTTCTTATTCTTAACGTCATTGATGATGTTGCGAAGGCGCAAGCAAAGATGCTTGTGTACCCGATGCAACACCATCGAGAAGACAAGAAAACACGGAACAAGCCAGAAGACCTGCCATTGGGCAAGAGAATTGAACCTCCTCCGGATACAGGCAGTTCAATGAGAGGGAATTATATCCGCCATATTATCAAGAGGTACACAGGCGCTGTTGCGTGTATGCGTTTTCGTGCGGAAAGAGTTGCGTGCGGCTTCGCTGAGGGTTCGTTAATGTATCGTGTATCTATCGTATATCTATCGTGTATCTATCGTATATCTATCGTGTCGTTGCCGTAGTTGATCCGAGAACATATACTAACAATATACTATCATATAACCTGTTGGCGGAATTAAACTAGCGCATATTTGATTCTCCCAATCGGTTTGTTATTGATAAAGTTAATATATTGTAGGACAGTCATTGCGCTGACTT
>CAJOIZ010000035.1 GCA_905234835.1 Paludibacteraceae bacterium
TTCAATTACAAAAGTAACCTAAATTCTGCACCTATGCAAGTTCTTTCGTATATTATTTACTGTATTTCAGCATATTTCTTATATCGAACTCACGTTAAACTAACAAACTTGCAATTTGAAATTTGAAATCATAAATCATAAACCATAAATCATAAACTTGAATTGGGACGCAGTGGGAATTATTGGGACTTATTGGGACGCAGTGGGACAATTACTTTCCCCCCTATCGTATCTTTGCTGCCATGAAACCCCGGAACAAAAATTTGCAATTTGAAATTTGAAATCATAAATCATAAACCATAAACCATAAACTCTCAATTATCAACTATCAACTCTCAATTATAAAAGACTCTCCAACTTCACTCAACTTTAAACACTCAACTCTAAACTAAAATTTGTACAGCCTAAAAATATAAACTATCTTTGCCGCGTTAGAATTACACAAAATAACAAATATGAAAGGAATTATTCTTGCGGGCGGGAGCGCGACACGCCTCTACCCGCTGAGCAAAGCCATCAGCAAGCAGATTATGCCGGTTTATGACAAGCCGATGATTTACTATCCGTTGTCCACCCTTATGCTGGCAGGCATCCGTGAGGTGCTGATTATATCCACTCCCCGCGACCTGCCCATGTTCCGCGAACTATTAGGTGACGGCAGCCGTCTCGGTATGCGTTTCGAGTACAAGGTACAAGAAGTGCCCAACGGACTGGCGCAGGCATTCGTCTTAGGCGCGGAGTTCTTGGAAGGCGGACCGGGCTGCCTCATTCTGGGAGACAATCTGTTCTACGGACAGGGCTTTACCAAGATGCTGCGTCAGGCGGTACTCTCTCTTGACCCGAAGCACGACATGCCGGAGCAGACCAATCCTGCACACAAGCACGCAACCACAATGGAGGATCTGAAAGCCCGCATCACGCATATCGGCAAAGGAGCATGCATCTTCGGCTACGAAGTGAGCGACCCGCGGGCTTACGGCGTAGTAGAGTTTGACCGCGACGGCAAGGTACTGAGTCTGGAAGAAAAGCCGCAGCAACCGAAGAGCAACTACGCCGTGCCCGGTCTGTACTTCTACGACAAGAGCGTATGCGAGAAGGCGGCGGCACTCCGCCCGTCTGCACGAGGCGAATACGAGATAACCGACCTGAACAAAGTCTATCTGCAAGAAGGTACACTCCGCGTGCAACTCTTCGGCCGCGGCTTCGCGTGGTTGGATACAGGCAACTGCGACAGCCTGTTAGAAGCAGGTAACTTCGTAGCCACTATTCAGAATAGACAAGGCTTCTATGTGGCATGTATCGAGGAGATTGCATGGCGCAACGGATGGATAACGACCGATGAACTGAAGCAGTTGGGCAGCGAAATGAAGACGCAGTACGGCAGGTACTTGGAGCACCTCGCAAGCAGATAGTTTCAAAAAGGACAGGCATTATGCGGAAACTGCTCGGATGTTTGTTTGCTTTGCTGCTGCTGACCGGCTGTCATAAGACCGGTCCGCAAACGCCCACCTACCGGAGCGGACGCAAGGAGGTAAAACCGGACACCACGCTGCTAATGGCGATTGAGACGAACCGGCACCTTGCCGAGGAAGCGGACAGGGCATTGACGGCGTATGTGGATTCGGGGTTTGCGCAGCAGGAGTTGGGCTACTGGTCACGCGGCATGGTTCAGGTGGACAGTACGCTGTCGGCTGACAGTGTGATTACACTTCGCCGTATTGTTTATACGATGGACAGTACACTATTGGAGGACGTGACGGAAACGGTGACAGCAGGTCAGTCGAATCAGATTCAGGCGGTGGCGGATGCTCTGCAACAGATGGAGCACGGGCAGTCTGTTACGCTGTTGGTGCCGTGGTACTTGGGCTACGGCGCGACCGGCACGGCGAACGTAGCCCCATATACGAATGTGCGAATTGAATTGTCGGTAGAATAAAAGAGAGTCTATGAAGAGAACAAGCATACTGACAGCCTTCTTGGCTGTGATGACCGCCGTTGTGATGACGGCTTGTACAAGCAATACCTACTCCAAGTTACGCGACAAGGAGAACAGACTGATAGAAAGTTACATCAGCCGTCAGGGAATCCGCGTGCTGACTTCAATGCCGGACATACCACAAGGCGAATACTGGGGCGAAAAGGACTATGCGGCATTAGAGGAGTACGACCAGTTGTATTTCCATTTAGTGTCGAAGGTTGATACCACGCGGCAAATAGAAGCGGGCGACAAGGTGAACATCCGGTTCCGCAAGTACTCATTGGATGTCTATGCCGACACCATCAGTTACTGGACGACGGATGACGGAGGCGACCCGATCCGGCTGACCGTAGGAAGCACTACAGGGACTTACAACTGCACAGGCTGGCAGGCGGCTATTCTGGCAATGAAGCAGGAAGGGGAATGTAAGATTATCTGCCCGAGCGTTTATGGCACATCGGACGACAACTCGTCGGTGACACCCTACTGCTACGACCTGAAAGTGACGCGTGTGAAATAAGCGTTTACAAGAATTACAAACAAAACAAACAGACAGTTACAGATATGAGTTTGATAAAGAGTATATCCGGCATACGCGGCACGATTGGCGGCAAAGTGGGCGAAGGATTGGTGGGTGTGGACATTGTTCGTTTCACCGCAGCCTATTGTGTACAGCGCAGCAAGG
The DNA here is from genome assembly GCA_905234835.1 of Paludibacteraceae bacterium. GTDB lineage: Bacteria > Bacteroidota > Bacteroidia > Bacteroidales > Paludibacteraceae > Colicola. Next base: position 2,664 of record CAJOIZ010000035.1, read on the forward strand.
CAGTGCCGGGCAACAGAAAGATTGTAGTCGGACGGGATGCCCGTATCAGCGGGGAAATGGTCTATCACCTGGTTAGCGGAACGCTCATCGGTATGGGCTATGACGTGGTGAACATCGGTCTGGCAACCACCCCGACAACAGAGTTAGCAGTGACAGGCGAAAAGGCGGCAGGAGGCATCATCCTGACTGCCAGCCATAATCCCAAGCAGTGGAACGCACTCAAACTGCTCAACGAGAAAGGCGAGTTCCTGAACGATGCGGAAGGCAAGGAAGTGTTGCGTATCGCAGAGCTGGAAGCGTTTGAGTTTGCCGATGTGGACCATCTCGGGCATATCACGGAGAAAGACTACCTGCCGTACCACATCGACCGCGTGCTGCAACTGCCGTTGGTCAACAAGGAAGCGATTGCACGGCGACGCTTCAAGGTAGTGATTGATTGCGTCAATTCGGTAGGAGGCATCGCCATTCCCGCTATCCTTCGCGCTTTGGGCGTAGAGGATATTGAGTGCCTGAACTGCGAACCGACAGGAGAGTTTGCCCATAATCCCGAACCTATACCGCAGAACCTGACGGAGATAAGCGGACGGATGCGGACAGGCAAGGCGGATGTCGGTTTCGTAGTGGATCCGGATGTGGACAGACTGGCTATCCTGTGCGAAGATGGGGAGATGTTCGTGGAAGAATACACGTTAGTGAGCGTGGCGGACTACGTATTGTCGCACACGCAAGGCAACACGGTAAGCAACCTGAGTTCGTCACGTGCGTTGAGCGATGTCACGGTTCGGCACGGAGGCTCATACAGTGCAGCGGCAGTAGGCGAAGTGAACGTGGTAACGGAAATGAAACGTACCCATGCTGTCATAGGCGGCGAAGGCAACGGCGGAGTCATTTATCCCGAATGTCACTACGGGCGTGATGCATTGGTAGGCATTGCGCTGTTCCTGTCAGGATTGGCGGAGAAAAGTTGCACAGTGAGCGAATGGAAACGCGAACTGCCACAATACGCCATATCGAAGAACCGCATCGACCTGTCACCCCAAATGGACGTGGACGACGTACTGCGCCGCGTCAAAGAGGCTTATCGCAACGAGCGCGTGAACGACATCGACGGTGTGAAGATTGACTTCAAGGAAGGCTGGGTACATCTCCGCAAGAGCAACACAGAGCCTATTATCCGCGTCTATTCGGAGGCAGCTACAATGGAAGAAGCCAATGCGCTTGCGCAACAAGTAATGCAAATGGTACTGCGATAGATGGAGATACTGATTACCAATGACGATGGCTGGGGCAGCAAGGGAATCATGCTGCTGACGCGCTTGTTACTGCCTATGGGGCACATCACGGTGGTTGCGCCGGACGGACCGCGCAGCAGTATGTCGAACGCCATCACATCACGGACACCGATGACCCTGCACCGTGAACCGACACCCGACGACCTGCCGGGCGTGGACATCTATACCACCAACGGTACGCCGTCCGACTGCATCAAACTGGCGGTCAACGTGCTGTTCGGCGAGGACAGTAGCCGCATTGATCTCGTGGTAAGCGGCATCAACCACGGAAGCAATGCAGCTATCGACATCATCTATTCGGGTACGATGGGAGCCTGCTTCGTAGCTGCCGAACAGGGCATTCCTGCCATCGGATTCTCCATCTACGATATGGATGCCAATCCGGACTTCTCGCACATGGAGCCGTATATACTGCCCCTGACAAAAGAGTTATACGAGAAAGGGATGCCACGCACCGTCTGCTACAACATCAATGCACCGCTTGGTCCGATTCAGGGTGTACGTTATACTCGCCAGTGTATCAGCCATTGGGCGAAAGAGATACGCCCGACCGTATTGGAGAACGGCGAAACGGCTTATATGCTGACAGGCTATTTGGTGAACGACGAACCCGAAGCGGAAGATACCGACGAATGGGCAGTGACTCACGGATACCTCTCCATCCAGCCGTGCACCATTGACATGACGTACTATGGAAAGATGGGATAAATACTGGATTGGTATCGTACTGGGGCTGATTATGCCTGCCGTGGTGGCGTACTTCTATATTGACACCTTCGGACTGTGGTCCACAATCGAACTGCTGGGACTGGCATTGAAGCAGATGTGGAGCAAGCTGCTCATCGTTAGTGTGTTCCCTGACTTGGCTTTCATCTTTGTCTTCTATTCCGCCGACATGTGGAAAGTGAGCAAAGGGCTGCTGATAGGAGCGTTCCCCTATATCCTTGCCGCCATCGGGTTCCTGCTGTAATGAAGTACTTTCTGATTGTTGGTGAAGCGTCGGGCGACTTGCACGCCTCAAATCTGATACGCAGTCTCCGTACACGCGACACGCAAGCCGTGTTCGTCGGCATGGGCGGGGATAAGATGCGCGAAGCAGGCTGCCGTATCGTGCAGGACTACCGCGAGATGGCTTTTATGGGTGTTGTGGCGGTGCTGAAGAACATGAACAAGGTATTCCGCAATTTCCGCATCGCCCGTGAGGCACTGCTCGCAGAACAACCGGACGTACTCATCCTTATTGACTATCCGGGTTTCAACCTGAAGATGGCGCAATGGTGCAAACAGCACATGCCCGAGACGAAAGTGGTCTATTACATCCCCCCGAAAGTGTGGGCGTGGAAGTCGTATCGTGTGCACAGGATTGCGCGCTTTACCGACCTTGTGCTGGGCATTTTCCCCTTTGAGCCGGCTTTCTATGCGCGCTACGGGTACACCTGCCGCTACGTGGGCAACCCCACGATGGACAGCATACACATGGCACAAGACAAACCGGTGACATCATTCCCGCAACCGTTCATTGCAGTGCTGCCCGGAAGCCGCAGAAGCGAAATCAGCCACTGCCTACCCGAAATGCTGGAAGCGGCTAAGGAAGTGCAACGGACGCATCCGCAATACAACATCATAGTGACTGCCGCCCCGGGAGTGGAAGACACGTTCTATTACAGGCTTGCGGACAATGACCTGCAACTGACCCGCGACACCTACAGCGTCATGCGACAAGCCTCTGTTGCCATAGTCAACTCGGGAACAGCCACGTTGGAAACGGCTCTTTTCGGCTGTCCGCTGACGGCTGTCTATCATATCGCCGCAAGCAGGTTCTTCGGCAAACGGGTCGTCGATTTCTTCAAGCACACGGTCTTCCACGACGGGTATTTCACTTTGGTCAATATCCTGTCTGGCAAAGAGGTGATACGCGAACTGATTGCCGAGCAGTTCACAGCGGAGAACATCGCGCACGAAGTGACGCGTCTGTTGGATGACCGGGCGTATCGCGAAACGCAGGAAAACGAATTGAAACAACTGCAGGTCATTCTTGGCGAGACATGCGCCGCCGACACGGCTGCAAAAGAGATTATATCCGTTCGATTATGAAACGTTCAACCTATTCACTTGTTACCCTCCTGTTGGTTGCTGCGGTAACCCTGTATCTGAACAGGCAATCGCAGACGGTGGCCTCGGAGCAGTCTTCCGAGACCGTTACTTCACAGGCGGTTCTGTCACAGATAGAGATTCCCCGTCTGCTCAACGGACAGCCGGAGCAGCTGATTGAGCATGTGGCTTACACAGTCAGCTACAATCCTCAGCGGCGCATCCCCAACTGGGTTGCCTATTGCTTGGAGAAAGAGGAGGTGAGTGGGGACAATCCGCGGTCGAACAAGTTCATTCCCGACCCGTTGGTGGAAGGCGATGCGGTCGTAACCAAAGACTATTCGGGTTCAGGGTACGACCGTGGACACATGGCACCCGCAGGCGATATGCGGTGGTCGGAGCAGGCAATGAAGGAGTCGTTCTATATGACCAACATCTGTCCACAGAACCACAACAACAATGCCGGTGACTGGAAGGATATGGAGGAGCTGGTGCGCGACCTGGCCAACCGATATGGCAGTATCTATATCTGCTGCGGACCGATAGTAACCGACGAGAATACCACCATCGGCAACGAGCGCAAGATTGTAGTGCCGCAAGCCTTCTACAAAGTGCTCTTGCGGCAGAAAACAGACGGCTCATGGACGGCCATCGGCTTCGTGATGCCCAATCAGGCAGGCAACCGTCCACTGATGACCTATATGCTTTCCGTGGACGAAGTGGAAACAATGAGTGGCATTGATTTCTACCCCGCACTGCCCGACGAGATAGAAAACAGCGTCGAAGCCGACTTTGTCATAGCCGACTGGACATTATGAAAACAATTTGACCCTTAACTATATGGCACAAACAGAGATTAACACATTAGGCGAGTTCGGACTCATTCGGCATCTCACCGAAAACCTCCAAACACACCAACAGAGTACAATAAAAGGCGTAGGCGATGATGCTGCCGTGATGGACTTTGGCGGCAAACGGGCATTGGTAACCACCGACCTGCTCTTGGAAGGCGTACACTTCAACCTTGAGTACGTACCGCTCAAACACCTCGGCTACAAGGCGGTGGTGGTCAATCTGTCCGACATCTACGCTATGAACGGCAAGCCGACCCAGATAGTGGTCGGACTGGGCGTGTCGGCACGCTTCTCTGTGGAGGCGTTGGACGATCTCTACAGCGGCATCCGTCTGGCATGTGACAAGTACGGTGTGGATTTGGTCGGAGGGGACACCTGTGCTTCGATGACAGGACTGACCCTCTCGGTTACCTGCATCGGCGAAGCGGACGAAAAAGACATTGTCTATCGCAGCGGAGCGAAGAAGAACGACCTGATTTGTGTATCGGGCAATCTGGGTACGGCTTATCTTGGTCTGCAACTGTTGGAGCGCGAACGCATTGCCCTGCGAGGGCAGAAGACGGGAGACGAGATAGAGGCGTTCAAGGGAAGAGAGTACCTGCTGGAGCGGCAGCTCAAACCCGAAGCACGGAAAGACATCATTGACGCACTGTGCGAAGCGGGCATACACCCCACGGCGATGATGGATGTGTCTGACGGCTTGTCGTCCGAACTGCTGCATATATGCCACAACTCTCATTGCGGCTGCGCCGTCTATGAAGACAAACTGCCCATCAACTACGAGGCGGCGAAAATGGCGGAAGAGATGAACCTGAACATCGTGACCTGCGCACTCAACGGAGGCGAGGACTACGAACTGCTCTTCACCTGCGACATCAACGACTACGAGAAGCTCATTCCGCTTGAGGATATCTATATTATCGGGCATATCACCGAGCAAGCGGACGGCACACTGCTTATTGGCAGAAACGGCGAACAACTCCCCCTCAAGGCGCAAGGCTGGAACGCCTTCCAAGCCTAAGCAGTAATCAATCGTCCATTAGTAAAATCTCTTCCATTGTAGTTGTTATCTACAACTGATATGCTAATGAGTATATAGCATGTTCTAATGACAGTCATTAGAACATGCTTTTGTATATGACTGAATAACAGCGCAGCTCACCAACACGAAGTCACCAACACGAAGTCATCAACACGAAGTCAGTGAGCAAACAGCAAGCAACTACGATAGATACACGTTAGATACACGATAGATATACGTTAGATACACGATACATTAAGCGGATCTCACCGTACCCCAACCGTCCCGCGAAAAACACATAAACATTAGCATCTATATACAAACACCCGACTTCGGTCCAATGACCGATTGAGGTTACTGACAACAAGAAAACAGCATCAAACAATCGCTTGTTTGATGCTGAATACAATTAGTGGGTGGAATGTGGGGCTCGAACCCACGACACTCGGAACCACAATCCGATGCTCTACCAACTGAGCTAAGACCACCATATAACTTTGGGGAACACGGTTTTTCAGAGTCTAAATCCTCTAAAAGAACAACCGCTTCTTCCGAAAGCACGGCAAAAGTACTGCAAAATACTTTATCAGCAAATTTTCTAATGAAAAATGTGGGAAAACACTGAATTTTCCCGCTTTTGCTAAATCAACTTTGCAAAATTCCGCTCTGATTTTGCGCAAATATGCACAAACTAACCTACTCTACCGTAACGGACTTGGCGAGGTTGCGCGGTTGGTCCACATCGCAACCCTTGAGGCAGGCGACATAGTAAGAAAGGAGTTGCAACGGAACAATATTAACAATCGGACTGAGGCACTCCGCGACGCGTGGTACTTCGACAAATACGTCCGCGAGGCGTTCTACTTCGGTGTCACCTTCGTTCACAACTGCCATCACCCTGCCTTGACGGGCACGAATCTCTTGGATGTTGCTCACGAGCTTATCATATATATCACTTGATGTAGCAACAGTGACAACGGGCATCTCTTGCGAAATGAGAGCAATAGGACCGTGTTTCATTTCGGCTGCAGGATAACCCTCGGCGTGGATATAACTGATTTCCTTGAGCTTGAGCGCACCTTCCAATGCTACAGGATAGTTGTAACTCCGCCCAATATACAGGCACGAAGAAGCGAACGAAAGCGTCTGAGCCATTTGGCGTACAGCCTCTTTATGGTCAAGAACTTGCGCTATCTTATCTGGTAGCGAGTCCAATTCTTGCATCAGATAAGTATAATGCTCGTCATCGAGAGTGTTTCTGCGATGCCCCCATACAAGAGCGAGCATCGTAAGTACAGTGACCTGTGCGGTAAAGGCTTTGGTTGAAGCAACCCCTATTTCCGGACCGACCATCGTGTAAATAACCTCATCGGATGCACGCGGGATAGAAGAGCCTATCACGTTGCATATACTCAGCACTCTGGCGCCTTGTTTCTTAGCCATATCAATAGCGGCAAGTGTATCTGCCGTTTCTCCCGACTGGGAGATGGCAATAACGATGTCGCCGTTGTTGATGACGGGTTGCCTGTACCGCAGTTCGGAAGCGTAGTCCACATCAACGGAAACACGAACCATCTGCTCAATGGCGTACTTGGCTACGAGTCCGGCGTGCCATGATGTGCCGCACGCTGTGATGAGAACGCGGTTAGCGGATTGCAACAGGGAGAAGATACGTTCCGCATCCGTACCTGATAGAGTCTGTTTTACGGACTGTAGGCAGGAGCGAAGCGACTGAGGCTGCTCGCATATCTCTTTGAGCATGAAATGGTCGTAACCGCCTTTCTCCAGTTGACTGACATCCATGGAGACGCGCTGAATCTGCGGAGTTTTCCGTTCTCCTCGGATAGTCATCAGCATTATCTGCGCTACGGCCTGCTCTGCCCTACCCGACGCGCAATCCTGTCCGGGCATATGGAGTATGACCATATCTTCGTCTTCAAGGTATATGACACGATTGGTGTATTCGATGATAGGCGAAGCGTCTGAACCGAGGAAGAGTTCGTCATCCCCTACTCCGACCACGAGTGGACTACCCTTGCGGGCAGCCACTATCGTGTCGGGTTGTTGCTTGTCTAATACGGCTACGGCGTATGAACCATGCACCATCTGCAACGCTTTCTGTACAGACTGTGGGAAGGAGAGATGGTCTTGTTCCTGCAAGTGTTCAATGAGTTGTACCACCACTTCGGTATCGGTATCGCTCTTGAACGTACGTCCTTGCCCGATGAGCATCTCGCGCAAGGCAGCGTAGTTCTCTATGATACCGTTATGGACAATAGCCAGCCGTCCAGATTCGGACAGATGCGGATGTGCGTTTTTGTAGCCGGGTTCGCCGTGCGTGGCCCATCGCGTGTGCGCGATACCGATACACCCTGTCAGGTCTTGGTTCTGTGCCGTATCTTCGAGATCCGACACTTTACCTTGCGACTTATAGACATTGAGTCTGCCGCTCGGGTTGATAAGAGCGACGCCCGCACTGTCATAGCCGCGGTACTCCAAACGGTGCAAACCTTTGACAAGTACAGGATATGCCTGACGCTTGCCTATATATCCTACTATTCCGCACATAATTGCATGTACACTGCAGCCCCTGAAAGGCTGCATTATCAGTCCGTTTTACTTGATTCCTTCAATGATATCCATCAGTGTCTCTTTGGCGTCGCCGAGGCAGAGATAGACACCCTTTTCGCGTTTGTAGAGCGGGTTCTCTACACCTGCGTAACCGGGCTTGAGGTCATAGTTGCATACGATTACCTCGGGTGCATCAGCCACTGCAAGTACGGGCATACCGTAGATAGGTGTACCTTCTGCCGTATTGGCTGCCGGATTGAGAACGTCGTTCGCACCGATGACTACAACCGCGTCTGTGTTCTTGAAATCATCGTTGATAGCCTGCATCTCATACAGTTTCTCGTAAGGGATATCGGCTTCGGCAAGCAGTACATTCATGTGTCCGGGCATACGTCCTGCCACAGGATGAATAGCAAAACGCACGTTAGCACCACGATGCTCAAGCTTGTCAGCAAGCTGCTTGACGGTGTGCTGTGCCTGAGCAAGAGCCATACCGTAACCGGGAACGATGATGACGTTCTTGGCTTTGGAGAGGACTGTTGCAGGAGTGTTCTTCTCTTCTTCCTGTGCAGCCGCAGCGGGAGCAGCAGCACCACCTTTGGCCAGTTGCTCGCGCAGACCGGCGACTTCTTTGGTCAATGCCTCAATGGCATCAAGTAATTGTTTTACTTCCATATCGTTTAATTGTTCTAAAAGTTTTTCAAAATCTTGGTTAGGGGCAAACTGTGTAGTTTGTCCTTGCGGTGTTTTGGCGGCAGCGACAGGAGTAGCCACCGTTTTCTTTTTCTGTGCGACCGCGCCACCGAGCAGGATACTCATCAGGCTGCGGTTCATAGCACGGCACATTATCTGCGTCAATAGCAGACCCGATGCGCCTACGATACCTCCCACTGCTACAAGGAAGATGTCGCCGATAGCCATACCGGCAATTGACCCTGCCACACCGGAGAGGGAGTTAAGGAGCGAAATAGTGATGGGCATATCCGCACCACCAACACGGATGGCGAACATAAAGCCGAAGCAGCCGGTCAGCAGAACGGCTCCGAGGGCAATCCATGGGCTCTTTCCATAAACCGTGCCCAAAACAATAAGAAGCACGGAAAGAGCAAGCAGACAGAGGGTAATGAACGAGTGTCCCGGATAGACTTTCGGACGGCCGTCAATAATCCGCGCTAATTTGCCGGCAGCCACAAGTGAGCCGGTGAGGGTAATCATACCCACTGCGATAGCAAGTATAGCCGTAAAATTAACGAACACGGGATAGTCGGGTGTTTCTGTCATTCCCCAACCCATATAGGTCATCACACCGACGAAGGCGGATGTGCCGCCGCCGAGTCCGTTGAAGAGAGCCACCAACTGAGGCATCTGGATCATCTGCGCACGCGAGGCCATAAAGCCGCCGATAAGTGCGCCGATAACTATCGCCACATAGATGGTCCACACGGACATCACGCCGCTGAATACCACCGTCGCTACCACACCGACCAGCATAGCCAAAGCCGAGAGAAGGTTACCCTTGACGGCGGTCTTCACCTTGCTCATCATCGATATGCCGCCAAGCACCGCTAACGAAAGCAGGATGCTTAATACTATCTGATACCAGTCCATGAGCGTTATTTTTTCTTGTTGAACATACGGAGCATACGGTGGGTGATGCCGAATCCGCCGAAGACGTTGATGGCGGCGAGGATGATGGCAAGCATACCGAAGACTTGCGCCCAGATGCTGCCATCAGGTGCAAGGTAGGCTAATCCTGTAGAGGCAATAGCGCCTACTATCGTCACTCCTGACAAGGCGTTCATACCCGACATCAAGGGTGTGTGCAGCAGGCTCGGCACGTTGCTGATAATAAAGTACCCGACCACGGTACAAACCAGAAAGACGGCTACCAATATAAGAGGATGCATCATAATTGAGAATTGAAAATTGAGAATTGAGAAGTCTGCAACACAGGCTCTCAATTCTCAATTATTAATTATTTACAGTCCCATTGCTTTACGGGCGCCTGCGTGAAGCAGTTCGCCGTTGGTGCAAACAAGGCTCTTGGCGATTACTTCGTCCTGCATGTTCAGTTCAATCTTACCGTTCTTTACCAGATAGGTAACCAGATTGTACATATTGTTGGAGAACATCCAAGTGGAAGAAGTGGGCAGCTCGCCGGGGATATTCTTCACGCCGATGAGGGTTACACCGTGCTTCATCTCGATGGTGCCCTTCGGAGTGATGTCGCAGTTACCGCCTTGGTCGATGGCGATGTCCACGATAACGGCGCCTTTCTTCATACCCTTGACGGTATCCTCGGTGATGATGACGGGAGCCAATTCGCCGGGAACGAGTACGGAGCAGAAGACGATATCCATCTGCTGGATGGTCTCTTTGAGCTGCTCACGCTCTTTGGCGAGAACATCTGCGGGCAGAGCCTTGGCATAACCGCCCTCACCTACAGCGAGTTCAGCGGGCACACCGGTCTCGATAACCTGTGCGCCGAGCGACTTGGCGTTCTCGGCAGCCATCGGACGGATATCGGCAGCGTAGGTGGTAGCACCCAGACGCTTGGCGGTGGCGAGAGCCTGAAGACCGGCAACACCCACACCGATAACCATAACCTTCGCCTGCTCGATCTTGCCCACTGCGGTGAACATCTGCGGGATGAAAGAGGTCATGTGGTCAGCAGCCATGATGATTCCCTTGTAACCCGCGCAAGTGGACATGGAGGTCAGCGCGTCCATGTTCTGCGCACGGCTGATACGGGGTATGCAGTCCAGCGTGAAGGCGGTAACACCCTGTGCGGTCAGTTTCTTGACCATCTCGTGGTTAACGGGAGAAGCGGGGTGGATGAAGGTGATGAGGTACTGGCCCTTGTGCATCAGTTCTACCTCGTGCTTGCCCAGCTGTTCGTTGAACAGAGGCTCTTTCACTTTCAGAATCAGTTCGGCCTGGGCATAGATGTCCTCGGCTTTGGCCATCATCTTGGCGCCGGCTGCGGCATACTCTTCATCGTGATAAAGAGCACCGTCACCTGCGTGATTCTCTACCAGAACGGTATAGCCGTCCTTTACAAACTTACCCACCGTTTCGGGCGAACATGCAACGCGGTTCTCGCCGTGCATGATCTCTTTTGGAATACCAATAATCATAACAATGATTTGATTTATTAGTTTGTTATTGAGTCCCGTTATTCGTTTGAAACAAGGACGGACTCGTCTCCTCGTATCAAGTGATGTTGTTTTCTGTATTTATTCGAACGCGCCCATCTGGAGCATGGCGACCTCTTTGGGTGTGAGGAAGCGGAACTTGCCCCTCGGCACGTTCTTCTTGGTCAGTCCCGCGAAACTGACGCGGTCAAGTTGCAGCACGCGGCAGCCGACCTGCTCGAACATACGCCTTACGACCCTGTTCTGACCTGAATGAATCTCGAGTCCGATGTGCAGACGGTCGTCCTTCGGGAACTCCAACGCATCGGGAGCTATCTTCTCGCCGTCAAGAACCACTCCCTGCCTGAGCGTCTGTTCTGCCTCTTCTGTCAGTTCCTTGTCAAGCGTGGCGGCATAGACCTTCTTCTTGCCGTACTTGGGATGCGTCAGTTTAACCGCAAGGTCGCCGTCGTTGGTCAGCAGCAGAACGCCTGTGGTATTGCGGTCAAGCCGTCCGACGGGATACACACGTTCGGGACAGGCACTGCGCACTATGTCGAGTACCGTATGCCGTTCCTGCGGGTCATCGGTGGTCGTGACGGTGTTCTTGGGCTTGTTGAGAAGTATATATACTTTTTGTTCGCGATGAACAGGTTGGTCATGAAAGAGGATGCGGTCTGTGGGCATCACTTTGGCACCGAGGTTATCAACGATTACCCCGTTGACGCTGACCACACCGGCTTGGATGTAGTCGTCTGCCTCACGGCGCGAGCAAATGCCTGCATTGGCAAGGTACTTGTTAAGCCGGATAGGCTTGGTTGGGTCTTCAAAACGCTGTTTGTACTGCTGTTGTTTGCGCTGCGAATACACGCCTGCGTTGCGTTGAGGTCTTGGAGACGATTGGGAACTCTGCGGTTTGTCGCTGGTTCCGTCTTTCTTGTTGCCGGTCCGGCGGGAGGTTGACGTGCGTTGGTCATCTCTCCGGCGGGTGTCTTCATTCCGGCGGTTCTGCGACAGATAATCCCCGCGCTGCACGTATGTCCTGAAGGAAGGTCTTTCCTGTCCGGGATTATGGTCGGATGTGTTCTTCATAGGTGATGCTAAATGCCGTAAGCACTTTCCTTTCAACCGCAAAGGCTCCTTGCTGTTATGTTCAGTAACAGTTTAGAGCCTTTGTGTAGAGATTGTTTAATGGTCGGTTTTACGCCTCTGCGGCATGTTCAACTGCGAGTTTACCTCTGTAGTAGCCGCATTCGGGGCAGATTGTGTGGTAGATGTAGTGTGCACCACAGTTGGGGCAGATAGCCAAAGCGGGCATTTTAGCCACGTCATGCGTACGACGTTTGGCTTGTCTGGTGTGCGATTGTCTTCGTTTAGGATGTGCCATAATTATTTGATTTTATTAAGTTTTTATATGTCTTCGGGTTCTTCTTCGGTGCTGCTGAGGTGGGATTGGAGAAGGGCAGCCATTTCGGGGTTGCACCCGCCCTCGGGGTGACAATGCACCGTCGGAAGATTTACTATTACTATTTCATATGCGAGCCATAGCAGGTCGATGGTCGGTTCTTGGTCTGTTTCGACTACCTCGTCATGCTGGACGGGTATCGTCATGGGTTCAAGGCATCTGTCGCAGGCGACTTGCACTTCGCCGTTGAGGGTCATACGCAGGCTGTAGTCCTGATGCCTGATGGTAAGTTGCGCGTGTGCCTGAACGTTTCCGCCGAGCAGTTCGGTCTTCTCAACCGCCTGAAAATAAGACGTATCAAGAGCAAAATCGAACTCATACAGACCTTCTTTGAACTGACTCAATATGAGATGGTCCAACCGATAATCCTTCATACGTGTCGTTCGTTTACGCGCAAATCGGCGACAAAAGTAGCGCATTGCATTGAAACGTGCAAATGAATTTTACAATTTTGTTTCCCCATCTAAAAGAATCCCTCTCTGACAGCCTGTGTTTTCACTTATAAATCACACTGTACCGCAGACCTCCGCAGCACTCTTTTTACCTATTAGATAAAGGCGTAACGCATTTCAAATCCTAAACACCTAAACTCATAGACCTTCTAAACCAACTAAACCACTCATAAACTCATAAACACATAAACTCATAAACTAACATGATAACGACACGACAACGGGCACTCCTTTTACCGTATCTTTTCTTTGTCGCAGAGATAATCACATGTCCTGCATGGACAAGCCTCGGCACTCAATACCGTATTTCTTCAGTTGGCGGGTGGCGACCATGAATATGTCAGCACGATGCTCAAGCAGAGGCATGTCCATCTCTTTTGCCTGACGTTTTACCTCATAGAAGACGGCTTGTTTCGTAAGTTCGTTCAGGGCAATGATATCTATCTCGTCAGCACCGTTTCGGCTCCACCAAGCGTCAATGCGGGTGAATTGTCTCTCTTCCGACAGTTTGTCTTTGAAATACCGTTCCAACATCCTGCCCGAGAACGCATCGTAGTCGCGCTCCACTATCTCTCGCAGAGAGTCAAAGGCTTCTATCTCAAGCATGTGGTTGTATTTGAACACAAAACGGAACCAGAAGATAAGGAAGTTGTCGTTCAGTTGGTAACGCACATTGCTGTTGGTTGTGGCGAACAGCGGTTTGTGCTTGCGTATGAGACCGTATGTGTCCTCAAGCATAGTCAGATACCCGCCGATCTCTTTACCTATAATGTCCTCAATCTGACTCCTTTGGGTGTGCCCTGTCGCTATGGCGGACAGGATGGAGAAATATACGCCGTAATCCCTGCCGAATTCCTCAATGAGCAGATTCTTGCCTTCGGACAGAAAGACGGAATCCTGTTGGACAATCGCGGCAATCATTTGCTGACGGGTCACAGCCCCCTTGTCCATCAGCAGTTCCACATATTTGGCGACACCGCCTGTGAAACTGTACAGTGCCAGCAGGTCATCAGGCGTGAAGGCGGGGTTATGGGCGGCAAGTATCTCCTTCAGCACTGACGGCGCAAACCTTTTAAGCCTTATCATTGAGGTCTGACGGTTGTATAGAGGCTCTTTCCTGTCCTCAAAAATCTTGTGGATAAGTGTCTGGACCGATCCTCCGACAATCAGGTTAATACGCGCATCCTCTTTGTTTATGTCCCATATCTTTTGCATATCGCTATAGACGGAGGGGTTTATTCTGAGGAACTCCTGAAACTCGTCAATAAACAGTGTGACAGGATGCTGCTTCGCATACTGCATTATAAACTCAAAAATGTCGGCAAAACGGCTGGCGCTGCCGAGTATAGGAACAGAAAGTTTGTCCGCAATCTCCTGCCGGTAGCCTTCACACAATTCGCGTTCTGTTTTCTTGCTCACGAAGAAATACAGAAAAGGCACGGACTTGTACGCATGGAAAACCAACGATGTCTTTCCTATGCGCCGCCTGCCGGTCAGAACTGTAAATTGTGCATGTGTGAGCGACTGCTCTTGAATCTGCATCAGAGCCTCCGTTTCCCGTTTTCTGTCAAAGAATCTCATAGACGTATTTTTGTAATCCGCATTTCCGAAATGACCATTACATCTGTAACTCGCTGCAAAAGTACTGCTTTGTTTTGAATTGTACAAGATTTTCTGCTAAAAAGTGTAAAGAAACTTAATTTTCTCTGCAATACGAACCCAATACGACCAATGAATAAACCAAACAACAGGCATTGTTTCTTCTATTGCGTTCCCATGAAAGCCCGCTGAACTATTATGGTAGCAGCCTAATGTGCGTATATTTGAACATCGACTCTGCTCCCGCTTCCAATCGATCTGTATGTATTGCAGAGAATAATCACATATCCTGCATGGACAGCGCAAGCAGTTCTTTGTTATAGGATGTCAGATTGGGGTATAACGAAAGGAAGTAGTCGGATTTCTCATTCAGCACTTGCATGTCTATATTCCTCGCCTGGCGTTTGATTTCACCTATGCGGAGAACCCTGTCATGTTCGTTTACGAGAATGATGTCCGTTTCATGCTCTCCTTTTCTGTCCCAGTAACTGCCGATATCGGTGTACCGACCTGACTCACGGGCTTTTTGACGGAAATACCGCTCAAGCATTATGCCGGATATGGTGGGATAATCGCGTATGACAATCTCTTTCAGCTGTCTGATGTTGCCCGACTCCACATAATTCATGTATTTGTAGAAGAAACGGAACCAGACCGTCAGAAAGTTGTCCGCTATATAATACCTGACGGATTTGGCAGAGGGTTTGCTGAAAATCGGGCGCAGCTGGGCTATAATGCCGAAGTCTTTTTCCAGTTTGCTGAGGTAGCCGCCGATTTCTTTCACACCTGTTGCATTTTCTATTTCTCCCCGTGTGTTGATACCTTGGGCTATACACTCCAGTATGGAGAAATAGATGCTGTACTCCTTCCCTATTTCCTCAATTAAAAGATTCTTCCCTTCGTTGATGAACAGCGACTGCTCTTGAAAAACAGTGTCTATCATCTTTTTCCATGTCCACGCCTTGGAGGTCATCAGCAGTTCCACATACCATGCCACACCGCCCGTGAAGGTGTACAGAGCCAGCAGGTCATCGTTTGTGTAACCGGGGTTGTAATCAGAAAGAATCTGTTTGAGCGTGCCGGTGTTGAAGGCATCAAGGCGGATGATATGGCTTGCACGGGAGAAAAGAGGCTCTTTCTCGTCCTCAAAGATACGGTGCATCATCGAATATACGCTACCACTCAACAGCAGATTGATACGGCTGCGGTCCTTGTTCAGATCCCATACACGCTGTATGTCGCTGACAATGGAACGGTCGATGTTCTCCAGTTCTTGAAATTCGTCGATGATAAGCGTGAAAGGCTGAATCTGCGACATACGCATTAGATGTTCCAGTAATCCGGCGATGCTTGTATATTGACCGATTGGCATGTTCAATGCTTTTTCCGCCTCCTCAACAAACTGCTGGCACAAGATATTCTCGCTTTTGCGGGACACAAACAGATAGACGACAGGCCTGCCTTCTATGGCTTTCAGCAGCAGTTTGGTTTTTCCGATGCGCCTTCGCCCGACCAGCATTGTCATACAGGATGATTCGTGCGATAAAGTTTCTATTTGTTGCAGCATTAGCAACTCTTTCTCTCGGTCATAAAATTTCATAATCAAATGATTAAATTAAACAGTAATGTCTATTACCGTAATATCCGTTACGATTTTTCGGCGCAAAAGTACTGCTTTTACTGTAACACTTGCAAGCCTCTCAAGCAAAAAAAATGTATTTTCTCTGCGCTTTGAAAATAACTATGGTTCATCTATCGTGCCCATATAAAAGCCGCTGAACTATTATAATGGAAGGATTTGAAATCATAAACCTGAAACCACAAACTATAAACTATAAACTCTAAACTTCACTCAACACTCAACTCTAAACTTTCAACTATAAAAACTCTCCAACTTCACTCAACATTCAACTTTCAACTAATAAAATTTGCAATCATAAAATTCTTTACTACCTTTGCCGCCGCAAAAGTGTGTAAAGACACATAAGGACTTACCAAAGCGAACACATAAACAAATAGTATATGTCAGTACAAGAGATTCATCAAAGAGAGATGCAACATCTCTTTGAGCAATCAATGAAGCCGATTGACTACCAATGGGAGATAAAGCATCATCAGCAGATGCACGAGGCTTACGAGCGCAGCTTGAAGGCCTGAATAGTGCAGAACAACAGAAGGTCGCTTATCAATGGGCATTGGCTAATGATAAGTTAATGGACTTGTTAGGAGATTTTGTTAACGAGCGCAAGTTGCTTGTCTTCAAAAGTGGAAATGAGTTCGAGAATTGGATTGATCCGGTCTTGAATCTTGTTTACAAGATGAACACGCTGATGCATGTCGGAGGCAATATTGCAAAACTATTCGAGCGCATAGAGCATTTCAATACACTTTTCCCCTCTACAGCACTTCGGTTCGTTGGCTTTCAACCGATGAGTTCAGGAAACGTTTACCCTATATTTGTACAACCGTTTGTCTCGAACAGCCGTTTCGCCACTGATGACGAAATACGCGAATATATGGGTCGTATCGGTTTTAATCAGATGAATGAGGAAGGATATTTTGAAAACGACATGTATATCTTGTCAGATATCAAGCCAAAGAATGTCTTGTACATGGATGGTGATATGTACGTCATTGATGCAGAGATATTAAAAAAGTAATCTTGCTGTAGCTGAATAATCTAACTCGCCCACAACTAGCCAAAGAAAATTATCACATTAGATAAAACGCTGATATTCATCATGCAAGAATTATAAATTAACTTACTCGTAACTTACCAATGAGATAAGGAATCCATCATAATACCGCGCATTGTAAAGAAAGTGCATTTACATAGGAATAAATCATACCGTCCTCTCTCCATGACGTTAAACGGGAGAGCGTTGAGGCTGGCAACGTAAAAAAGCAGTTACATAAAAAGGCGTTTATTGACGCTTGTTTTGGCGATTTAGAAACTTAGGAACTTTCACGAATCTTTGTTCAAAACATGCAACAATAGATGCTTACGTAGGGTATATACCCTCCTATAACAAATAGGAGAACTATATACTTTTTTAGCGTAGGCTCTGTGTTGCTTGTATCTGACAAAGATGGGCAATCCTAAGGCCTCTAAGTCGCAGGACAAGTAACATTACAGGTCCTGCGCTTTTTGTATAAAAAGACAAAACAATACAACATTTTAAGGAGATATGAATTGGTCAGATTGGATAGCAATTGCAGCACTTGGTTTTTCTCTATGGATGTATTTCAAACACGATAAGAAGATTAAATCCTTTGAGAAAGAAAAAATAGAACGCGAAACGTTGGAGAACAAACGTGCTCGTTTTGATGTGCGATATGATTGGATATTTGTTCGCCACGTGTTAAATCTTCAAAACATTGGGAAAAGCACGGCGAAGAATATTGTTATAAGCATCAATAGTAAAGAACCTTTAACATTTCAGGATGGCACAACACAATATAAAATAAATCAACTTGAAGTGACGGAAAAAGCAGAGCCGATACCATTAATTGGCGACTACCAACATACTATAAAGGTTAAATTGACATGGGAGGATGAAAGTGGGAAAGGAGTAACACAAACTGCTTTTATTGATGACGAAGGCGTTAATGAATTCATAAGATAATAACTCTAATACAATGAAAAAGCTATTACTCATCGTATTGTTTTTGCCGGCTGTAGTATTTGCAGCTCCGGTTTCAAAAAAGCGTGCTAATGCAATTGGAGAGAACTTCTTTAGTAAATCTATTGAGGCTCATCGTATCGCTGGCAAACAGGCACACTTCGTTGCGCAACAACAACCGAACACGAGAAAGGTACGCCAAAATACTGGCAATACCTATGCTCCTTACTATATCTTTAATAATGAGGATGGCGGCTTTGTTATCGTGGCTGGTGACGATTGTGCAACTCCAATCTTAGGTTATTCCACGGAAGGCAGCATTGATCTGAACAATCTCCCCATACAATTGGAAGAGTTGCTCAATGCTTATGCCGAGGAAATCCAACTCGCAGCAGAGAATAACGATCAAGCCACTGACAGCATCCAAGCGTTGTGGGACGCTTATTATAGTACTCCGCAATCTCGAAATGCGGCTACTACTATCAATGCGCTAATCTCTACGTCATGGGATCAATATCCTCGCTACAATAGTAAATGCCCTTCTGATCATTCTTTGTCATCTCTGGGGGGACACCCAACAACAGGCTGTGTGGCTACTGCTATGGCACAGATTATGAAATACTGGGAATATCCTGATAAAGGAACCGGGAACAAATCATATAGTTCAGAATATTATGGCACTTTATCCGCTAATTTTGCCATTACTTCCTATGACTGGGCAAACATGCCTCTCAAATTATCATCATCCACATCTTCCACTCAAAACAATGCTGTCGCTACATTGATGTACCATTGCGGCGTTTCCGTAGAAATGGGCTATAATTGTGATGGTCAAGGAAGTAGTGGAGCTTATGTTGTAGATTATGGTTATGGAAGAGCAAGTGCTGAAGATGCTTTAAGAACCTATTTTGGCTATGCCTCAACGTTAACGGGTATAATCTGGAGTAATTCCATATCAACTACTACTTGGCAGGATATGCTTAAGACAGAGTTAGATAATAAAAGGCCCATCCTCTATGCTGGGCGTTCCATTAACAGTGGCGGTCATGCATTTGTGTGCGATGGATATGATAGTAACAACAAATTTCACTTTAATTGGGGGTGGGGAGGTGCTGCTAATGGTTTCTTTTCACTTACTGCACTAACTCCCGGTGGCTATAATTTCTCTGAAGGGCAACAAGCTGTAATTGATATTAAACCTGCAGATGGTTCAAGTCCAGCAAAAAACTATGATTTGTATATGAATACAGACTTGACAGCAACAGGAACGAGCAGTTCGAATACATTTACATTTGGAAAAAACATTTCTTTTAATGCAAAAGTTGAAAATAATGGAACAGGCATTTTTAATGGCTCTCTTATGGTAGCAATTTTTGATAATGATGGTAATTTTATAGCATGGTCAAAAGAATCTTATCACTTTTCTTTGCAATCGGGTCATAATACTGTTCAGAAAACATACTCTTTTGATGGAGGAATACCTTTTATACCTGGAAAATATCGTGCCTATATGTACTATCAAGACGATGACGAAACCGATTGCAAATTAGTAAAAACTGACGAGGGCGTATTATTCACGGAATATAATAATGTGGCATTTACGATTACATCATCAAGCGACTTACAGCCAATATCTGCATACTCTCTTTATGATAATACTTTTGATAATACCTTAATAACGGGACAACGAGTAAGAATGAATGTTTCTGTAAAAAACACTTCCAACTCAAAATTCTATGGAAAGATCAGACTTAGTTTGTATGACTCGGATGGAAAAGAAAGTCAAATTATAGAAGAATTGGATTACACCGATGGCATCTCTGCCAATACGATTTATGATCTCCAATTTTATAATTACATTGAAGTTGAGGCAGGAACCTACTATTTAGGACTAACATATCAAAAATCCAATCAATCATCATGGTATTATATGGGGTGTAATTCAACTTACCCGAATCCTGTTGATGTCATTATCTCTGCACCACCATTATGTGCGGATGAATACGAGAAAAATAACACACAAGCCACAGCTACCAATCTAAAATGGGAATTTGATAAAGAAATACAAGATTTTGGTACCGCACAAGTATCGCTTCACGATAATTCTGATATAGACTATTACAAATTATCTTTCCCTGAATCAAAAACATATAAAGTTAGTATAAATTTATATGACAAACCCGTTGGCGGAATTAAAAAAGTGTTCTTTGAATAAAATTTATTAACAAAAAAGTTGCACATGTCATTGATTTTTAGTAACTTTGTAGTGCCAACAA
>CAJOIZ010000036.1 GCA_905234835.1 Paludibacteraceae bacterium
GTGCTGCTTGAGAGTGTGAAGTCCACACCGTAGGTCTTTACGCCTGCTGCAACCGAACCTGTGCCGTTAGCGCCGCCGTTATAGGTGATGGTGTAGGTGATAGCAGTCCAAGTAGCGGTGTATTCCGTGTTGGCAGCGGGCATGGTGGCAGCGGGTGTCGGAGTCCAACCTGCAAAGGTGTAACCCGTCTTGGTCGGGGTGGCAGGTGCAACGATGGTTGTTCCGTAAGCCACAGTGCCGTGCGTGTAGTCGCCTGTCAGCGCGTCGCCGTCGGTCGTCCAAGTCAGGGTGTAGTTGACAGGGGTCTGGGTCCAAGTAGCGGTGTATTCCACATCATTGTCAGGCATGGTGGCATCCACAGCGGGTGACCAGCCGTTGAACGTGTAGGTGTATTGCGCCGTAGCGTTCTTGGTCGGGGTGGCAGGGGCAACGATGGTTGTGCCGTATGCCGTTGTGCCGTTGGTGTATGTGCCAGTCAGCGCGTTACCGTCCGTTACCCAGCTTACGTTGTGCGTATTGGTGCTCCAGTTAGCTGTGATGGTCTTGTCGCCGGTGGAACCGAGTGTTATCTGCGTAATGGGGTTGCCGCCGCAAGTCCAGCCTATGAAGGCATATCCGCTTCTTTCGCCCGGAGCTGCCAATGTAATGGTCTCGCTCTCGATGTTATACGAAGTCGGGTTCGTGTTCGTCGCACCTTCCAAACCTTCGTAGGTGATGGTATATTCGGTTCTGTTCCATTGGGCGGTATAGGTTGCGTCGTCATCGGGCATCGTGGCAGGAACGGAGGGTGACCAGCCGTTGAAGGTGTAGCCTTCGCGTGTAGCGGTCGGAGCTTCGAGGGCGGTGCCGTAAGCGGTAGTTCCTGCTGCCGTGCCGCCGGTCAGCGTGCCGCCGTTGGCATCCCAAGCGAGTGTGTGGGTGTTGGCTGTACCCGTGAAGTGAGCGTAATAGGTGGCAGCGCCGCTTACTGCGGGTGTCTCGCCATTATTGTATGCTTTCTCGCCGTTGGCAGAAGTTGCCCAGCCGTCGAAGGTGTAGGTGTAACCCGTAGCGGACTTGGTAGGAACGGCTCCGTTATAAGCGGTGGTTGTGCCAAAGGCTTGTGCGGCATCTGTTTCGAGAGTGCTTGTGCCGTCCTCCGATTTCCACGTGATGTCGTAGGTATTGACGGTGCGGGTGAAGTTGGCGGTTATGGTCATAGCACCGGTTACGGTAGCCGCTCCGTTTGTCCAACCGCTGAAGCCGTAGGTGTATTGCGCAGTGGCGGCAGCAGGTGTGGCGGTAACGGGTGTGCCGTTCACGTTGATGGTGTTCGTGCTGGTGGTGATGGTTGTGCCGTAAGGAACGCTTGCCACGCTTGCCGGACTTACCGTACCGTACTCAGCATTGTTGCTTACAATGCTGACGGTATAGGTGTTGGTGGCTGCGCTGAAGTGGGCGTAATAGGTAGCAGCACCGCTTACTGTCGGAGTCGCGCCTATGTTATACACCTTTTCGCCGTTAGCTTCGGTCGCCCATCCGTCGAAGGTGTATGTGTATTGCGCTGTAGCGGTCTTGGTCGGGTCAGAACCGTCGTACGAAGGTGTCGCGCCATAAGGCACATTTTCGTCAGTCTCAAGCGTTGTCTCACCGTTTTTCCAAGTCACGGTGTACAGATTGCGGTTGTAATAGATGCTAACTACCGTCGTGCCGTTTGCGGCAATTGTGCCTTGCTCGAACGCCTGTGATGTGAAGCCGGTGTAGGTTTTAGCAACTGCCGCAGTGGGTGCAGCCGTTGTGCCGGTGAGGTTATCGGTTTCCTCCAAAGAATAGCCGTCCAACGCAAGATTCTGTTTGTAGTGCTTTACGGTATAGGCTGTGTTGGTGTTGGGAGTTTCGCTGAAAGTGGCGGTATAATCTTGTACTCCAGTAACAGGACCGATCGTTGGATCCCACCCCGTGAAGGTGTAGGTATAACCCGTTGCCGTTTTAGTCGGTGTGCCGCTGTACGAAGGTGTCTCACCATAAGCCACATCGGAATTTTGCAAAACAGTACCATCGTAGTTTAAGAAGCGGATAGCATATTCATTGGTGGTGCTGCTGTAGGTGGCGGTGTATGTCGTTTCGCCGGTTACGGCGACAATGGTCTTATCCCACCCGTTGAAGGTGTAGGTATATTGTGCTGTTGCGGCTTTGGTGGGTGTAGCGCCATCGTAGGCTGGTAATGAACCGTAAGCCACAGAATAGACAGCATTTGTCGTTCCGTCCAATTTCTTCAGTGTTGTTCCATCTTCATTTTTGAAGGTGATGTTGTAGTAGCGCTTGGTCTTGCTGAAATAGGCATAATAGTCTTGATCTTGAGTAACGGTTACGGAAGCGTCTTTATTCACGGTTTTATTGCCTCCTACCGTACTGCTCCAACCGTCAAAGGTGTAATCCCATTCGGCATCAGATGTTTTGGTGGGATTATCCTCACCGTTAAATGAAGCAGAACCGCCGGAAGCGATGCCGGCATCCGTTTCAAGTGTCGTATTACCGTCTTCGGATTTCCATGTTACGGTGTAGGTGGAGGGGGCTGCATCGGGTTCATAGTTAGCCACGTATGCACCGCTGTTGGATGAAGATACAGAGAAAGCGTAACTTTGCGAGGTAGAAACTACAGAACCGCCCTTCGTCCAGTTGACAAAGTTATATCCGCTAATGTTTGGTGCATCAAGCGACACATTCGTGCCATCGTAGTAGTAGTTGCCGCTATTACCCGCAGTAAAGCCACCTATTGGATAACCATGTCCTTCGGCACTTGTTATGCAGACACTACCGCTGGCTCCGCTTGTTGATACGGTTAATGAACGTAGCGCGGGAATAGAGCCGATAGTAGCGGAAACATTATATCGCGGGTCACTTTTTGTCCCTACAGTTTCAAGGTACATAGGTTTTGAGCAGTTTGGATTCAATACTTGAATAGTACCTTGATTAAGGAACCAATAATACCATATTTGTCCATAAGAGGCATTGTTCCCATACCGATAGACATAAGACCTACTCGGATCATCGGTTTCTTCAAAGTTGGCTCTTACACTTCCAAATTCCTCTGACGGGTTAATTTTATAGGCTGTGCCGGTCGGAATATACGATGTTGTTATGCCCATAAAAGCTAATTGTATTTTCTCGGTCAGGTTGAATGTATATCCGCCGGCTGACATTGTCCCATTGGTTGATTGCGATAAAAGTGTGATAGTTGAGCCTGACTTATCAAGAGTAGTATTCGCCCAAGTGAATGTACCCAAATTGGAGAAGTTGCCTCCTGCATCACCAGACAAAGCACCGATAGTGGCATATACGGTTTTCCCATTCGTTAAAGTTCCTTTAATAGCGAAAAATGGATGGCTGTCAAGTCCTGCATCTACTATCACTTCAATGGTACTGAAAAAATAACTTGTGCCATTTTCATCGTACCATTTCGTCCAAGCACCGGTTCCTGAATTGGTTGATATAGTAGTATTGTTATTAACTAAATATCCTGTATAACTTGAACTAACGGTGTTGGTCAAAGATGTATAAGTCCCAGGAGCAGGGAAATACACTCCATCACCATAGTTTTTGTACTTGGGTTTAGAGTTGCCGGAAGAATTGGAAAGTATAAAGTCCAACTGGATTGCAGGGTAACCTGCAGCAAGCGTGTTTGCTACATCTCGTAGGATTTGAACACGGCTCACTATATATCCGTTTCCTGATGCTGTCTGCCCGCAAAGGGGACTATAAAAGTCTGTTGCATAATTGAAATGATATTCATAGTCATACCCGTTGTTCAGTTGCTCGAAAGTGGCAGTATAAGTAACATTGCCATTTGTATAAACGGTTCGCGGATTGTCTGTATTGCCGTCATTCCACTGAACAAAGTGGTATCCCGTGTTGGGGATAGCTTGTATTGCAACATCTGTTCCCCCCGGTTGGCTGCCGGATGGGCAGACAGTCGTCGTCCCACCTGCCGCAGGACTGGCGGTTGCCGTTATTTCTCCGGCGTTCCACCAATAAGCATAAAGCGTAGTCGGATCGGTATTGATATTCCAATTACGGGCGGATGTGCCGTCTGCATTGTAATACTTTGTTCCGCTACCGTTAGTACCCGAATAGTAGCCTTGGAACGATGCACCTGTTTTAGTCGGCAAGTTACCTGCTATAGAAGGCATAGCAGCATCATAGGTAGCAGTTACGCTTGTCTGACCGGCTGTCGTGGCGGACTGGTTATTCAGATTGACGGTATAGGTCTTTGCCGTCCACTTTGCCCAGAACGATTTGTTGCCTGTTGAGCCTGTGGGGATAGTAGTAACGGCATCCCCCGTTAAGCCGCTATTGTTGTACCATCCGCCAAACGTGTAACCTGTGCGATTGACGGTCGGTGCGGTCGGCAAGGTCACAGTTGCACTGGTAATGTTATACGTACTGTTTGAAGTGCCTGAACCGCCATTCAGATTATATGTAATGGAATAATTAATCAGAGAGAAATTGGCAGTATAATTAGCATCGCCATTTACCGAAACAACGCGTGGATTGGAATTTCCGCCGTCCGCCCAACCGGAGAAGTTGTAACCCGTATTGGCAGATGGAGTAAGGGTGACATTGGTGTTAGCAGGCTGCTGTCCGGATGGACTGACCGTTACACTACCGCCTGCAGCTGGAGAAGCCACAGCCGTAATCGTTCCCGGAGCATGGTACTCTTCACCGCATACCACATTTATTGAAAAATAAGCATTATTATTGGTTAATACGCCATTTACCCTAATGTATGGATAGCCGCCGTCACCTTGTGCAATTATAACCTGACCGCTTGCGAACGTGTATGCGTGGTTCATATCCACAGGAGCGAAGAAACAACTATACGTGCTGTTTGCGACCCATTTGGAACCGCTGTATGAAGCATAATCCGTTCCTGTCGCGCCTGTATATGTACCTGGGGCTGGACCATATACACTGCCATAGTTATATCCGCCATGAGGGGTCGGTATCATCAGTTGAAGAATCGGAGTATTTACTGTGCCGTCAATAGACATCTGCACTTTCCACATATCCGTATTGGTGGCGACATTGGCATCTTTACATTCACACGCAAGCATCTGTGTCGCCCAATCAAAAGTATATGGGTCTTTTATAAAATACGCGGTGTATGTGGTGTTTGCTTTGACACCTCCGGACTTTGATGTTCCCGTATATTCATTACCACTACCATCCATATAGCATACAAATCTGAATCCGCTATTGGCAGTAGCATTCATTGTGAATGTTTTTCCCGAGCCGGAAGTACTTTTATAGTGGCTTATGTTTTGAGAAGAAGTTACAGGGCCATAATTACTTGTAGAACTATTATTTCTATAATATGTACCACTGACTGATCCGCCATTTGTTCCGCCAATGGTTACGACACGGACGGTAACAGTGACTGTCGCCGCTTGTACCATTCCGGCAGGCAGCAGCAACGCGAGCGCAAAAAAGATTGAGAATAGTTTTTGTTTCATAGGTTTAGGGTTTTTAGGGGTTAATATATTTTTAGTTAATGTTAATAACTTCGTGTTGGTTAGCCTTCGGCTGTTGGTGACGTTGTGTTGGTTAGTTAATGTTTATGATTTATGATTTCAAATTTCAAATTGCAAATTTCAAATTTATGGTTTAGACTGCGTGTTGGTGAGCCTTCGGCTGTTAGTGACGTTGTGTTGATGAGTTAATGTTTATGGTTTATGATTTATGGTTTATGATTTCAAATTTCAAATTTCAAATTGCAAATTTATGGTTTAGACTACGTGTTGGTTACTGCGTGTTGGGCGTTGTTTTTGTTTTTTTGCTCGCGGGGTTAACCGTGAGAACTGAACCTGCAAAGTATCACACAAAAAGCGGCAATACCGTGTTCACTGATATTACCGCTCTTATACAGGAAGGAAAAGTTTGATTATTTCTTGTTAAAGATGAAATCCAATCCCTGTTTTCTGTAAAAGTCAAAACGTGTGTCGCTTGAAATCAACGGAATGTGTTCCGTTATAGCCTGTGCAATAATGATATGGTCAGACGGATCTTTGTGTCCCTGTCCGTTGTTAATCTCCATTTTGGCGTAGGTCAGCAGATGTTCCGGTTTTAACGGGATAATGGAGATGTTACTGTTGATAATATCCCTCACCATATCTTCTTCCGAACGCCATACATTGCCCCACAAACCCTTGTTACGATAGGCGACAACCAACTCCTTCACAGACTCGATACTGATGTAAAGCTGGTTGTCATAATCCCGCAACAAGGCATCCACATCATGATTGAGCATGTCCGGCTCAACCATCAGATAGACAAAGATATTCGTGTCAATCAGATACCTCATTACACCAAAAGCATCGGGTCGTTCACAAACACATGCCCGCGAAGCTTCATCAGGTACTCATAGACCGGATTCAGTTTCTTTTCTTCTTTGGGAGTTTTGTTGTCCATAATCGCTATTCTGTTTTTGACGGTGCAAAAGTAGTGCGTTTTCGTTGGTCGCACAAGCAAATCGGCAAAAAAACTTGTTTTTGCGGTAATATCAGTATGTCAAAGGTCGCTTTCAGCTTCGCTGTTGGTTACTGCGTTGCTGTTGGTTGTTTTTGTTTTTTTGCTCGCGGGGTTAACCGTGAGAACTGAACCTGCAAAGTATCACACAAAAAGCGGCAATACCGTGTTCACTGATATTACCGCTTTTGAAACAAATTGACCGCTTCGCGTTATAAAGATTTAGGATGGAAAAGTTCTTCGTGAGAGCCGGTATTAGTCAAAAGAAGTGTAAGTTGGTAGTTGTCTTGCCGCCATATTAACAACCAGTCGTCATCAATATGACACTCCCAGCAACCAGAGTACTCATCTTTCAACTGATGAGGAGAAAAACTATCCGGTAAAGACCCTTGCTCTGCCAAAATTTCCACCACATCCCATAAAGCATCCAAAGGCAATCCTTTCTGCTTGCAAAGAGTAAGGTCTTTCTCAAATCGCTTGGTGTAGCGGATTTTGTACATTAGGCAAACCGTTTTCTCAA
Source organism: Paludibacteraceae bacterium (assembly GCA_905234835.1). Lineage (GTDB taxonomy): Bacteria > Bacteroidota > Bacteroidia > Bacteroidales > Paludibacteraceae > Colicola. The sequence continues at coordinate 7,025 of CAJOIZ010000036.1, forward strand.
TTCGTTCACACTATCCGCTTCATACACACGCCCTGCCATTATGTCCTCTAATGCTTCATCCAATGCGTTTTTGGCTTCAATCTCCACGCCAAGCGGTGTCACCACATCTTGAAAGCGTGACCACTCCTTGCGCGGGACATATACGACATATCGGTCAAAGCCCTGTTTTAATCTCGTCGCTGTCTGCATAATAGCCTCCTCTCTTATTGAAATTCACGGGCAAAAGTAAGGCAAACAAAATATGTACACAAATATTTTGTGTTATTCCGAGATTTTTTTACGGTAATATCAGTATGTCAAAGGTCGATTTGTGACTACGTGTTGGTCACTGCGTGTTAGTTAGCTGCGTGTTGGTGAGCTAATGTTTATGGTTTATGTTTTATGGTTTATGATTTATGATTTATGATTTATGATTTATGATTTCAAATTTCAAATTTCAAATTTCAATTTTATGGTTTAGACTGCGTGATGGTGAGTTAATGTTTATGGTTTATGATTTATGGTTTATGATTTCAAATTTCAAATTTCAAATTGCAAATTGCAAATTTATGGTTTAGACTACGTGTTTGTCAGCCTTCGGCTGTTGGTGACGTTGTGTTGATGACTGCGTGTTGGTGAGATAATGTTTATGGTTTATGTTTTATGGTTTATGATTTATGATTTATGATTTATGATTTATGATTTCAAATTTCAAATTTCAAATTGCAAATTGCAAATTTATGGTTTAGACTACGTGTTTGTGAGCCTTCGGCTGTTAGTGGCGTTGTGTTGTTTTGTTGTTTGCGGACATACACGAGGTATGTCTCTACGATGATTACTGAAAACAAACAGGATTTGAAACTATCATTATCGTCGTTAATGTATTGTTCACAAAATTAACGAATCAAATTTATTGCTCTATTGTAATGTGCTGTATATCATATATATTGTGATAGCAAAATGAGAATTGCTGATATTTATCCAGAATAAATAATGAGAATTGTAGATGTTTTTACAAAATAAATTTTGAGGATTACGACAAATGTCTTATCTTTGCAGCCGTAAACCAAATAATTACGCATTATGATATTCAAACGTAAATTGTACGACACGCTGCTTCGTTGGAAAAACGAGCAAAAAGGCAAAACCGCAATGCTCGTAGAAGGCGCACGGCGCGTGGGTAAATCCACTTTGGTGGAAAGTTTTGCCAAAAGCGAATATAAAACCTATATTTTGATTGATTTTTCGCGCCCGTCGAAGCAGATAAGAGAACTCTTTGACGAGATGACGCACTTGGATGTGTTTTTCTTTAATCTACAGAACATAACCGGAGTTTCGCTTCATGAGCGTGAGTCGGTCATTGTCTTTGACGAGGTGCAGGATTTTCCACCTGCCCGTCAGGCCATAAAGCATTTGGTGAAAGACGGAAGGTATGATTATATCGAAACCGGTTCGCTGATTTCCATTCGCAAAAACATCCAAAACATCCTTATTCCCAGTGAAGAGGACTCGTCAACTCTCTATCCGCTGGACTTTGAGGAGTTCCTTTGGGCTACGGGAAAAACAGACGCTGCACATCTGCTAAAACAGGCCTATGAAATGAAACGCCCCTTGGGTGAAGGTGTCCATAGAACGTGGATGCGTGAGTTAAGACTATATATGATTATAGGCGGAATGCCCCAAGCCGTGGAAACATATATCACAAGCAACAATATGCGCGAAGTGGATACTATAAAGCGAAAGATTCTAAAACTTTATTTCGATGATTTTCATAGAATTGACACCACCGGGCGTATTGGCAAGCTCTTTAGTTCGATCCCGGCACAACTGAACGGAAACGCATCGCGCTATCAGATAGGCAGTGTCATTCCAAAGCAAACGGCTGAACGTATAGCAGAAACAGTGTCTGAATTAGAAGATAGCAAGACAATAATGATGGCATATCATATCACTGATCCTAATGTGGGAATGAACCTTAGCCGTTCCTTATTTTCATACAAGATGTTTATGGCGGATACAGGGCTGTTTATAACCCTCGCTTTCTGGGATAAGTCGTTCACAGAGAACATGATTTACAACAAACTGCTTTCCGACAAATTAGAGGCGAACCTCGGGTATGTGTATGAAAACCTCGTGGCGCAGATGCTCCGTGCAAGCGGCAACGAACTGTATTACTATACATTCCCGACAAGCAACGAGAAGCACAACTACGAGATAGACTTTCTTCTCTCGCGGGGCAACAAACTGATGCCGATAGAGGTCAAGTCGTCCGGCTACAAGACACACAAATCATTAGATGTGTTTTGCGAGAAGTTCTCCTCCCGCGTCGGCGAGCGGATTCTACTCTACACCAAAGACTACGCCCGAGACGGTCAGACCGTCTGCCTGCCGGTGTACTTCACACCGTTCCTGTGAACACTGCGTGTTGGTGAGCTTCGCTGTCGGTCACTGCGTGTTGGTGAGTGAATGTTAGCGACTGCGTGTTAGTGACTTCATGTTGGGAAGTCGCTGATGTTTTTTCAATCTGTTTGTTTTCAATATGTCAAAGATCGCTTTCAGCTTCGCTGTTGGTTACTTCGTGTTAGTGAGCGTTGCTGTTGATTACTGCGTGTTGGTGAGTTAATGTTTATGATTTATGGTTTATGGTTTATGATTTATGATTTATGATTTATGATTTCAAATTGCAAATTTCAATTTTATGGTTTAGACTGCGTGATGGTGAGTTAATGTTGGTTGCTGTTGAGAACGACATAGGCAAGGTGAGGGCAAGGCGAAGGCAGAGCAGAAAGAGGATGGGAAAATCCATCCTTGCTGTTCTGCAACTGCCTAACGACCAATAAAGCCGTAATCCTGGTAAAGTCACAGAATAAGGCTGATATGCCATTGTTCGCAAAGTCCATAGCCGGGGTTTCCTACAAGGGGGAGCTATGTTCATTGACTCAGTCAAGCACGCAAAGATAGAATAGTTTGTTCAAACTGCAAAGGTTTCCGTCAGAAATTTTAACTTTTTTACAGTAATCGGGCTTTTTTGCTAACAAATTCGGACTTTTTTACAGCCTTATGCTTACAACACAATACTTAATTTATGGTTTAGATGTTTAGGAGTTTATGGGTGGTTGAATTGGTTTAGGAGGTTTTAAGTTTATGATTTATGATTTGGGTTAATTCTAATGGGCGATTGGGATACGAAGACCGCCTGACAACACGAATCGGTCGTCAGGCGGTTCCTTTACTCTTGCGTTAGATTACGAATAGACTATTGCGCAAGTTCTTTCTTGATGCGTTCGGTGAGCATAGGCACAATCTTGTGCAGATCGCCCACGATACCGAGGTCAGCCACCGAGAAGATGGGAGCGTATTTGTCCTTGTTGATAGCCACTATATAGTCGGACTCCTCCATACCGGCGAGGTGCTGGATAGCACCGCTGATACCACATGCCATATAGAGGTTGGGACGTACGGTCTTGCCGGTCTGCCCCACCTGATAAGCGTGGTCCATCACGCCGGCATCCACCATAGCACGTGACGAGGAGACCATACCGCCCATGACATCAGCAAGGGCTTGCAGTTTCTTGAAGCCTTCGGCATCGTGTACGCCACGTCCGCCTGAGATAAGAATCTTGGCATTGGAGATGTCCGCCACCTTCTTGTCGTTCATCTTTGTCTCCAAGATACGTACCTTGAACTTAGAGGTGTCGAACTTGGGTTCAAAGGTAGATATCACACCTTTCCTTCCGACTTCGCGCTGGCGTTTCTGCATCACACCGGGACGCACGGTTGACATCTGCGGACGCGATGTGGGGCATACGATGGTAGCCATCAGGTTGCCTCCGAACGCAGGACGGGTGGAGTAGAACTCCAGTTTGCCATCCTTGTCCGGTTCGATGGTCAGCTTGGTGCAGTCCGCGACGAGTCCGCTGTTCACCTTGCATGCGATACGCGGTGCGAGGTCGCGACCGATAGTGGTGGCACCAAACAGGACAATCTGCGGATGACGCGCCTCAATAATCTGATGGCAGGTCTGTGCGTACTGCTCGGTGAGGTAGTCCTTCAGTTCGGGACGGTCCACTACAATCACTTCGTCCGCTCCCATCTCAATGAGGTCTTGCGCCTTGCTGCTGATGTTCTCACCCAGAAGGAGAGCCACCACTTTGTGTCCCAATACGGCGGCGAGGTCGTTCGCCTTGCCAAGCAGCTCGTAGGCTACATTCTGAATCACTCCGCCACGTTGTTCGGCGAAGATATAGACGTTCTTATAATCGTTTTCCATAGTGTCAGTCCTCCTTTAGATTATATGTTTTTCTTTGAGTCGGGCAACGATGAGCTCAACAGCTTCCTCCTCGCTCACTTCGTGTACCTCGCCGGGTGCTTTCAGCGCCTTCGGGAAGGATTTGAACACTTTGGTCGGCGAGCCTTTCAGACCGAGTTTCTCCTCTTCTACATCGATGCGGTCGGCAGACCATACTTCCACCTCCTTGTTGTAAGCATCGATGATACCTTCAACGGTCATATAGCGGGGTTGGAACGCCGAAGCGAGGACGGTGAGTACACACTTGCCTTCCACTTCGAGGGTCTGGACGCTGTCTTCGTTCTCTTTCTTGACGATAAATCCTTTGTCGGTGCGCTCGGCATCAATGACATAGCTTACCTGCGGCAGGTCAAGGTGCTCCGCCATTTCGGGAGCCACTTGTGCTGTATCTCCGTCAATAGCCTGACGACCGGCAATGATGAGGTCGTAGTCAAGTGTTTTGATGCACCCTGCGAGTGCGTATGAGGTAGCAATGGTGTCAGCACCTGCGAAACGTCTGTCGCTGAGCAGGATAGCACGGTCGGCACCCATAGCGAGCGCCTCGCGCAACATCTTGTCGGCTTGGGGAGGTCCCATCGACACAACCGTAACGGTTGCGCCGTACTGCTCCTTGAAACGCAGTGCGAGTTCGAGACCGCCTTTGTCGTCGGGGTTCATAATGGATGGCACGCCGTCACGAATGAGCGTACCTTTCACGGGATCAATCTTTATCTCCGTGGTATCGGGAACTTGTTTGGCACAAACGATAATATTCATACTTTCGTTAGTTTAAAGTTTAGAGTTTAAAGTTTAGAGAAGTTGGGGAGTTGAGAGTTGATAGTTGATAATTGATAATTGATAGTTGATAGTTTAAGGGCTTTTGCTCTTCTTTCAACCTTCAACTAAATACTTCTTTCAACTTCCAACTTTCAACTATTTCGCAACTTTTCGTTTACTTGAACAATTGTGCGGCAATCACCATACGCTGTACTTCGGATGTGCCTTCGTAGATTTCCGTAATCTTGGCATCACGCATCATACGCTCAACGGGGTACTCGCGGGTGTAACCGTAACCGCCGTGGAACTGTACCGCCTTCGTGGTCACTTCCATCGCTGTTTCGGCGGCAAAGAGCTTCGCCATAGCGGCATCCACGGAGTAAGGCAGACCCATGTCCTTCTTCCACGCAGCGGAGCGTACGAGCAGACGTGCCGCCTCCACGCGGGTCTTGAGGTTAGCCATCTGGAACTGGGTGTTCTGGAACTGCGCAATCGAACGTCCGAACTGCTTGCGCTCCTTGGTGTACTTGACGGTCTCGTCCATAGCGCCCTGCGCAATGCCGAGCGCCTGCGAGGCGATACCTATACGGCCGCCGTCAAGCGTCTTCATAGCCACTTTGAATCCCGCTCCGAGTTCGCCCAGAAGGTTCTCCTTCGGCACTTCGCAGTTCTCGAAAATCAGTTCGCACGTAGCCGATCCGCGGATACCCATCTTCAGTTCCTTCTTGCCCACCGAGAAGCCCTTGAATCCGCGCTCAACGATGAAGGCAGAGATGCCCTTGTTGCCTTTCGACTTGTCGGTCATTGCCATCACGATGAACACGTCGGCATTAGCGGCATTGGTGATGAAGATCTTGGTTCCGTTGAGAATCCACTTGTCACCAGCGTCCACGGCTGTGGTCTGCTGCATGGCGGCATCTGTACCGGCGTTCGGCTCGGTCAGACCGAAAGCGCCCAGCCACTCGCCCGAAGCCAGTTTGGGCAGGTACTTCATTTTCTGCTCTTCCGTGCCGTGCTCCAAGATGGGACACATACACAGCGATGTATGGGCACTGAGAACGACACCTGTGGTTGCGCACACGCGGCTGAGTTCTTCCACGGCCATGATGTACATCTGGATAGTGCCGCCGGCACCGCCGTACTGCTTGGGAACAGGTATTCCCATCAAGCCCAACTTGGCCATCTTGCGGACGGTTTCTTCGGGGAACATCTCCTTTTCGTCCACTTCAGCCGCCAGAGGCTTGACTTCGTTCTCTGCAAACGAACGTATCATCTGCAGGAACAGTTCTTCTGTCTTTGAATAACTGAAATCCATTTTTTTTAGTTTATAGTTTAAAGTTTATAGTTTAGAGAAGTTGGAGAGTTTATAGTTTTATAGTTGAAAGTTTAAGGTAGTTGGAAAGTTAAGAGTTTAATGTTTATGATTTAGAGTCTTCTGTGTTATCATTATTCGGCTTGACAAAACTTTTTTGTAATCCTGAAATCAGTCGTGCTGCTTCAGACACGAGAGTCTCTGTGTTTTGAAACTCTGCTTTGCTGATATAATTCTCCTCTTCGGCTATCTCTAATTGACTCATCACTTCCATCAGTGAGCCAAAAGACATCTCGAGAAAGTGAACTTTGTCTTTATTGGAGAATCTTGACATTCCTTCTGCTATATTTGATGTTACAGATACAACAGCACGGCGCAATTGGTTACTTAAAGCAAATTGTTCTTCTTTGGGAAAGTCTTTAACAAGTTGATAAACCTTGCTTCTAACTTCACAGGCTTTAATATAAGCGACTAAATTCCTATAACCAAAGAATGCCATAACTAACTCCAAACTTTTAACTCTCCTCTTCTTTCAACTATCATCTTTTAACTTTCCACTTAATTAGTACTTGTAGAATCCTTCGCCGGTTTTAACGCCGAGAAGACCGGCGCGCACCATCTTGCGGAGCAGCGGATGAGGACGGTACTTGGGGTCGCCAAACTCCTTGTAGAGCACCTCCATAATGGCGAGATTGACATCATTACCAATCAAGTCCGCCAATGCCAAGGGTCCCATCTTGTGGGCAGCACCCAGCATCATGCACTTGTCAATGTCTTCCGCCGAAGCGATGCCGTCAGCGAGGATGCCCACCGCCTCATTGATCATCGGGATCAGGATGCGGTTCACCACGAAGCCCGGAGCCTCTTTCACGGGTACAGGGGTCTTGCCAATCTCCTGACAGAGGGCTACGATGCAGTCCGTCACCTCCTTGCTTGTGAGCTGTCCGTTGATGACCTCCACGAGTGCCATACGGTCGGCGGGGTTGAAGAAGTGGCAACCGATGAACTTGTCAGCGCGTTGGGTGGCTGATGCTATCTCCGTGATAGACAGCGAGGAGGAGTTGGTAGCGAAGATGCAAGAGGGTTTGCAGATAGTATCCAACTCGCGGAAGACCTCTTTCTTGAGTTGCATATCCTCCACTGCGGCTTCGATGACGAGGTCGGCATCGGCAAACGCGGCGTAGTCGGTCGTTGTGGTGATGTTGGCGAGTATGGCGCGCATAACCTCTTCGGTCATCTTGCCTTTCTCAATCAGTTTCTGATAGCCTTTCTCTATGGAAGCCATCGCCTTGTCCAGACTGGCCTGTGTGCGGCTTTTCATTACGACGGGCATTTTTGCGGCAAAGGCCTTGACAATGCCTTTCGCCATCGTTCCCGTTCCGATTACATAGATTTTCATAGTCGTATTGTGTTTTTAATGGTTATTTTCCTTCAAACGTGCAGGCGGTTTTGTTGAGGAAAGCCGCCATACCGTTCTTCTGGTCTTCCGTGTCGAAGCATTGCGCGAAGAGGTTGTTCTCCAGCCGCACGGCATCGGCGCGGTTCATGTCGTAGTTGCGGTTGATGCACTGCTTGGCGTTGCGTACGGCGACAGGGGCGTTCTTGGCAATCTGTTCCGCCAGTGCTACAACGCTCGGCATCAACTCCTCGGGTTCTTTGACCGCGTTCACCAGTCCGATACGTAACGCCTCGTCCGCACGGATTGCCTTGCCAGTGTAGATCAGTTCTTTCGCCATGCCCTGTCCGACCAGTTTCGCCAACCGGTAGGTGCCGCTGAAGCCGGGAATGATACCCAGTCCAACTTCGGGCTGTCCGAACTTGGCTTTGGATGAGGCATAGCGTATGTCGCAAGCCATCGCAATCTCGCAGCCTCCTCCGAGGCAGAAACCGTTGATGGCGGCTATCGTCGGGATGGGCAGGTCTTCGAGCATACAGAACGCTTCCGCGCCCGCATGACCGAAATTGAAGCCCTCCACCTCGTCGAAATGCGCCATCTCGGATATGTCCGCTCCCGCCACAAACGAACGGTCACCGTCGCCTGTGATGATAAGCACACGGATGGCTTGCGTGTCAAGGTGGGACAGGAAATGCTTCAACTCGCCAATCAGTTTGGAGTTGAGCGCATTGAGCGACTGCGGTGCACTCAGCGTAAGGGTGCCTATATAGCCCTCCTGCGCGTAGCGAAGATAGGTGTATGCCATCAGTCGAGCATTGATTTAAGGTCGGGAGAGATAATCAGGTCCGCTTCCGTAGCCGCCTTGATCTGCTCAACGGTAAACTCGGGGTGCTTCTCTACCAACACCAGACCTTTGTCAGTGACGTTGATAACGCCCATCTCTGTGATAATCATATTCACCTGTCCGGCGGCAGTCAGGGGCAGCGTGCACCGGTGCAGGATTTTTGGTGCGCCTTTCTGGGTGTGTTCCATCGCTATGATCACGCGCTTGGCACCAACCACCAGGTCCATTGCACCGCCCATACCCGGGGCAATCTTGCCGGGGATAATCCAGTTGGCGAGGTTGCCCTTTTCGTCCACTTGCAATGCGCCCAAGACGCTGACATCCACGTGTCCGCCGCGAATGATGGCAAACGAGGTGGCACTATCGAACGTTGATGCGCCGTCAATCAGCGTAATTGCGCCACCACCGGCGTTAACGAGGTTCTTGTCCTCTTCGCCTGCTTTGGGCGACGGACCGAGACCCATTGCGCCGTTCTCCGTCTGGAGCGTCACGGTAATACCTGCGGGCAGGTAGTTGGGAATCATGGTCGGCAGACCGATACCGAGGTTGACCACGTCGCCATTGTGCAGTTCACGCGCCGCACGGCGGGCAATGACTTCTCTTACTTGTTCTTTTTCCATAATCTTGTATTTATTTGATAATTAGTTGTTGTCATAAGATTTATTTCCGGTACTCGTACCATTCACCCCACGTCATCAGCACATAAGGGATATTGAGATCCGCCATCTTTTCCATTTTCTTGATGGTGATCCAGTAGGCTTCGCGGTGGTCGATAGAGTGTTCTCCCAGTTCGTTCTCGTGGCCGGTGATGATGAGTTTGGGGGCGAAGCCTTTGATGGCACGTTTCAGCTGGTCCATCCAACAGTTGGGCATAAACACGTCAATGTCGTACTTCTCATGCACCTTGTCCATCCATTTGAAGTCGTCCTCTCTTCCCCATTGGTCACCCGTCTGTGCCACTGTTCCCACGTTATGGAACTCGACCACGTTGATGTTGTTATACACATCTCCCTGGTGTCCCGGGAGAACGTGGAGCGTCACGTCCAGAGAGTCAATTTCAATATCAAATTCCTTGTTTTCCTCCTCCATCTGCTTGATCAGCGGATGAACCCCCACCCACAGGTTTTTGGGAGCGATGACCAGTTTCCCGCTTTCCGCAAACGCCTTGGCTACGTTGAGGTTGGCGTGGTCGGCGTGGAAATGGGAGATGAGCAGCGCGTCGCATTTGCCCGCGATGCCGTAAACAACCGAGTCGGTAAGGAACGGTTTGGTGTCCGACCCGCCCGGAATGAGGTCAATGGCGATGGTCGCTTTGGCGGACTTGACAATAAAACCGTCGTTGTATAGTTTGTAAATCCGCAGGCCTTCGGTTACAGGGATGTCCAGGTTCTTGAGTACGCGCTGCATACGGGTGTTGATGAACGTATAGAACGGCTCGGTGGCATCGTTGTCGGTGTCGTGGAGCAACTGGTCAAGGCTGACCAGTGCCAGTTCGCGTGGCAGCGGAATATCCTTTTGGGGAGGATTGGCTTGCAGCATCCCGTCAATGGCGGTGAAAGCCGTTGAAGCCTGCCCCAGTTTGTAGTCGGACAAGTAGCCCCAGTATATGTATTGGTCAGCGTTAGGATTGCCGTCGGCAGACTGCGCTGCGGAAGGGATAATAACGCCCAGAAGCGCGAAAGCAGTAAGTATATATCTTCTCATAATGCTGTTGGTTATTTGATTTTTATACCGGCTGGGGTGTAGAAGGAACCCTTGCGCTCGATGTACAGGACTCCGTTGATGAGCACTTTGTTAGCAGACGAGGAGATGTTCTTCGATTCGGTGTCTGCATAATCGTATGCCTCTCCCCATGTCATAACCACATTGGGTATATTCAGCAGGGCGAGGCTCTTCAGCCGTTTCTGCGTGGTCCAGTACGACTCGCGTTTGTCCACCGAGCTTTCCATCTCGTTCTCGTGTGCGGTAATCACCATCCGAGGCAGGAAGCCCTCCAGCATATCCTCCAAGTGTATGTTCGCGCTCTTGGTCAGCAGAATGTCCGTGTCATACAGGTCGTGTATCTGACTAATCCAGTCGTAGTCGGCATCGTTGTCTTGTGCACCTGTATGCGCCACTACCCCGCGACCCTGAAAGTCCATTATGTAGATGTTGTTCGTGTTCTTGCCGTTGTGTCCGGTCAGGATATGTAGGGTCATCCCGTCCGCTTCGACGGTCTGTTCCGTGTCGCCGCCAACGGAGACAACTTCTTCTCCGAGGTTGCTCCACAGCTCTTGAGGAACATATACTTTCTTGCCTGCCTCTACGAATGCTTTGGCGATGCTCTTGTTGGCGTGGCGGCTGTCAGAGTTAGTAACGAGCAGTGCGTCGCAGCGGCTGATAATCTCCGTGATGACCGAATCCGTGAGGAAGGGCTTGCTTGTATTGCCGCCCGGCACGAGGTCGATAGCAACGGTTGTTTTCAGTGTCTTGAGAATGAATCCGCTGTTGTAGAGCTTGTATACCCGCACGCCCGAGAATACCGGTTCGTCCATCGTTGTCAGCATATACGCCATACGCTCATTGACAAACGTGTAGAAAGCGTTTCGTTTGGTGTAGTCCGCATCGTGGAGGAACTGGTCAAGCGCGACGAGAGCCATCTGCCGGTTCTGACTCATTTCAACCTCCGGCGGATAGGCCTGTAGCATACGGTCGATGAGCGGGTAAGCGAACTTTGCCTCATAGTTGAGATAGACATTCGGATAACCCCAGAAGATGTAGTCGTCGTCAAAACCAGCCGGTTGTTTGCGCTGTGCCGTTGCGGGAACGAAAGAATAGATTGCCAACAGGCAGACAAGCAGTCTGTGAGGGATAGCGGATAGGTGTTTCATAGTCGGTGAAAAAAACGGTTATTTCATTCCTCTTTTATCCATTTCCTGTACGATGAACGATGCTACGTCATCGGCATAGGTGTTCATTCCAAAGCCGGCGTCGAATCCAAGTTCCTGTGCCAGTTCGTGCGTGATGCGTGCGCCGCCGCAGCAGCATATCATCTTGTCGCGCAGTCCTTCCGCCTCCATCAGTTCGATGAAGTTGGTCAGGTTCTTGATGTGCACGTCTTTCTGCGTGACGGTCTGGGAGATAATCAGCGCGTCAGCGTGCAGTTCGACACCTTTGGCGATGAAGTCCTCGTTGGGAACCTGCGAGCCGAGGTTGTACGCCTCAATCATATCGTAGCGTTCCAGTCCGTAGTGTCCCGCGTAGCCTTTCATGTTCATAATCGCGTCAATACCGACGGTGTGCGCGTCCGTGCCGGTCGATGCGCCTACAATCACAATCTTACGACCGAAGTGCTGCCGTATGTACTCGTCCGTGTCGGGCATCGACATCACGTTCGACTCCACTTTCGGCACATAGATGGACGAGTAGTTTACCGTATGTGTGCAAGAGCCGTAGCAGTTGAAGAACGTGAATCCCGGGGTCAGCTCCTTGTAATAGACCACCGAAGGATTGTTCAGCCCCATCTCTTTGAGCAGTTGTTTGGCGGCTTCGACGGCTTCCGCGCCGCAGGGGACGGGCAGTGTGAACGAGAGTTGCACCTTGCCGTCGTTCATTGTATCGCCGTATGGTTTGATTTTGGTAAGGTCGAGGGTCTTGTCAAAGTCCTTCGCCTCCATGCTGTACAGTCCTTCGCTCATTATCTTTTCCCTTTCATTAGTTCGATAAACGGATTGAAATAGTTGTCCTGCTTCATACGCACGCCAGCCAGTCCCTTGCCGCCGGTCTTCGGACGCTTCACGTCGCCGAAGATGCCTTTCTCAAGAGCGGTGAACAGTCCCTCGCGTACCAGTTCCTCAAGCAGTCGGATGCAGTTGTCCAGCACCAGTGCTGCGCGTGTGCGGCAGATGCCGCCCTCCTTGAACTCCATCTCCTCGCCGATGGACTTCATGTTGTTGAAGATGTACTTGGCGTTCTCTATGCTCAGGTAGCGGTCACTCATAAAGGGCGTATGAATAGCCTCCGTCGGCATACCGAGCAACTGGATACCCTGATGCGTCCATATACCCACCATGTTGAACAGTGCGTCCTGTATATGTCCACGGAAGATGTTGCCTGTCATGAACTTGGTCGGCGGCATGTATTTGAGCGGCGCATCGGGGAATATCTCCCGCGCCATCTGCGCCTGCGCCAACTCGAGAAGGAAGCCGTTCTCCAGCATCGGGTCCATCTCGAAGGCGTGTCCCAGACCCATCTGTGCGGCGGGCAGACCCGCCATATACGCCAGCTGCTCGTTGATAAGGTCGCTTGCCAGTACCGTGTGCGCCGCCTCAACCGCATCGGCTGTGGTCAGGTAGTTGTCCTCGCCTGTGTTGATGATTACGCCCGCAAAGCCGTTGATGATGCGCGACATATACTGGTCAATCAGCGTGCGCTGCATATTGATGTCGCGGAACAGGATGCCGTAGAGCGCGTCGTTCAGCATCACGTCCAGACCCTCGAATGCGCCCATGATGGCTATCTCAGGCATACACAGCCCCGAGCAGTAGTTGCAAAGGCGGATGTATCGTCCCTGTTCTTCGCCCACCTCGTCCAAAGCCTTGCGCATGATGCGGAAGTTCTCCTGTGTGGCGAATGTGCCGCCGAATCCTTCGGTTGTTGCGCCGTAAGGCACGTAGTCCAGCAGCGACTGGCCTGTCGTGCGGATAACGGCTATGATGTCCGCTCCCTGTCGTGCACCAGCCTGCGCCTGCACCACATCCTCGTAGATATTGCCCGTCGCCACAATGATATAGAGGTACGGCTTCGGTCCTTCGCCGATGGTTTCCAGATAATGCTCTCGGCGTTGCCGGCGGGCGCGGATACGCTCGATGCTGCTGTCTATGGTGGGCTGCAAAGCCTCCATCAGTCGTTTTCGGTCGCGGGTCACCACCTTCGTGATGTCCAGTTCATCCTTTGCCACTTTCTCGGCAATCTCCTGCGGACACAGTCCCGTGGCAATCATCGCGTTGCCGAGGAAGAACAGCACGCCTTCACCCAATACGTCCTTCGCCATCAGCGCGTCCACCACCACGTTGGGCAACGGCACTCCATTCGCGTCCACGCCGTCAATGCCCATCAGACGGCACAGCGTGCGTTCCACCGCCACGGTCGTGTACTGCTCCACGAAGGTCTGAACCTCGGTCGCTATCTTGCCCGCCAGTGAGCGGGCGTAGTCAACCTTCTTAAAATCCAGTCCAAGTTTACTCTCCATATCTATCCTGTTATTATTATAGTACTCTATTATTACCCGGTAATCCTTTCGGGATTCTCCATCGCGCAACGCCGCAAAGATACTGCTTATTCTTGAGCCTTACAAACCATATTTTCTATTTTTAGTCATTAGTGTCTGATAAAAATGCATATAGTAACTCTTAGGTTGTGTAACCGGCTAATAATCAGTTTTGAGATAAAAGCCACAGGACTGTCATGTCGTGCAAAGATACGGTTATGATTGCAATTTTCTTGGTTTAGGAGTTTTTATAGTTGAAAGTTGAGAGTTGAAAGTTGAGTGAAGTTGGAGAGTTGAGAGTTTATCGTTTCTAATTTATGATTTATGGTTTATGATTTCAAATTGCAAATTAAGTATGCCCCTCTATATATAAGAGGGGAAAAAGGGCAAAATCTATCACTTGAAAAGCAAGTTTTTTTACTTTTATTGCATTTTCTTTGTAAGGAGATGGAAATGAGGAGAGGTCTTATAGGTTTAGGCGTTTATAGGTTGTTGAGGTGGTTTAGAGAGTTGTCGTTGGTTTACGGTATTCCGGTATTTCGTGCTGTCGGGATACCGGAATTCCGAAGAGGGCGAGGCGGATATTTAACAAGCGGCTCTGGGGAGCCGATGTCCGAATACAATTCTAACGATCTGCTTCGCTGTACAGACGCAAAGGACGAACAATGCCGATTACTAATCGGCGGAATACGAAGAAAAAGGCGGCTCTGGAGAGCCGTGTCAGAATTCAATTCTAACGATCTGCTTCGCTGTACAGACGCAATTAACAAAGAAAAACAGAAGGCTATCATGAGGGTAGCCTTCTGTCGGGATGCGGTGCGGATATTGTCGCACGGAAGGGATGACGCTTGCTGCGAAAGATGCTTAACTATGTGTATCTTTCCGCAGGCGGTTAAATGGCGTCATTCGGGTCACCGCCATCGGTGACGGGTTGCGTGTCATGCGACGGGGTGATGCCACCACCGCCTCCGCTTGCGCAGAGCATGTTCACTCTAATGGTCTCTTCCGCTATCGAAAGCGGAGTCTGATATTCTCTTTTCATGGTTGTAATGTGTTTGTCTCTTTGTCCGCAGATTAAGCGGATTGTGCTTTTCTTGTTCTGCGGTGGATGGTTAAAGAGCAGCGGGGCGGAGGCGTATTAAACCCCTTAAAACCCAATTATGAAAGTTGCCTCCGCCCATGCTGCGGTGATGTTACTCTTCTTTCGGGATACCGGTATGACGGGATATCGGGATAACGACGTCGGCACGGAATATCGGTATGACGGGATGTCGGGATATCGATGTCGGCTCGGGATATCGGAATAACGGCATATCGGGATAACGACGTCGGCACGGAATATCGGGATAACGGGATATCGGTATGACGAAAGGGCATGTTATCTGCTGGTCAAAGACGTTGTTACTTTATTTCCTGACCGACAGCGTTGTACTTCACACCATTCTTCTCGATAACGAGAGAGCCGTTGCGGAGGTACTTCTTTACGGAGGCTCCGGATAATCCTGACTTTCCGGAAACTCCTGATTCTCCGGAAGCTCCTGATTCTCCGGAAACCCCTATCTCCTCAATGTCGGTTGTGGTCTCGTTCTGGAGGACAATGCGGACACGGGGGTGTATCGCTTGCACTGCGTTGTTGCCACTGTAGAAATAGGCGCGGAAAGCACGAATCTTGTTGGCTACATTGGGCCAATAAAGGGCGTTGTTCTGTCCGAGGAAGAGGAAGCCGCTGCCCGAGCCTATCTCAAGGTCGGTGGGGTGCACGGTGCCGAAGAACTTCGTATCGCCGACATTAGTGCCTGACGTGTTGTTGGTGAAGGCACTTGCTGCCAGCGTCGGGATTGGTGATGTTCGCTCCGCTGACCTGCACGAGATAAGGTGTGCGTGCGGAGAGTGATGTTACTTCGCTCACATTGAAGTCCAAGCCTTCGGCAGCGTCACCTGTAACGGAAGTGAGGGTGTAGAAGGTTGCACCGCTCATATCGGACGCTGTAATCTGGTCAGCAGTAAGGTCGAAGGGGAAGCAGACCGTGTTCCACATACCGGCATAGAAGGTGCGCATAAGCTGGAAGTCCGTCTCTGTGCTGAAGGTGGCGAGTGTGGTGCTGTAGTAACTGCTCTCCTCGTTGTCGGCGAGCGTTACGGGAATCTCCTCGAACTCGGCGACAAGGGTGTGCGCCGCGTCTATGTCGTCAATGGTG
>CAJOIZ010000037.1 GCA_905234835.1 Paludibacteraceae bacterium
AGTATGTTCCGTGCGGTATTACCCGCACTCCTATTACGACAGAAGGCTACCAAACATAGCCTTCTGTTTTTCTTTTTTCGCGGGAGGGGTGCCGGATTGTATCCCTTTTATAGTCATACGGTGCAGGTACGGTCGAACATGCTGACTAACATAGTAAAAACAGAGTTATAACATAATAATCACATAATAATAACATAGTAATCACATAATAATCACATAATAATTTCATAATGATGCTCGCTGTTTTGAGGCTTCGCTGTTAGTGACTACGTGTTGGGGACTACGTGTTAGTCAGCTTCGCTGTTGGTAACTTCATGTTAATCACTGCGTGTTGGTGATTGCATGTTTATAGTTTATGATTTATGGTTTATGTGCAAAAAATAAACAAAGTTTGCGACAATGATAAATTTGTCATATCTTTGCGGGCGGAAAGTGTTGTTTTCTATAAACACTGCACAAAAGAAGAACTAAACATTTGGACAGAATATATTATGGAACTCAGTGAACAAGAACAAGTAAGGCGACAGAGCCTTCAGACGATGCGGGAGATGGGCATCAACCCCTACCCTGCGCAGGAATATGTGGTAACAGGCTATTCGACAGACATCAAGCAGGCGTTTGTGGACAGAGCAGAAGGCGAACCGGAGCCCGATGCCGAATGGTTTACAGGCAAGGATGTGCGCATAGCAGGACGACTGATGTCGAAACGCATTATGGGCAAAGCGTCCTTCATAGAGCTGCAGGACTCCAAAGGACGCATACAGGTCTATGTCAGCCGCGACGACATACAGGAACCCGTTGCCGAAGGGTCGGATACGCCTCTCACCGTCGAGCAGCAAATGTACAACGTCGTATTCAAGAAACTGCTTGATATAGGCGACTTTATCGGCATTGAGGGATTCGTGTTCCGCACCCAGATGGGCGAGATCTCCGTTCACGCAAAGCGGCTGACCGTATTAGCGAAGAGCCTTCGTCCGCTGCCCATAGTCAAGTACAAGGACGGTGTGGCGTATGACGGCTTCAACGACCCCGAACAGCGCTATCGCCAGCGTTATGTGGACCTCGTGGTGAACGACGGCGTGAAGGAGACATTCCTCAAGCGCGCCACTATCATACGCACAATGCGCAGTTTCTTCGATGAAGCGGGATATACAGAAGTGGAGACACCTATCCTGCAGCAGATTGCAGGCGGAGCCACGGCACGTCCGTTCATTACGCATCACAACACATTAGACGTGGATATGTACCTGCGTATCGCCACCGAACTCTACCTCAAGCGGCTGATTGTCGGAGGTTTTGAAGGCGTGTACGAAATCGGACGCAACTTCCGCAACGAGGGTATGGACCGCTCGCACAACCCCGAGTTCACCTGTATGGAATTGTACGTGCAGTACAAGGACTACAATTGGATGATGTCGTTCACAGAGCGGCTTCTCGAGAAGATTGCCATAGCCTGCAACGGCACAACGAAAGTGAAGATTGGTGACAACGAAATAGATTTCAAGGCTCCCTACCGCCGTCTGCCTATCCTTGACGCTATCAAGGAAAAGACCGGCAAAGACGTGGAGAACATGACCGAAGACGAGTTGCGCACCTTTGCCAAGTCGTTAGGCGTAGAAGGGACAGAGAAGATGGGTAAAGGCAAACTCATTGACGAAGTGTTTGGGGAGACATGCGAAGGCGGTTTCATACAGCCTACTTTCATCATCGACTACCCCATCGAGATGTCACCGCTGACCAAGATGCACCGCTCCAAAGCGGGACTGACAGAGCGCTTTGAGTTGATGGTTAACGGCAAGGAACTGGCGAACGCCTACAGCGAACTGAATGACCCCATCGACCAGTACGAACGGTTCGTGGAACAGATGAAACTGGCAGACAAGGGCGACGATGAAGCGATGGTGATAGACCATGACTTCATGCGCGCACTCGAATACGGGATGCCGCCCACATCGGGAATAGGCATCGGTATCGACCGCCTGACCATGCTGATGACCGGACAGCAGAGCATACAGGAAGTGCTACTCTTCCCGACAATGAAACCCGAAGCCAATTGAGCGTATGGAAAAGCGACACATAGCGATAGTAGGCAACGGCAGTTGGGCTACCGCACTTGCTAAGATAGTTCTTCACAACGAAGAGAAAATCAATTGGTTCATACGTCGGCAGGAAGCCATTGATGAGTTCGTCAAGACGGGCAAGAACCCCGGCTATCTGACACAGACGCACTTTGATGTGGACCGCATCCAGTTCACATCCGATATCAACGAGGTCATTGCCGCATCGGATGTTCTCATCATAGCTATCCCTTCGCCCTACCTGAAGACGACACTCAACAAGGTAAGGCGTTCGCTGCGGAGAAAGATTATTATCTCTGCCGTGAAAGGAATGATTATCGAAGACAACGTGACCGTGACGGATTATCTGCATTTCCATTTCCTTATACCCGACGAACAGTTGGCGGTGATAGCCGGTCCGTGCCACGCAGAGGAGATTGCATTGGAGCGTCAGAGCTACTTGACTATCGGCTCTACATCCCCTGAAACAGCGACTAAAGCGGCTGCCATCTTCCATACCCCATACGTGCATACAACTACGAGCGACGATGTGGAAGGCTTGGAATACTCGTCGGTGATGAAGAACATCTACTCCATCGCATCGGGACTATGCCACAGTTTACGGTATGGTGACAATTTCCAAGCGGTGCTCATCTCCAATGCCGTTCAGGAGATACAGCGCTTCGTGGCAGCCAACAACGGAATGCCCATCAACATTGATGCATCGGGCTACTTAGGAGATGTGCTGGTGACATCCTACAGCAAGTTCTCCCGCAACCGTCAGTTCGGACAGATGATCGGTATGGGCTACTCGGTCAAAGCGGCACAGATAGAGATGGAGATGGTAGCGGAAGGCTACTACGGCACACGCTGTATCCACGAAGTGAACAAGAAACAACGTGTCAGTCTGCCCATTGTGGATGCCGTCTATGACATCCTTTACAACTTCCAGTCACCGTCAATAGTAATTAGAGAACTTACGCAGAAACTCAAATAACCTACCCTATGAAAGATATTCAATTTACCTATTCCTATGCGTTAGATAACAACGCATTGCATTCATACAAAGAGGAGACGCTGTCAGCGCTTCGCACCCTGACCGAAGGTACAGGCGCAGGAAACGACTTCCTCGGCTGGCTCTCTCTGCCTAAAGATATTCGTTCCCAAGTCAGCACCATACAGCAGACTGCTGACCGTCTTCGCCGTCAGTGTGACATGATTGTATGTGTCGGTATCGGAGGTTCGTACCTGGGTGCCAAAGCGGTAATTGATGCCTTGCAGTCATCGTTTGCCTACTGCAACAAGCCGCAGATAGTCTATGCGGGCAACAGTATCGGCGAAGATTATTTGTACGAACTACAAACCCTGCTTCGCGACAGAAACTTCGGCATTATATGTATCTCGAAGTCCGGCACGACTACCGAACCCGCATTGGCGTTCAGGCTGCTCAAGCAGCAGTTGGAAGAGCAGGCAGGCAAGGAAGTAGCACGTGAACGCATCGTCTGCATCACGGATGCGAAGAAAGGTGCGTTGCGCACACTTGCCACACAGGAAGGCTACGACACATTCGTTATCGAGGACAACATCGGCGGACGCTTCTCCGTACTGAGTCCAGTTGGACTACTGCCTATCGCTTGCGCCGGACTGGACATCAACGCCCTGTTGGACGGAGCGGAGAAGATGATGGCGTGCTGCACTGCGGCGGACTTTGAACACAACCCTGCCTTGCACTATGCCGCTTCACGCAATCACCTCTACCGTCAGGGAAAGAAAATAGAACTGCTTGTTAATTACCATCCCAAGTTGCACTACGTGAGTGAATGGTGGAAGCAACTCTACGGCGAGAGCGAAGGCAAGCAGAACAAAGGCATCTTCCCCGCTTCAGTTGATTTCACTACCGACCTGCACTCCATGGGACAGTACGTTCAGGAAGGCGAACGACACTTGTTCGAGACCGTCATATCAGTGGAACAGCCTGAACACAAAGTGGTTGTACCGACGGACGATGCGAACTTGGACGGGCTGAATTTCCTTGCAGGCAAACGTGTGGACGAGGTGAACAAGATGGCGGAGTTGGGAACACGTCTCGCACACATGGACGGCGGCGTACCTAACCTGCTCATCCAAATGCCCGCACTGAACGAATACGCATTAGGTCAGCTGATTGCCTTCTTCGAGGTAGCGTGCGGTGTGTCAGGGTATATGCTGGGAGTCAATCCGTTCAACCAACCCGGTGTGGAAGCGTACAAGAAAAACATGTTCGCTCTGCTCCGCAAGCCTGGCTACGAAGAAGCCACGGCAGCCATTGAGAAACGTATATCGCAACAAAGATGAAACAGTTGCTCGAGAATAAGGTAGCCATCATAACAGGTGCCGCACGAGGAATAGGCAAAGCCATCGCCATTCGCTTTGCCGAAGAAGGATGTCAGATTGCCTTTACTGACCTTGTTATCAACGAACAGGCAGAGGAAACGCGCAAAGAGATTGAAGCCAAAGGAGTTACGTGCCGTTCCTACGCAAGTAATGCGGCGGACTTTGACGAGACGCACAAGGTGGTGGAACAGGTGCTGCAGGACTTCGGACACATCGATATACTGGTAAACAACGCCGGTATAACAAAGGACACGTTGCTGCTACGGATGACCGAGCAGCAGTGGGACAGTGTTATCAATGTCAATCTAAAGTCGGCTTTCAACTTTATCCACGCTGTATCGCCTTACATGATGCGGCAGAAGAGCGGAGCAATCGTCTCGATGTCGTCCGTAGTTGGTATCTACGGCAATGCGGGACAAGCCAATTATGCCGCCTCCAAAGCCGGTATCATTGCACTGACAGAAACGACTGCCAAAGAGTTTGGTAGTCGCGGCATACGTGCTAATGCTATTGCTCCTGGCTTTGTACTGACCGATATGACAGCCGCACTGCCCCAAGCCACTTTGGATGCCTTCGTCAGCCGCATACCGATGCGCCGTGGCGGTACACCCGAAGAGATTGCCAACGTGGCGCTCTTCCTCGCCAGCGACCTCTCGTCCTACGTCAGCGGACAGACCATACAGGTGACAGGGGCGATGTGAGGATAGTTGAGAGTTGATAATTGATAGTTGATAGTTGATTGAATTATGTAAATAATCTATAACAGTTTACAGTATGAAAAACATACGTCTTCGTCTTATCGTAATGAATTTCCTCGAATTTGCCGTTTGGGGAGCCTACCTGACGAGTATGGGACGCTATCTTGCCGAACACGGTTTGGCACAACATATCGGCTGGTTCTACTCCATTCAAGGTATCGTCAGTCTCTTTATGCCCGCCCTGATGGGTATAGTGGCGGACCGTTGGATACCTGCGCAGAAACTGCTGGCATTATGCCATGCTTGGGCAGGTGCGTTTATGATTTCTGCCGGTTTTTATGGCGTGCTTTCCGGTGCCGACGTGCAGTTCCCGCTCCTGTTCACGCTCTATACCTGTTCCGTGGCGTTCTTTATGCCTACTATCGCTTTAAGCAACTCGGTGGCATACATCGCGTTAGGCAAAGCTGGGCTGGACACGGTACGTGATTTCCCGCCTATCCGTGTACTCGGAACAGTCGGCTTTATCGTTACCATGTGGGCGGTCGATTTGTTGGGATTCCAGAACTCGCCTTTGCAGTTCACCGTCAGTGGCTGCTTGAGCATTGTACTGGCGCTCTATTCAATGACTCTCCCCGAATGTGAGACAAAGAAAAACGCCAAGTCCAAGTCTTTTGTGGAGGCAATGGGCTTGCAGGCGTTCTCGCTGTTCAAGGAGAAAAAGATGGCTATCTTCTTCATCTTCTCCATGCTTCTCGGCGTGAGCCTTCAGATTACCAACGGCTTTGCCAATCCTTTCTTGGGTTCATTCAGTGCCTTCCCCGAGTTTGCGGACACGTTCGGCGTGCAGCATTCCAATATACTGATTAGTATTTCCCAGATATGTGAAGCCCTTTGCATCCTGCTTATTCCGTTCGTGCTCAAGCGCTTCGGCATTAAGAACGTGATGCTGATGGCTATGTTCGCTTGGGTACTCCGTTTCGGCTTGTTCGGAGCAGGTGATCCGGGCAAAGGTGTGTGGATGTTCGTGTTGAGTTGTATCGTATATGGCTTTGCCTTCGACTTCTTCAATATCAGCGGCTCGCTTTATGTGGACCGTCAGACCGACCCCGCACTGCGTTCGTCGGCACAAGGCATCTTTATGATGATGACCAACGGTCTCGGTGCTACTATCGGTACGCTTGCCGCACAGGCTGTCATCAATACCTTTGTGTATAATCCTGCCGCTGCTGGGGCTTCGGCTTTGGATATCTGGTCAGGATGGCGCACGTCGTGGTACATATTCTCTGCCTACGCACTCATTGTGGCGGTGCTCTTCTGGATATGCTTCCCCAAGACGGAGAAAGACTCTAAATAGGAAAGACCTTGAACCGTATAGCAACCATCGGAATGTTTGACGGAGTGCACAAGGGACATCAGTTCCTGCTCCGTCAACTTGTTATGGAGGCGGAACAACGGGCTCTTCAGAGCCTGGTTGTCACGTTCTTTACTCATCCCCGCAATCTGCTGACAGGCAGTAAGGAGCGGCTGCTCACTACCCGTGACGAACGCAGGGCGCTCTTGGAGGCGTGCGGAGTGGACAAGGTTGTTATGCTCGAGTTCGGCGATGTGCGGACGCAGACGGCTGGACAGTTTATGCATTATCTGCGTGAACGATACGATGTTACCGCTCTTATGATGGGCTATGACCATCGGTTCGGCAGCGACCGTCTCTCGCTTTTTGACGACTATGTGAAAGCAGGCAAAGACGCGGGAGTGGAGGTGCTGCTGTTACAGGAAGCATCGTCTTCTCCTCTGTCCGATGTCGAATGGTACAAGCACACTGCTGCATCCGACAGTCCCTACCCCATCTCCTCCTCTCTCATACGCAAGGCTTTGCAGGAAGGATACATAGAAGCCGCCAATGAGATGTTGGGACGCGAATACTCGCTCTTCGGCAAGGTCGTGCACGGAAAAGGATTGGGAACGAGGTTGGGATTTCCGACGGCCAACATCTCGCTCTCCGACTCTGACAAACTGCTACCGAAAGACGGAGTCTATGCCGTCCGGACGGAAATAAGCGGTATCGTTTATCAGGCGGTGATGAACATCGGCACGAACCCCACCGTGCAGGACAGGGACGAACCGCGCACCTATATAGAAGTGCATATCATCGGCTTTGAGGGCAATCTCTACAACCAGTTGTTGCGGGTGGAGATTCTGCATCGCCTGCGTGACGAGCAGCGTTTCGACTCGTTGGATGCCCTCCGCCGCCAGATACAGACCGACATCCGCCAGTGTGAAGAAGACAGCAACGAATCTTTATAAGGGAAATAATCAATAACCCAAAATCGTCCATTAGAAATATCTCATGCATTGTAGTTGCTATCTATAATTGATATGCAGCAAATGATTATATATGGCATTTTCTAATGACCGTCATTAGAAAAAAAATATATGTATAAAACTGAATTATAGCGTATTATAAAAAAACAACTACAGATTTCTTGATGTCTAATGACCGATTTGGGGTTAAATGAAAGATGCCTTAACCGATTTGGACTGCGAAGGGCAGTTTTTTACAAGTCTTTTTTGTCAGAAATAGCGGCGTTCCTGTTCATTCGTCGTTCATTGCCCGTTCATTGCCTGTTCAAAAAGTGCCTTCAGCCCTTTATTCATCGGTTACACGAATGCTTTTTTTCAGAAGTATCAGTGCAATAAAAGCGATATTTTTACATTAACCCCAATCGGTCATTAGACCGAATATGCGTGTTATTCTAATGACCGTTCCGGGTTAAATATTGTTGATAAAACCAGATATTGCTTATCAGGTTCTGTTCAAATGAGTATGACTTTTTAGCAGTAATAATTTTTCTTGTCCTCTGATGTTGTTCAACGGTCTTTTTTCCTTTTATATCAGAAATAAAGGGTAGTTGAAATTGTTCTGTGCAGAGATGCATGTACGCACTCAACAAACTATTTTTCACTTCAATACTTTCCCATTGAGCAAGCATTATCTCTTCAACTTCATCTATACCACGCTCTTCAGTGGGTGATATATGATACATATTCCAATACTCCTCTTCTGTTATATTAAGATCAACAGCATAGAACAGTGTAGGTTTACCTCCTTCATATATATCACGAGCAAGTCCAAGAAACACTATCTGGATTTTGTTAGCGATTTTCTGCCAATCGTCTTTAGATATCTTTATCGCTGATGCTATATTTTCTTCTATACAATCTCGTACGATATAATCCTTTGTTAGTTTGGAGGCATATTTGTTTTCAAAAGTATCCATCTTCAATCTAAGTGCCATGCTCGCCGTAACACCGTTTTTAACAACAGTAGCATCCTTTCCCCTACGAGGTACTAACAACATACGCCTTTCGTTGTTACCAACAAACACCAATGCGTTGATACCAAGATGATTAGACATCTTTGCATATCTTAATTCTGTTAAAGTATCTGTATTCTCATACAAACTGCGAATTGTAATATCACCCTTTAGCGGATAATCAAGGACACGATTAGTAAGCAAATGCGCTAAGTAAGAACTTCTGCCAAAGCGCATAACCGCTGTGTATCCGTTCTCTTTAGTCGGTTTGACAAAATCATATAATCGTACCGTTGTGTCGTGAACACTCTTACTTTTAGAATGTGCCGCAAGCAGTTCAAATGCCTGGCTCTTGATGAATGTATCCAGTTCAAAATGACGGTCAGGATCATCATCTACAATAATATCTGTGTATTCGCCATATTTTAGCAATGGTTCACAATATACCTCGACATTAAGATTGTTGATTTCTACTTTTTGAAGGTAGTTTTGACCATACTGCTTCTCCATATCCGAATTTTTGTAACTCACCTTTATCTCGTCTTCATATCTATGCAAAGAAAAGGAAACATATAACACCATCTCATATGCAATCACGAATGCAATCAAAGATGCTAATAGATTTATATATATATCCCAAACGACATCCATAATTGAACTTTTCGATGAAAGATAGAACAATAGAAAAGTTATGAGTAACCACACTATTGTTCCTACAACTATGGTTACCCAAAAAAGCAATGGGTGTTTCTTCTTGTGAAAGCTGAAAAACTTACTTAAATAATCTTCCATACAGCATCATGTTACTATTATTCAAAAACAATATCATACAATTTTCTTACTTCGTTCGCTGGCAATGTCATCCGAGGGAAATGTGAGTAAAATTCAATGTAATGTCTGGTCAGTCTTTCCTCACTATCATCATGGAACAAACATTGCCCATCGCACCAAACAGACTGATCAGAATGATCTATTCTATACCTATGCAACTCGTCTTCTATTACGGTTTGCTTGTGATTTATGCCTTTATCCCAATGAATTTCCAAATTTACTTTTATATCTTCGGCTTGAGCATCCAATGTAGAAGCAATAGGCAATGCACTTTGGGGGTCTATTCTGTGCCTTAGATTACATATCAGAAGTTCGTCTAAATTCAGCCACAACGATAATATAGCCAACGCATTAACACCGCTATCCAACCAGCAGCCGCCAAGAGAAATTCTATTGCCGGCTATGACGTTATGTGTAAAGTATGGGTCAGAGAATGATTGTTCTAACTTTCGTATATTAGAAAGCAACAAATTCTGCTTTGCCCATATCACTTCGGCTGCGCATATACTATGAAATAGAGGAGTATAGTGCTCTAAAATTTCTTGCCTGAAGAAATAATCAGCGTCTGCCTGTTTGTCTGATAAAGGCTTTTCTACTAATACATGAACCCCGTGTTCTATAAAGTATTGTGCTATTGAGCGATGGGTGTTAGGCGGTGTGCATATAATGGATATTTCCGGGCATTGCTCATGCAACATCGTTTTGTAGTCGGTATAGAATGGCAAATGAGCATAAAGGGGATTTCGAGCCATACTCTCCTCTATATCACACACTGCGACAATACGAAACATCTTCGTTCTTTGTATCGCCTCGATATGATGTTTCGCAATGACTCCTAATCCTATTATTACCACCCGCTTCTCATCCATATGCTTAACAGCGTAGAGACGGTATTGTTTACCGTCTCTACTATCCAATTCTTTTTATCAGTCCATTTTCGGCAGTTTGGCGAACGAACGAGCAAGTTCCTCATCGGTGGGGATATAGTCCGTCATCGTGCCGTCATTGTACTCCTCGTATGCTTTGAGGTCGAAGTAACCGGTTCCGGTCAAACCGAAGAGAATCGTCTTCTCCTCACCTGTTTCCTTGCAACGGAGTGCTTCGTCAAGAGCCACACGGATGGCATGACTGCTTTCAGGAGCGGGCAGGATGCCCTCCACGCGGGCGAAATACTCGGCAGCCTCGAACACGCTGGTCTGCTCCACACTACGCGCTTCCATCATACCCTGATGGTAGAGTTCGGAAAGGATGGGACTCATACCGTGGTAACGAAGACCGCCGGCATGGTTGGGCGAAGGAATGAAGTCCGAACCGAGCGTGTACATCTTCGCCAGCGGGCAAATCATACCTGTGTCACAGAAATCGTAGGCATACTTGCCGCGTGTGAAGGAAGGACAGGATGCCGGTTCAATGGCTATAATCCGGTAGTCGGCTTCGCCGCGCAGTTTCTCACCCATAAAGGGTGCAATCAGTCCGCCGAGATTCGAACCGCCACCTGCACAGCCGATAATAATATCGGGATGAATACCGTACTTGTCCATAGCAGTTTTAGCCTCTAATCCGATGACGCTTTGGTGTAGCAACACCTGATTGAGCACGCTACCTAATACGTAGCGGTAGCCTTCATGTGTAACAGCATACTCTACCGCTTCCGAGATAGCGCATCCGAGACTGCCCGTAGTGTCGGGATGGGCGGCAAGAATACGGCGGCCGACTTCAGTGGTATCCGACGGAGAAGGTGTGACAGATGCACCATAGGTGCGCATCACTTCTCGGCGGAAGGGTTTCTGATAGTAGGAACCTTTGACCATATAGACCTTGAGATCCATACCAAGGTAGGCGCATGCCATAGAGAGGGCTGTACCCCATTGTCCGGCACCCGTTTCGGTAGTCAGACCTTTAAGCCCCTGCTTCTTGGCATAGTACGCCTGAGCAATGGCAGAGTTGAGTTTGTGGCTGCCGCTTGTGTTGTTCCCCTCGAATTTGTAGTAAATCTTGGCAGGTGTCTGCATCTTGCGTTCCAGTTCATAGGCACGCACCAGAGGCGACGGGCGGTACATCTTGTAGAAGGAGCGGATTTCGTCAGGGATGGCAATGTACGGAGTGTCATTGTCTAATTCCTGCTTGACAAGTTCGGTGCAGAAAACGCCTTCCAGTTCCTGCGCAGTCATCGGCTGATGCGTGCCCGGGTTGAGCAGCGGAGCGGGTTTCTGTTTCATGTCGGCACGTACATTGTAGTAGTGAGTCGGCATCTCTTTTTCTTCAAGATAAATCTTGTAGGGGATAGGTTGCTTTTCCATAGTGGTAGTTTTTTTTAGTTTGATTAATATTTGTGTTTGTTTCTGCGTTAATTTCTCATTTCTTATGAAAAGGACAAATATGTCATAAAAATAATCCAACCGCAGGAGGGTTTCCTACGGCTGGTATCTGTCTTTCCATATTGTGTGTCAAACGGGTGGATTTCCGATAAATGACTTACATACTCTGACAAACGGCACGTGACCCTCCTTTTGCTACGGGAGTGCGCCACCACCAGAAGTTTGCCATTT
This sequence comes from Paludibacteraceae bacterium, assembly GCA_905234835.1. Classification (GTDB taxonomy): domain Bacteria; phylum Bacteroidota; class Bacteroidia; order Bacteroidales; family Paludibacteraceae; genus Colicola. The sequence continues at coordinate 11,823 of CAJOIZ010000037.1, forward strand.
GTGCGTTCATTGTTTCTCTTTTTCCAAAAAGACTGCGCAAAAGTACGGGCTTTTACCATTGCCACCAAACAATTTGTTCTTTTTATTGCGAAAAAGTCTGCAATCTACTGATTGTCAAATATGCTTTTCTGGCTCTTTTTTCACATACTGGCAGATAAACAGACCGATAATTATCAAAGCGATGCCTGCCAGTTTGCCCCACGGCAGGTGTTCGTCGAAGATGAGAAACATCGCTATAGCGGTGAAAGCGGGACGGATATTGTTAAAGACATTCGCCCGAGTAATACCGATTTGACGCACCGTATAGCAGAATAGGATAAACGCCGTCACCGACGAGAACACCGCCAGATAAAGAACGGACAGCACCGCAGACGCTGTGAGCGGAGCCTGTGTTTTGTCCGTAAAGAGCCAGCAGACAAAGAAAAGCAGCAGCGAAAACGACTGCATATAAAAGACAACGGTCAGCGAGTTGTAGCGTTCAGGAACACGCTTCAGAGTGACTGAATAGAGCAAAGCCGCCGATACAGCAAGGAAAGCGGTCAGCACACCCCATGCGTTGCCCAGGGCGAACGAATCAGCCCCAACCAGAATAAGCATCAGCATCCCCGCAGTGGACAGGACGATGCCGAGAATATTGTTGCGCGTCACTCTTTCCCGCAGCAGAACGATGCCGAACACGGGTGCGAACACGGGCGCTGTGGAGAGCAACGCCTCTGCAATGGTCGGAGATGAAAGCGAATCATATGTGAATGTCTCCAATATAAAGTACAGGAACGGCTGGAAGAACCCGCCTAAAAGGAACACCGGCAGGTCTTTGCGCTCCACTCTCTGTAAAGCCAGTCCGCTTTCCTGTCCTTTCCTGCGACGGGAAACGGCACGTGCCGACAGACCGACAGAGAGCATAAGTAGGACGGCTATGGTGAACCGCAGAACAATCAGCGTCAGCTGCGGAAAGACGGTTAGAGCCTCCTTGATGGCAATACCCGACAACGACCAGATGAGCATCGCCGTCACAATGGCGATATATGGATATGCGCGGTTCATCCTAACAGGGTCTTTGCTTGGGCAGCTGGAAAATGCGCTGCACATCCTCCATCGCCTTTGCGGTCATTCCTTCGGGCTGCGACTCCGGGTGGACGGCAGTATAGGTCAGCGCGTCTAAATAGATGCGCGCTGCCTTGTTGAGGACATCCACTTGGTCGAAGGCATCCATTATGTCCTGTCCCACGGCAAACACACCGTGCTTTTCCCACAACACCACATCGTAGTCACGGATCTTTTTGAGTGTGGCTTCTGCCAGTTCTACCGATCCGGGAACTTCATACGGGACAATATCTATACCCAACGGTGCGAAAGCAAGCGTTTCGGGAATCATTGACCATAGCGTCCGCGTCAGGCGATTGGGACGCGATGTATCATCCAATAGGTCGCGGTGGTGACTCAGTGCAACCAGTTCGATAGGGTGCGTATGAAGTGTCGCCGTATAACGCGAGCCGCTTTCTATCAGGTAGTTCTGCGCCATCAGATGCGACGACAATTCGCTCGTTGGCGTAACCGGACTGGTGACATAACGGAACGAATTCCCCGTTTCCGAAATGCGGATAATACAGCCGTTCGCCATCGGGTCGCGTGCCATATCGCGCATACGCTTCTGCGTCCCTTTCACATAAAAACACCTATTGGCGATATGAGGCAACGTCATTCCTAACGGAACTGCTTCCCCATAAGTCTGACTGGATATTTCACTATCGTCTGTTTCCAACCTGACCGTGAGGTTTCCGCCGTTGCGCTCACCCCACCCTTTTTGCCAAAGGTAGCCAGCCACCTCGGCAATCTGGTCAATCACTTGCGGCATCATACTATTGTAATAATTGCGGGAGGAATGAACTTACTATCAATATAACAAGACCTATAACAAGAATGGCAATCGTCCGTCCGGATGCCCCTTTCCATTCGCGCAGCAATATACCCCACACGTTGGAGAAAGTGACATTGAGTGCCATCAGGATACAGAACGAGAACGTAAGCAGTGTCTCGCTTTCGGCAAGAAAGCCTTTGCCTAAACTCAGCCCGAAGAACTGGCTGTACCACAGCAGTCCCGCTAAGCAGCAAAACAGCAGGTTGTTGCCCCATACCTCTTTTCTGGCATAGTCTCCGAATGTATGGTTTCTGCCGTTCTGAAAGAGGCAGTAGCAAGCATTGGTCACGAACCCGCCAAGCGTAACCAACAGCGTGGCAGGAAGCGAAGCAAACAACGGGGACGAATCCGCAAAACAAATACCCTGACCGAAGGTCAGACCCACATTGAAACACCCTGACATACAGCCTGCAAGCAGCGCAATCAGAATACCTTTCGGGAAATTGAACTCCACCACTGCCGATTGTCCGCTTTTCACCTCACGCGCTTTCCGTCCGCCCGCTATGCCGATGACGGCAATGCCCAACAATGTCACTGCTCCCCCCCACAGCACACCGGCTGTCAGCGATTCAACAGCGTTCATTTCAGGGAAGAAAACCTGAAGAAGTAGCGGACCGAGGATGGTACCCAGCGCGGCACAAGTGCCGAGCGATATGCTTTGCCCCAACGCTACACCGAGGTAACGCATTGACAGACCAAACGTCAGTCCGCCAACGCCCCACAGAACGCCGAAAAGTACAGTCATACACAGGCGGAACGAATCTGCCGAGGCGAACAAACCCGCTAACGATTGACCCTCCGGAACAGCGAGTAACGCACCGAGGAGAGGAAACAGTAGCCATGCAAATATGCCTTGTACTAACCAATAACTCTCCCACGACCACGACTTGATGCGGTTGATGGGGACATACGAAGACGATTGGCAGAATGCCCCCACGGCAATAATCAACAGACCTATCAGTATCTTCATAAAGAACTATATACTACAAACATACAACATTCATCAGCCTCTTTTGGAGGTAACCTCGCGCTCGTATTGCTCTATCTCGGGGATGATGTCCGTTCCGACGGGAACGCCCTCGCGGACGCAGAACTCGTCATAGACCGCCGCCCACGGCAGGGACTTCTCCTCCTCCAAATAGGCGAGTTTCTGGAATCCTTGTCCGGCAAGTTCATACTGGCTGACCGTCTTAACAGGTTCGAGCAGCGCACGGGTCATACAGCGCTGGGCGGCACGCGAGCCGATAACGTATGCACCGATGCGGTTGATGCTGCCGTCAAAATAGTCCAGACCGTAATGAACGCGGTCCAACGCACTGGCACGCACGATCTCGTGGAAGAGTTCAAGCGTCTGGTCGTCCATCAGCGTGACGTGGTCACTGTCCCAACGGACAGGACGCGACACGTGAAGCATCAGTTCGGGTACGAACAGCAGCAGCGAGGACACCTTGTCCGCCACGCTCTCCGTCGGGTGGAAATGCCCCGTATCAAGCGTGATCATCAGGTTGTTGCGCGAGGCATAGGCGGTATAGAAATCGTGGCTGCCGACGGTCATGGTCTCCAGTCCAATACCGAAGAGCTTGCTCTCGACGGATGTCTTTTCCCATTTGTACTGCTTGGCGAGTATCCGGTCAAGCGAGTCCTTGAGCAGCGAGCGATAGAGATGCCTATTCACCGTGAAGTCCTTGCTGCCGTCGTGAATCCAGATGTTGATGCAGCACGGATCCTGCTGGAACTTGCCTATCTCGTTGGCAATCTCGCGACAGCGGCTGGTATGCTCAATCCAGAACGAACGTATCTCCTCGTCAGGGTTGGCTAGCGTCAGATTACCCGATTTGGGATGAGAGAACGATGTGGAGTTGAAGTCGAGTTTGGTGTTGTTTTCCATCGCCCACTGCATCCAACCCCGGAACAGGTCGATAGTGCATTCGTTGCGGTCAACGAACCGTCCCTTGAACTCGCCGTAGATCTCATGCAGGTTCAGACGGTGCGTGCCGGGGATGAGCGACTTGGCTTTCAGTATGTCCTGACGCAACTCGTCTATGTTGCGCGCCTTGCCGGGGTAGTTGCCCGTGGACTGGATGCCGCCCGAGAGGGCATTCTGCGCAGGCTCGAAACCTGTCACGTCATCCGCCTGCCAGCAGTGCATGGAGAGGTGGAAATCACGAAGAGAGTTGATTACTTGTTCGGTATCGATGCCCAGTTCGGCATAACGCTCCTTGGCAATGGCATAGGCAGCGTGGGTGGTGATCTCGCGTATCATAAGTCAGGAATATTTATAAGGCTTGTTTTTGGATTAGTATATTGCCGAGGGCGGTCGCCTCGGTTGAGCCGGTAATCACAGGAATGCCGATGGCACGTTCTGTCAGCCGGTTGAGATAACTGTTGCGCGCACCGCCGCCTATCACACAGAGTTTTTCTATCCGCCACGGGGTCAGTTCCTGCAGCATACGGAAGACCTCTCCGTAACGTTTCGCCAGACTGTGATAAACGGTCCACACGGTCAGCGCATCGTCCTTTCTGTCCATCGTCTGACGCACCTCGGCGAGCATGGACTGCGGATTGGCGAAACGCTGCTCATCGGGATTGAAAAGCCAGCGCTCATCGCCCACCGACAGCCGGTCGGTCTCTTCCGCCATCCGAATCAGTTCTTCGTGCGGGTAGTCCTTGCCCTGTTCCTTCCATTCGCGACGGCATTGCTCGAGAATCCACATCCCGGTGATGTTTTTCAGCACGCGGGAGGTCAGCCCTACTCCGCCCTCGTTCGTGAAGTTCAGACGGTAACTATCATCGGTGATGACGGGCTGTTCGCTCACCACACCCATCAGCGACCACGTGCCGCTACTCAGGTACGCCACATGTCCTCTTTCCACAATAGCGACCGCACTGGCCGTGTCGTGCGAGGCGACAGCAATAACAGGAACGTCATATGCGAACAGGGACAATTCTTTTAGCAGCAGTCCTATTCGCTCACCCGGATGCACCATCGGAGCAAAACATCCGCGCTTCGCACCACAAACATCCAACAGTTCATCATCTAAATGCGGCTGCACCGCCTCGCCGTCATACCAATTGAGCAGTTGCGAGGTGCTCAGCAGCGTGTATTCGTTGCGCATCTCGCCCGTGAGCAGGTAATTGAACCAGTCGGCTATCCACAGATATTGCGCCGCCTGCCTGAACGGCTTCCAGCCCAGCGTATGACTGGCATAGAACTGGTATAGCGTGTTGAAAGGCAGCATCTGTATGCCTGTCTTCTGATAGACAGTGCGCTGTCCGTCGGCGCCTAACCGCTTCCAGACCTGCTCCATCATACCATCAGTATAGGGGTCGCGGTAGGCACGCGGGTGAGCCAGCGCCTTGCCCTCGCGGTCAACGAAGACCACATCGCAGCCCCAACTGTCCACACCTATACTCTTGACCTTCAGGTCATCGCGTCCGGCAAGCAGCCGCAGACCCTGCTGTATCTCCTGCCAGAGGGCATCTGTATCCCAGAAGAACATACCATCCCGCTCGTAGATGCCGTTCGGGAAGCGGTAAACCTCCTGCAATTCACTCCCGTCCGAGATGATGACGCGGCCTGACGTGGCGCCGAGGTCGATAGCGCAATACACCTCTTTCATAGCGTTACTCTAATCTGCCGTGGCACTGTTTGTATTTCTTTCCGCTGCCGCACGGACACGGGTCGTTAGGGCGCGGTTTCTTGTCGGCTATAATGGGCATCACTTTCTGCTGCTCGCGTGTATCGCGCTGCGCCGCACCCGCCATACCCGACTGTTGCGCCGCCTGTTGCACCACGTCTTTCTGGGTACGGTAGCGGCTCATGTCCGTGCGCTGCGGGGCGCGTGCCTGCTGCATCTGCGAGGGCTGCTGCTGGGGGATGAACCCGCGCAAGAGGATGGCTATGGCGCGGCGGTTGAAGTTGTCAAGCATCTGACGGAAGATGTTAAACGACTCCAGTTTGTAGATGAGCAGCGGGTCTTTCTGCTCATAGGACGCATTCTGTACGCTCTGCTTGAGGTCGTCCAACTGGCGGAGATGTTCTTTCCATTCGTCGTCAATCACATAGAGCACCATCCGTTTCTCAAACTCCTTGACTACTTCTTTGCACTCTGTTTCGGCGGCACGGCGCAGATTGACGGACACGTTATAGACCCTCTGTCCGTCGCTGATGGGGATGAGTATGTTCTCGTACATCGCGCCTTTGTCCTTATAGACCTGCTGGATGACGGGGTTGGCGGTGGTCATCAGTTTGTCCATACGCCGTTTGAAGCTGTCGAGTGCGGCTTCAGCCAGTTGCTCGGCGAGCGGTTCCTCCTTGCTATGGCGGAACGTGTCCTCGTCAAAGGGCACTTCGATGGCAAACGTCTGCATCACGCTGAAGGTCAGTCCCTCATAGTCCAATCCTGCTTTGGCTTCGGCTATGATGGATTCTGCAGCATCGTAAATCATATTGGTGATATCCACGCCTATACGTTCACCCATCAGGGCGTGGTGACGCTTGGCGTAGATGACATTACGTTGCTGGTTCATCACGTCGTCGTACTCGATAAGGCGTTTGCGGATACCGAAGTTGTTCTCCTCCACTTTCTTCTGCGCTTTCTCCACGTTGGAGGAAATCATATTGTGTTCGATGGCCTCGCCTTCCTCCCAGCCCATACGGTCCATGATGCCGGCTATGCGCTCGGAGCCGAACATACGCATCAGGTCGTCTTCAAGAGAGATAAAGAATACGCTGCTTCCGGGGTCTCCCTGACGACCGGAACGTCCGCGCAACTGACGGTCCACACGGCGGCTCTCGTGACGTTCGGTGCCGATGATAGCCAGTCCGCCTGCTGCCTTCACTTCGGGAGTGAGTTTGATATCCGTACCACGACCCGCCATGTTCGTCGCAATGGTGACTACGCCTTTCTCACCGGCGTGTGCCACAACCTCAGCCTCTTTCTGGTGCAGTTTGGCGTTCAGCACGTTATGGGGAATATGCCGCATCGTCAGCATCTTCGACAGCAGTTCGGATATCTCCACCGATGTCGTACCTACCAGTACGGGACGGCCCGCCTCAACTAACTGCTGTATCTCGTCAATCACCGCCTTGTATTTCTCGCGCTTGGTGCGGTAGATGCGGTCGTTCATGTCCGTACGGGCGATGGGTTTGTTGGTGGGGATAACCACCACGTCTAATTTGTAGATGTTCCAGAACTCGCCCGCTTCTGTTTCCGCCGTACCGGTCATGCCTGACAATTTGCGGTACATACGGAAGTAGTTCTGCAGTGTGATGGTGGCGAAGGTTTGTGTCGCACCCTCCACTTTCACGTTCTCTTTGGCTTCCACAGCTTGGTGCAGACCGTCCGACCAGCGGCGGCCCTCCATGATACGGCCTGTCTGCTCATCCACTATCTTCACCTCGTTGTTGTCGATGATATAGTCCACGTCCTTCTCAAAGAGCGTATAGGCTTTGAGCAGCTGCTGTACGGTGTGCACGCGCTCGGACTTAACCGAGAAGTTGGTCATTATCTCGTCCTTGCGCTGCTGCTTCTGTTCGGGGGTGAGGTTCTCCTTCTCTAATTCGGCTATCTCGGAACCCACATCGGGCAGCACGAAGAAGTTGGGGTCTTCGCTGTTGCCTGCCAACGTCTCGTTACCCTTGTCGGTCATCTCCACCGACTTCTGCTTCTCATCAATAATGAAGTAGAGCGGGTCGGTAGCTATGTGCATGTTCTTCTCCTGTTCCTGGAGGTAGAACTCCTCGGTCTTCTGCAGGCGCACCTTGACACCCGGTTCGCTCAGGAACTTGATTAGTGCCTTGTTCTTGGGCATCTCCTTGTACGAGCGGAACAGAGCCAGTTCGCCCTCTTCTTTCTCCTTGGGGTCGCTGCTCGCCATCTTGCGCTTGGCTTCCACAAGGTACTGGTTAGCCTGTTGTGCGCCTGTACGGTAGAGCAGTTCGACGCGGTGTTTGTACTCGTCGAACATCTGGTCCTCGCCTTTGGGTATGGGACCGGAGATAATCAGCGGCGTACGGGCGTCGTCTATCAGCACCGAGTCCACCTCATCCACGATGGCGAAGTTGTGTCCGCGCTGTACGAGGTCAAGAGGCGAGGTCGCCATATTGTCGCGCAGGTAATCGAAGCCGAACTCGTTGTTCGTACCGAACGTGATGTCGCAGGCATAGGCTTTGCGGCGTTCGTCCGAGTTGGGACGGTACTTGTCGATGCAGTCCACTGTTAGACCGTGGAACATATACAGCGGTCCCATCCATTCCGAGTCACGTTTGGCGAGGTAGTCGTTCACCGTCACCACGTGCACGCCCTCGTGGGTAAGCGCATTGAGGAACACAGGCAATGTGGCTACCAGCGTCTTTCCTTCACCGGTTGCCATCTCGGCTATCTTGCCTTGATGGAGTACTACACCGCCGAAGAGTTGCACGTCATAGTGCACCATATCCCATGTTATCTCGTTGCCGCCGGCCATCCAGTGGTTGTGGTAGAGGGCTTTGTCGCCGTCTATCTCTATGAAGTCGTAGCGTGCATCGGCTGCCATGTCGCGGTCACGGTCGGTAGCGGTCACCGTCACTGTCTCGCTCTCCGCAAAGCGGCGGGCGGTGGACTTGACGATGGCGAACGCTTCGGGCAGTATCTCCGTGAGTATTTGCATGTAGTCCTCCTGTATCTCTTTCTCGAGACGGTCCACCTGGTCATACACTTTCTCGCGCTTGTCTATCTCAAGGTCTTCGATGGACGCTTTCAGGTCGGCTATCTGCTGTTTCTTGCCCTGTACCGTACCGCTGATGCGCTCCATCAGCTGTTGGCTGCGCAGACGCAGGTCATCGTTCGACAGCGCGTCTATTTCGGGATAGACCTGTTTGATTTGATCGACAACGGGCTGTATCTCACGCATATCGCGTTGCGCCTTGTTGCCGAATAACTTGCTGATAATTCCGATAAAATTCATAACTGATAATCCTCTTTCTGTATTATATTGGTTTCTAATTCTGTCCTTACTCCTTGCTCCTTACTCCTTACTCCTGATTCCTTACTCCTTACTCCTAGCCCCACAAAACGCGCAAAAGTACAACTATTTTTCAATAAACACAGATTTTTTTCAACATATCCATAAAATCCTGCTTTATAATTGCAAATTTATATATCCCCCCTCCATATATAAGAGAAAAGTTTATGAGTTTTGGTGTTTAGGAGTTTATAGGTGGCTTAGAAAGTTGATAGTTGAGAGTTGATAGTTTCAAATTGCAAATTATATGTTTTATGATTTATGATTTCAAATCCGCCCATCAGTCCGCAACCAATACGTCAAAGATCACTTGCAGTTTGTGTGCGATTCTGCTTCCGCCTCGCGGACACTATCCTCGTACATGTACCAAAACTGCGTTTTAGTAGTGGGTACTCGGATGTGCTCCGCTCTTCCCAAAAATTAAAATTTTCGGGAGCCCTATTCATTTGCCGCGCAATGTTGTGGCAAACGTCGTACATAGGTGACGGCACTCTGTTACACGAACAGAAACAGAAAAAAGAAAACATCCTGTACGATAGATGTCCTTTCCCGTCCTTATCCGCCTGTGCACAAGGCGGATAATACGTCTGACTGCCACTTGTAATACGCCTCACGGCGTGAGCCATTTCCACTGAAACGACGTGCAAAGATAATACATTTTCGGTCGAAATGCAAGACCTTCTTAAGAAAAGTAAACTCTTTTTTCGACTTTATTAGGAAATAGGGCATAAAAAAGTTGTCCCATCTTAAGAAAAGTAAAGTTTTTATAGTTTAAAGTTGATAGTTGATAGTTGAGCGAAGTTGGAGAGTTTATAGTTTATAGTTTCAAATTGCAAATTTAAGTATACTCCTCCATACATAAGGCAAAATAGTGCCGAAATCTATCACCTAAAAAGGCAAAAAAAAGCACTCGCGTAACCGATGAATAAAGGGATGAAGGCACTTTGTGAACAGGCAATGAACGACGAATGAACGACGAATGAACAACGAATGAACAGCGAATGAACAGGAACGCCGCTAATTTTGACTAAAACAACTGGGTAAAAAACTACCCTTCGCAGTCCAAATAGTTGAAAGTTGAGAGTTGAATGTTGAGAGAAGTTTGGGAGTGGAGAGTTTTATGTTTATGATTTCAAATCCGCACATTATGCAGGCTTTCATACCAACGCAACAACGTGTCAGATTCCCGACACAACAACGAAAGGCACTCCACAATGAAGTGCCTTTCGACTGTTATATCGCGGGGCGGATGAACGCTCCATGCAAATCCTCTTAGTCAAGACGTTGCCCTTGCGCGTTGTAGGTCTTGCCGTTGCTGCGTATGTAGAGAATCCCGTTCTCAATGTACTTGACTACAGAAGAATTCTCAATTATCAATTCTTCATTCTCAATTGTAAACTCTTCCCCGTCGGCTATGATGCGGATGCGCTGGGTGTTCAAGGGGACTTCACTGCGGAAGAAACCGCGATAAGCGCGGATATTCGTTCCTGTAACCGTGTTCGGGTAATAGAGCATGTTGTCCTTCAGACCCAGATAGATGTTGCCGTTCGTCGTGCCTATCAACTTGCCTGTGCGGAGCGTACCTACCAGCGAGATATTGCCGCGACCCGAATTGTCGTTGTAACCCGTGAGAGCCGTGATGTCATAGCCCGACTGAATATCCACATCGGTGTCGATAGTCACGAACGG
>CAJOIZ010000038.1 GCA_905234835.1 Paludibacteraceae bacterium
CGCATACTGCTATTTCCCGAAGAAACCTGCTCTGAATCTGGAATGTGAAGAATCCAATCAACTCTGCCTATTTTGAAAAATTATATCGAATTCACGTTAACTATAAGAATGGCAATAAAAACGTGTATATTTGGTGAGAACAACTGTCTATTTTGAGTAAAATTGTGGTTTAACAAGCAATTTTCATAACAAATAATGTTAACCTAGTCATATGGTGTGAGTATGGTGCGCCTTCGGTATAGTAAGCATTATCATTCGGCTATCCTTCGGTTATCTATCGGTTATCCTACGGAGTTGCTTGCTGTTTGGTTACTGTTGGATCGCTTCGCTGACAGACCGCTACGCTGTTAGAGTGCTGCGCTGTTGGTTACTGCGTGTTGGTCAGCTACGCTGTTGGGGACAGAGTGTTGAAGACGGAGTGTTGGAGTGAAAAAAGATAAAAAATTTGGCTGAAATGTATATATCCGCTACCTTTGCGCGGTCTTGAAACCAAAGCTGTCAAAAACGAAGAGAACAAGAACATATAAACATCAGCAAACGAAGAGGCCAAGACCATATAAACCTCAGTAAAAGAAGAGAATAAGAACACAGAACAAACCTCAGAAAACAAGGGCACAGAACTAAACTCTGGAACTAAGACCACAGAACAAACCACAGAGAACTAAAACATAAACCCATAGAAAACAAAGAACTATAATATAAACCTTATGAAACGAATTATTTATCTATTCTTAGCAGTCATCTGCCTGATTGTGAGCGGATGCGGCGTTAACTCGACGAGTTATCAAAACTCAAACAACAACACAAACGTAATGATTCAGGACAGCCAGTTCCGTTACGTGAAGAAAGTGAAAGGCGAATGCAACCAGATGTATGTGTTTGGCGCCGGCCTATTGGACAAAGGGACCCTGACCAACAATGCCATACAAGACATGTACGACAAAGCCAATCTGAAAGACGGTCAGGCCATCATCAACATTACAACCACCGTCAGCAAGAAGATTTATTTCCCCTTAATAGCCACCAAACGCTTTGCCACAGCCTATGGTATGGTGATTGAGTTTACGGACAAGAACGCTGCGGGTCGTCATCATTCGACACGCCGTTATGCGGCAACAGACGATGATGCCACCGACAACGACAGCAAATCATACGAGCAATGGGAGAAGAAACAGCGCAACAGCAACGAACGCGTGAGCGCAGAATATAACAACGTCAGAGCCGATGCCCCTCGCAGGAGTACAGATTCACGGCGTGAAAGCGCAGCCGCACAACGTGGCGGAACAGACGAATCTGCCGATGAAGAGGAGAGCGGAGCCGAATCAGCAGCCGCAACAGCCGCAGTAGCCGCCGCTGCACCGGCAAAAGAGATGACCTACCCCACGACCGACAAATACACCTTTACCGTTGCAGACGGCAGAAAAGTGGTGTTCGCTCCGGGCAACCTGCAATACAATGCAGGCGAGAAAGAGTGGCGGTTCGCAGGCAACCAATATGCCGCATTAGGTACGAAGAACTCGCAGACCGGCATGATGGACCTGTACTGCTGGGGCACAGGCGACCGTCCGACCACGTTCACCAAGTTCGCGACCGATTTCTCGGACTTTGAGGAATGGGGCAGAAACCCCATCGCCAACGGGGGCAAGAACCAATGGCGCACGCTGACGAGCAACGAATGGTACTACCTGCTGAACAAACGTGACGAGGCAAAAGCGCGCTTCACATTGGCAACAGTTAACGGCGTGGCAGGATTGCTCATTCTGCCGGACAACCTCAAACTGCCGATGAAGAACCGGTATATCGCGGGCAAAGGCGGCACAAAAGCGTCAGACAACAAATATAGTGCCGCACAATGGAAGAAAATGGAAGAGAAAGGTTGCGTGTTCCTTCCTGTGACGGGTTGGTCGGATAACGGGAAAATCAACAAAGCAGAGTCGGTGGGTTACTACTGGTCCGCCAGTTCGGGAAGCGCCCTGTCGTTCAGCAAAGACTATATCTACCCGCGTTCGACCACTCCCACCAACCGCGGCTGCGCCGTGCGCTTAGTGCGCGAGGCACGATAACAGCGGTTACTCTTCGTTCGCGGCGGTCGGTCCGTCAGAGAGCGTGCGTCGCAAAGACCTGCGGAAGGGCAGATAGAGTGCAACGGGCAACAGGTTGTTGATGAGCCACATCGTGATGGCGATGAGTGCCGCCACGGGCGCAGCAACACCATACATTCCGAGCGTGAAGACCGCCCAACTGCCCCGTATGCCGGCATCGGCAATGGGGATGCCAGGGGTGACGGTAATCAAGAGATAGTAGGTCGGGAGAACCACTACCAACTCATTGAGGGACAGAAGGTTTCCCGCCCATACCATTACCAAAACGAACTGAAGAAGCCAACAAGCATAGCGCGCGCCACTCCACGCAAACGTGTGAAGAATCTGCCTGCCTGTCAGTCGGTAAGACTGCGGCAGGCTTTTCCATTGCAAGACAACAAGGAAGAGGATGGCAACAACGGCACAAACGGCTACTTGGCGGATGTATGGCCATTCCGTGTGTTGCAAGAAGTATAAGGCAGGGACGATGCCACACGCGATGATGACAATGGTCTGGATGACACCTCCGCATAGCCCCAGGACAATGGCCGGTTTCCAATGTCTTTTGTCATTGAGTAGCATCACTCTGGCAGGGATGTCGCCTAACCGGTAGGGGGTGATGAACGCCGCCGCCTGTCCGTAGAGGATATGCAGCAGTGATTCTTTGAGGCTGACAGGACGGATTTCCCGCAGCAGTGTTTGCCATTTTGCCGCCTCGAGACCCAGATTAACGGGCATAAGGAGGATGCAGAGAATCAGGCATATTACTCCTTTTATTCCTCCGCTGCCGGAGAAGCGGAAGAGGGCATCGTATTGGTCGAAAGTGACGAGCCGATAGACGAGATAAGCGTATGCGGCAACGGTGACGAGCCACTCAACAACGGTCAGTATGGTCTTTTTTGTTATCTTCATAGGGATGATTGCGGGGCAAAAGTAAGGCAATTATTGCATGGTTGCAAGTAAGGCGCTACTTTTGCGCTGTTATGTGCTATCGGTTAATCATTCTTCTGCTTCTGTCACTCCCCCTGCGGGCGTCCGTTCCTCCGGCAGGATTGGATGCCATCATAGACGATGTGTATTCGTTCCTGTCAGAGGAAGGTGAGGTGGATTATGATGACCTGCAGGAGCGTCTGCTGTCGATAGCAGAGCATCCCATCAACCTCAACCGCGCCACGGCAGAGGATCTTTCCCAGCTCGGTTTTCTCTCGGACAGACAGATTGACGATATACTGCTGTATGTGTATCGTCATCCGATGGATAGTCTGTACGAGTTGCAGTTGGTAGGCAGTCTGCGCGACTACGAGATTCGCAACCTGCTGCCGTTCGTTTGTGTGCAAAAGGTTGATAACGACACGGTTTCTGTTCGCGACGTGTTCCGTTATGCGCGGCACGAGCTGACCGCCCGCGTGGACGGCAGGTATATGGAAGACCCTTACCGCGACAAGCAGGGCGATGCCGTCTATGCCCAGTTGCGCTACCGTTTCCGCTATAAGGATAAGGTGCGGATGGGCTTTACCATCCAGCGTCCGACGGGTGTCCCGGCGCGGAATATGCTTTACGGCGGCTATCTCCAACTCAAAGACATCGGCGCGCTGCATACGTTGGTAGCAGGCAACTACCAGGCTTCGTTCGGACAGGGATTAGTGGCTGCATCTCCCTATCATTTCGGCAAGTCGGCATATGTGCTGAACGCTGCCACCCGGACCGAAGGGTTGCGATACCATAGTTCGGCATCGTTCGAGGCTCTTCGCGGTGCCGGCGCAACCGTTCATTTAGGACAGTGGGACGTGAGCGGATGGTACAGTTTCCTGCAGCCCAACGATACGCTGCGGCACCATCTAATCGGGGTGAACACGACGTACAGGAAAGGCAATCTGAAAATCGGGCTGACGATGACGGAGAATCTGTATTCGGACAGTGTGCGTTATTACTTTGCGAAGGCGGCGTATAACCAGCACTATTTCCGGGGCAACAACCAGTTTGTCGGCGGAGTGAATTTCCGTTACCGCATCGGGATAGCGGACCTATTCGGCGAGGTGGCAGCCACACAGAACCTGCGGCATTGGGGCTATGGCGGGATAGCAGGTGCACGTCTCAGTCCGATGTCAGGTCTGGGGCTGATTGTGCTGTACAGATACTATTCGCCGTGGTTCGACAACACGCAGGGGTACGCCTTTTCGGAGACATCGCGTCTGAACGACGAGAACGGCGTGTACGCGGGACTGGATGTCAGTATGCTGCGGCATTGGCGTTTTGCGTGGTACGGCGACCTGTTCCGTTTTGATGGGGTCAAGTACGGCATCAACTATGCGCCTTCGTGGGGGTATGACACGATGGGCGATATAGAGTATCTGCCGGACTGCGATTGGAGGACTCTTTTGCGGTTGCGTGCCCGTCAGAAAGGTGGCAAGGAGAATTATTCGCTACGGTACAGCTTCACTTGGGAACAGCGTAACTGGAGGTTGGTGACCCGTGCGGACGGGAACATCGCGCGCAGCGGACAAGGGAAGCCGACCTACGGATACAGCCTGACGCAGGATGTGCAGTATAGTTGGGCACGTGTGCCGCTGACGCTGCAGGTGCGACTGCAGGGTTTTCGCGCAACGGACTGGGACAACCGCATCTACTGCTATGAGAACGACGTGCTGTACGCCTTCTCTATTCCCGCTTTATACGGTTTGGGCGGAGAGGCATACGTCAATCTGCGCTGGAAGATTATTGAGCAACTTTCCCTATACTTTCGCGTTTCTGAAAAAGTGTATGCACGGTCGTGGGTGCTCAAGCGTTCCCTACCTGCCGCCACTCGAACAGACGTGCATCTGCTACTCCGCGCCACATTGTGATTCAGACGGCGTTATAGAGGCGATAGGTGAGGTATGCCGCATATACGATAAGTAGTACGGCACCACCCCAGCGTTGAATCTTCCGTTCGCGGTTAGATTTGACGAAGAGCCAGACCAGTATGCTGCCTGTCGCCGCCATCCAAGCGTCCATGACAATGCCGTCGTAGGCGGGCAAAGGATGAACGATAGCGGATGTGCCGAGGACGAAATAGACGTTGAAGATATTAGAGCCGATGACGTTGCCAAGAGCTATGTCGCAGTTGTGCTTGGCGGCTGCGATAACGGAGGTCGCCAGTTCGGGCAGCGAGGTTCCTAAGGCGACGACGGTCAGTCCGATAATGGCGTCCGACACGCCGAGGTCAGTGGCAATCTGCACCGCCGACTTCACAATCATCTCCCCGCCAGCAACCAGTCCTGCGAGTCCTGCCAATATGAGAAGGACAGCCTTGAAAAGCGGCATGGGCTTGTAACTTTCCGCCTCGATCTCGTCAGGATGGTCTTTGGCGTGGCGGAACGTGTTGTAGAGGAAATAGAGGAAGACCGTCATCAGTATGATGCCCCCCATGCGTGTCACCCCCTGTCCATCCTCTCCGAACGGGGAGCGGACGGCGACGCAGGCAAAGACCAGCACGCCCGCGATGATGGAGAGCGGGATGTCGAAGTTGCGGGAGCGTTTTTGCGAAACGACGGGATAGACGATAGCGGTCAGTCCGAGGATGACGAAGGTGTTGATGATGTTGGATCCCAATATGTTGGTCAGCGCGAGGTCGGTCACACCGTCCGCCACGGACACCATATTGACGACAAACTCGGGCATGGAGGTGCCGAAGGCGACAACGGTCAGTCCGATGACCAGATCGCTGATACCCGACTGTTTGGCGACGGCGGACGCGCCGTCAACGAGCCAGTCGGCCCCCTTGACAAGCAGGACAAGCCCGATGATGAGCATCAAGGCGAGAAGCCACGGATTAGACAAAATGTATTCAAGCATAGCGGTCAGACGTTGAAGAGGAAATGCATGATGTCGCCGTCCTGCACGGTGTAGTCCTTGCCTTCTACCGACAGTTTACCGGCGGCACGGCAGGCGGCTTCACCGCCAAGGGTGACAAAGTCGTTGTACTTGATTACCTCGGCGCGGATAAAACCTTTCTCAAAGTCGGAGTGGATAACGCCTGCGCACTGCGGGGCTTTCCAGCCGGTATGGAACGTCCAGGCACGCACCTCGTCCGAACCGGCGGTAAGGAAAGTCTGCAAGTTAAGAAGGGCGTAAGCGGCTTTGATAAGGCGGTTGCAGCCGGACTCCTCCAAACCTATCTCGTTGAGGAACAGTTGTCTCTCCTCATAGGACTCTAATTCGGCTATCTCTGCTTCCGTCTTGGCTGCAAGGACAAGCACCTGCGCATTCTCGTCCTTGACCGCTTCGCGCACTTGCTCCACGTACTGGTTACCGCTTAGAGCCGAAGCCTCGTCCACGTTGCACACGTACATCACTGCCTTGTTCGTAAGCAGGAACATCTCTTTTGCTGCGGCCTCTTCTTCCTTGTTCAGCAGTTCCACCTCGCGCGCATTGCGTCCCTGCGAAAGCACTTCCTGATAACGCTTGAGCAGTTCGAGTGCCACTTTGGCTTGCTTGTCGCCGCCCGCTTTGGCTTGCTTCTCTGTCTTGGCGATGCGTGACTCTACAGTCTCAAGGTCTTTGAGTTGCAACTCCGCATCTATTATCTCTTTGTCCCGCAACGGATTGACCGAACCGGACACGTGCACCACATTGTCATCGTCGAAGCAGCGGAGCACATGGATAATAGCGTCCGTCTCGCGGATATTGGCAAGGAACTTGTTGCCCAGTCCCTCACCTTTGCTGGCGCCCTGGACCAGACCGGCTATATCTACTATCTCCACGGTGGCGGGTATGATGCCCCGTTCGGGGTGACACATCTCGCCGAGACGTATCAGACGCTCGTCAGGCACGGTGATGACACCCACGTTGGGCTCAATGGTACAAAAAGGAAAGTTAGCCGACTGGGCTTTGGCATTGCTAAGGCAATTAAAGAGTGTTGATTTGCCCACATTGGGCAATCCTACGATACCGCATTTCATAGTATGTACAATAGATAAAAACGCGCAAAGGTAGTCAGATGTTTGCACGTGAGCAAGATTTCGGCTACTTTTGCGGCATTATGACAGTTTTGGTAGCACCATTGAACTGGGGATTGGGGCACGCAACGCGCTGTATCGCACTTGTTAGCAGGTTGCTCCGGCAAGGGAATGAGGTCGTCTTGGGCGGGGACGGCGATAGTCTGCGTCGCTTGCGGACGGCGTTCCCCGCACTGCGTGCCGTGCAGTTAGCGCGTTTGGACTTGCACTATTCGGCGGGCAACAGCCAGACAGGAGCCATGCTGCGAGCCCTCCCGCATATTATTCGCGCTGCCCTCGAAGACCACCGGCTGCTCCAAGAGGTGGTCCGCAGAGAGAAGATTGACCAAGTTATCTCCGACAACCGCTTCGGCTGCTTCACCAAACACGCGCACTGTATCTATATGACCCACCAGCTCTTTATCCGTTTGCCCCATAGGTGGCGCTGGGCGGAAGGTATGGCGTATAGACTGCATAGGCTTGTATGGAAACGCTACGACGAGGTATGGATTCCCGATTACGCGGACGAACCGGCAAGCCTGAGCGGTGCCTTGAGCCATTCGCCCGAAGGACTGCCATCTGACCGTATCCGCTATATAGGTCCGCTCTCCCGTCTTCAACCTGCCGACGGGCGGGATACGCGCTACGATGTAGTCGCTTTGCTGTCGGGACTGGAGCCGCAGCGGACTATGCTGGAGCAAACCATCCGCCAACGGTATGAAGGTAGCAGCGAACGCATACTCATCATTCGCGGCAAGGTCGGCGAACCGCAAGTGGAATGGCAGCGAGGCAACCAAACAATAGTCCCGCAGATGGACGACCTCAAATTAGTAAGTGTTTTGCAGGGCGCACGCAAGATTATCTGCCGTAGCGGCTACTCCACCGTAATGGACTTGGCTGCACTCGGCGTCCTCGACAAAGCCGAATGGATTCCCACTCCCGGCCAGCCCGAACAGGAGTACCTCGCTGAATACATGAAGAGCAGACACTAACCTGTTTATTCCGTGCAGTTGGAACAGATGGGGATAGTCTCTCTTCGGCGCAGGACAGCAGAGCGAAAGCGGGCAGCGCACTCGGAATTCCAGACGGTTCGGAAAGGGGTGTCAACGGATAGCGTGCCGAAAGCGAACTGCCGCGCTTTGTCGAAGCAGCAGGGCAGCACGCGCCCTTCTGCATCAATCACGCAGCCGTAGAAAAGCCTGCGGCATATACGGCGGTGAGAACGTTTGAGACGGTAGGTGCCGTCTTTTTGTTTGTCGTAGCGGCTGAACCGCGGGTCAGAGGGCATCAGCGGGTTGCCGTGCTGAAAGTCGTAGAACTGTGCCGTCTTGAACGTAAGGCGGTCGGCGCCCAGACGGCGGTATAGCCGCTTGAAATCCTCCCATTCGTGTTCATTGGAGCGAAACATAAGGCACTGCAACTCGATACAGATTCTGCTCTTGTGCTTCGTTTTGGCTTGCCTGAGGAAGCGCAGTGCGGCATACACTTTCTGCACGTCCCCACCCTGACGGTAGGCTTCGTAGGAGGCTTGGGTCAGTCCGTCCATTGACACTATGATGCGACTGAGTTCTGCCTGAACAAGTGTCTCGGCGCGTTCTTGAGTGAGGGCCTGAGCGTTAGTGCTGACGATGGTATAAAGCCCATCCCTGTGGGCAAGGCGTATCATCTCTGGCAGGTCGCGGCAGAGCAGCGGCTCGCCCTGGAAATAGAATTGGACTGTATGGACGTAGGGCGACAACTCGCTGAGTATATGCCGGAACAGGGGGAGCGGAAGGGTTCGTCCCTGACCGCTGTCTTTGTCCCGCCTTGCTGCCCCGACGGGACATTCGGGGCAGCGCAACTGACAGAATCCAGCAGGTTCAACCGAGACAAAGCAGGGCATGTGCGTGAAACGCACGATGCCGAAACCTGCAAGCAGCCAGTGCCATTCGGCACGAAGCAGGTTATATAGTCTATGCCAGAGGAATCTTATCAATGCGTCGCTGGTGACGACCTCCTTCGAAGTCGGTGGAGAAGAACGTGCGCACGATGTCCAATGCATTGTCTTCAGTGACGAAGTTCGCGGGCAAACCAAGTATATTGGCGTTATTGTGCTGCCGCGCCAGTTCGGCCAGACGTGTTTCCCAGCACAGGGCGGCACGAATGTGCTGATGCTTGTTGGCGGTCATGCAGATGCCGTTGCCCGTCGAGCAGATGACGATGCCGTAGTCATACTCACCGTTCTCAACGGCTGCAGCGCATGGATGCGCGAAGTCTGGATAGTCACAACTGTCGGTTGAGTAGCAGCCGAAATCGTGTACCTGCGCATCGCTTTCCGTAAGAAAGCGGATGACGGTCTGCTTGAGGTTGTAGCCTGCATGGTCGGACGCGAGGGCTACGTGGAGTTCAGATAAGTTTTTCATTATAAGGACAAACTTGTTGACAGATTTCGCATTTGTGTGTCACATACGCCACGCACCGGCGGGCGTCCCATTCGTCTCTTCCGAGCGCCTGTCCGGGGCAGGCGTCAATGCACCTGCGGCAACCGCCGCATCCGTCCGCTACGGGAGCTGGCTGCGGGGCGTTCTCTACTTCCGTCTGCAGAACCAGTTCGCCGATGTGTACGCGGCTGCCTAATCGCGGGTGGATGAGCTGGTGGTTCCTGCCGATGAAGCCCAGTCCGGCAGCCACCGCCATACGCCGTTCCAGTACAGGTGCCGAGTCGCAGAAGACGTGCTGATGGTCTGTAGAAAAGATTTCACCAGAGTCCAACGGCTGCCAAAGGTCAAGTATCTGCTGCTTCATCTGGTAGAGCAGGCTTTTGAGGGTTCGGTGGTAATCGTGTCCTGAATGTCCATAGGTAAGCAGGGTAACTACCACCGTCTTTGCTTCGGGCACGAGTTCACGTATGTCGTAGCGTTTGGCTTGATTGCGCTCGAAATAACTCATATTGCCATGCAGTCCCTGTGCCACCCATTCGTCCATAAAGAGGGCATCGCTGTCCCAACGCTGCGCGGTGACTATCCCTACGTCATCCATACCTACGGCCTGCGCGGCAAGGCGGATGGTCTCGTATGTTAGGCCCCGTGCATGCACGAGATGACGTTGGTAAGGATAATCTGAATGGATATTGCAAAAGCAATGACACCAAAGAACTTGCGCACCACATACAGAGCCACAGGACCGAGATGGCGGGTAAGCCAGTTAGTGGCGCGAAGCACAATGTAAAGCGTGATGACGCACATACCAACCGTCACCAGCAGAGAGGCTATACTATACTTGACGTGCATAGAGAGCAATGCCGTGAACGACCCCGGACCTGCGTACATCGGGAACGCAAGAGGTATGATGTCGCTGCTCTCGTTGCCAAGGTCGGTGGTCTTGAAAATCTGCGTGTCAAGCACCATCTCCAAAGCAAGGAGCATAATGACCGCACCTCCTGCAATGGCAAAATAGCGTATATCCAACTGGAAGATAACCAGCATCAGGTCTCCCAACAGCAGGAACACCAAGAAGATAAGAAGCGAATAGAATGCCACGCGTGTAGGGTGGATCTTCGCCCCCTTATCCTGCAACTGCACCACGATAGGCATATTGCCGATAGGGTCAATAATGGCGATAAGCAGCACGAAGGCGGCAAAAGCGTCTCCCCAATGAACCACTCCGAAGAAATCACGAACAGCGTCAATCATAGTATCTCTTTTTTAAGCGCGCAAAGGTAGTATAAAAACGGCAAATAGCGAAACAATCAGTGCATTTTATTTATCCTTGCCGCGTCCATACGCAACAAGATAAAGAGCAGTAGGGTGAACCCCCAGAAGGAGGATCCTCCGTAACTGAAGAAGGGCAGTGGTATACCGATGACGGGCAACAGACCGAGAACCATACCGATGTTGATAGTGAAATGCACTAACAAGATGCCCGCTACCGAGTAGGCGTAAATCTGCGAAAAGAGGTCACGCTGCCGCTGTGCGAGGTAAAGGATGCGGAGAATCAGTGCCACGTAAGCGACGACCACAAGGAACGTGCCTACGAAACCCCATTCCTCCCCTACGGTACAGAAGATAAAGTCAGTGTGCTGCTCCGGCACGAAACTGAGTTTGGTCTGCGTACCTTGCAGGAATCCTTTGCCAAGGAAGCGTCCCGAACCGATGGCGATAAGCGACTGCGCCACGTTGTAGCCGTAACCCATCGGGTCTTCACGAATACCTAATGCCACCTCGATACGCGCCCGCTGGTAGTCCTTGAGCACGCTGTCTATCCACGCATCGGGAATAATCTGCAGCCGGAGGACCACCACCGCCACTACGATAGCAAGGAAGCCGTACAGCAACACCTTGCCATTCATCCCCTGCGTATAGAATACCAGCAGGAAAGCCGCAAAGACGAGAGCAGAGCCTGTTTCTTTCTGCCATATCATAATAATGACCATCGGCACTCCGATGAGGCAGAAAGGCACTACCAGGTCACGCCACGAGCGGACAACATAGCCGTATCGGCTCATATACTTCGCTACGGCTATGGCAGTAACAAATTTGGCGAACTCAGCGGGCTGCAACTTAAGCGGTCCCAAATCAATCCACGACATTGACCCTTTCGTGTCGGTGGCGAGAAATGGCGTGACTACCAGCAGAAGGACAACAATGGCATACATCCAGTAACCTAGTATGTCGTACAGTTTCTCGTCAATAAGCAGAACAATCATCCCCATCACGAGAGCAGACATAATCCAGACGAACTGCTTGCCGGCAGAGTTCGAGAAGGAGAAAATGGATGTCTGTTCAAAGTTGTAGCACGCTCCGTAGATATTGACCCAACCAAACAAAGCCAGACCCAGATAAATAAAGATGGTCATCCAGTCCAGTCCTTTCCAAATGGAGTTACGGCTATTAACAGAAGCTGGTATCATTGTGCATCGGTATTGATAAAGTGAGCGGAACGTATTCTGTCGTAGAGGTCAGGGCGAGAGACAGAATCGGTCAGGTACTTCTCCATCATCATTGTCGCCACCGGACAAGCCCACGTGGCACCGTAACCGGCATTCTCCACAACCACCGCCACGGCTATCTTCGGGTCATCCATCGGGGCAAAACCAATGAAGATGGCATGATCCTTGCCGTGCGGGTTCTGGGCAGTTCCTGTCTTGCCGCACATCTGCAAGTCGGGTATGCTATAGTGCCGTCCCGTACCATTGGTCATCACACGTGCCATACCGCGCTGAACCACCTCAAAATGTTTCCCGTCTATGCCTGTCTGATGACGTTCGATGGCGGGCATGGAGGGCAGCGGTCGTACAAGATGAGGGGTCATGTAGTAGCCTCCGTTGGCTATGCAAGCAGCTTCGTTAGCCAATTGGAGCGGCGTGGCAA
Source organism: Paludibacteraceae bacterium (assembly GCA_905234835.1). Lineage (GTDB taxonomy): Bacteria > Bacteroidota > Bacteroidia > Bacteroidales > Paludibacteraceae > Colicola. Next base: position 12,406 of record CAJOIZ010000038.1, read on the forward strand.
GTATCTCTCCCTGACCGATGCTGAGCGAGCGGATAGTCATGGCACGCCAACCGCTTTCGCCGTATATACGGGAGAATGTCTTGGCACGCGGAATACTGCCTGTGGATTGGTTGGATATGTCGGAGTCGAAACGACCGGCGAAGCCAAAACTGACCACATAGTCGCGCCAACGGTCGTAGGTGCGGCGGAACGTGACATTCTTGGCACCATATCCGTGCTGCTCCAATATATCCCGGTATTCCTGCCAGAAATACGGGTTGCAGGACTGTTCTATTGCCGCTTCAAGCGATACGGGTGAACCGTGGTGGTGGGTACATTTGATAGGTGTCGAAGCCGGACCGTTGCAGCCATAGAGCGTTGTTGGTGTAATGGCACCTGTCTGCAGTCCAATCAGTGCCTGAATCGGTTTGAAAGTCGAACCGGGAGGGTACTGCGCCTGCACAGCACGGTTCATCAACGGCTTGTTGGGGTCGTTGAGCAGAGCAGCATAGTTCTTCGAACGCTGCTTGCCCACCAAACTGTGCGGATCCCACGACGGAACGGACACCATAGCCAAGACCTCACCCGTCTTCGGTTCAATAGCCACAGCACTCCCCATCTTGCCCTGCAAAAGTTCTTCCGCCAACTGCTGCAGGCGTATGTCGATGGTAAGATGCAGGTCGGTACCCGATACGGGAGGATAATCCCGCTCGCCGTTGTGGTAACTGCCCTGAATACGTCCCCTAAAGTCACGCATCAGCACCTCTACACCCTTCTTTCCACGCAACAGCACTTCGTACTGACGCTCAATGCCATCACGACCCGAATAGTCGCCAATGGTATAATAAGGGTCATCCTCAAGGTCTTTTCTGTTCACCTCCCCTACGCTACCCACTATATGCGCTGCAGAAGGATACATATAGTCTCGAAGCGTACGCTTACGCACCGACACACCCGCGAAATGGAACAACTGCTCCTGTACCGCCGCCACATCCTCCTTAGAGAGCATTCCCCAGAAGAGTTGCGGCACATAGGGCGAGTAGCCACGGTTATGCCCACGGTCGCATATCTCCGCCATACGCGCCTCAAACCGATCACGGCTAATCTGCATCGCAGAACAGAAAGCGAGCGTGTCAAAGCCCTTCTTCATCTCGCGAACTATGACCATCACATCATAGACGGGCTGATTGAAGACAATCAGACTATCGTTGCGGTCATAGATAAGACCGCGTGACGGATAGACGGTCTGACGTACCAACGCATTGCCATCCGCCTTGTCACGGGTGGACGAGTCAATGACCTGCAAGTAGAACAGTCGGCACACAAAGACAAGAGCCACCGCCAGGACTATCCCGCCGAATACATAACCGCGCTTATAGTACTGCGGGTTAATCATGACCTACGAAGCAGAAAACCGTAAACAAAAACAATACCGACCGTAACCGCCGAACTGACAGCAGTCTCAAGCAGTACCCAATACCACAGGTTCCAACTCCACGCATCCAGCGCAAAGACCATCAGATGGTGCATCACGGTCAGGATAGTGGTCAGCCGGACAAAGGGCAGCACGCCTGCAGTCTGCGGTACAATGGGTCCCACAATACGCCCGGACTCCTGCACCATACGCGACAGCAACAACGGTTTAAGCCACGAAACCGCCGCACATGCCGCCATATGAATACCCGGGGACGAGCAAATGCAGTCCATCAGGAAACCTATCGCCAGTCCTGTCAACTGCTCCGCCCAACGGGGCATCACAGGCAGACAGATGAGAAACAGCACATAGACGAACGGATGGCACAGCCCGAAAGTGTGCAGGTTGTTGAACACAGCTGTCTGCAAAAAGAGCATCAACAGAGCGGCGACTATGATACGAACCCATTTCATTGTGTCAGACGGAGACTATCCTGCTCTGCAGCAAGGGGGTTATGGACTATCTGCACGTAACGCAGACTCTTGAAGTCGGTTGCCAGCAGCACACGCAGGTTATAATACGTATCGCCATCGGGCAGTTCGATGCGGTCAATCACACCAATGGGAATACCTTCGGGAAACAGGCCTGTCAGTCCGTTGGTCTCAATGGTGTCGCCTTCCTGCACCGCTATGTGACGACCTATATCCGTCAAATCAGCGTACCGCGGGGACGGTCCCGACCAGACAAGGAAGCCCATTTGTCCGTTGCGGCGGATACGGCAGGACAGACGCATCTTGGGATGGATAACGGGTATGACCTGTGCGAAATGGGTATTCACCGCCGAGACGATACCCACCACGCCATCGTGGGAAACCACGCCCTGTCCCATCTGCACGCTGTCGCGCAAGCCCTTGTTCAGAACGAGATAGTTATGTCTGCTGTTGGTCTCCACATCCACGACCCGAGCCGGCATATATCCCCACTGAAGATGAGCATAGACATAGTTGCTATCACGCTCAGCCGAATCTTCCAACAGTCCCTGCAGTTCATTGAGGCGCTCATACAGTCTGGCGTTCTCCTCCACCAACGCCGCATTGTCGTGACGCAGATGAAAATACTCGTCCGTATTCGTCAGCAGCAGATTGAAGGAAGCTGTCACCACATTGGAAGCCGACAGGTAGGCGGACTGCTGCATCTTCTGCTCCGAGAACATCCAAAGAAAGGCAGCAACTTCCATAGCGAGGAAAAGCAGGAAATTGCTGTATTTCCGTATCAGTTCGAGCAGGTTGCGCATAGCTCCTTATCTCATCAGGAAAGCGAAGTTCTTGACGTTCTTCAGGGCGATGGCGGTGCCGCGTGAGACTGCGTGCAACGGGTCCTCCGCCACATGGAACTGTATGGTCGTCTTGTCGGTCAGACGCTTGGCAAGACCGTGCAGCAGCGCGCCACCACCCGTCAGGAATATACCACGCTTAACAATATCAGCATACAACTCAGGAGGTGTCTGATCCAAAGCCTGAAGCACGGCACTCTCAATCTTGATGATGCTCTTGTCAAGGCAGTGGGCAATCTCCTGGTAGCTTACCGGCACTTTCAGGGGCAGGGCAGTCACCTTGTTCGGACCGATTACCTCGTAGTCGTCCAGGGGTTCATCCAGTTCCGGCAGAGCCGAACCCACAGCAATCTTAATGCGCTCCGCCGTCGGCTCGTCAATCTTGAGGTTGTGCATACGTCCCATATACTCGATGATGTCGCCGTTGAACTCGTCGCCCGCCGTCTTGATGGACTTGTTCGTAACAATACCACCGAGGGAGATGACAGCGATTTCGGTCGTACCTCCACCTATATCCACCACCATACATCCTTCCGGAGCCTCCACATCGATTCCCATACCCAATGCCGCAGCCATCGGCTCGAAAATCATATAGACATCACGACCACCCGCATGTTCGCTACTGTCGCGCACCGCACGTATCTCCACCTCCGTCGAACCCGAAGGGATGCATATTACCAGACGGATACTGGGGGTGAACAATCTGTGCTTTTCGGGAATCATCTTAATCAGACCGCGTATCATCATCTCGCAGGCATAGAAATCGGCTATTACTCCGTCACGGAGCGGGCGGGTCGTCTTAATCATCGTGCCGCCCTTACCTATCATCTGCTGTGCTCTTCTGCCAACCGCCTTCAGCTGGTTGTTCGTAGTGTCAATCGCCACTACCGACGGCTCGTCCACCATCACCTTGTCGTTCATCATGATTATCGTGTTCGCCGTGCCAAGGTCAATGGCCAACTCCTGTGTGAATGAAAATAAACCCATATTGTTTTATCGTTTTTTTATTGTTGATAGCTGTGTCTTTCTGTCCCAAAAATGACGCGCAAAGATACGGCAAATTTCCCTCTTTTCCAAACAAACCGACCGTTTTTTTGCTATCATGTGTTATTTTTCTCGGAGGTATGCTACCAGAGCGCGTCACTCGTCTTTCTCGTCTTCCTTATCACTAAGAATATTGTCCGCCTCGGTCAGGTAAAGTTCACAATCCTCGCCCGTCCACGTGAACTTGTAGATGACGTTGTTGCCCATAAAGCCGTCGTAACTGACGATGGCGGTATAGTACGTATGACCCGCTTCAAAGTGCTCATCGCTGTTCTGCCCGTCGTTCTTGGTGACATGCACACCATATAATACGACTTCGTCTATATTGTATTGCGAATAGATAGAGAACAGTTCCGTGAAGAACTCTTCCGGCGTTTCTTTGAATTGGTCGGTTATAAATGCACTGTCGCGCGTGGCGGCCATATAAGGGAAATGGTCGTTGATACGACCGAAGTCGTCTATCGGATAGATATAGTCCCATAGACCGCGAACGCGGTATTCAAAATGTACATTGCAGACACTTTCGGAAGTGGTGCGAACGGTCTTGAGCAACAGACGGCTTGTGGGCTTGAGTGTCTCAGGATTCACCACAAAAGCGTAAATCCAATACTCCGTGTCAGGGGTGAGGTTCGTGAAAAAACGCCCCGTCTCGCCGTATTGGAGTGAATGACTCGCGAATGAAGCGATGTTGAACTCTCCGTTCTTCAACTCCCAGTGTCGCCAGTTCAGATAGTCTATGTTAGCCGAATCAATAGCCAGCAGCATAAACTGTTTCTGGTTAGCCATCGGGTCGAACCCTTCTTGCACCGGCTGAATGGCAATCATATAGTACGCCTCCTTGGTGGTGGAGAACGAGCACTCTATAAAGCCTGCAGAAACAGTCTTAATGTCCATTTGTATTGCCACGTCTTCTATTTCCCATTTGGCTTCGGGTGTACAGGATGTCAGGAAACACAACAGACTGACAAGAGAAAGAGCTATACAGGGAAATATATGTTTACTGTTTTTCATACTCACTCCTTTCTTTTTCTTCTCTATCGAGCAGTACCTGCACGGACGTAATAAAGCGCAAAGCCGTCAATACGTGATTCCCGTAATGGCCGAAATTATACTCGATGTTCGCATCTCTCCATTTGGCTTTGGCGTTCGTGGCATTGGTATAAGGTACCACCTCGTCGTCCATCGAGTGCATCATATAAACAGCCGCTTCGGGCTGCCAACTATACGTTAGTATCGAGTTGGCTGTCATCGCTTTGTATAACTCTGCCACATTATCGGAAACTTGGTCCATCGCCTCGTCTGTCAGCAGTTCGTGTGTTTTCTTGGTATTGATAAAGGAGTTAATCTGTGCGGATGTGTATCGTTTGCTGTTGATCCATTCATCGATATTGTCACACAGCCAACCTTGCATCATATCTTCTAAACGCACTTTTAACTTGTTACCGCGTATCATTCCTTGCAGCACCAACGGAATAGCCACAGGATAACCCGCTACATCGGTTGTCACAAAACGCTCGTAGGTGGCTTTCACATCATACGGACCGCCACCTGCAAAGACGCGGTGTATCTCTATTCTTTTTGACGCATCCTCCGACCTGTGATATTCCGTTTCAATCAGGCTTTGTACGGCCATTGTTGTTGCGCCGCCTTGGCTGTAACCCATCAGGCAAATCTCCTTCTCTTCAGGGGACATACCCGCAGCGTCTAACCACTCACGGACTGCAAGGTACATATCAATAACGGTCCGTGCTGCATTGTCCATCACCAAATAAGGATGCAACTCATTGGCAGTTACGCCATATCCAAGATAATCGGGAATAATCAAGCCGTAGCCTGATTTGGCGAGTATTCCTTCCAAAGAGAAGCAGTTGCTCGGTGCCTCCTTGTTCGAACACACCGTATAGTGGCTCACTAAAATCAGTCGTTTCGGCCGCCGTCCCTTGGGCAGTATCACTTTGCCCGACAGCATAATCGTGTCCATATCCAAATTGACGCTCGGATACGTACCCACTATCTCGATTACTTGGTTTTGATTTCCCCATTTGAGCAGTTCTTGCAGTATAGCCGGTGCGGTCACACTGCTGGTCTTTCGCTCTATGCGTCCGTCGGCAGAGTGCTGCGGTTCGGCAGAGGGAGTTCCCGTATCGTCCGTCCATTCGTTGACGGGTGTCCCGTCCGGCAGATAGCAGTTGTCCGGCAGTCCTCCGCTCAAATCGGTCTCGCACTGACCGATAACCTGAAACCTCAGTCCTTTTCCGCTGACTTTATTGCCGAAGTCCACAAACTCATCATCGCGAAAACGGCATCCGGTCATAAGCAGTGCCAATACGACTACCCACGCTGTCCAATAGATATGTCTTGTCTTTCTCATTTCCGTTTGTCAGGTATTATGTTTCTGTTCGTTACTTAAAACCTTACCCCTATACTGGCGTTCATCATTCGCGACATTGCCATAAAGATGGTATTTTTGTCCCGTAGTGATGTCAGTCCTCCGAAGTCAAAAGCCATAAACCATCTGTCGTAACTGACACTCACCCCCACAAGCGTGAGGTTGATAGCCATGCCGACAACTGTCTTTTGGTGCATGGCGTTCTCCTCCGTTCCGCCGTTGATATCCAGACCCAGTCCCAAACCGGAATAAAGACAAGCGTGCGGATGACGGTAATACGTGAAACGCATAGTAGGCATCGCTACCGCATTATAGAAATACTTCCGACCGCTTCGGGCGGTCTCCACGCCTTTGCCGTTGCGCGTTACGTCGCTCCAACTCACTTCGCTCACGTCCGCCATGGCGCCTACAGAGAACCAGTGAGAACAGAAATACTGGTATTCCATCCAGATGTGCTGGTTATGGCGGTAGTTTTCATGATAAGTTTTTGAGAAGCTTTCCGGCATCGTGGTCACGATATACGTCGGGTTATGCCACATCAGGCTCTCAAACAGCTGGTCTCCCCAGCCTATACGCAATTCATTGTGCCAGCGCAACTTCTGTTCGACCTCATCTTGTGCCTCCCGTGCACCGGCGAACGTTGCGCATAGCAGCAGTACGATGGTAAGAATCTTTTTCACTGCGGTGTTATTCAAAAATTCAGACCGCAAAGGTAAAGTAATCATTCGGATTGCACAAACTAATTAAGTTTAGAAGTTTAGAGTTGAAAGTTGAGAGAAGTTTGTTAGTTGAGAGTTTAGAGTTGAATGTTGAGCGAAGTTGGAGAGTCTTTTATAATTGAGAGTTGATAGTTGATAATTGAGAGTTTATGATTTATGGTTTATGTTTTATGATTTCAAATCCGCCATTAGTACGCAAACATAAAACCAATCGTGCTTTCATGCCGTGCAAAGATACGATAGCGGGGAAATCAATTTTCCCACTGCTTCCCACTGCTTCCCAATAAGTCCCAATTAAAGTTTAGAGTTGAAAGTTGAGAGAAGTTTGTTAGTTTAGAGTTTATAGTTGCAAATTTGGTGGTTTAGAAGTTAAGTGTTTAGGAGTTTATAGGTTGTTGAATTGGTTTAGGAGGTTTATGGTTTATGATTTATGGTTTGTGATTTCATGTTTGTTATTTATCAGAAAATGCATCAACAATTTTTCTTTCTTCTTTTGTTCACAAATTAAACGAATTGAACAAATGATGCTTACGCATCTTTCTTATTGGTCAAAAATTATCAAAAATGATTAAAAAAATAGACCTTTCACTGCGGAATAATATACCCCTCCATATATAAGGTTTTATAGTTGAGAGTTTAGAGTTGATAGTTGACTGAAGTTGGAGAGTTGAAAGTTTATAGTTTCAAGTTTAGGATTTCAAGTTGCAAATTTAGGCCGAAGCGGAATAATATACCCCTCCATATATAAGGCGAAAAAATGCCAAAATCTATCACCTAAAAGGCAACTATTTTTACTTTTTTTTGCATTTTCTTTGTAAGGAGCTGTAAATGAGCAGATGTCGGAATACAATTCCGACGCAATAAAAGAAAGAATTATCCTCTTTATGGGAGGCTCCAGAGAGCCTGTCTGAATTAAATTCAAACGCAATGAGCAAAGAAAAAAGCGGCTACCTGCCGCTACAATAAACGAAAAAACAGAAGGCCATCTGTGCGGGTAGCCTTCTGTTATTATTGCTCGCGGGAATAGCCGCGAGAGCAGGATCTTTTTTCTACCTATTTCGGCAGAGCCGATGTCAGAATATCCGCCCATTATGCCGCAACCATAAAAGCCCACCGGGCTTTCATGCTGACGCAATGGACAAAGCCTACTGATTGCCGACACTCTTAGTCGATACGCTGGCCTTGGGCGGTGTAGGTGGTGCCGTTGCGGTAGATAAGGAGGGTGCCGTTGGAGATGTACTTGCGGGCAGGGGAATTATCAATTCTCAACTCTCCATTATCCATTATCCAGTCTCCGTTAGTCATTCTCAACTCTCCATTATCCATTATCCAGTCTCCGTTAGTCATTCTCCACTCTCCGTTTTCCATTACCCATTCTCCGTCGTCCATTACCTGCAACTCGGTAACGGTCTCACCCTCTTCGCCGTCGGCGACGATGCGGATGCGCTGGGCATTAACGGGTACGTCAGAGCGGAAGATGGCGCGATAAGCACGGACGGATGTGCCGCTTGCGGTGTTCGGGTAATAAAGCATGTTGTTCTTCAAACCAAGCCATGTGTTCCCTTCTGCGGAGCCTTGCAACAGAGCCGTGCGGAGCGTACCTACCAACGAGATATTGCCGCGACCCGAATTGTCGTTGTAACCCGTGAGAGCCGTGATGTCATAGCCCGACTGAATATCCACATCGGTGTCGATAGTCACGAACGG
>CAJOIZ010000039.1 GCA_905234835.1 Paludibacteraceae bacterium
AGTGGCAGTCAGACGTATTATCCGCCTTGTGCACAGGCGGATAAGGACGGGAAGGGACATCTATCGTACAGGATGTTTTCTTTTTTCTGTTTCTGTTCGAGTAACAGAGTGCCATCATCGGTGTACGACGTTTGCCGCAACATTGCGCGGCAAATGAATAGAGTTCCCGAAAATTTTAATTTTTGGGAAGAGCGGAGCACATCCGAGTACTCTCTACTAAAACGAAGTTTTGGTACGTGTACGAGGATAGTGTCCGCGAGGGATGGGATGCAGCTCCCCATTCACAAACTGCAAGTGATCTTTGACGTATTGGTTACGGACTATAGGGCGGATATTCAGGCATCGGCTCTGCCGAAATAGCTCGAATCGGTTCACTCCTCGCGGCTATTCCCACGAGCAAACTCCTTCCATTACATCCTCTCATTTATAGCCTCTTACAAAGAAAATGCAAAAAAAGTAAAAAAAGTTGCCTTTTAGGTGATAGATTTAGCCCTTTTTTTGTCTTATATATGGAGGGGCATACTTAAATTTGAAATTTGCAATTTGAAACTTGAAATCCTAAATTTGAAACTATCAACTATCAACTATCAACTATCAACACCTAAACTCCTAAACCATTTACAGCGCGTTGATAAGCTGTGTAACATTCTCCTCGGTTGTCGCCCAGTCGGTGCAGACACGCACGGCGGTGTGGTCCGCATCTGTGCGTTCGATGACCGAGAAGCGGAACTGCCGCTCTAACCGCTCAAGTTGCCCGTTGGTAAAAACAGTGAACTGCTGGTTGGTGTGACTGTCCATCGACAGCGGATAGCCCTTGTCCGTCAGTGCCTGCCGTATGCGGAGAGCCTGTGTGACCGCGTGGCGGGAGAGCCGCCAGTAGAGGTCGTCCGTGAAGAGCGTCAGGAACTGCAGTCCGAGCAGTCGCCCCTTGGCGAGCATACCCCCGCTCTGCTTGATGAAATAGCGGAAGTCCTTGCGGTAGAGCGGGTTGCAGATGACGAGTGCTTCGCCGAAGAGCGCGCCCTGCTTGGTGCCGCCGATGTAGAAGAGGTCACAGAGCGATGCCAGTTCCTTCAGACTGATGTCCGCTTGCGGCGACATCAGCCCGTAGCCTAACCGCGCGCCGTCGATATAGAGCGGGACGCGGTACTGTCTGCAAATGGCGGAGACAGCCTCCAACTCCTTTTTGGAGTAGATCATTCCTGTTTCTGTCGGGAAACTCAGATAGACCATGCCGGGCTGGATGGTATGTTCTATATTGGGGTCGTAGAGGTGCTGCAGGAGCGCGTCCTGCACCTGCTGCGCGGTCAGTCGGCCGTCTTCGGTGGGCAGGGCGAGAACCTTGTGTCCTGTATGTTCGATGGCGCCTGTCTCGTGGACGTTGATATGCCCGCAGTCGGCGGCGATGACCCCCTGGTGCGGGCGGAGCAGGTAGTTGATGACCACTGTGTTGGTCTGTGTTCCGCCCACGAGGAAATGCACCGCGCCTGCCGTTTCCTGCTCGCGCCACAGCGGCTCGCCCTGCTTGTCGGATGCTAATCCGCACAACTCGGCTATCCGTTGCCTGGCATCAGCAGAGTAGGGGTCGAGACCGTAGCCGACAGTCTGCTCCATATTGGTGCGCATGAGGGCTTGCAGCACCTCCGGCGCGCAGCCTTCCTCGTAGTCACATTCGAAATGGATCATATACACAGTATCTGCATGGCGTGCCACGTGTCCGCCTTGATGTCTTTCTTGGTGCGGATGGCTTTGGTGAGGGGGACATAGACTATCTCGTCATTCTGTATGCCGACCATGATGCTGCGCTGCTCGTCTAACAACGCCTGGATGGCGGCGCACCCCATGCGCGAGGCGAGGATGCGGTCTTTGGCGGAAGGTCTGCCGCCGCGCTGCAGGTGGCCGAGGATGGTGGTGCGGACGTTGTATTCGGGATGGGTCTTCTCTATCTCCTGCTGAACAGCGAGCGCGCCTCCCTCAACGGCATGCTCCTGCACGAGGACGATACTGCTGTTCTTCGACTTGCGTCTGCCTTGTCCGATGGCTGTCTCTATCTGTTCAGCCACGGTGGCGCGTTCGGGTATGACGGCAGCCTCCGCGCCTGCCGCAATGGCTGCGTTGAGGGTGAGGAAGCCCGCGTCGCGACCCATTACCTCAACGAGGAACACGCGCTCGTGACTCGTGGCGGTGTCGCGCAGTTTGTCCACGCAATCGACAATAGTGTTGAGGGCGGTGTCGTAGCCGATGGTGGCGTCGGTGCCCCACAGGTCGTTGTCGATGGTGCAGGGGATGCCGATGACGGGGATGTTGTACTCCTGTGCGAAGATGCGGCCGCCGGTGAACGTGCCGTCGCCGCCGATGACGATGAGCGCGTCAATCTGCTCGCGGACGATGGTGTCGTAGGCGCGCTTGCGCCCTTCGGGGGTCTTGAACTCCTCGCTGCGGGCGGACTTGAGGATGGTGCCGCCGCGCTGGATGATGCCGCTGACGTTCTGGGTTGTGAACTCTGCCACTTCGTCGTCCATAAGGCCTTTGTAGCCGCGATAGACGGCTTTGACGCGGATGTTGTTGTACAATGCGGCGCGGGTGACGGCGCGTACCGCCGCGTTCATGCCGGGCGCGTCACCGCCGGAGGTGAGTACGCCAATGGTCTGTATTTTGTATTCCATAGTGTAGGTTGTTTTTGTGTGACTTCCTTTTATTGCGACCGGTGGCGGTCGCATACTGTTAAGACGCTGCAAAAGTACGACGGATTTTGTAATAGGCAAAGTTTTTTTGCAGATATAAAAATCGTGTTGTATTTTTGCGCGTTGTAAAAACTATAGCGTATGAAGAATATCTGTTTCGGGTTTCTGATGCATATCCCCTACCGTTTGCGGCGCTACCGCTTCTTTGATATCGGGCAGGATCACTACTACTATGAGGACATGGCATCCGAGGAGGATGTGTGCCGCGTCGTGGAGCGTTCGTATATGCCGTTGTGCGAGACACTATTAGAGATGGTGCGGCTGAGCAAGAACCGTTTCCGCTGCGCGTTAGCCATCTCCGGCACGACGCTCGAATTGCTGGAGCAGTACGCACCGGAGATGATTGACCGTCTCCGGCAGCTGTTCGAGACACACTGCGTGGAGCCGGTGGTAACTCCCTACAGCTACTCGCTGGCGGGCGAATACAGTTTCAGCGAACTGCAGGACCAGCTGCGCCGCCAGTCGGAGAAAGTGAAAGACCTGTTCGGCGTGACGGGCGGCAGCGTATGGAACGCCGAACTGTTGTACTCGGACGAACTGGCGGAGCAACTGTACGCGGCAGGCTACAAGACGCTGATGACCGAGGGGGCAAAGCATATCCTGTCATGGCAGTCGCCTAACTACCTGTACCAGTCGCCTGTGAAAGGCAAGCAGACGGTGCTGCTGCGCAACACGGCTCTGTCGGACGGCCTGTCGTTCCACTTCTCGGACCGTAGCCATGCGGACTACCCGATGGACGCGCAGCGGTTCGTGAGCAAGATAACCGCCCTGCCTGACGGGGAGGATATAGTGAACGTATGGATGGGCGCGGAGACGTTCGGTATCCGTCAGACCGCCGAAACGGGCATCTTTGAGTTCCTGAAGGCGGTGCCGTACTACGCCATCGAGCAGAGTGTCGGTTTCATGACCCCGTCGGAGGCGGCGAAGAAACTGCATCCGGTGCAGACGGTGTCATCGCCCTATCCGCTGACGTGGGCGGGCGAGGCGAAAGACCTGGGCGAGTTCACGGGCAATGACCTGCAGCAGGAGGCTCTGCGCCAGCTGTACAGCGTGGCGGAGCGCGTGAGGATGTGCACGGACGTGGCACTGCGCAGGGACTGGCTGCTGCTGCAGGACGTGACGTACATGAGCGACATGAACTACAACGCGGGCGGTATGAACGGCTATGAGTCTCCCTACGACGCGTTCATCAACTATACGAACATCCTGTCGGACTTCCTGCAGCGCGTGGAGGAGCAGTATCCCACATCGATAGAGAACGAGGAACTGAATAGTCTGCTGAAGACCATCCGCAACCAGGAGCAGGAGATAGCGGAACTGAAGCGCAGACGCAAAGGGAAAGGGAAAGAGGACAAGGCGTGATGCTGCCGCTGAGGAGGACAGGATGGATGCTGTTGCTGCTGATGCCGGTGGCGCTGTCAGCGAAACTGAAACTGCCGAAGACGGTGGTGCGCTCGTGGTCGTTCACGGACGCCGTACAACTGGCTGACACGCAGGCGGTGGATTCGTCGTTCCTGAATTTTCCGATGCGCAATATGCAGTACGACTGGTCGGTACTGAACTACACGAACGGAAGCTTGGTGTCGCCGCTGCAGTCCGCCATCTATTTCCAGCGGACGGAGAAGACGGATTTCCTGTTCGGCAACGCCTACGACGTCTATACAACAACGGCACGTGATGTGCGGTTCCACAACACGACCACACCCTGGTCCAACATATCCTATAAGCGGGGGTTCACAACCTACCACGAGGAACATGACCTGCACTTCGACTTTACAGGCAATCTGAACAAGCGCACGAACCTCGGCACGGTGCTGAACTACACGGACGATGCAGGTCACTACAAGAACCAGGCGGGCAAGACATTCAACGGGTCCGTCTACGGGTCATACGACGGACGGCACTACTCGCTGTATGCGGCGTTCATGTTCAACCAGTTGTCGAACTTCGAGAACGGCGGACTGCTCAATCCGACGGATCTGCAGAATAAGAATCTGGAAACGGGTGACATGCCTGTCCAACTGACGGGTATGTCGGGCTACAGGTATCTGTCAGGGTATCTGAACCATCAGTACAGCGTCACGACAATAACGGCGGACTCGGTGGAGATCCCCCTGCTGACTTTCCGGCACGTGTTTGAGACAAGCGAGGGGACGAAACGGTATATAGAGAAAGATACGTTGCAGACTTTTTATGCCAACCGTTACATGAGCGGCACGACGGCGGATACGGCGGCAGCACTGACCATCAACAACACGCTGTCAGTCACGTTCGAGGAGGCGTTTAACCGCCATTTGCGCTTCGGCATCACGGCATGGGTTCGTGACGAGGCGCAACGGCATGTGAACATTGAACCTCGGGAGAAATGGTCGAACAACGTGCTGGTGGGCGGAGCCATCCACAAGAAGACGGGCAATTATATCCGCTACCAGGCGGACGGGGAGGTATGCGTGCTGGGCCGCAAACTGGGCGAGTTCGCGGTGAATGGCAAGGTGGGGCTGGGATTCAAACTGGGCGAAGACAGCCTGACGATAGATGCAACGGCTTTTGTGCGCAACGAGACCCCGGACTACTTCCTGGAGCATTACCACAGCGCGCACTACCGGTGGGATAATGATTTCAAGAAACTGTACCGCTACCGTGTGGGGGGCGAACTGGCCTATCCGACACGGTGGTTCGTGCCGAGGCTGAACGTGACTTACGAGACGGTCCAGAACCTGATATACTTTGCCGGTCTGAACGGCCCGCAACAGGCGGACAAAGCTGTCACCGTTCTGGCGGCGGACCTGACCGCCAATATCGTTACGCCGTGGGTCAATCTGGATAACCGCATCGTCTATCAGTATGCGTCGTCCGCCCTTGTGCCGGTGCCCATGCTGACACTTTACCACAACCTGTACTACCATGGGAGTTGGTTCCGGAAAGCCATGGACGCGCAGATCGGTGTGGACCTGAGTTACAACACGGCGTACTATGCCCCGTACTTGAACGCGGCGCTGGGACAGTTCGCGGTGCAGGACGAGATGCAGGTGGGCAACTACCCGCGAATGAACGTGTACGCGAGTTTCTATGTGAAACTGATTCATCTGCGGTTCTTTGCGCAATACCAGCATTTCAACGCTACCTTTATGAACCGACAATACTATTCGATGCCTTATTACCCGACCAATCCGGGCGTGTTCCGTGCGGGACTGGCATTCCACTTCTACAATTAAAGTTGAAAACAATCGATATATGGACTATACAGAACATTTGAACACGATACTCCGCTATGCACGTGAAGAGGCGGAGCGTTTGGGAACGGCACAAGTGATGCCGGACCATCTGGTGCTGGCGATACTGCGTGTGGACGACTGCAAGGCGGGTCAGCTGCTTTTGCAGTCGGGAGTGGATGCCGGTGAATTGAAGCGCACGATAGACGCTCATCTGTTTGTGTCGCCGTCGCAGGCGGGGCAGAACATCCCGTTCTCGCGCACGACACAGCGCATACTGCGGATATGCTCCATCGAGGCGGGCGACTATGAAGCCAAGCAGATAGGTTCGGAGCATCTGCTGCTCTCTATTCTCCGCGAGCGCATCAACTACCCCGCCACGCTGCTGAAGGACTCGTACAACGTGACCTACGAGAGCATAGAAAAACTGATGCCCAAGCCACAGAAAACGCCGCAGGACTCAGGCGACATCTATGACACGGAGGACGATTTCTTCTCGCAGCTGATGGGAGGCGGTCTGACCCCCAAGAAAAAGAAAGAGAAGGAGGGCGACACGCCCGCATTGGACAAGTACAGCCGCGATCTTACCAAAGAGGCGCAGGACGGCATCCTTGACCCCGTTGTGGGGCGCGAGAAAGAGATTGCGCGTCTGGTGCAGATTCTGTCGCGCAGGAAAAAGAACAACCCCGTGCTGATAGGCGAGCCGGGCGTGGGCAAGTCCGCCATAGTGGAGCAGTTGGCTCTGATGGTGTCGTCAGGTCGCATCCCATCGATGGAGGGCAAGCGCATATTGTCGCTGCAGCTGGCTTCCATTGTGGCGGGAACGACCTACCGAGGCCAGTTTGAACAACGTATGCAGAATATCCTGTCGGAACTGCGGGGACACAAGGAAATCCTGCTGTTCATCGACGAGATTCATACGATTATAGGTGCCGGTAACGCACAAGGCTCTTTAGATGCCGCAAATATTCTCAAGCCCGCTTTGGCGCGCGGCGAGGTGCAGTGCATCGGTGCTACGACGGTGGACGAGTACCGCCGTTCGATAGAGAAAGACGGCGCGCTGGAGCGCAGGTTCCAGAAACTGATGGTGGAGGCACCTTCCTCGGACGAGACGCTGGCTATCCTCCGCCGGCTGAGCGAGCCTTACGGCGCGTACCACAGCGTACGTTACACGGATGACGCGCTCCGTGCCTGCGTGCAGTTGTCGCTGCGTTACCTGACCGACCGCTCGCTGCCAGACAAGGCGATTGACGCGATGGACGAGGCGGGCGCGCGCAAACACGCCCTCGGGATAAAAGACGCAGAGGTGACCGGGGAGGACATAGCCGAGGTGGTCAGCCTGATGTCAGGCGTTCCCGCCACCCGCGTGGCAGCCAACGAGTTCGCCCGGCTGCGCAACCTGTATGACTCGTTGAGCGAGCGTGTGAAGGGTCAGGACAAGGCGGTGAAGACTGTGGTGCAGGCAATCCAGCGTTCGCGTCTGGGGCTGCGCGACCCGAAGCGTCCGATCGGCTCGTTCTTCTTCCTCGGCCCGACGGGCGTGGGCAAGACCTATCTGGCGCAGTGCCTCGCCGAGCAGCTGTTCGGCACGAAGGACGCGATGATCCGCCTCGACATGTCCGAATACACTGAGAAACACACCGCTTCGTTGCTGGTAGGCGCGCCTCCGGGCTATGTGGCATATGAGCAGGGCGGCAAACTGACGGAATCGGTGCGGAGACATCCCTATTCGGTGGTGCTGCTGGACGAGATAGAGAAAGCCCATCCGGATATTTTCAACGTGCTGCTCCAGGTGCTGGACGAAGGCCGTCTGACGGACAGACAGGGCAGAGAGACATCGTTCCGCAACACCATTATCATCCTGACCTCCAATATCGGAACGCGCCAACTTCAGGAGTTCGGCGCCGGCGTGGGATTCAGCGCGGGCGAACTGACCGAGGAGGCGGCGCAATCGACCCTGCTGAAGGCGCTGCGCAAGACGTTCCCACCGGAGTTTGTGAACCGTATGGACGATATAATCTCGTTCCGTCCCCTGACGCGCGAAACGCTGGCGGATATACTGGACATCGAGATTGACAAACTGGCAGTCCGGATGAAAGAACAGCAGCACAAACTGGTTGTGTCCGACGTGGCGAAGGAGCAGTTGCTCGAAAAAGCCTACGACCCGAAGTATGGAGCCCGTCCCATCCGCCGTGCGGTGCAGACGTACCTTGAGGACGAGATTACGCGCCGCCTGTTGGAAAAACCTGAACAGCGTACCATCACCATATCAAAGATAGGATGAGAACCGTATTTATCGGTGCGGGCAGCATAGCCGTTTCGCTTGCCTTTGCACTGCAGAAGCAGGGACGACAGATTGTGCAGATCTATAGCCGCACGATGGCTTCCGCGCAGCAGCTGGCGGACAGGCTGGGTGAGGGGGAGGCGACCTGTGACATTAGCGATGTACGCACGGATGCGGAGTTGTACGTGCTGGCGGTTACGGACGGCGCATTGGCGGTCACGGCAAAGCGGTTGGCGGAAGTATTTGGCAGCAGAAACGAGGCTTTTGACGCGCAGCGTCTGTTCGTTCATGTGGCGTGTACGCAGCCCGTTGAAGTGCTTGAGCCGCTGCGGCCGTTCGGTCTGACGGGTGTGCTTTATCCCATGCAGACATTTGTGAGGTCGCGGGTGGTGGACCTGGGCAGAACATCTTTCTTCGTGGAAGGGTCCACGGAAGAGGCGCAACGCCGTGTCCGCGAACTGGCTCTCGCTTTCAGTCCGGCCGTCTATGCGGCTGACTACGAACATCGCCTGTACTTGCATTTTGCGGGGAATATGGCGGCCAATTTCAGTAACTGCCTCTATGCGATTGCTCAGGAGGTGCTGGATGAGGCGCGGCTGCCGCTGGATGTCCTGTTCCCGATAGTGGACGAGACGGCGCGCAAGATTCATTCCCTTCCGCCCCGTGAAGCCCAGTCGGGACCGGCTGCGCGAGGGGATGAGGTAACGATAGAGAAACATCTGGCGCTGATTGACCGTCTATCCGGTCCGACGGCGCTGGATAGTACCTCCCCTGTCAGCCTGAAAGACATGTACCGGTTTTTTACACATAACATACAAACTGTCTCAAAGCACAGAAAAATATATTTCCCTTTGGTAAACTAACGTAAAAACCTTACTTTTGCCGCGTCAGGAAAGCCCGTTAGAGCGGCCCGGCGGTTCAAACACATATTGACAATGCGTATAGCACTGATAGGATACGGCAGGATGGGGCGGACCGTAGAGCAGGTCGCCCTGGAGCGCGGACACGAGATAGTGTTCCGTGGCGACGTGGGCTGGCAGGTCAGCGAACTGCCCGAAGCGGATGTGGTGGTTGAGTTCAGTACTCCGCAGACCGCCGAAGAGAACGTGGACAGGCTGCTGGACAGGCGTCTGCCCGTTGTGTCAGGCACTACGGGATGGGACACGGAGGCGATGCGCGAAAAGAGCCGACGGACGGGTGTCGCCTTCCTCTGGGCAAGCAATTTCAGTGTGGGTGTGAACCTGTTCTTCGCGCTGAACGAAAGGCTGGCGGAACTGATGAAGGGGTATGACTATCAGCCTTCGGTCACGGAGATTCACCATATACACAAACTGGACAAGCCGTCAGGCACCGCCAGAACCCTTGCTGCGGCTATCGGCGGGGATGTGCCGGTGGAATCTATCCGCGAGGGGGAGGTGGCAGGCATTCATACGGTCCGCTGGGAAAGCAAAGCGGACACCATCTCCATCACCCATGAGGCCAAGTCGAGGACAGGATTTGCGCTGGGGGCGGTCATCGCCGCCGAGTGGCTGCAAGGAAAACAGGGATGGCATACAATGCGTGAGGTCCTCCATTTGTGATGCCGCCACACGCTAATAACACAAAAACAAAGCAAACAGATATGACATTATCGGAACGAATAGCCCAAGTGACCCGCAGACAGTGGATTCGAGGCGGGATATGGAGCGGAATATACATCATTTTCGTCCTATGGGTGGCATGGGGCGATTGGGCATCATTGGGGTGGCTGGCGCTACTGCCCGTGATTATGGACATGTTCACCACACAGTTCATTCCGTGGAACTGGTGGAAACGCTATAAGCCTGCGGGGGAGAACGAGCCTGCCAACCCGAAGGCGAACGCTACACTCTATACGCTGTGCTCGTGGGTGGACGCCATCGTGTTCGCGCTCGTGGCGGTGTATTTCATCAACGTCTATATCTTCCAGAACTACCAGATTCCGTCCTCGTCGCTTGAGAAGAGCCTGCGTGTGGGGGATTATCTGCTGGTCAGCAAGATGAGTTACGGGGCGAGGGTGCCCAACACGCCGTTGTCAATGCCTCTGGTGCAACATACGATGCCCGAGTGGCTCGGCGGAGGGAAGAGTTATATCGAAAAACCCCATTGGGACTACAAGCGTCTGGCGGGCTGGGACAGGCCGGAGAAAGGAGATATCGTGGTGTTTAACTTCCCGACGGGCGACACGGTATGCCTGAAGATGCAGAACCCCGACTATTACACGCTCTGTCATTATTACGGTCGCGCCAATGTGCTCCGCCGCAAGGATGTGTTCGGCGATATTGTCTATCGTCCTGTTGACCGCCGCGAGAACTACGTCAAACGCTGTGTGGGCGAACCTGGGGACAGCCTGAAGATAGTGGACAACATTGTCTATACCAAGGGACGGAACGACACGGACTGGCAGCAGGAGCCTTTTCACGAGGGCAAGCAGCTGAACTATTACGTGCAGACCGACGGACATCTGTTAAGCGGCAGTTATCTGGAGAAAATTGGCATCAGCAAGGATGACCGCGACAAGGACCACAAACTGTCCTCCACCATGTACTGTTTCCCGCTTACCGAGGCTATGCGTGACGAGTTAAGCAAGAACCCCCATATAGTGGGAATGCAGGTTCAGAACGAGAAGGACGGTGGCGATGTTTATCCGCTTGGTGAGAACCAATGGACACGCGACAACTACGGTCCCGTTTATCTGCCCGCGAAAGGCGATACACTGCTCATAACGGCGGACAACTATCCCGTTTACAAGCGCATTGCACAAGCATACGAGTACCAGCCGATGCGGGTAGGGGAGGAATACACTTTCCGGATGGACTACTATTGGATGATGGGTGACAACCGTCACAATTCCGCCGACTCGCGCTACTGGGGCTTTGTGCCCGAAGACCATATTGTCGGGCGGCCTGTCTTTATATGGTTGAGCATAGAGAAAGACCGTCCGTGGTTCAAGGGGCATATACGCTGGAACCGTTTGTTCCGGGGAGCGGAGAGATGACTGTTCCGACCGCTTACCTGGGGCCGTGTTCGTACTTTGACCTGTTGGCGGGCCACAGCGGAGATGTGCGGATAGAGGTGATGGAGAGTTTTGAGAAACAGACATTCCGCAACCGTTGCCTGATACACGACCTGCAAGGCAGGGAGATACGTCTGACGGTTCCGGTAAAGAAAGCGGAGCACAAGCAGTTGACCAGGGATATAGAGGTCAGTTACCAGGCCAAATGGCAGCACCAGCACTGGATTGCGCTGAAAAGCGCATACGAGCATACGCCGTATTTTATGTACTTTGCCGACCTGATCAGACCGGTGTATGAGCGGGAGAGACGGTGGCTGGTGGAGTTGAACGAGGAACTGGCGCAGATTGTTTTAGCCATTATGCAGCGGCGGATGGAGGCAGACGGGGTGATACGTGATTTGACACCGTTTGCGCACACAACCGATTGGCAGGGGCAGACCTGGACTGACCGCCACCCGTGGCAGAACGAGGCAAGCATATTGGACAGACTGATGCGCGAAGGAGCATAGGAAGATGAAAGATATCAATTGGACCACACTGGGTTTTCACTACACGGAAACGGACTATATCGTCCGCTCGGCTTTTCACGGCGAATGGCGTAACGGCCGACTGATCGGGACTTGGGAGAAACCGTACGTGACTCGCGACAAGATGATTCCGCTGCATGTGAGCGCCACGTGTCTGCAATACGGCCAGGAGGCGTTCGAGGGATTGAAGGCTTTTCGCGGGGCGGATGGCAAGGTACGCATTTTCCGTTGGGAAGAGAACGCTCGGCGTATGCAACGCTCGGCGGAGGCGTTGAAGATGGCTGCCCCGCCCACGGAGCTTTTCGGAGAGATCATACGTATGGCTTTGACGAGCAACATTGCATACCTGCCTCCGTACGGAACAGGCGCGACGCTGTATTTCCGTCCGCTTCTGATAGGCACTACCGCCCGGCTGGGTGTGGGACCGGGAAGAGACTATGAACTGATTGTCATCCCGTCGCCCATCGGTCCGTATTATGAGGGCAAGTTCCACTGCACCACGTTCATCATCAACCGCCGTGTGGACCGTGCGGCTCCGCAGGGAACGGGTGCGTACAAGGTCGGCGGCAACTACGCGGCGTCTTTCCGTGCCACTGAAGAGGCGCATCTGGAGGGCTATGACTGCCTGTTCCTTGACAGCAAGACCCATCGCTATATAGACGAGTGTTCGGCGGCGAACTTCATCGGTATAAAGACTGACGCGGAGGGCGGGGTAGAGTATGTCACGCCCCGCAGCAACGCCATCCTGCCGTCGATTACCAATCACAGTCTGATGACCCTTGCACGGGATAAGGGCTACAAGGTGACGCAGCGGCACATACCCGTGGAGGAACTGGACGGGATGAGCGAGGCGGCGGCATGCGGCACAGCCTGCGTCATCAGCCCCATTGACCGCGTCATTGACCCTGACAAGGGCAGGATGTATATGATAAGCCGCGAACCGGGACCGGTTCTGACCGGTCTGTACAACAGCCTGCAGGACATACAGTACGGCAGGGCGGAGGATCGCTACGGCTGGTGCGAGGTGATACAACCGGAATAAGAACAACCAAATAAACAATAATAAACCCAAAAAACATTCACAACTATGTTCCAATCCCATCCCAAGGGGCTTATCCCCGCAGCGTTGGCCAATATGGGCGAACGTTTTGGTTACTACATTATGAATGCGGTGCTGCTGCTGTTCCTTGTCAGCAAGTTCGGTTTGCCCGATGAGACAGCAGGCCTGATTTATGCCGTTTTCTATTTTGGCATCTATGTACTGAGTCTCGTTGGCGGTATCATTGCCGACCGTACGCAGAACTACAACAAGACCATCCAGTGGGGACTGATTATCATGTCCATTGGCTATGTCTGCCTCAGTGTACCTGTTTTCAGTGAGAATCTCAACGAAGGCTCACAATGGTGGTCTATTCTGATTTTCACTTGCTTTGCGTTAGTAATGATTGCCTTCGGTAACGGTTTGTTCAAGGGCAACTTGCAGGCGATAGTAGGTAAAATGTACGATGAACTGGAAGCAGAGGCTGCCAAAGACGGTCCCGAATCACTCAAACAGGCACAGGACAAGCGCGATGCCGGATTTCAGATTTTCTATGTGTTCATCAACATTGGCGGTCTGATTGCTCCGTTCGTTGCTCCGTTGCTCCGTCAGTGGTGGCTCAATCGCAACCATCTGGTTTACAACTCGGACATGGCTAATCTGGCTCACCAGTACCTTCGCGACAATGTTGTTACCGAAAAGTTCACGGAAACGCTCAACAGCGTAATGCAGCAAGGCTATAATTTTGTGGACAACATCACTTTCTGTCAGGACTATATTACCGTATTCAATACGGGTATTCACTATTCTTTCATCGCCTCTGTAGCGGCGATGCTCATTTCGCTGATTGTATTCCTTGCCACCAAGCGTATATTCCCGCAACCCGCCAAGAAAGAGGCTGCACAAGTCGTTGAGTACACAGCCGAAGAGAAAGTGGCTATGGCTCAAGAAATCAGACAGCGTATGGCTGCCCTGTTCGCCGTCCTCGGTATTGCTATTTTCTTCTGGCTCTCGTTCCATCAGAATGGTCAGTCACTCAGCGTCTTTGCTCGCGACTTTATCCAAACCGATAGTATTGCTCCTGAGATATGGCAGGCTCTCAACCCGTTCTTTGTTATTGTGCTTACGCCTGTGGTGATGTGGCTTTTCGGTACGCTCGCAAGGCAGGGCAGAGCCATTTCTACTCCCCGCAAGATTGCCATCGGTATGGCTGTGGCTGGGTGTGCATACCTGTTCCTGATGATTGTGTCGATGCATAACAACTATCCTTCGGGCGAAATATTCCGTTCTTTGTCTAACGAAGAGATGACTGCTCAAGGACTGGCTAAAGAAGGTCCGTGGGTGCTGCTTGTTACGTATTTCTTCCTGACTGTGGCGGAGTTGTTCATATCTCCTCTCGGATTGAGTTTCGTCAGCAAGGTTGCACCGCGTCACATGGTAGGTCTCTGCCAGGGTCTGTGGCTTGGAGCAACCGCTATCGGCAACCTCTTCATCTGGGTGGGTCCCGTTATGTATAATGCGTGGCCGATTCAATACTGCTGGCTCGTCTTCCTCGTAATCTGCCTGATCAGTATGGGCATTATGCTCGGAATGGTTAAATGGCTGGAAAAGGTAGCTTGCTAATATGAAAGCGGAATTATTATCTATTGCCGAATACATCGAGTCTTTAGAGCGGCGCATTGCCGCTCTGGAGGCTGCGACGGCAACGCAAACAGCCCATATAGCCGCTCTGGAAGATCGTTTGACCGCCTTTGAGTCACGACCTGCTGAATACAATGCGGAAGAATCTGAAGAAGAACCCGCACCTGTTATCGAGGAAGAACCCGAACCGGTTGCAGAGGAGTCTTCGGAACAGATCGAGGAGGCTGCTCCCGAACCGATTATAGAGAACATTCCCGAAGAACCGGTTGTTGAGGCTACTCCTGAACCGGTCGTCGAGGCTACTCCCGAACCTATAAAGGAAGAACCAGCCGCACCTGCTACTCATCCCGATCCCGTGCAGCACGCACCCCAGCAGACCTCGCTCTTCGGTGCGCCCGTCAGCGACATAAGGCAGGCGATTTCCATCGGCGACCGCTTCCTCTTCCAGCGCGAACTGTTTGGCGGCAACGGCGAGATGATGCAGAAAATGCTGGACCGCCTCAACAGTTGCGCCGGTCTCGGCGAGGCGATGGATATGGTGGCGCAGCAGCCGTGGGACAAGGAGAGTCCGACCTACGAACTCTTTACCAACGTCCTGAGAAGACGTTTCCAATAACAACCCTCACGCCACGTGCTGTACATCGTCCCCACACCGGTAGGCAACCTCGAAGACATCACCTTGCGCGCACTCAATGTGCTGCGCAAGGTGGAACTCATTCTTGCTGAGGACACGCGCACATCGTCCGTCCTGCTCAAGCACTACGATATCCATACTCCGCTGCGCTCGCACCACAAGTTCAACGAGCATCAGACCTGCGAGCGCGAGGCGGAGGAGATAGCGGCGGGCAAGGAGGTGGCGCTTATTTCTGACGCGGGTACGCCGGGGATATCCGACCCCGGGTTCATGCTCGTCCGGGCGTGCGTCCAACGTGGGGCGGAGGTGCAGTGCCTGCCCGGCGCGACGGCTTTCGTTCCCGCACTCGTGGACAGCGGACTGCCCTGCGACCGTTTCTTCTTCGAGGGCTTCCTCCCGCAGAAGAAAGGGCGGCAGACGCGGCTGCAACAATTGGCACAAGCGGAGCATACCCTCATCCTCTACGAGTCGCCCTATCGGCTGGTGAAGACACTGGAGCAGCTGGCGGAGTATCTCGGTGCGGACCGTCAGGCGTCCGTCAGTCGCGAGATAAGCAAACTGCACGAGGACACACAGCGCGGAACGCTCGACGAACTCATTGCACATTTCACCGCCACACCGCCCAAAGGCGAAATAGTCATTGTCGTGGCGGGCAAATGAGCGTCTGCCATTTTGGCAGCAATCGCCCGTAAAGGACTGCTTTCGCTCTCTTTGGCACAATCTTTGCCATCATTACTGCGGGATACACCACGTTCCCGCAGTTTATATATGTTTAACCTGTAACAACTTTATACTATGTCAAAAGGAACCATCGGAGTAACATCGGACAACATCTTTCCGGTGATAAAGAAATTCCTGTATTCGGACCACGAGATTTTCCTGCGCGAGCTCATCAGCAACGCGGTGGACGCCACGCAGAAACTCAAGACACTCTCCTCCGTAGGGGAAGTGAAGGGCGACCTCGGCAACCTGCGCGTGCAGGTCATCATCGACAAGAAGAAAAAGACACTCACCGTTCGCGACAGCGGTATCGGCATGACCGCCGAAGAGGTGGACAAGTACATCAACCAGATTGCCTTCTCCGGAGCGGAGGAGTTTGTCAACAAGTACAAGGACAAGACGGAAGCCATCATCGGACACTTCGGACTGGGCTTCTATTCGGCGTTTATGGTGAGCGACAAGGTCGAGATATTCTCGCTCAGTTACCGTGAGGATGCCACGGCGGTTCACTGGTCATGCTCGGGCGAGACGACCTACGAGATGGAGGACACCATCAAGTCCGACCGCGGCACCGACATCGTCCTGCATATCAACGACGAGTTCCAGCAATACCTCGAAGATGCCACTATTGAAGGTCTGCTCAATAAGTACTGCAAGTTCCTCCCCGTGGAAATAGTCTTCGGCAAGAAGAAGGAATGGAAGGACGGCAAGCAGGTGGAGACGGAGGAAGACAACGTTATCAACGACATCAATCCCGCTTGGACACGCAAACCCGCCGACCTCAAGGACGAGGACTACAAAGCGTTTTACCGTCGGCTCTACCCGATGCAGATGGACGAGCCGCTGTTCTGGATTCACCTCAATGTCGATTATCCGTTCCACCTCACGGGCATTCTCTATTTCCCGAAGATACGCACCAACCTCGACATTCAGAAGAACAAGATCCAGCTCTACTGCAACCAGGTCTATGTCACTGACGAGGTGGAGAACATCGTTCCCCAGTACCTGACACTGCTCCATGGTGTCATCGACAGCCCCGACATACCGCTCAATGTCAGCCGCAGTTACCTGCAGAGCGATAACAACGTCAAGAAAATCAGTTCGCTCATCACCAAGAAAGTGGCGGACAAACTTGCCGAACTCTACAAGAACGACAAGGCGGACTTCGAGAAGAAGTGGGACGACATACGCCTCTTCATCCAGTACGGAATGCTCACTGACGAGAAGTTCTACGAGCGTGCCGTCTCGTTCGCCCTCTTCAAGAACACAGAAGGCACATACTTCACCCTTGACGAGTACAAGGAGAAAATCAAAGAGAACCAGACCGATAAGGACGGCAACCTCGTTGTACTCTATACGCAAGACCCCGATGCCAACTTCACGCATATCGAGCGCGCAAAGCAGAAAGGTTACGATGTACTGCTTATGGACGGCGAATTGGACGTTCACGCTATGTCGCAACTTGAGCAGAAAAACGAGAAACTGCGCTTTACCCGTATTGACAGTGACATCCTTGAGAACCTTATCCGCAAGGAAGACAGCAAGAAGGACGAATATACGGACGAGCAGAAAGAGGGTCTTCGCAAAGCCTTCGAAGCCGTGTTGCCCGAGACGGAACGTCTCAATTACTATATCTCCTTTGAGGCGGCGGACAAGGACGCGCTGCCTGTATTCCTCACCCAGAACGAGTTTATGCGCCGCATGAAGGAGATGTCGCAGCACCAGCAGGGGATGTCCTTCTACGGACAGATGCCCGACCAGTACAACCTCGTGGTCAATACAGCCCATCCGCTGGTTCAGGAACTGATGGGTAAGATGACGAGTGAGGAGATCGAGGAAGCGGTGGAGAAGAAAGACGATGCTTCAGCCACGGAGACGAAGGAGAACGAAGTGAAGGAAACGGTCAAGAAGACGGTATGGACGCTTGTCGGCGAAGACGAGCGCCTGCACCAGCTGACCGACATCGCGCTGCTTGCCTCTGGCAGGCTCAAGGGCGAACCGCTCGCACGCTTCGTCACCCGCTCCGTCAGCCTCCTGAAGTAACCCTCCCTGTGTACACCACCAAATCAAAGTGCCCCTGTGTACACCGCCAAGCCAAAGCGATCCAGTGTACACCACCAAACCAAACAGCCGCATCTTGCGGCTGTTTTTGTGTTTTACCCCAATCTGTTTGTAGAATTATGGGAGTCGCTTTTCACTTTATTGTCCATTGCGTCTACATGAAAGCCCGACATCCCGACAGCCCGACAGAACGGAATCCCGAAATCCCGACATCCGCCCCCTAAATTTGCAATCATAAACAATAAATCATAAACAATAAATCATAAATCATAAATCATAAACCATAAATCATAAACCATAAATCATAAATCATAAATCATAAACACTCCCCAACACGCAGTAACAAGGTACGGCAACGACACGATAGATATACGATAGATACACGATAGATACACGATAGATAAACGATACATTAAACAGACCTCACCGTACCCGCATCATACCCGCATCATACCCCCACCGTACTCCCTTCATACTTGCATCATCCTCTCATCCTTCCGCCTCGGTTTTGTCGTTAATTGTTGACCAAAGCGTCGTTCATTGTCCCGCATATCCCCCCGCAACCCATCTTCTTATTTTGCAGCACTGCCAGTCGGCACAGGTTTTTCTTCCGTTATGCCGGATATAATCCGGCTCCCCTCTCGTGAAAAACAGGAAAACGTTTGCGCATATACAAATACCGCCGTATCTTTGCCCCCGCAAAAGCAGCAATAACTGCGTGCCGTCGCTTGCCGACGTTAAACAGCAAGGACATTATTGACGCTTGTTTTGGAAACTTGAAATCCTGCAAAATTTCTCAACCCCAAAACGAGATAGTGCAATAAGCGTCCTCGTGGGTATCATATACTCGTCTACGCCCGACACAGGGCGGGTGGGTTATGTATATCGGGCGTGGACGTTATTGTTTATTCTTGGTTGAAGGGTCTTGCAGGAACCTCAAGTTTGTAGAATAAGCGTGGATAACATTCACGCTTGCTTGTTTATAGTGTAAGTCTGCCCATATAGACTATACGGATACTTATACGATACTATAGGGATAGCGACAGACAGAAAACAAAAAAACGCTCTGACTAAGGCGTAATGACCGCGCAAGAAGACCAAACACCGTCAATAGCAGCAAGCACAGACAAGGACTAATAGCAAAAGGACCAACAAGAACCATTCACGAACAAAACAAATGCACTTACTTTGCGGCGGTTTTGCCGCACAACATGCATCGGAAGATGCCGAAGCCAAGACTGGCGACATCCGAAAAGAAGCGGAGAATGCCGAAAATCCGAAAAAGAGTAGGCAAAACGAAACAACAAACATGATGGGAAAGACAAGCGAAAACATCAATTCGAGTCCTGTTACAGGGCAAAATTGCCCAAAACAAGGTCCGGGCGATTTATTGTGCAGGGTGCAACGGGACATCACCGGCATACTGGTGGAGCAGCAAAAGTTTTTCTTTAACGAGAAAGACTTGCAAGTGTGCATGGCACAGGAGTTAACAAAACGCAAATGGACGGTTCACATGGAATACCATGTTCCTGTTACTGACGGTTTTGTAGCCGGTAGTAATATCAGGTATCCTTGGAATGAGAAAACGATGTATGTCGATTTGGTTGTGGAGGAGAACAATCTGTTTGTGCCTGTGGAACTCAAATACAAGACACGTGCCATCAAGGGACAGCCAATGGTATATCGCTTTGGTGAAGAAATCAAAACTGACGGTATTATTAAAAACCAAAGCGCCCAGGATATTGGCAGGTATGCTTTCTGGAAAGATGTCAAACGGCTTGAATTGCTCAACAAACGGTTTGATAATGTGGTCGGCGGCATCGCTGTCTTTGTTACGAACGACAGTACCTATACTTATTTGCCCAAGACAGACAGACCGCCTTTGGTCGGCTATTATGACTTCCGAATGTATGATCCGAAAAACAGTGTGATATCCGGTCGTTTATCATGGCGCGAAAATGGAGAACGGACAGATAAGGATATACCTGCCACATTGTGCAATTTTTGTTTGGATGGTCAGTATGTAATCCCTCAGTGGGAGAGTTACACATCCGCTCACAATAAAGATTTCGGAAAGAACAAGATGTCTTTTATGGCTTTGCCCGTAACCTAATAATAATTTCATTTATAAACAAAAAAACAACACAAACTATGAAAACAAAACTTTTAACTTTATTCTGTTGCCTTCTTTCGGCAACAACCTTATTCGCCTATGATGTGCAGGTAGGCGGGTTGTATTATAATTTATTAAAATCAAATAATGCAAAAGTAACTTATATAAATGCGAAGACGGAGGATTTCACTTCTTATAATATAGGCTGGGACATTAAAAAAGCCGAAATCCCGTCGTCTATCAGTGTTAATGGTCAAACCTACAGAGTGATAAGCATTGGAGGCTGTGCTTTCCGGGATTGTAGCAGTCTGACCTCTGTCACCATTCCCAACAGCGTGACAACCATCGAACTCGATGCTTTCGAAAATTGCAGCAGTCTGACCTCTGT
Organism: Paludibacteraceae bacterium; assembly: GCA_905234835.1. GTDB lineage: Bacteria > Bacteroidota > Bacteroidia > Bacteroidales > Paludibacteraceae > Colicola. The sequence goes on from CAJOIZ010000039.1 coordinate 20,398, forward strand.
CACCATCCCCAACAGCGTGACAAGCATCGGAAACTCTGCTTTCCGGGATTGCAGCAGTCTGACCTCCGTCACCATTCCCAATAGCGTCACAACCATTGGGGGCAGTACTTTCTATAATTGCACCGGTTTGACCTCCATAACCATCCCCAACAGCGTGACGACCATCGGAGATTGTGCTTTCATGGGTTGCAGCAGTCTGACATCTGTTGCCATTCCCAACAGCGTGACAACCATCGAATGCGATGCTTTCGAAAATTGCAGCAGTCTGACCTCTGTCACCATCCCCAACAGCGTGACAACCATCGGAAATTATGCTTTCAACTGTTGCAGCAGTTTGAAATCAATAGATGTAGCAACGAATAATCCAAATTATTGTTCGGTGGATGGCGTGTTGTTCGATAAGAACAAAACAAAACTTATGCAATATCCCGCTGGCAAAACTGCCGCCTCATACACCATCCCAAACAGTGTCACAAGCATCGGATATTATGCTTTCTCTTGTTGTAGCATTCTGACATCTGTCACCATCCCCAACAGCGTCACAACCATCGAAAACGATGCTTTCGAAAATTGCAGCAGTCTGACATCTGTCGCCATCAACATGACTATCATCAAAGGAAATGCTTTCAATGATTGCCCAAACCTGAAGAATGTGGTTTTCGGTGAGTCCGTGACAAAGTTGAGATTAACGCTCTACAATGAATCGATAGAAACCATCACCTGCTATAGTATGCGCCCGCCAACCGTGGAAGATCAAGCCCTTTCCGGAATGCCGCGCACCACCATAGTCTATGTCCCCGCTGATGCTTATGACACATACAAAAAGGCCCCCTTTTGGAGACAATATGATGTCCGTCCTATTGGTGCGGCAGCCATCGAGACCAACGAAGTGACAGTTACCCCGACCGAGACCACGGCTGATGTGGCATGGCCTGTTGTGACAAATGCCGCCACCTACGAACTCGTGATAAAAGACAAGAGCGGCAACACCATCTGCACGCTTGTTTTCAACGACAAAGGCCAGCTGACATCCATCGCTTTCAACGCTCCCGACCGTGACCGTAGCGACATGCCCGAACAGGCACAAGTCGCAGGTTTCTCGTTCACCGTGACAGGATTGGAGCAAGGAACGACCTACAACTACACTCTGACTGCCAAAAACAGCGGCGGCAACACCATTGACACCCGAACAGGCTCTTTCACCACCGATGGTGCTACCGCTCTTGAGAATGTTAGCGGCACTATCGGAACATCTGTGCGCAAAGTTATGGAAAACGGAGTGATGTATCTCCTCCTTCCCGACGGCACTCATTACGATGCACACGGTATAAGAGTGAAGTAAGGTTCTGCTCTCGCGGTTCATCCCGCAAGGTTTTGTTCATTGCGTGTGGATATTATCCGCACCTCTATCCCGACAGAAGGCTCCCCCCACGGATAGCCTTCTGTTTGTTTCTTTTATTGCCTTCTTTCTTTTATTGCCTGCGAATTTAATTCGCAGCCCTTTCGTCTCTTGTAGCGGCTGGTAGCCGTTTTTTCTTTGTATTCCGCCGATTAGTAATCGGCATTGTTCGTCCGTTGCGTCGGAATTTTATTCCGACACGGCTCCCCAGAGCCGCTTGTAAAAGACCCGCCGTCCTCTTTAGAATAACGGAGATACCGACATCCCGAAAGCACGGTATCCCGAAATTCCGACAGGACGATATCCCGACTTCCCGCCCCCATAAATTTGAAATCATAAATATATGCTGACGCATCCCCGAAGTCAGGAGCCTCCTGAAGTGCCACATTCTGTGTACACCGACAACGAAACAGTCACATCTCGCGGCTGTTTTTGTGTATAATAGTAAGTTGCAATATGTGAATGGATTATGCAAGTTGTTCCGTCATTTTAGGAAAAGTTATTCCGTCATTTTAGGAAAAGTTATTCCGTCATTTTAGGAAAAAGCGCAGAAAGTCATCCCCAACGGCACACTGTATATGATGCGCGACGGCATCCTTTACACGCGCAAGACAGGATGGTGAGATAAGCAATCAGACACCAGGATAACAAACATCCGCTTGTTACGGGTGTTTATTTTTGATTTTTATAATGTTACATCTTTCTGTCTTTTCTATTATGCATATCACAAAATATCTCGTATCTTTGCGCGGACTTTTGGTTAATATTCAAAACATTCAAAGGTAAAAAGGATTATGGCAAGGCAGCAAAAACCGAACGGCAAAGCCGGACGCGGACGGAAGGCGAAAAATGCGGGACAGGGCAAACTGTCGTGGACGGTGAAACCCCGAACGATGACGCAGGAGGAGTGGCAGACCGCGTTGCGCAGGCAACTGGCGCAAGAGGAAGCGTTTGGTATAGAGTGCGTTGACGAGCGTCTGTGTCCTGGCGAATATACGGTTCAAAGTCCGAAAACCAAGCAGGAATACAAAGTAGTGTTTCGTGGCGAGGGCAGCAGGTGGAACTACTGCTCTTGCTTTGATTTCAAGACTTCGCAACTCGGCACTTGCAAGCATATAGAGGCTGTCAGCCAATGGATCGCCGCAAGCAGGAAACGGCGTGTGTACCGTCAGATTCCGCCATATACATCTGTCTATCTGTCCTACAAGGGCGAGCGCCGCGTCTGCATACGCATAGGATCCGACCACCGGCAGGAATTCGAACAACTCGCCGCAAGGTATTTCGACCACGACGGCGTAATGCTTGAAACATCCTTTCAGGACATCGAAGCATTTACCAAAGAGGCGGTTGCTATCAGCGATACGTTTCGCTTCTATCGGGATGCGGTGGACTTTATCATCGACAGACGCGAGACGGAATACAGGAGGAACATCCTGCAAAAATATACTGACCAAGACCTTGACAAACTGCTGACAGTCTCTCTCTATCCTTATCAGAAGGAGGGCGTCCGCTTCGCTTTCGCCAAAGGACGGAGTATCATAGCCGACGAGATGGGACTCGGCAAGACCATACAGGCTATCGGCACGGCGGAACTGATGCGGCGTGAGAAACTGATACAGTCGGTGCTGATTGTCTGTCCGACATCGCTCAAATACCAGTGGAAGCGCGAGATAGAGCGTTTCACAGGACAGACGGTGCATGTTATTGAAGGGGCATTGGTCAAACGGCTGGAGCAATACAAACTGGACCTCCCATACAAAATCGTTTCCTACAACAGCGCGTGCAACGACATTAAGGCTACCGGCAAACTGCAAACCGACCTGCTCATTATGGACGAGGTGCAACGGCTGAAAAACTGGAACACGCAGATCTCCATCGCCATGCGGAAAGTAGAGTCACCGTATGCCGTCATCCTATCGGGAACGCCGTTGGAAAATAAATTGGAGGAATTGTATTCGGTGATGGAGTTTGCCGACCAGTATTGCCTCGCTCCGTTCTGGAAATTCAAGGCGGACTGCATCGTCAGCGACGAGACAGGCAAGGTGGTGGGGTATCAGAACCTGAACCGAATCGGCGAAAAGACCCGCGAGCGGCTCATACGCCGCACCAAGAAGCAGGTGGCGCTGCAGATGCCGTCGCGGCAGGACAAGAATCTCTTTGTGCCGATGACTAAGGAGCAGCGCGAGGCGCATGACGAACTCAAATACATTGTCGCGCAGATAATAATGAAATGGCGGCGTATGCATTTCCTGACGGAGAAAGACCGCAACCGCCTGCTGTTGTGCCTTTCGCAGATGAGGATGCTGTGCGACAGCACATATATCCTTGACCAGAAGTCGCGGCACGACACGAAGGTGGACGAGGCGCTGAATATCATACTTTCTCTTGTCGAGTCGGACGGAGAGAAGGTGGTTGTTTTCAGCCAGTGGGAACGTATGACCCGTCTTGTCGCGCAGGAACTTGAGGCGAGGGGTGTCGGTTTCGAGTACCTGCACGGCGGTGTGCCGTCGGCTGAACGCGGAAAACTGATTAGCAACTTCGCTGACAATCCCGACAGCCGCGTATTCCTCTCAACAGATGCTGGTTCTACGGGGCTTAACTTGCAGTCGGCGGCAACAATCATCAATCTCGATTTGCCGTGGAATCCGGCGGTGTTGGAGCAGCGCATCGCACGCATCTACCGTCTCGGGCAGCAGCGCAGTGTGCAGGTCATCAACCTCGTTTCCGCCGACACGATAGAAGAACAAATGCTTGACAAACTGCGGTTCAAGTCGGCTATGTTCGAGGGCGTGCTTGACAATGGTCAGGACAGTATCTTCCTCGGTGACAACTCACGCCTGACGCAGATGATGGAAACACTCAGCGGAATTGTTGAAGAAGAGCGGAGTGAATCTGCCCCGCAACAGGAGCCGGCTGGCGAAATACCGTCTGACTATTCTGGCGAAGCATCGCAGACAGAGTCCGCCGGTCAGACCGTCATTGATTTCCCGGCAGCTGGACCGTCCTCTCCGGCTGCCGTTGTTACTGACACCGAATCACCGCGTGAAGAGAACACACAGTCAGAACGTCCGTCTGAAATGTCGGATGAGCCAACTGGAGGAGGTATGGATGAAAATCCTTCCGATAGTTCAAGTGGAAGAATATCCGAAGTGCGGATTCCGTCTTCGCCTAATGACCTTATAACGACGGGTGTGGCGTTCTTGAGCGGCTTGGCGGCGACTTTGAAATCCCGCGAAGCCACCGAAGAGTTGCTTGACACACTTGTTGTTACCGACGAAAAGACCGGCAAGACCTCTCTCAATATCCCTGTCCCTGACAAACAGTCCGTCCGCAATCTGCTGGATGTCATCGGCAAATTGTTCGGATAGCAACCTTGTTGCGTGTCCATCCGTAAAAACCGGTCATTCCGCAAACAGGTCCCCTATTGCGTCACATGAATGTCCGAGTGCCCTTTTATGCTTGCGGAATATTGGTGGATATTCAAACACGGCTCCCCAGAGCCGCTTGTAAAAGACCTTCCGTCCTCTTTAGAATAACGGAGATATCGACATCCCGAAAGTGCGGTATCCCGAAATTCCGACAGGACGATATCCCGACATCCCGCCCCTAAATTTGCAATCATAAATCATAAACCATAAATCATAAATCATAAATCATAAATCATAAACTTGAAACTATAAACTCCCCATCTTCTCTCAACTATCAACTCTCAACTTTCAACTATCAAAACTCCTAAACAAAAAAATGCAATTTTTTTGAAGAAAAACTTGCATTTCGCTCAAAAATGTATTATCTTTGCACGTCATTTCAGTGGAAATGGCTCACGCCGTGAGGCGTATTACAAGTGGCAGTCAGACGTGTTATCCGCTTTGTGCACAAAAGGAACATCGATCGTACAGGATGTTTTCTTTTTTCTGTTTCTGTTCGTGTAACAGAGTGCCATCACCTATGTACGACGCTTGCCGCAACATTGCGCTGCGGAACGACGGGATGGGATGCAGCTCCCCATTCACAAACTGCAAGTGATCTTTGACGTATGAAAGTTCGCCCGTTACTCCTTTTCAAAGCCCACCTCCGCGCCGAGGGCGTTGCAGGTCTTGCCATCGGGAAGGATGATGAACAGGCGACCATCGCGAACCATCTTCTGCGCTTTCGTCGGATTTTGTGTTCCGAAGACATCCTCTATGCCGTCTGTGTTCTCCACATCCTCTTTGGCTTTCTGCAGAGCGGCATTGAGGGTGGCAACGGCTGTGTCTATTTCATCCTGTGTGGCTTCAGGGTTGTTGAGAACCTCCTCGGCGGCGGCAACGGCGGTTTGCAGTCCGGCGGCTATAGCGGCATACACCTCATCGTCTTTTATCCCGTTGTAGTAGTCAACGGCATCGCTGATGGCGGCGGCAAGGACGGAAAGGTCGGTTGCATCCTGCACAAGACGGACGGCATAGTAATCCTCCCGCACATAGTATGTCCCGATACTGAAATCGCCATCAGAATAATCCGTATAATGGAAAGCGGAAACATGACCTGAATAAGGATTAACGTCGGTTGTCCAATATAAGGCCACAGGATACCCTTCTGTATTTTCAATGAATCTGTGCGGATTGTAAGAGACACTGTATCCCGAGCAAGGCAGGAACACCGCGCCGGCGGCTTCCATCTGCGCCCACTGCTCCGCTGTGTAGATGTTGGTCGCCCAGTCGTGGTCATAGACCGCCAGTTCTGTGAGTCCGAGTCCGGCAGGCGCAGACCAGTTGTCGGGCAGCAGGACGACACCCTTGACTTCATTCACGGTGGCTATAGCCCGCAGGGTGTCGTGTCCGGGACGGTGCTCAAGCAGATATTCCCATTCCGCGTTGGTCAAAGTCCGCCACTGGTCCGGCTGGTTGCCGCCGTTGTGGATGGGATTGATTCCCCAGTCAGTGAAAGTGAGAGCGGTTTTGTTCATCGGGTCATCGCCTGTACCCCACGTGAAGAGGTCAATCCACTTGTCATAATCGTAATCTCTTCCCTCGTTTTGCGCACCAAGGTAGTCCCATTGGTTTTCAGCGAACTGCCAGAAACCGGTGTTGCCTTCTTCATCTTCAGCGGCGGCGTTATACTGCAAGTTGCCCTGCGAGAAATGCACCTGCCCGCCTTCCGCATTGACAGTGAACCTGCCGGTTAGATGACTCTCTTTCTCTATAAAATCAACAGCATGGGGAGCCGGCTGCACAAGACGGACGGAGTAGCCATAACACTTGGTTTGGGAGTTGCCGGCGGAGATGCTGCCTTCATTAAAAACCACCGCCGGGGCTCTCCGGCATTCTGTTTCACCACATACCTCGTCGGACGACCAGTACGCGCCGTCGGTCTGGACTTTGCTGGCAGTGACGTTGTAACGCTCACCCGCAGCAGGCAGGAAAACGGCTCCGGCAGCCTGCATCGTCAGCCATTGGTCGGCGGTATATACATTGTCGCTCCAATGTTCGTTTGACTCGTTAAACGTCAGTCCGTCAGGTGTCGTCCATACATCAGGCAGGATAATACAGCCGTGTATCTCATTCACGGTGGCGAGAGCGGTCTGGTGATGCTCCAGCACATAACTCCATTCGTCATTGGTGAGTGTGCGCCATTTGCCGCTGCCGTTGATGATAGGGTGTCCGCCCCAGTCATTAAACCTGCTGTAGTCATTTCCCGGATCATCGGTGTAAGTCATATAGGCCTGACCGCCTGTCCCCCAGCCGAAAAGGTCGATCCAACCGTCATACATGTCGGAGATGAGGGCGTTGTCGCACTTGGCGTCGTTCTCATAGACAGTGCCGTCGGCGGCATCGCCGACAAAGTCGTACTGGTTAGCCGCGAAACGGTATCTTTCCACAAAATGCTCTGCTTCCGTATAGGCCAGATACTGCAGGTTTCCCTGCGAGAATACTACTTGGTCGCCGTTACTGTTGATGGTGAAGCGGCCGGTGAGCGCGCCCTCGGACGCGGAGAGGCTGATGCCCGTCATAAGGACGAGAGCCAGAATGTAAATCTTTTTCATATTTGTGCTGATTATTTTATGTGTCATTATTCTTTTTCTGTAGTGGTTACTTGATATTTTGTTGCAAAGGTATTGGTTTTTCCGCAATTATGCAAATGTCTTCTTTTCTAATTCCAACAGCCGTTTCTTGCGGTCTGTGCCATAGGCGTAGCCGATGAGGGAGCCGTCCGCGCCGATGACACGGTGGCAAGGGATGATGAGTGCGATGGGATTGCGCCCTATAGCCTGCCCCACCGCTCTTGCCGAGCGACAACCTACCATCCGTGCTATCTCGCCATAAGTCTTGGTCTGACCGTAGCCAATAGTGAACAACCGCTGCCACACGCGGCGTTGGAAGTCTGTTCCCGGCGGATTCATACGCGGCACATTGCGCGGCTGCCTGCCTGCGAAATAATCGTCAAGCCACCGGCGGACTTCGGCAAAGACGGTTTTTGCCTCATTACTTTGCGGCTGATTTGTTGGAACAGACACAAGGTCTGTCCCTGCATTGTCCGCAAACCGCAACCCCGTCAGCACCTTGCCGTCGCTTTCTATGACGATTGTGCCTAAAGGCGAGAGATATGTGGCGGTATAGGTTTTCATAGCAAGCCTGTTTCTTCAAACATCTTCCGGTACGCTGCGGCTTTCCTGTCAAGGGACAGCGGGTAAGCGCGGGAGGAGGACGGCATCCTCCAGAAACGGACTGTTCTGTCCGCAAAGGCGGTTTCTATATATTCGCCAACTTTAGGTGCAGCAGTATGTAGTATATCCGCCAAAGTCTCTGCCGCCTTGCCTCCTGTGCAGCAGATGTCGTGACAGAGCGGAATCTGTCTCAACAATGCGGCAATATCCGTCTGCTCGACAATCTCCAGATGCTCATCCGCCGCGTTTCCCTGCAAGCGAATGACCGCCTGTGCCGTGTCGAAGATAGCGATGCCTTTCTTGCGGCAGAAAGTGACTATATCTTCATATTTGAACACCATTTTGCGTCCTTGCTCCTTACTCCTTATTCCTGGTTCCGCAAAAACACTCCTGACTCCTTGCTCCACAAAATGCTGTTTGTCGCCGAAGAAGATTTGTCCCATAATCCGCCACATGTCGTTCTGCGGATTCGGGTAGAAGAAGTCCATGCACCATCTTTCCCGTGGCGGCGGGAAACTGCCGAGCATCAGCAGCCGCGCGTTCTCTGGCAGAAACGGCTGCAACGGGTGGTGTTCTGTTTTGGGGTTTTCTTCGATGGCTTCGATATAGAAACTGAACGGCCGGAAGCCGTCGTTGCAACTGATCATCGCGCTCATGGGATTGCGCATCCAGCCGTCAAAGAAGTTGCCTTTGCCTTGTGCCAGGGAGTCGACAAACGGCCGCATCGACTCCCATGCAGAGGGGCACAAGCCTTCTGGTCTTTGGGCATTGACAGAAACCCATCGCTGTCCTTGCAGGATGTCACAAGCGTGTTCAATCGGGTTTTCGTATTGCGCCATCAGGTCAGCATAGACTGTCTGGCGGACAGCGGTGATAAGAACTTTAAGCATAGTCTGTATTGTTTGACAAAACCTGTTACAGTTTGTTGAGGAATTGTGCCGCCTCTTTTCCGTCCATCTGCACATGGTGGAACTGGAATGATTCTCACAAGCCGTGTTACATCAAAGGTTCTGGTAAGCGTAACCATAGGCATCGGCGCCTTCATCCACATCAGGAACGCCTTTGCCCGTTTGGTTGTATGTGGGTCTGCTTCTCTCATATACTATGTGGCTCCGGCGACATCTGCTGCTGTGTTTGTTTTTTCTTATTTTTCCCCATAATTATACTTAATTATCTATTCCATCATCATACATTTCGTCAAAATCCTTCTCATACGAAGCGAAATTCTCCAGACCATAGTTGATGTCCTCTAAATCTACGGCTTTGATGTCAAATTGTTTCCAACCTACATCTTCGGGATCTTCATATTGAAGGATTCCATTCTCATCCTCCACGCCATTATCCATGCTATATTCCTCAAACGCCCAAGTCAGTTGTGCCATTTCCTCATTTGTCGGAGTAGGATTTGCCATTATTGATTTGAGCCATTCGTAGCGATATGGACCACCGCAATTCTCGGGAGGAGTGGCGCCTTTGCCATCAAGACAAACGGGATGCTTGATCCGATCAGTGTTGATGTCCTCCAATACTATTTCGTGAATCCAATCGTCACCGAAATCATAGACATAAACGAATTTGTTAATCAAATGCTCTTCAAGAAACTTCTTGACTTTGATTTTCTTTGCAGGCGTAGTTGGATTCGAAAAAAAAGACATCATACCATCTTTTTCAGGCTCGCCTATACACCAATTGTTATCGTAGGCTTGCTTTTGGAACTGATAGAGATGTTCGGTTGCCCAATCGAAAGCAAGTTGAATGGCATAGTGAAACTGACGGAAGGTGAAAGAGTCGGGAATGAGCAGTCTCCGCCATACGGGTGGCTTAGAGATATGCTTGAGTTGAATACGAAATTGTAGTGCCATAAGTTTATGATTTTTTGATATATGATTTATGATTTCAAATTTCAAGTTACAAATTTAAGTATACCCCTCCATATATAAGGCGGGAAAAGGGCAAAATCTATCACCTAAAAAGCAAGTTTTTTCAAAAAAATGCATTTTCTTTGTAAGTGGCTGATTTACTATGGTGCTTGGATTTATAATCTTTGTCATTCAAAATTGGTGCAAAGATACGATACAGGGGATTGGCGCTTTCCCACTGCTTCCCACTGCTTCCCAATAATGCACAATAAGTCACAATAAGTCACACTGCGTCCCATTTTCGCGAAAAACGGTGCAAAGATACGATAGCGGGGATTGGCATTGTCCCATTCTGGCACTATCCGGCACAACTTGGCACTATCTGGCACTCTTGGGCTACCATAGTCTATACCCTTTACATATCTATAGAGGCATACAGACACAAAAATCTATCAGTCGCGGTCGGAAAAAAATATACCCCCTCCACTCGCGTTCGGCAACAACGCCCTTTGGGCTGTCGCAAAGGTCAATACCGCGCCGCTTAATTGACAGGCGACTTGTGCCTTCGCTCTCCCCATGCGAAAATAATCAGTCCGCCGCTTCGCTCTGTTGATTATTTTCTGTGGGGACCCCATTTCTCAACGTTGCAACTTTTTTTTCAAAAAAATGCATTTTATTTATAAGTGCCTTATTTTCTTCTCTGTTTCGGATTCAGCGAATGGCTGTATCATTCATTTCTGCCAATCAATGCCACGCAGACAAGCAGGCAGTTTGGTGCCGGCGGCTTTGTGATGCGCGACACAGGCGCAACAATGTCCGTGACGCTGACAGTCCTTCGGACACG
>CAJOIZ010000040.1 GCA_905234835.1 Paludibacteraceae bacterium
GATTGGAGGCAATGCGGCTGTATCGGAAAATGCAGGTGTTTACTCGTTCACGATGCCGGCAGGCAATGTGACCATCACGGCTATGGTTGAAGCCATTGCTCCTGCTCCGGCAGAAGATGTAAACATCACACCGAACGAAGATCCGGAGCATGCAGGCGTTTATTACAGCACGTTCTTCGACAGTCAGGTTAGTTATCTGCTGCCCGCAGGCGTAGAGGCTTACATCGCTACTATCAGCGGCAACGACCTCCTCATGAACAAGATTGCAGTAGCAGGTCAGACCATCCCTGCCAACAACGCAGTTATTCTCAAATCGACTGTTAATCCATACACCCTTACGGTAAGCGACGCTACTCCTGTTACCTTCTCCGATGCCAACAGCCTGCAAGGTACGGACGTGGCTGTAGCTACTCCCGCTAACTGCTATGTGCTCAACGGTAAGAACGGCGTAGGATTCTATCTGTACAACGGAGCCAACCTCAACCCGCACAAAGCTTATGTAATCTTCAGCGGCTCGTTTGCTCCGCAACGTATGCGCTTCATCTTCCAGGAAGAACAGAACACAACCGCTGTGGACAACGCTGAAGCAGAGAACACACAAACCATTAAGGTTATTGAGAACGGTGCGCTTTATATCATTAAGGACGGTGTGCGTTACAATGCACAGGGACAAATTGTTGAATTATAAATCACGGAGGACAGAACTATGAAAAAACAGTATATGTTACCGCAAACTCAGGCTATGCCTCTCTTGGTTGCAACTATGCTTTGTGCCAGTGACCCGGGTAGCAGCACCATCGCTCCCACACTGCAATTCCATCCCGAAGGAGCCGACGACCAATGGTAATTCTCGGAATATTTGAATCTTTCAATATTTGAATCTTTCAATCTTTGAATATTTACTGCTTACATCGGACGCGCAGGGTGTACCCCTGCGCGTCTATTTTTACCGTGTACTTGTCAGCCAGTCTAAATTTCAAATTTAAAGCACCCGGAAGGATGCGCAAGCAAAAGGGTACGGAAATCCTTCGGTGAAGGTACGATGATGGTACGGTTGATTATACGGTGAAATGATGGCTCGTTATCGTGTCGTTATCGTGTCGTTATCGACTCGTTATCGTGTCGTTATCGTGTCGTTGTCGTGTCGTTGTCGTAGTTGCTTGCTGTTTTGTTAGACCGCTGTCGCTGACAGACCGCTGACGCTGACAGAGCGCTGCGCTGACAGACTACGTGTTTGTGACTGCGTGTTGATTACAGCGTGTTGGTCAGCCTTCGGCTGTTGGTTACTGCGTGTTTTATGAGCGTTGCATGATGGGTAAATGATAGAGGTCAGCCTATTCAGACTGACCTCTACTGTTAGGAAGCGTTCCAGTAATAGAATGTGTTCCTGTTAATAGAAAGCGTGGCGACTTAGAGGGTCAGCACGCTTCTGTTATACCTTTGGGGTTTATTCTTCGGCAATCGATACCAAATAGGCACTGCCTACCTGTGCAACGCCTTTAAATTCGCTGCGCAGACCTTTCAAAGTGATTGTCATCCCTTTCTCAAGTCCCATGTCTTTGCTGAAGTTGCCACCCTTTTCAGCAGCGATACCATATACATAAACGGCACCTGTCTCGTCCTCAAGCATGAAATCACCATATTTGGTCAAGTCAAACTTCTGGCCTTCACCCAATCCTTCGTCCGTTATGACACCGGTGAGCTCGTACCATACATAAGAGGACTTCTCAGCAGCAAGGAAGTCCGCAATGGTGGTGCTTCCCATTTCCTCGTCGGCGGGTTCCACTACTTCTTCTCCGTCCAGATAAGCGGCAGTTACACTCTTAATACCTGCTGCGCCGAAATAGGCTTCCAATGAACCATAGAGAAGCACTTTCTTTTTGAGGTTGTCAGGATTGGCAGAAAGGTTGAGCGCCTCGCGGATGAAGCCCTGAGGGAGTTGTACGGGAATGACGTTATCAACAGAAGAGGCATCGGCATCATCGGCAATCATGATGTTCGTTTCCACAGCAGCGGCTTCAAACTTCGCGCCGTCAGCAAGCGACTTGCCGTCCACCGCACCTACAATATATCCAGCTACCCAGAAGGTTCCGCTTTTCGCATTGTTGAGTTTGCGTACGTCAGCTACAGAGAAGGGTTTCTCCAACGAACCATCGTTGTCCACTTCGGGAGTTACCGTTCCGCCGCCATTACCGAGCTTTTCATTGGAGGAAGAGTAGATGTAAGCAGCACCTTTGCCAACGGTCTCATAGGTGCCGTTGTAGTTGGTCAGTTCGCCATAAACGACTACATAGTCACCAACAGCCACCTGGTCGGCACTGGTCAGTTTCTGACCGTTCAAGCCATACACCTGATAAGCCAAGAAGTCGTCTGTATCGCCCGTCTTGTCCACCATGTAGAACGAGCCGTTACCATAATCGGTAACACCGCTTTCGTGTTTGCTGTGGAGTTTCTTTACCCAGCCCTTCACGTAGTACTTCGTGCCGGTAGTAGCGCCGCTTTCCAACTTGGCGCAAATCTCTCTGGCTTGAGCCACCGTGATAGCTTCAGCGGGGATGTCCACACCTTCAGGAATGGTAACCGTGGTGGTGTCCTTCTTTTCCTCCTCCTGTCCGGGGCCTGAGGGAGCGTTCTTGTCGTTGCAAGCAACCATGCCGAGCATAGCAACGCTCAGCAATGCAATCATAAGCTTTTTCATTTTCATTGAAGTTATTGTTTTTGGGTTAAACATGTGATTATTTTCTACAAAATCAGCGCAAAAGTACGGTATGTTTTCCGATAAATAAAACGTATTTTCATTTTTTATGCAATTTTCTTTCGTATAAATTTGGCGTATATGGTTAAGTTGGTGTACTTTTGCGGCGTTCAAAGGGGGTATTAGCTCATCTGGTAGAGCGTGACGTTCGCAATGTCAAGGTAAGGGGTTCGAGTCCCCTATGCTCCACAAGAACAGCAGGAAGCACGTCGCTTCCTGTTTCTTTTCTACGATTGGAGGAAGAAATTGGCGTAATTCTGATTGAACAGTGCGACCGCCTTTTCAATAGGCCCATAGAACTCGCCGCCGGATGCGTTCTTGTGTCCGCCGCCACGGAAGACACTGTGGCAGAACTCGTTAACAGGTCTGTCGCCCTGCGAACGCATCGAAATCTTCACCTTAATATGACTGCCTCCCGCCAAAGGCAGTTCGGCAGGCAACACCTTGTCCTCACGCATAAAGCACGAATAATAGACGTCCTTGATTTGCAAAGGCATATTGACTATTCCTTCGGCGTCGCCGGAATGGAAGTTGAACTTATACAACTCCTTGCGTTTGAGGTAAATGAGCGCGGCATGATAGTCGGGAATGATAATCATCTTGTGGTGCAGGCAGTAGCCCACCAGTCGCATCCGGTCGGCAGAATAAGCGTTGAAGACACGGTTATAGATGGCGTCCTTGTCCACGCCGATTCGTACCAACTCGCTCACAATCTCGTACATATCCGCTCGGTTGCTGTTGAAGGAGAAGTTGCCCGTGTCGGTCATCATACCGGTGTAAAGGCAGGTGGCAGCAGACAGACTCAAGGGGCAGTTGAACATCGGGAAGTCCTGCAATGCGGCAAGCGCCCTAATCAGCCTCCAGACCAGTTCGCACGACGATGGCGACTCAGGATAAGAGAACACCACATCGGCAAAGTCTGCGGGATGCAAGTGGTGGTCAATCAGGATACAGGGCGTATGGTTGAGTTCCAGCGTTTCGGTCAGGCGCTCGCCCAAGCCTGCGATGCGTTTCGGCTCGTTGAAGTCGGTGCAGATAATCGTATCGGCTTCGCGGAGCAGCCGCAGGACGTTGGGAATGTCCGTATCATAGTTCACGACCCTGCCGGCATCGGGCATCCATGCCAGGAAATCCGGGTATAGGGTAGGTACGACGACCGTACACTGCATCGACGGAGAAAGGCTCTCCAACCAGTGCATCAGTCCCAGCGACGACCCCATTGCGTCGCCGTCAGGGGCAATATGGGTCAGGATAACCACCTTGTTCGCCTTGCTGATTATCTGTGCGGCTGCGCGCACCTTGTCAAGAGGAAGAAGTGAAGTCATAAGCGTTTTTGTGGTAAGTGTTGTTCTATGAATTGTCTGCGCAAAGCCTGTTCACGGCGTGCCGCAGTGTCCATCCGCCAAGCCCTGTAGCCGTACAGCAGCACACAGGCAAGGAAATAGCCGGCAGCCAGAAGCCAGAGCATATTGTACTCCCGCGATGTTGTTTCCAGCATGGCTCCCATCGACTGCAGGTGAAGATAGCCGTGCATACCCCACGTGGAAGGAAGCAGATAGCCCAATGCCTTCCAGAAAGGATTCATGCTCTCCCAGGGCCAACTGACACCGGATATGAAGAAGAATATGAGGGACGAGAAGAGCATCGTCACCATGCCCGTCTCGCGCTCCCTCTGGAAAGAGGCGAAGAAGATGGAGAAATAGATAGTCGAGAGCAAGAACGGCACCATAAAACGCAACACATCCCCGACCATAGCCAGATGCGGCAAGTCAAACAGAACGGGAATGAGCAGCAAGCCGAATGATGCGATAGCCATATAGATAACGAAATACGCCGCGCCGCGACCAATCAGCAGTCGGAAGACAGATGCCCTGCGCCGCCGTCCCGGTAGGATGAACACCTCCTTGTTCTCCTCGCGGGCGGTGCCCTGAAGCATATTGATGCCGAAGAACAGCGTTTGAAAGACAATGAGAACCAGAATAGACGGGATGAGGAACGTGCCGTAACCACCGGTCGGATTGAACAGCGTGACCGTACTGAACGGCACCGCCTGAACAAGCGACCAGCTCATCTCGCCGCTGATGTTCATCGCCTCGTAACGGTCAATCTGGATGCGGTTCATATAGTCCAGCATCACCATATTGGTCGCCATATAGACGTTCTTCATGTAGAGGAACGAGGACATATCGCAGTAAAGGGACAGATGGGCAGTCTCAAGACCCGTCATCAGGGTGGACTCGTAGTCGGCAGGGATATAGAGTATGCCGTGGATCTTCTGCGCCTTCATCAGGGCTTCCGCCTCAGCCATCGTGGCACACGCGTGCGTCACGGTCACTTCGGGCGTGGCATCTAACCGGAAGATGAACTCGCGGCTGGCAGACGAAGCGGACATGTCCACCACCGCCATCTCCACTTCCTCCAGGACATTGTTCAGATAGATGATATTGTAGAGGACAGGATACGCCAGTCCGGCGACAAAGAAGATGAGCATCACTCCCCAATCGCGGAAGATGCGGCGCAACTCCAGCACATACACGTGCCACGTGTCACGCAGCCGCGTCAGGAAAGCATCTATCAACCGCTGTATGTTCATCCTGTCAGTCAATTGGGAAATACTGGTATTTCAAGGCTCTGTGCAGCCGCTTCATGATGAGCAGTTGCAGGCATATGAAGGCAATCAGCACCGCTACGGACGGTAGCGACTGCGTAATCGGATTGCCCAACAGCACTTCGTTCACGTAAATAAGGTAGTAATGCCGTAGTGGGAACAGGTTGGTCCATGCTTGCATAAAAGGCAACATCCCCATCTTGGGAAAGGTGAAACCTGACAAAGAGAACGACAGCATACCGCATAACGCTCCCACGGACAGCGCGTTACGGAGCATCGGGATAAGCCCGACTACCGTCATTGCCACCGACTGCATCGCCAGTATATACGCCACCATACCCACATTGAGCCACACAAAACTGCCGTTCACGGGAAAGTCCATCATACGCACGAGGATGATGTTGATTGTCACTCCCATCGCGCAGTAAAGCACCACATGCGGCACCAGTTTGCCCACCATCGCCCGCATGAAACTGCCCTGCGCCGCGTGCAACAGGTCGCGAGAGGTCTTCCATTTCAGTTCCGAGCCGATGGAATAGATGGTAATCATCAGCACAATCAGTCCCAATATGCCCGGCAGGATAATCCCCATCAGATAGACGAGGTAGTCGCTTGACGGATTGCCCACAAAATGCCCCTCTATGGCTACAGGCTGTAGCCGCTTCATAATCAGATAGTCAGGCAGTCCTTTTTTCCGCAGCACCTCGCGCTGGAAGGCGCCCGATGCCATCGTCATAATCGACATCAGTTCCTTGTATGCCGTGTTTGCCCCCAGCGTATAGGCGTTGTTCATATAGAATACCACTTCGGGCCGCTTGAAGGATGCGATGTCGGCGTAGAATCGGTCGGGGATGACGGCAAAGGCGTACACTCTTCCCTGCTGCATCAGTACCCGCGCCTCTTTGTACGTATGGGTCACCGCCACCACATCCACTGACTGCGTGGCATTCAGTTCGTGCACCACTCGTCTCGATATGGACGAGCGGTCCAAATCCACCACCGCTATCGGCATCTTCTCCGGCACGCCCGTCTTGAACAGGGTCAGGAAGAAAACACATGAGAAAATCATCACGAAGAACGTGGAGAAGATATACACAGGCCGCCTGAGCAGCATGTTCACCTCCCGTTTCGCAACGCGAAGGATAATCTCTATTTGTCTGGAAACGAGCATGTTTACCGGCTGACCACCACCGCCGTCATACCCGGACGAAGATTGGGAATCTCGGTCATCGGGCGCGCCTTCACGTCGAACGTCTTGATGTCATAGCCGCCGTTGGTTTGCGTCGAACGCCATGTGGCGTAACTCGCCATCACTTTGATGAATGTGACAACCACCGGATAAGTCTGTTCACCCAAAGCCGGCACCCTCACCTTCAGTTCGCTGCCCATCGTGATGTCTTTCAGCATATCCTCGCGAATGGCGAAATGGAACCACATATCCTTCATATCCACTACCGACATTACGGGCGAACCCTGGCCGACCAGTTCGCCCACATGCGGGAAGCACTCGCTCACCTCGCCGTCCACGGGACTGGTCAGATAGCGTTCCGCCTTGGCGATGTTAATCTCGTCAATCATGCCGTCCACACGTGCCACTAATGCACGGGCAGCAGCCTTGTCCTCCTCCTGTGCGCCTTTCAACGCCATGTCATACTGCGACTTGGCGGCTTTCACATTCGCCTGTGCCACCTTGTACTGCGCCTCCACCTCATCGTGCTTCTGCGCCGTCACTACGCCCTTCTGATAGAGACGGTCCACCCGCTCGAACGACTTGCGATAGACCTCCTCGCCTGCCAGTGCCTTCTGGTACAGTTCGTATGCGCCCTGTATCTGTTCCTCACGTGCTCCGTGGATGGCTTTCTGGTTCTGCGCCTCGGCTGCACTGCGGGCGGCTTGGGCTTGCGACATCTTCGCATCCACCTCCGGCGAGTTGATAATCACCAGCGTGTCACCTTTCCTCACCTGGTCGCCCTCCTCGGCAAGGAACATCTCGATGCGGCCGGGAACTTTGCCCGACACGCGGTACTCCGTTGCCTCCGCTTCGCCGTAGATTTCCGTCTTTTCGGGCTTGAGAGCGAACACGCCTATCAATGCCACAACAATAACGACGGCAAACAGCACGCCCAGACCCAGCAGCAGGTCCTTGCGGGCATTCATCTGATTCTTGCGATTCTCCATATCCTATCAATTATCAACTATCAATTATCAATTATCAACTATCAACTGTCCCGTGTGTTTCCTGTAGGTTATCTCAGCCATCCGCAGCGCAATGGCGGCATCAATCTTGTCGCTGTACGCTTTCTGCCATGCCGTCTGCGCCTTCATCAGGTCGGTGGCGGTCAACAGTCCTTCCGCGTAAGAGTCCTGTGCATAGCGCAGAATCTCCTCGCTGTGCGCCAGTGCCGTCTTCGCCTGTGCAAGCCGGAGAGCGGCTTCGTTCACTTTCTGTGCCGACTGCGTCGCTTGCAGTTCTATCTTCTGCTGTGCCTCTGCCAATTGCAGTTCCACCGCCTTTGCTTTGTGCTTGGCGGCACGCACCGCGAGGATGTCCGACGCGTGTGCAATGGGGATGTTCACTGCCACACCGGCGGAGAAAAAGCCCTCGAAACGTTTGTTGAAACCGTCCGTCATACTCGGATTGGTGATGACATAATTGGCGGACGCTACGATATTCGGCTGCAGACCAGCCGCCGCAAGACCGACACCTGACCGCGCCACGTTGCTCAATTCGCCTAACAGTTGCAGTTCTTCGCGGTGCGACTTGATTTGCTGCATATCCACCGTCACGCCGGTCAGGGCGATGCTGTCTAATTGTGCGCTGTCACAGGGAACGATGTTCGTTTCTAACGGCAGTCCGACTATCTGGCACAGTGCCATCTTCGACAGTTTGAGTCCGTTCTGCGCCTGCGTCAGCGACGATTCGGCATCGCATAGAGCCATCTTGACCTGCAGCACGTCCGCATTCGTCACCATTCCCTCTTCCCGTGCCGCCACAACATCCTCCTCTAACTGCTTGATTAGCGTCAGATACCGCTCTGCCAACCGCTCCTTCTCTTGTACGGAGATGACCCGCCAGTACGCTTCCTCCGTCTCCACCGTCACATCCGTCCGATTCTTGCGGGCGTTGAGCTGCGCAATCCGCTCCAACGAACGCGCCATCTTGTGCGCGAACACTATCCGTCCGCCGACCCAGACGGGCTGCACAATGCCTGCCTGACCCACCAGAACATGCGTTATGTCGATGTCGAAACGGTTGTAGATGTCAGCATAGGTGTCAGCCGTAATGCGGTCAAGGTACTGCGTCGTCCTCGGCATATACGGCTCTGCCAGCTGGATATACGGGTTGTTGAACGTCACGCCGTCTAACCCCATCGACCCGAACCACATGTCCATCGTCTGCGGCAGGGCGTACAGGTGCCGCGAGTTCCACGCGTATGCGCCGTTGAGGCTCACCTGCGGAAAGAAACGTGCCGTCACCGCCTCGCGTGCGTACTTGGCGGCAAGCACGTTCTCGCGGTCCATACGACTCTTCAGCGTGCTGTTAAGCGCCATGCTGCGGCACGAGTCCAACGTCAGAACGACAGGTTGCGCACCAAGCCAACCTGCCAAAAGAGTTACGGAGAGTATGACGAAAAGACGCTTCATCTGCCGATTTTCACAATCAAGGTCGATAGCGGCTCAGCCGTCAGGTCCTGACGCGACAAATCAACTGCGCTGCCTGTCAGTACGTTGCGTCCCACGGCATTATAGCGCGACAGTATCTCTGCGTAATGGTCGGTCGGAATGGTCTTCTGCTCTTCCGAAGCATTGACAAACACAAACACCGCCTCTTGGTCATTATAGCGGAAGAAAGCATACGTATTGCCGCGGTCGAGGAAGTGCATCGTCCGCCCCGTATGAAGCACAGGCTCGCTCTTGCGCCATTGGTACAAGCGGCTAACGTACTCATACAGTTCTTGTTGCGCGCGAGGCAGCGTGTCCTTTTCAGGCAAAGCCATACGCAGCGTCGAGTGCCCAAGACTGCGGTCCGACGAGCGCATACCGTACTCATCACCCGCAAAAATTTGAGGTATACCCCTCATCGTGGCTACTAATGCGTGACCAATCTTGACACGCCGCAGGTCACCGTCCTTCACCACATCCGCAAATCGGTCCATATCGTGGTTGCCGACGAACATAAGCAACTGATTCACATCGCCGTACAGATAGTCCATTGCCACGGCGTTATACACCTTTGCCATGCCGCCGTCCCAGAAGTTGCCGTCGTTCTCAAGTGCCTGACGGATAGCCTCTTCCACAGGAAAGTCCATCACGCTCGGCAGACCCGAGTCATACCCGTCGTAGTTCTTCGTGCCCGACTGCCAGTAGGCAACGGCAGGTGCGGGACGCGTCCAGCATTCGCCAACGATGTTCAGGTTGGGGTACTCCTCGCGTATCGCTTTCGTCCACAATGCGGAGGCCTGCTTGCCTATATACGGATAGGTGTCCACGCGCAGACCGTCCAAGTCCGCGTACTCGACCCACCAGATAGCCCATTGCTGGAAGTAGCGCAGCAGGTCCTCGTTGTCAAGGTTCATATCGGGCATCGGATGGTCAAACCACCCGCGATTGCTCAGCTCCCTGTCGTATGCGGAAGCGTTCACGTCGTAGTTCGCGGAGAACACGTTGATGGTGTTCGTGAACTCAGGGAACTGATTGACCCAGTCCTTGTAGGGCAGGTCCTGCATCCACCAGTGGGCGGCGCCGCAGTGGTTAGGCACCATATCCATCAGCACCTTGATGCCTTTCTCGTGGGCTTTCCTGACCATCTCGCAGTACATCTCGTTCGAGCCGTAGCGCGGGTCTATATGGTAGTAGTCGGAGCAGGCATAGCCGTGGTAGCTCCATTCGGCCTCGTTGTCTTCTAACAGCGGGGTAGGCCAGATGGCGGTTGCGCCTGTCTCGCGTATATGGTCCAACTGATTGATTATGCCTTGTATATCGCCGCCCCAACGGCCGTGAACGTTCGCCTTGTTGCCTTTCTCACGCATTGTGCTCACGGTGTTGTTCGTCTCGTCGCCGTCGCTGAAGCGGTCCGACATCAGCAGGTAGATGCAGTCTGCCGAAGTGAACGACTGACGCTCGCGGCTGCCTGCATGGCGCGTCTGGATTTGGTAGTCAAAACTGACCTTCCTGCCGGCTTTGCTGAGCGTGATACGGTACGTGCCCGCTTCGTTCACTTGCAGGTCAAGGAACAGATAGTTAGGCGAATAGGCATTGTGCTGCCCTGTCAGTTGCAGACCGGTGCACTCGCCTTTGACCACTTTCTTGCCGTTCAGCCGTTGGATTGTTACTGTCGAGCTGACGAGGTCGGTGCCGTGTACCATCAGTTGCAGCGGCATCTGCATATCCGTCCACCAGCAAAGCGGCTCTACCTGACGCACGGTCATGGTCTCTTTGGCTTCGGTCGTTGCAATCCCTGTGCTCAGCAGCCATACGAAGGCTATAAAAAATGATAAACGTCTCATATTGTTTTGCTTTATAGTGTTTTATCTCATGTTTCTTGGTCTCATATCCCTCCCTTTCTTGCAGCGTATTTTACCATATCGAAGAGCAAGCGTGAGCGGGTGATTACCGGGTGATTACCGGGTGATTAGCGGGTGATTAGCGGGTGATTCGCCTGACGATACAATAACGATACAACAACCATCGAACAAAATCGCCCCATCAAAATCATCTCCTTGCTTTCAGCCAAATAACGGCATCTCCTTCTAATGTCCAGTCTTTCAGTGGTGTGGAGGGTGTATATCCCGACTTCTCAAATAACGCATTGCACGCCGTATTCCTCACGGAAATCACGGCATACACCACTCGCAGTTGCAAAAAACCGAAGGCGTACTGTTCTAATTGCGACAGCACGTCCGACGCATAGCCTTTCCCTCTGTATTCCGGAGCGATATACAGACCGATGGCGGCGCGACGGTTACGGATATCCAAGTCAAACAGGTCCGCACAACCTATCGTACACGGCTCTGTTTGTTGCGAACCGTCTGTAGTGCGTGCCTCTATGATGAGGCGCAGCTGACCGTCACGATAGATGTCTCCTGTTGTTTGGGACACATAATCACGCAGATCCTGACCGCTCAGCGGATTATGGTTTGACCCGTCTGACCATACAGACGCGTCGTTCTCCCACTGATACAGATAAGGAACGTCCGCTGGCTCCAGTTTGCGCAACTTAAAAGACATGACTCTCAACTTTCAACTTTCAACTCTAAACTCTAAACTTCTATCAACTATCAACTCTCAACTACAGTCAGTCCCCGTTAAACAGACGCTGAAGGAAACCCTCTTTCTTCTTCGGTGGTTCAGTAGTGGCGGCAATGGGTTGGAGCGATTTGCCGCTATGGATCATCTGATAGATAACGCCCCAGTCGGGTATGCCTCCCAAATTGCGGTCGTCAATGAAAAGGTCTGCTTTCAGTTTGCGCGGCGTGTAAGCGCCTTCGGGCATCTCTTCGTTGAGTTGTTGCTCTTCGGGGTAATTGCTGTTCACTGCATAGAAGTCAAGACCGCGCTGGTGACAGTAATCAACAGCTTCTTGAAGCAGTGCGCCTTCGCGGCACGACCACAGAATCAACTGATGGTGATCCACTTGCTGAAGCATCTTCAACGACTCAATGGCAAACGGTATCGGTTTGCCTATCGCGGGATAAGCGTGTGTAACGATGGTCCCGTCAAAATCAATAGCTATCGTCATCGGGAAGTAGTTCTAATTCTATTTTGCGTTCGGTTGGTTTGGTAAAGTACCACGCTATGGCAGCCATAGCCGCTATCCATATCATCGACTGGTAACCGCCTAACAGGTAGTAGCCCGCTATGCCCGTCAGCATACTGAAACTCACGACGATTATTCGCACTCTGCCTGCTTGCAGATAGGCTTCCATACGTTGTCCTTCGTCCTCTATCACCCGTATCTTACGGCACTGCCGCTTGAACAGGTACAGACCCGCAGGGATGCACACGACTGCCAAAAAGATAACGATTCCTTGTATGGCCTGACCGGCTGTGGACATCGGATCGATGGGCGACACCACGTCTTTCATTATTGCATAGTAGCACAACGCTGCCATTACCACTGCTCCTGCCATCATACCGTAATACACACGGTTAAGTCTCTTTACGACCTCTTTCTTTTCCATATATATAAACTATCAACTATCAATTATCAATTATCAACTGTCAACTATAAACTGACTCGCAGCGCGATGGACCTTCCCAATGTCACTTCGTCTGTGTATTCCAACTCATTGCCTACTGCCATTCCTCTTGCTATCTGACTGAACACAAGCGGCTCGTTATCGGTATCTCGTTGAACTTGTTGAAGACGGCGGTGGATATAGAAGGTTGTCGTATCCCCTTCCATAGTGGTAGGAAGGGCAAAGATTATCTCTCGTATCGGTTCGGTCTGCAAACGGGTGGCAAGTGATTCTATTTCTATATCCTGCGGGCCGACGGCATCCATTGGCGAGATGATTCCTCCTAATACGTGGTATAGGCCGTTGTACTGTCCTGTCCGTTCTATTGCCATTACGTCCTGCACGTTTTCCACTACGCATACGGTTCGTTTGTCGCGGCTTCGGCTGCTGCATATCGGACATATCTCTGTGTCACTCAGATTATGACAGCAACGGCAGGAACGGATTTCCTTTTTCAGACGCAGAAAAGAGTTGGCGAATGCCTCTACTTCTTTTTCGTCTCTGCGGAGCAATTGCAATACCAAGCGCAGAGCGGTCTTCCGCCCTATCCCCGGTAGTGTGTTCATTTGCTCCACTGCCTGTTCTAACAATTCGCTTGGCAAATCACCCGTCATAGCAAACAATGCTCAACTATCAACTATCAACTAAAAACTATCAACTTCTTTCAACTATCAACTCTCAACTTCTTTCAACTTTCAACTATCAACTATAAACTCTCAACTATTTTACCGCGCCGCAAAAGTAAAGCCTAAATGGCAAAAACACAAATTTTTTACTAATTTTCCGAAATTGCTTGTCCGTCCAACAAAAACGCCATACTTTTGCGCGTTTTTTTGAGGGCATACAGTTATGCGTATCGAACCATAGTCTGTTCCTTTGAAAACAAATTGCTGAACAACAATATAAACAAATAATCATTAACCAACCATTTAATTTTTCAAACACTATGAAGAAAGTTACATCTCTTCTCTGCGCTTTGGTTCTTGCAATCAGCGCATTCGCACTGCCTGTCGTAAAGAAGGCTCCGCAGTTGAAACCCATCCAGAAAGCGGTTATGGACGAAAACGGTGGTCCTGATGCTTACTATCAGTTCACTACCCCGACCGATTTCGTGGCTCTTCAGTACGGTGGAGGTACAGGTGACTATGTTATCTACCAACCCGTTGCTCAACTGAGCATTAAAACGGCTTCTGACAACTCTATCGCCGGCACATACATCCTCGGTACCTATGGCGGTCAGTCCTACAACTCCGCTTTGTATCAGGGAAATAACACTCTGACGGTTGAATACGGTGTTGTATCGCTCAAGTACAAAGGACAACTGCCTACCACTACCGAAGACATTTACGAAATCGTTGCCTCACAACTCCTCGTTGTTAATGGCGAACAAATCATTTCTTATTCATTCTCGGGTACTGTTGTAGGTCTTGCTGCTTGGAAAGACTACTATGTAGAGTGCAACCAAACCGGCAATAACTGCGACAAAGCACGTATCACTCTCAACGACGGTACCAACAATAGCACGTTTGCTGAAATAAGCGTAATCAATCCTCAAGTGGACAGAACGTCAATCAGTACGGATGGTTATTGGGGTATTATGGGTGCTGGCTATGACTCAAAATCAAATGGTGTAGCTTATAATGCAGAAGTGTATGTTCTTGCTGACGGCAGCAATTTTGAAGGTGCTTACTCTTCTTCTGACATTGTTAAATTTATTGACGACAACGAACAAGAGATGTACGGCGCATTCCTTTCAAAGTCAACCGATGATGGCAAGAACTGGTCTGAAATTGATGTCAAGAGCGCTACCGTTACTGTTTCCAAGATACAGGGCAATATGTACGAGTATGACATCTATGTAACCGACAACAGCAACAAGGTTTATCACTTTGTTATGACGGAGAATGTCAACACCTCCAATGATCTTGTTTGGTACGATTCGAGCAACGATTTCTATGCTGCCTTCACTGTTGACCAGGTTACTCCCTTCACGGAGCAGAATGTTACGGGTATGGAAAACGGTATGAATTACACTTACGTAGAAGCCTATGATTCATACACTGGCAACTATGCTGTATTGCAGTTCTACGCCAACCGTGTAGATGATATGATTCGCATTCCCGCAGGAAGATACTCATTTGCAGGCAACAAGGGCAGCAACACTGTATTGGCAGCTTATATGACTGTTGACGATCAAGGCAACATCACTTCAGAAGGCGGTGCTTGGGTTGCTTCCAACCTCGTTGTACAAGGCGGACAGATGGTTAGCGGTGACGTTCGCTACATCGTTTCCGGTACGGCTGATGTTGCTAACGCCAACGGTCAACTCTACATCGTTGTAAGCGGTTCTAACTCTCTCTATCGTACAATCAATTTCACCATCGGTCAACCTGCTACGGGCATCGAAGAAGTGAATATGGACAAGGTTCAGGACGGTCAGAAGATGATGATAGACGGTCAGCTCTACATCAAACGTGGTGAGAACCTTTACAATGCACAGGGTGCTGTTGTAAAATAATAACGACACTTGACAGTAAGAAAAGGCGCGCCGAAAAGGCACGCCTTTTCTTGTAATCTAAAGAATTGCCTCCATTGCACCAAACAACTGACACTATGCTGAACTCACAGGAAATTGAACAACGCGTTCTTCAAGCACGCACGCTGCACAAATCAGGTTTCAACTGCTCACAAGCCGTCTTTGCCGCCGCAGCAGACCTTTACGGCATACCGCAGGAACAGGCATTACGTCTTGCTGCTTCATTCGGAGGAGGGATAGGCGGCACACGCAGCGTATGCGGAGCCGTATGTGCCATGTGTATGTTAGAGGGACTCCGCAGCGGTTCATCCACTCCGGGAGACCTTAAAGCCAAACAAGCCAACTACGCACAGGTGCAACAGCTATTAGAACAATTCAAGCAGCAGCATGGCGGATCGGTCATTTGTGCCGAACTGCTGCAGAACCCGCACAACCCGTCCTGTAACGACAAAGTGGCCAACGCCACCCGCCTCGCCCTGCAAAACACATAAGCCTGATTAACTTGGTTGCGTGTTTAAGGAACGACTGTTACAGTTTTTTTGTAATCGGTCCCGCTCTGCTGGTTATTTTCCGCCGCCATATAACAGCGAAAGGCACTCCTTGTTGGAATGCCTTTCGACTGTTCAATCTGCTTAATCCGTGGATAACGGACAGTAAGAAGGTATCTACTTGAGCCGCAGGAAACCGATACCGAAACGCTCTACGGCGGCACGCTCTAACTCCTCACGGAACTCAGGAGCCGCAACCGAAATCAATGCCTTCGCACGCTCCGCCAACGGCAGGTTGCGCAGATAGACAATGCCGTACTCCGTAACGATATACTGCGCTTGGAAGCGGGTGGTCACCACACCTGCACCGGGAGCTAAACGCGGCACAATCTTCGACTGCCCCTTGTTGGTCTTGCTCGTCAGCGCAAGGAAGCACTTGCCGCCCTCCGACAGAGCCGAACCGTAGAAGAAATCGTGCTGCCCGCCAACGCCGGAAATGACCGTCTCACCTATCGAGTCGGCACATATCTGACCCGTCAGATCCACCTCAATGGCGGAGTTGATAGACATCGCCTTCGGGTTCTGACGGATAATCTGCGGGTCGTTGGTCCAAGCCACATCACGGATAACAAAATCCTGATTGCCGTCTATATAGTCATATAGGTGACGGCTGCCGAGGATGAGCGAACCGACAGACTTGCCCGGCAGAATCTTCTTCTGCGAGTTATCAATTATGCCTTTCTCAATCAGAGGCAGCACGCCATCGGTAATCGCCTCCGTGTGCAGTCCGAGATGCTGATGGTCGCTCAATGCATTGATGACCGCGTTGGGTATACCCCCTACGCCGATCTGCAAGGTGGCACCGTCGGGAATCTCGGCAGCGATGTAGTTACCAATCTTCGTCTCTATTTCGCTCGGAACAGGGGTCGGTACTTCTATTAGAGGCTCGTCACCGCGGCACATAGCCGTCAGACGGCTCACGTGAATGACAGGGTCACCGAACGTGCGCGGCATATACTTGTTCACCTGTGCAATGACCGTCTTCGAACACTCGGCACCCGAGAAAGCAATATCGGCAGACACGCCAAACGAGCAGTAGCCCTCCTCGTCCGGTTCACTGACATTAAGGAACGTCACGTCCACAGGAACTTGCCCGCTGCGGAACAAACTCGGTACTTCCCCGAGGAAGCAAGGAATAGTGTCAGCCACACCTTCTTTCATCGCACGACGCAGGTTGTTAGGAACGAAGATACTCAATGCACGGAACGAGTCGATATACTCCTTCTTTGCGTATGGTGCATCTTCGGGGTGCACTCCGAAGCCCGATATGAGTTTCACGTCACGCAGCTCGCTTGCCCGCTCGGTCAAAGCACGTAACAATACCATCGGGATGGATGTCGAACCTTGTACCACGATGGTGTCGCCGCTCTTTACATAACCTACCGCCTCGGCGGGAGAAACATACTGATAGTTCATAGTACGTTGTCTGAGTAAAGTTATTTATCCTTATAATCTTCGTTGAACTGACGCAGTCTTTCGTCCAAGAGGGCGTACTGGTCTTCACGGATAGCACTTGCGCAGCCGCGCATACCTTCCCGCTGCGCGCCGGTAGAGCCCAGAGCGATAGCACTCACGCCGTAGTATATCAGTTTGTTGAGCATCTTCTCGCCCGTCCAGTCCTTGTAGCCGAACGTAAAGAAGAAGCCGTTGCCCACCTCCCGTCCGTCCGCATCGGTGTCATAGACGATATGGAAGCCGTTGCGCAGCATAATCTCTTTGATGCGCGCCGAACGCCGTTCGTACTCACGTGTGTTCTCCACGAAATGCAACTTGCCCTGGCACGCCGCCTTGAACATGGCCGCCATAGCGAACTGCACCGAATGGGTAACACCCGATGACAGACTGTAAAGCACGATATAGACGAAGTTACGCAGGAACTGACCGTCGTTGCCGTAACGCTCCGCCAATGAGGGGAAGCAGCGGCGGGCGAGAGCGGGGTTCATTGCCACAATCGCGCCACGCTGACCGGCATAGGAGAACATCTTGGACGAGGACACCATGTGGACGCAGTTGTTCGTATAACGTCCCACTGAAGGCTGATAGGGCGGCTGGTATGGCACGCCGCGCTTTGTGTCGCGGAAGTCCATGTTCAGGTACGCAAGATCCTCAATCACCAACACGTTGTACTTCGTAGCCAACTGACCGATGATCTCCAATTCCCGCTCCGTCAGGCACATCCACGACGGGTTATTGGGGTTGGAGAAGAGCATAGCCGCTATACGTCCCGTCTGGAAATGACGTTCAAGCTCATCTGCCAGTTTCTCGCCACGGAAGTCTGCCACGTCAAAGCAGTCCACGCGAACGCCAATGACCTTGCACTGCTGCTTCTGCACAGGGAAACAAGGGTCAATAAACAGAACGGTATCACGTTTCTTGTCCAACTGGGACATGGTCATATTCAGTGCGAAAGCCGCCTGCATCGAACCGACTGTCGGCACGATGCACTCATCGGGTATATCCAAACCGACAAACGCTTTCAGGAACTCCGAGCCCCAGTGCTTGACTTCCGGAATACCCGTTATGACGGGGTACTTGGAGCCGTAGCCCTTGAGCAGTGCCTCGTGTTCTGCCTCAATACCGATCCGCTCGGCAGGTAGCCCCGGCTCGCCCAGTTCCATGTGGACGAACTCCTCGCCCGTAGCACGCTCAATGTCTTTTACTACGCCTACCAGTTGGCGTATGGAGGCAGCACCCAGTTCATGGGCGTTCCTCAGACCGAAGTCAATACAGATATTGTCAACGGTCGATTTATCCAATGGAAAAGCCATACGCTATTACGTTTATTTACCACCCTGCATTTTTTCCTTGGCATACTTGTAACCTGCTTCCACGGCGGCAACGTTGGTAGCCACCACGGCTTCGCCCTTGCGAGCGAACACGCGCTGCACACCGGCAATCATCTTGTCATGGTCAATACCGAGCATCGGAATGGCGGCTCCAAGCAGCACCATATTCGCTGCCTGCTGCGGTGCACCCGCCTCTTTGGCAAGAGCCTCAACGTCCAACAGCACGTGGTTCTTGAACGCCTTCACGTGAGCAAGCACTTCTTCAATAGCCGGATAATCAGGGATATTGACAAACGGAACGGACGAAGTGACAATCCAGCCGTCTGGCGCAAGGTACGATACATAGCGCAGCGCCTCCATCGGCTCAAGCGAGATAATCAAATCGGCGTCGCCTTTCTCTATCAGGTCACTCATAATTGGATTAGACGACAGACGCAGGTTCGACTGAACGTCACCGCCGCGCTGGCTCATTCCGTGTACTTCCGCCTGCTTCAGATACAGACCTTCCGCGAGAGCAGCCTCGCCTATTACGGTCGCGATGGAGAGGATGCCTTGTCCCCCCACACCCGCAAGTATGATGTTCTTTTTCATTGTTCGTGTTCTTTAGATGGTTGGTTACTTTTTAGCCTGTTTGAGGTGGCGTTTGAGCGTCTGGATACATTCGCGACGGGCGATGACCACACTTGTTCCGTTGTAGTTAATCTCCTCACGCAGCACCTGCTTTATCTCTTCCATGTTCTTTGGCAATGGAACGACCACGCGCACGTGCTCTTTCTCCACGCCCACACCGTAGCATATCTGCTCGAGGCGACCAGTACCTGCCGAGTCCTGTCCGCCGGTCATACCCGTGGTCAGGTTGTCGGAAATCAGCACCACCACATTGGCGTTCGAGTTCACGCAGTCCAACAGACCAGTCATACCCGAATGGGTGAAGGTCGAGTCGCCGATGACCGCTATTGCCGGATGCTGGCCCGCATCGGCGGCACCTTTCGCCATCGTCACTGAAGCACCCATCTCTACACATGCGTGGATGGCGTGGAACGGTGACAGCGCACCTAACGTGTAGCAGCCTATGTCGCCGAAGATACGCGGCTGCGGATACTCGCGGGCCACCTCGTTCAGCGCGGCATACATATCCCTGTGACCGCAGCCCTGGCACAATGCAGGCGGACGGCCCACCACAATCTTGTCCGCTTCGGGAGTAGAGAGTTCCTGCATACCCAACGCCTTGCGTACGCAGTCGGGCGACAACTCGCCCATTCGCGGCAACTCGCCGGTCAGACGACCTGTGACCTTGACGTCGGAAGGCACCATACCGCGCAGCAGTTCCTCCACTACGGGCTGACCTTCCTCTATTACCATCACCTCTTTCGCTCCGTCCGCCACCATCTGACGTATCATTGTCTCCGGCAGAGGGTACTGCGTTATTTTCAGCACGCTGGCCTCGCGCCATTCGTTGGCATCCTTGTGGTGAAGCACCTCCATCAAATAGTTGTAGGCGATACCGCAGGTAACAATGGCGCGTTCGGGACGCGTACCGCGCACGTAGCGGTTATGACCGCTTGTTTCCGACAGGCGCATAAACTCCGGCTGTGCCGCTACCAGTTCGGCGTAATTGCGCTTTGCGAAGGCAGGCAGCAGGATGAAGTGCTGCACGTTCTCCGGCAGCGACATGGCATTCTGCGCCTGCGGAGCGTCTTTCGTCTCCACCACGGCACGAGAGTGCGCCATACGAGTCGTGACACGCAACAACACAGGGGTGTGCATCTTCTCCGACAGGTCAAAGGCTGCCTGTGTCATATCGTATGCCTCCTGCTGATTGCTCGGCTCAATAGTTGGAATCATGGCGAACTTGCCGTAGAAACGGCTGTCCTGCTCGTTCTGCGATGAGTGCATCGACGGGTCGTCGGCTGCCACAACCACCAGTCCTCCGTTAACGCCCGTGATGGCGGCGTTCATAAACGCGTCCGCACAGACGTTCATTCCCACATGCTTCATACATACCAGTGCGCGCTTGCCCATATAGGCCATTCCCAACGCGGCTTCCATCGCCGTCTTCTCGTTAGCAGCCCAACGGCAGAAAATGGGGGCACCCGTCTTTCCTTTGGCATTCTGCATCTGTATGTACTCCGTAATCTCCGTCGAGGGAGTCCCCGGATAAGCATACACGCCGCTCAGACCTGCATCAATCGCACCCTGGGCAATGGCTTCGTCTCCTAATAGCAAATGTTTCATGATGGATATATTTAAGTTGAACAATAATTCTCAAAAAATCGCGGCAAAGATAACCTAATTTTCGGACATTGTAATACCGACATGACAAAAAAAAACACCAATGTTCGAGAAACAGAAGAAGAAAAAGAAGACCCGCTCTCATAAGCAGGTCTTCTATGTGGTACCTCTTGGAGTTGAACCAAGGACACATGGATTTTCAGTCCATTGCTCTACCACCTGAGCTAAGGTACCTTTGTCTTTTCGGGTTACTTTTACCACGAAAAAGCGTGCAAAAGTACGGTGTTTTTTCTAACCTACCAAATTTTTTATGCATTTTTCTGTGTTTTTTATCAAAACAGCAAGAAATGTTTGTACTTTTGCCGCATACTTGGAACGCGGTTTTCCCAGCTCCGCATACCCAGCAAACACAAAAACACATGACCACCATTTTTCTTACCGGTGCCACCGGCACAATGGGACAGGCAGGCATGAAAGAGATCCTGCGCTATCCTGACCGTTATCGTCTGCGTATATTAGCGCGTCCGTCAGCCAAGAACAAGAAACTGCTTCTCCCCTACTCTTCCCAAGTGGAGATAGTCTGGGGCGACCTGACCCGCTATGAGGATGTCCTGCGCGGTGTGACGGGCAGCGACATCGTACTCCATACGGGCGGTATGGTATCGCCCCAAGCCGACTACCGTCCACGGCAGACACGCGAGACGAACATCAAAGCCGCAACCTACTTGCGCGATGCCGTATTGGCACAGGACAAACAGCCCCGCGTTGTCTATATAGGCTCCGTGGCACAGATGGGTGACCGGCGCGAACCGCTTCACTGGGGACGGACGGGCGACCCTATCTGCGTATCGCCCTATGACCACTACGGCATCACTAAGGCATGGGCGGAACGCATACTGACCAACTCGCCCATACAGAAATGGGTCAGCCTGCGCCAGACGGGCATACTCTACCCCGCCATCCTCAAGAACTACGACCCTATTATGTTCCACGTACCCATACGCGGTGTCCTCGAATGGGCAACCGTAGAGGACAGCGGACGGCTGTTGGAAAGAGTATGCAGAGAGGACGTGCCGGAAGAGTTTTGGAACCGCTATTACAACATCGGTTCGGGTGCGCAATACCGCATTTCCAACTACGAGTTCGAATGTCTGCTGCTTGATGCCATCGGCTGCCCGCCACCGGAAAGAATCTTCGAGGCCAAGTGGTTCGCCACACGCAACTTCCACGGGATGTGGTATCTTGACAGTGACCTCTTGGAGGACTACCTCCATTTCCGCGCCAACATACCTATAAAGGACTATTTCCGCCAAATGGCACAGTCGGACACCCTGCCGCCCGCCTTACGTTTTGCTATCCGCTCCCGCCTCGTCTATGCCTCTCATCTCGTACCCCACCTCGTCAAACTGGCTATGTACGCCATGGCAGTGAAACGGGAACACGGTACGCAGTGGTGGATACGTCACAACAAGCAACAGCGTATTGCCGCCTGCTACGGGTCAATGAACAAGTACCGCGCCATCCGTCCGTGGCGGGAGCAGGATCTCAGCCGTCCATCCGAACAAGCCGTCCTGCTTGACCACGGGTATGACGAGAGCAAGCCGATGGCTGACTTCACATTAGAGGATATGCAGCACGCCGCTGCCTTCCGTGGTGGTAAATGCCTGACTACCGAAGCCGAACTGCAAGCCGCCTTAAACGGGAATTTGTCCATATGGGACACGCCTCTCCGCTGGCAATGCGCCGAAGGACATATCTTTGAGGCAACACCGCGTGTTATATTGCTCGGAGGACACTGGTGCCCCGACTGCTTCCCGTGGCCCTACGCCGATGAACCTAATCCGCGTCCGTGGCAGTGGGACAGAGAAGCACGACGCAACCCCTTCTTCGCACAACTATGGAGTCCGCTGCACGACAAAGACGAGGACAACACGTATGGTCCTGAAGTCTTTGACGGATGGGAGAAGTAGAACAAAAAGCGAGCCGCCATCAGCCGGTTCGCTTGAACGTGATAAAACAGGCTGGTTGTATGTTCTGTTTATTTACTCGGATCAAGATACCACTTGCCGTCCACTTTGATTGTCTTGTTTTTGCTATCTTTGTTCGTTCCGTCTCCATAGTGGATGGTATAGGGTACAATAGCTGAATTACCGTCTTCGGAGATTTCGGCTGTTTGAATTTCGTAAGATGCAATACCCCCTTTATCTTCAATGGATGATTTCATCTTGTCTTCAAACATCTGCAGGGTTTCTTGCTCTTGTTGCTCATTGAATTCCTCGCCCTTATTGAAATAAAGACGCAGAGCCTTTTCGTAGTTACCTTTCTGTAAGGCTGAGAGATAAGATTTTGTTACGCCTTCGGGCGTATTGGAACTGGTGCAGGCGGCAAAGCAGACAGACAGAAGTGCGACTGCCACCAAAAGGATAAGTTTCTTCATAATTGCACGAAATTAAATGGTTTAACAAATACTGTTTTATCACTTTTTTCTATATCACTCGGAAAAATACCTTCTGCTTCAGCGCAGAAGAGTGTCGGAATGGCGTGCCGGTTGCCGGAGGTTATGTCAATGTTCTGACTGAGATACGCCCTCCATACCAATTCACAACAGTAAAGTTCTGTAGTGTCACCAAGGAGATACGCGTTGTCGAAAAGTACGGAGTCATTGTACTTGTTTAAGCAATATACAGCCGCGTGTGCTGCCGCTGAATCGGCGCATTGCACGCGCATCCACGCGCCCTTGCAGGCTCTGTCCGAAGCAAAAAAGTTTTCAATAGTTTCATATTTGATGTACTCCGGCTCATCTGCTCTTGTTTCTCCCGGAACGGCATGAACAACCATCCAATGATTGAGTCTATCGTCAAAGACAAGCATGCCGATATGAGAATAGGCCGATTGTCCGCCATACGATACCGCTCTACTCTCCGCTCCGTAGCCGCATCTTAGCACAAGATCGCCGCTTCTATAATCCGCATTTTCCGGCAGCATAATACGTGCTTGTGACTTCGCTCCACATGAAACGAACACCGCGCATGGGAAGTGCAAGCAAGAAAAGAATCGATTTCATATACCAATACGGATATGTTCGGCAGAGACGAGCGTATTCAGGAAGATGCCTGCCGAGCGGTTGAATGTTTCCGCCTGCTCGGAAGTCAGGTAGCGACACGTTCCTTCATGGGAGAGGACAGAGGCTATGTCGTTATGTCTTGACAGATAGTCGCGCAGGCTCCGCGCCACGATGTCCCCCTGCTCTATAATCCGTACAGCGGACAACGATTGTCCTTTGTCCTTAGTCCTTTGTGCTTTTCCTTTTACCCATTCCCGTATTTTCGGCAGCAGCAACGGGTAATGGGTGCAACCGAGGATGAGTGTGTCAATCAACGGGTCTTTCTGCCACAATTCGGTCAAGTACTTGTCCACGAAGTAGTCTGCGCCTTGCGACAGGTGTTCGCCGCTCTCAATGAGCGGCACCCACATCGGACACGCCTGCTGCGTGATGACACACTCTTCATCTTTTTCTGTCCGTTGCTTTTTCAATTCCAGCACATAGCTCTCGGACTGCACCGTTCCCTGCGTGGCAAGTACGCCTATATGGTGTCCGCTGACCGCCTCCACTGTCGGACGGATAACACCTAATACGCGCAAGCGGTCAGGGTCGATGTCGTGCTGCTGGATGGTACGTAGCGCCTTTGCCGAAGCCGTGTTGCAGGCAAGGATGATGAGGCGGCACCCTTCTGCTTCCAGATATCGAACAGCCTGCAGGGTATAGCTATAGATGACCTCGAACGAGCGGCTTCCGTAAGGTGCACGGGCGTTGTCACCCAAATAGATATAGTCGTATGTAGGGAGGAGCTGACGAATCTTATCCAAGATAGTCAGCCCTCCATAACCACTGTCAAAAACGCCTATTTTCACAATGAATCAGTCCAGCCGCTGTCCTTGTGCATCGAACTGCATACCGTTGCGCTCGATATAGAGGATGCCGTTGCGGATGTACTTCTTCGGCGTTGCGACTTCTTCCAGACTGCCGTTGATAACTTCCAGTTCGTTGACCTGTTCGCCATCCTCGCCTTCCACTACGATGCGTACGCGGGAAGGCAGTTGCTCGTTCCCCGCATTGCGGAAGATGCCGCGATAAGCACGCAACTTGGTACCCGTTTGGGAATTCGGAGCATAAATCTTGTTGTCCTTCAATCCCATGTAGGTGTTGCCTGTTTCGGAACCCATGACCACACCCGTGCGGAGCGTACCAACCAAGTAGATGCTACCTTGCGAGTTGTAGCCCTCCAGATTGGTAAGATCAAAGCCAGAATTGATGTCAGCTTCGGTATTGATGGTCACGCCGGGGAAGAGGAATGATTCCTTCTGTGCCAGCGTAGCATTTGCGTTCACGATATAGCCTTTGCCCGCCTCTAACTTTTTCGCCTGCGCGAAATAGAGGGTCAGACCTTCCGCCTCGCTGCCTTGTGTGTACCTGAACTCATAGACACGGTTCATCATTTTGAGATTTGTCAAGAGAGCTGTCGGGACATTGAACGGCAGGCAGAGTGTAGCCCATTTGCCCTGACCGAACTGGCGTTCGAGGGTGGCGGAAGCGGCTTTCTCGCCATTGTACTTGTCAGAGAATGAAGTGTAATAATCCGCGTCCATATTCTCCTGCAGGATTATGTACAACGCCTTGCTGTACTGCGCCGTATAAACGGTATCCTGCGTTACTGCAGGTAGTTCGGTGCCAGCCTTGTAGATAGTGCCCTCGCTGTCCGCCCAGCCTGTGAAGGTGAACTCGTACCAGTTGTACTCGTCACCGTCTTTCTCGCGGGTCGGTGTTCCTTCAAAGACGGGTGTTGTTTCGAATGCCAGATAGGATGTCTGCAAGTCACCATCGCTATCAGGATTCTTGAAATGGACGGTGAAGAGACGCTGCTCGGAGGTGAACACTGCTGTATAAGTTACGTCCTCTTTCACAGCAGGTAGTGTTTCTTCTGCGCCGTAGGTGTCCGTGCCGTTGCTCCAACCCGAGAAGGTGTAGGTGAAATAGTTGTCCTGCGGCTTGACGGGTGTCTCGCCCGTGTAAACAGGTGTCTCATCTTCTTTCACTTGGCCGCTCTGCAAAACTGTTTCATCATAGTTCTTGAACACAACATCGAACGAAGCCCCTTCTTCAAAGTTGGCAACCACCGAGCAGTCGTATGCGGGAACGGTAAAAGTGAAGGTGCCGTCTCCATTGTCTTCAATAAGTTCGGCACAATCGCCGGTCCATCCGCTGAACGTCCACTTGTCTTCGGGAGTGGGGGTAAGGATGACTTGAGTTCCCTCTTGATAGAAGCAATCATCCGGACTTTTCGTGACAGAGCCTTGTCCGACAACTTGGCTGACATCCAACTTATAACCTATTGGGTTCGTCTGTACAACAAACTTGAAAGGAGTATCCATATCTCCGCTTGGATCCGTACCACCGTTTGCATCAACTACGATATGCACACCATCCGACTGCGTTGAAACGGTTACAAAGCCTGAATTCAAGTAATACCGCGTATTAGACTCATCAAGATAAGAACTATAGGCTTGTATTCTATCATACTGATTTGTATCCCACAAAAGCCATCTATAGGCAGAAACAGTATAATTCTTCACCAGTGTCACTTCCACTACCGATCCGTTTCCATTGCTGTCATACGCAACTGTCAACTTATGAATACCCGGATGGAAATAATAGGTTCCATCCGGCGGAACAACCTTTCCATCTACGTAACGTATGCCTGATTTAGGGAAGCAGAATGACAGTTGCAATCCGGGACGTTTGGAATTGTCACCATCCCTGAACCAGCCCATGTGATATGCTACCGTGTTCGTACCTTCGCTTATACAAGAACTGCTGACAAAGTCGCTGAACGTAAACGGAACCAAATCCTGACAAACTTTGTTGACAGGCACAATATCGCTCAATGACAGGTTGAGGCTGTATTCTATTTCGTCGGAAAGGCCATACAGAGAAGATACGGTCATTGACATCACACCCTCGCTATCGTATGAGATAGTGGCTGTTCCGCGCGATAATTCCCATGTGGTAAATCCATCCAAGTCATACACGATACCGGAGACATCGGTTCCAACCGTATAGGTTCCGGCAGGCAGACCTGTTACAGCATCAAACGAGGACACATTAAACGTGAAACTCATACGGTTGTCTGTCCCGTTATATCCGGACAGAGTGACTGTCATATCATCAGCATTAAATAATGTTTCTGCCGACGTGTAGACGGTAGTCAGGTTGCGGGAATCGCCAATGGTAAGATTATATGTGTTACCGCCGGCTTTTAGATTGGATGAATAGACAAAGGGCAAACCGTGACGACCATACTCCACCGTAACATTTCCGCCCGTAAATTTATACCCGCTCGTTTCGTTCTGATAGGCGATTTCCGAATTAATCAGCCCCGTTGTATAGATATTTTCTTGAGTGCCATCCAATTCCTCTGTTACCACATTGGAATAATAACCAGCATAGGTTCCCGAACTGATATAATAGTACGTCAGTTCCCCGCAAGCAAAGATTTTGTATTGCGCGCTCATCTGGCTTTGCTTGGTTGCAACACTATATGTACCGGGAGGTGTCGCCGTCAAATCACCATAATCCGCTTCACCCGTTGCTGACGGATAGGAAAAACTCAGACGCATCTCGGTACCATCCGACTTTGACAATTCAATGCAGTTGATATACATCAATGCTGACAAAGAACTCGAACTGCCTAAATACAGCATGTACGTGCCGATAGATCCTTCCCATTCAAAGTGAACATCACGAGTCTCTTGCGGGGCGTTGTTCCGACCGCCTACTGAATTTTCATCATCCGAAACATAAGGCAACATCTGTGCACTTATTGTTCCTACTGACAGGCAGACAGCCAATAAAAACAGATACAATTTCTTCATATTCGTAAGATTTTAGGTTTATTCTTTTAAATCAAGTGTCCGTCAGGCAGTGTAACTACTCACGTTTCAATGCTATTAGCGCTTGTTTTCGGCAGAATACTGCACTTTTCTACATAACACTGTTCGACACTATACGCGGCAAAGATACAAAAGAAAGTTTAGCTTGCAAATTATTTGCCTTCTTTTTTCTTTTTTTTTGTTCAATCCGTGTCATTTTTTCAATAACACCTACCGTTTTACGTCAAAATGACATTATTCGTTTAGAAGTTTTATAGTTGAAAGTTGATAGTTGAATGAAGTTGGAGAGTTGAGAGTTTAT
Source organism: Paludibacteraceae bacterium (assembly GCA_905234835.1). Taxonomy (GTDB): domain Bacteria; phylum Bacteroidota; class Bacteroidia; order Bacteroidales; family Paludibacteraceae; genus Colicola. Next base: position 27,953 of record CAJOIZ010000040.1, read on the forward strand.
AGTTGATAATTTCAAGTTTATAATTTATGGTTTATGATTTACCGAGCTTTCATGTCGTGCAAAGATACGATAGCGGGGAAATGCATTTTCCCACTGCTTCCCAATTATTCCCAATAATTCCCAATAATTCCCAATTCAAGTTGTGATTTCAAATTTGTGATTTCAAAAGCCCACTTGGATTTCACGTCGTGCAAAGATACGATAGCGGGGAAAGGCATTGTCCCACTGCGTCTCACTGCGTCCCAATAAGTCCCACTAATTTCCACTGCGTCCCAGTTCTGGTTTTTAATTTCATATTTGTGATTGCATGTTTATGGGTTAATGTTAGTGAGTTAATGTTAATGATTTTATGTTAGTGATTCCATGTTGGTGATTTCATGTTAGTGATTCCATGTTATGATTTGCTTCATCCTTGAGGAGGGCTTCTATAAATATAGTAACACAGAATCTTCGGCGTTTGTGGCATTTTGCGCCGAAGATTTGCTTTTTTGCTTGTCTGAAGTGTCTTTTTTACATGTGTGACTAACTGATTGTCAGATCGTCATACATACGTGCATTTTTTTTGAAAAAATTCTTCTCGCGCCGAAAGTTGCGCCGAAGATTATTATAGTTGATAGTTGATAATTGAGAGTTGATAGTTGCAAATTTATGATTTCAAATTGCAAATTTATGCCACAGCGGAATATATACCCCTCCATATATAAAGGCAAAAAAAAGGCAAAATCTATCACCTGAAAGGCAACTTTTTTTACTTTTTTTGCATTTTCTTTGTAAGGAGCTGTAAATGAGCATGTGTCAGAATAGTATTCTGACGCAAAGGACGAACAATGCCGATTACTAATCGGCGGAATACGAAGAAAAAAGCGGCTTGGGGAGCCGCTACAAGAGACGAAAATCAGAAGGCTACCTGTGGGGGTAGCCTTCTGGTGGGATAGAGGTGCGGATAATATCCGCACGGAATGGACGATGCTTGCTTGCGGGATGAACCGCAAGAGCAGAACCCTAGTCGAGGCGCTGTCCTTGCGCGTTATAGGTCTTGCCGTCGCGGCGGATGTAAAGAATGCCGTTCTCAACGTACTTGACCGCAGGGGAATTGTCAATTATCAACTGTCCATTATCAATTATCAACTCTCCCTTGTCCTCTCCTTCCGCTACGATGCGGATGCGCTGGGCATTCAGGGGTACTTCACTGCGGAAGAAGCCGCGATAAGCACGGACGGATGTGCCAGTCGTGGTGTTCGGGTAATAGAGCATGTTATCCTTCAGACCGAGATAGGTGTTGCCGTTCGTCGTGCCTTGCAACTTGCCTGTGCGGAGCGTGCCGACCAAGTAAATGCTGCCGCGACCCGAGCCGTCGTTGTAACCTGTCAGGGCGGTTATGTCATCGTTGTCGGCATCGGTGTTAATGGTTACGCTCGGGAAGACGAACGATTCCTTCTGCGCCAACTTGGCGTTCGCGTTCACGATATAGCCTTTGCCCGCCTCAATGGACTTTGCCGCAGCGAAATAGATGACGGTCAAAGCATCTACCGTTTCCGCATAACGGAACTCAAAGACGCGGGCGTTCAGACCGAGAGCCATCATCATTCCTTTACTGACATTGAACGGCAGACAGAGCGTCGCCCACTTGCCTTGTGTGAAACGGCGGTTGAGTGTGGCGGTGTTGACAGTGTGACCGTTGTAGTCCTCTGCGCTCTCGTTCTCCTGCAAGACGATGTTCGGATATCGTACACGGAGCGTGAAGGTGACAACGGAGTCGCAACCATCCATACTCTTCAAGGTGGTGGCCTGTGTTCCCGCTTCGGTGAAGGTCACATCTTCCCACGTGTAGGGCAGGTCTTTTTCGTCAATGGTGGTGCCGTCGGTTGTTTCGATGGTGCCGCATACGATGACGGGTTCAAAGAAGGCGGTAAGGACAATATCCTGCGTGAGTGACAATGTTCGCGGGTTGTCGGTATTGCCATCTGACCACTTCGTGAACTCATAGCCTTCTGCTGCATCGGCACGGAAAGCGAGTGTTCTGTCCTCGCAGGTCGGTTCCTGTGTGACAACTACTGTTCCCTGTGTCTCGTCGTTGGCTGATACGGAATAGGTTGGCATGGTTGTTCCTGTCCATACCGCTTTGACTGTGAGGTTGCCTGTGATGTAAGAGAAGTCGTTGTCCCACGAGAGGGAGACACACTGCGGAATCTCCATTTCGGGAGCGACAGCCGCGCTGCCGTAGTCAACCGTCTGCGGTGTACCCAATACGGTCGTGCCGTCCTCGTCATAGAACGTGACGGTGTACTGATTGAGCGTATTGCTGTAGGTGGCAGTGTAGGTGGCATTGCCTGTGACAGCGGTTATTTCAGGTGTCCAGCCTGCAAACGTGTAGGTGTATTGCGCATCAGCAGGTTTGGTAGGGATATTGCCGTTGAATTGCGGCATTGCGCCATACTCAATTTCCTCACTTTGCAGAACATCGTTGCCATTCATGAAAGCGACTATGTACTTTCTCACTTCGGGAGTGAAGGTCGCCTGATAAGTGGCGTCACCTGTAACAGCCGCTAACTCCGGAGTCCAGCCTGCGAAGGTGTAGGTGTATTGCGCATCGGCGGGCTTGGTGGGGGTATTGTCGTTGTATTGCGGCATTGCGCCATACTCGACTTTCTCACTTTGCAGAACATCGTTTCCATTCATGAAAGTGACGGTGTACTTTCTCACTTCGGGAATGAAGGTTGCCTGATAAGTGGCATCACTTGTAACAGCCGCTAACTCAGGAGTCCAGCCTGCGAAGGTGTAGGTGTATTGTGCATCAGCGGGCTTGGTCGGTGTCTCGCCTGTATAGGCAGGTGTTGTACCGTACTCTACTTCGCTGCTCTGCAACGGTGTACCGTCGTAGTTAACAAACGAGATCGCATACTTGTTGAGCGTACTCGTAAACTGGGCTGTGTAGGTCGCTGCGCCTGTAACGGCTGCTATTTCCGTATCCCAACCTGCAAACGTGTAAGTGTATTGTGCATCGGAAGGCTTGGTCGGTGTGGAGCCTGTGTAGGCGGGTGTAGTACCATACTCTACCTCGCCGCTCTGCAACGGTGTGCCGTCATAATTGACAAACGCAATCGCATACTTGTTGAGCGTACTCGTAAACTGTGCCTTGTAAGTTGCTGCGCCTGTAACGGCAACAATCGTTGGACTCCATCCGCTGAACGTATAAGTATATTGGGCGTCGGCTGGTTTGGTCGGTGTAGAGCCGGAATATGTCGGGACAGATCCCTCTATCCATGTTTGTTGTGACAAGGTAGAGTTATCATAGTTTTTAAACGTTATGGTATATTTTGCGACTTCTTGAACCAGGCGGACAGGCACAGCATTGGTTTTGTATTTGCTTAAATTATTCACACCTAGTCCACTTCCTGAGCAACTTACCATATAGTTCGTTTCTGCTGCTCCATTAGAACTCGTTTGATAGCATTCGTATGCCCCCCTTGAATATGAAGTTCCGGATTTAGATCCTGCGTTAGGAAGGAAAATGGCGCCTGCATTCTCCATTATTGTCCACTGAGCTATTGTATAATCATTCTTTCCTCTATATGATTCTAACGCGATGCTGCTGCCATAACCACTTGTAAATGTAACCCCGCTTGGCAATGTCCAATTGTCGGGCAATATCACAATTCCCTCAACACCATTCACCGTTGCCACAGCTTTTTTATCATTTGCATTAGGTCTATTAAATAATAAGTAGTTCCATTCGTCATAAGTGAGACTTCTCCACAGTCGAGCAGCATTTCCTCCGTTTACGATGGCGTTATAGACTCCCCAGTCAGCATTTGCGTATTCTCCTGTTAGATTCTGATTCAAATAATCGGAAGTTGTTTTACTGGTACTCCAGGGTTGATAGGCGGCAGCACCGCTATTCCAACCGCTTGTACCCCAACAAAACAAGTCAATCCAACCGGTATAAGAATTGGACGCAGATGAGTTTTTAGAGCCTATCATATCATATTGGTGTTCGGCAAAACGCCAAAGTCCGGATTGTGTAAAACCGTCTGCGCATTTATGAGAACCGGAAGCGGCATAATATTGCAGATTCCCTTGGGCGAATTGCACCTGCGCATCCTCAGAAACAGAGAACCTTCCAGTTAATTTGCCACCATTATTTCCGCTTGTTTTTGTGGCATCAAACTGGGCAGTATAAATTGCATTACCTGTGACAGTCGCCACATTGGGAGTCCAGCCGGAGAATGTGTATGTATATTGAGCAGTAGAAGTCTTAGTTGGAGTCGAGCCGTTGTATGTCGGAGTGGTACCCTCCGGAACATCCGTATCCGTTTCCAAAACAGTGCCGTTATCATTCTTCCATGTTATGGTATATGTTTTTACCCTATCATATTCTAATACCGGATAACCTTTATTCACATTGCCCTGATCCATATAAAAAGTCGCTGCTCCATCTTGGTTTAGCATGGCAGGAAAGGATGCTGATTTCATCGCTGCTGCAGTTCGTGCAGTAGCCCCACTGACTCCAGAACCTCCACAACCACTTAGATAATAGCAGTTTGATATAGTACCAGATGATGCGATAGCATATGCACTACTATTAAAACTCATCTTGCCTGCATAATAGCAATTCTTTACTATTTTATTACTCCCTATTCCTGATATATAATTAACACCACTATTGCTATTTGAGGGTTTTATATCACCTACACAATATGATGAATAAACGTTGTAATTGGAGCTACTACACAATCCATGAACTGCGTAAACGCTTTGGGTTACAATATCTCCACGATGACTACAGGCAGTGATTGTTCCTTTTCCACCACATTCTCCAATTAATCCTCCAATTAGGGTTTGATATCCTTTTCCTGTGAAATAAATGTCTCCTTTATTGGAACTCAAAGTAAGTGTCAGTGACGCACTTCCGACATATCCTACTAAACCTCCAATCTTAATATTTAATGCTTTGGGTTGATTAGTCACAACTGTGGACGAATATATTCCGTTTGAATGTACATTGTTCATCTCTACATATCCTTTAACGTAACCTACTGCGCCCCCAATACATATTTCATAGGGTCTATCTGAACTAAACAGATATTGTTGAGGGTTAGATAATCGTTTTGTGTTATAAGAATTGGTAATATATGCACTCGCATTTTTTGTTCCACAAATAGTCCCGACTAATCCACCATTATTGTAACTGCCACATCCGTAAATAACATTGTTACTGCATTGGTCCATCGTGGCACTTTCCATGTATCCAACTAGTCCTCCAAAAGACTTATATTGCCATAGCATAGCAATACTATCCGAGTGGGCACCAACTTCGCAGTTTTGAATGGCTCCATTTACCATATACCCACATATACCTCCCGCATAACAACCAACAGAATAATCCAGAGTCATTAAATTATTCGCAGCTTTGTAACTCTTAATTTTTAATCTTACATTTTGTATCGTAGCATCTTTTGTGTATGCAAATAGCCCTAAGAACTGTACATCAGACGGTAGTTTAAGGACTATATTTTGAATCATTTTATTATTGCCATCGTACACGCCGGAGAAATAATTAGTCTCTGTTCCACTCGGGATCCAAGCCTTTCCGTTCATGTCAAAATCCTCCGTCTGTTTGAAATAGACCCCTTGATAATGAGAAACACCTGCATACACCATATCTGCCAGATATGCAAGTTGTTTCTGGTTTTCAATCAGATACGGACTGGATTTAGTTCCTGCCCCTTTAGTCCAGGCCTCTGTCGTGCCATCCCATTTGACAACTGCATATACATTGGATATACTCAGCAACGCTACAATAAGAAATAAAATTTTCTTTGTCATAGCCGCAAGGGGACGATTAATTTTGATGAAGTTTTTCATAATGATTAGTGTTTATTTATTGTTCGTTGAATTCGTCCAACACTCATAGCAGAACTTACCATACTGCCGCATTTGTTCATACGCATTGGGAAGCGACTGATTCGGGAAAGTATGCGCAATAATAGCTATCAATTCTTTGCCTTGATAAACAATCTTAACCGTTGAGCAATAAACATTACCATTGCTTAAGATTCCTGATTTATGTTTCTTTTCAAGCAATGTAATTTGAAAATCCCTATCAAGTTCTTTAGAATAAGACTTCAATAGTCTCTCAAAGAATTTGGAACAGAATATGACGTACTTGCGATTATCTACTCGGAAAATCTCATCTAAAGCCGTCTCTAAATAAGGGAATAGATGGCGAAGTTTTTTTGTACTAATAGAGCGAAACTTCTGCGATGCATAAGGAATTAACTCTAATTGCAATTTTTGTTCTAATACATTAACTCTCACTCCTCTATGAAGATCTCTGGCTTCATAGACATCACAAGGAAAATCAGTATGAATCGAAACTCCGCTATCCACCCAATCTTTCAAGAAAGCAGCTTGCTTGATGTCAAAATTGTCGATTCTTATTTTCCCATCTTTATCTAAGTCTTTCTCTACTCCGGATTGACAATGTAAATGATATGAGTCTATGAATGTTTCCAATGAACTCTTGTCTATTCCATATTTGTGAATCTCTGCTTCGTAATATTCATCTGTATCGTTTTTTTCCGCGCTAACTCCCGGATTAAGCATGACCATAATAGTTTTGGCATTACGGTCGCCAGCATAGTAACCCGGCATACCATGAGCGGAAATAGCATGCTTTTGGGGTGCTACTTCGTCAAACAGCTCATTTGACAACTCTACAGCAGCGTCTATCTCACGCTTGGTTAGCAAGTCCTGAAGATCTTGTTTAATTCTTTCATCAAGTGTTTTTAGTTTTTTCTTTTCCATACTTGAATATATTTATAGTTATACAATGTTCGCGTATGCACGCACAAAAAAGGTACTACTTCTGTTGTATCTTCACAGAGGCTCTCGCATGCCCGAATCGTAAATACAGCAAAAGCAGTACACGGTATGTGTACTAACAAATGCCAATTATTACGATTCTAATGAAACTTGCGAGATTTCTGTGAATCCAATTGGTATTATTAGCAATAAAAATATGTCGGCGTTTCACCACGGATGGTGACAGCCATCTTCTCCGCTGAAAAGATGTGGCAAAAGTACAACCATTATCCGACATACGCAAATAACCTGTTGTTTTTTTGCCCAAACGCTGCTTTTTACACATATTTTTACACATACCGTGTACCACACTGTGCTGTGATGCGAGAAACAGGCGCAAAGGAACAGCAACAAAAGAAAAGGCGCAAGGATTTGGTCCTTTGCGCCCTAATTAGCCCTAAAAAAGGGGGAGTTACTTTAAGTTGAGAGTTTATAATTTATGGTTTATGATTTCAAATTTCAAATTGCAAATTGCAAATTTAGGGGCGGGATGTCGGGATACCGTTCCGCCGTCCTGTCGGGATGTCGGAATATCCGTTATTCGGAAGAGGACGACGGGGGGCTTACAAGCGGTTCGAAGGGAGCCGTGTCAGAATAGTATTCTGACGTAATAGAAGAAAAACAAAGCCACTACAGGAGGCTCTAAGGAGCCTGTCTGAATTCAATTCTAACGATCTGCTTCGCTGT
>CAJOIZ010000041.1 GCA_905234835.1 Paludibacteraceae bacterium
CACGTCCTTGTCGCGGGACAGGCGTTCGCCATACGGCGGATTGATGACCACCAGCGCGCCGTCCGCATGGATGTCCTTCAACTCCTGCATACGTATCTGACGGACATCAATGAACCGCTGCATACCCGCCTCACGGATGTTCTTAACGGCCTGCTGCACAGCATAGAAACCTGCATCGCTGCCGTAGATGCGGTGGGTGAACTCGCGCTCGCGGGAGTCGTCGTTGTATATCTCCTCAAAGAGGTCGCGGTCAAAATCGTGCCACTTCTCAAAGGCGAATCGCTTGCGGAAGATGCCCGGACCGATGTTCTGCGCAATCAGAGCCGCCTCGATAAGCAGTGTCCCCGAGCCGCACATAAAGTCGTAGAAGTCCGACTGTCCTTTCCATCCTGCGAGCAGGAGCATTCCCGCCGCAAGAGCTTCATTCAGAGGTGCTTCGGTCTGCGCGACGCGGTAGCCGCGTTTGTGGAGCGACTCGCCGCTGCTGTCTAATGAGAGCGTGACCTGCCGGTCGGCTATATGCACGTTGACGTACAGGTCAGGGTCGGTCAGATTGACGTTGGGGCGCTTGCCCTCGTGCTCCGTCCACCAGTCAGCAATGGCATCCTTGACGCGGTAAGTGACGTACTTGGAGTGGCGGAACCGCTCGCTATAGACGGTCGAGTCGATGGTGAACATCGTCTTGACCGTCATCCATTGGCTCCAGTCTACCTGTTTGGCTTGCTCATAGACCTCATCCGCATCGGATGCCTCAAACGTAAGAATCGGCATCAACACTCTTGATGCCGTTCTTAGGTTGAGATTGGCGCGGTAAAGCATAGCCTTATCGCCGTTGAAACGGACGGCGCGGCGTTGCACCTGCACATCGGTTGCTCCGAGTTCGCGCAACTCGTCCGCCAAGACTTCTTCCAGTCCTTTGAAGGTTTTAGCAAGCAGAATCATCCGTTTGTCCGTGCCTCTTTTCTGTCTCTAAAAGATATCGCTTTCTTCGAGGGTAACGTTTTCGGGCACTTCCTGTCCGGCAGGAGTCTGGTCCACGTCACGGTTAGCGTTCATATTGCGGTATTCTTCGGGGCGGTAGAGGATTTGTATGTTCTCCGCTACCACTTCTGTTTTGCGGCGAATCTGTCCGTCTTTCTCCCACGTGCGTGTCTGCAGTTTGCCTTCCACGTACAGTTTCATGCTCTTGCGCACGTATTTCTCTGCCCATTCGGCGAGGTTGCGCCAGAGAACGACAGAGTGCCATTCCGTCTTGTCGGGAACCTGCGTACCGTTTTGCATGGTGTAGCCCCGCTCGGAGGTGGCGAGATTGAAGTTGGCGATGGCAATGCCGCGATCCAGATAACGAACTTCGGGGTCATTTCCCACATTGCCAATAAGGATAACTTTGTTTACAGATGACATAATGATTAAGGTGTTAAATAATTAGAATGATAAAAGATTTGATATTTTGATGTTTAGGTTTGTTGCTATTGCTTCTACCCGTTAAAAATTTGCACAAAAGTATGCGGTTTTTTGAACATACGCAAAAAAACGCATAATTTTGCGGCGAAAAACAGGAACATATCCATCTTTATGAAAATCCGATTACTCTTTATCGCGCTGACCGTATGGTTCGTTTCGGTTACGGCGCAGGCGCAGCAGACGGAAACTTATCTCCGTTGCGTGGCATTCTACAACCTTGAGAACCTTTTTGATACCATTCACGACGAGGGCAAGAACGACTATGAGTACCTGCCCGACGGCGGCATGAAATGGACGTCGCTCAAGTACGAACACAAACTTGCGCGTATGGCGGAAGCCATTGCACAGTTAGGCACGGACGAAGACCCGCGCGGGGCGATGTGTGTCGGTGTGGCGGAGGTTGAGAACATCGGCTGCCTGAACGACCTCTGCGCCGAACTGAAGAACAAACACAACCGCACGTACGAACCTATATTATTAGAAGGTCCCGACCGGCGTGGTGTGGACGTGGGCTTTCTGTATAATCCCGAACTCTTCAAGGTGACGAACACAAAAGGCTACACCCTTCATGCCCATTACGCGGACGGCGGATTGGTGCGTTCGCGCTTCGAGTTGCTCATATCGGGTTATATAATGGGTGCCGGCAAGCCGGAGAAGATTCATATCATAGTCAACCACTGGCCCAGCCGCTATGGAGGCGAACTGTCTTCTCGTGCGACACGCGACACGGCGGCGATGCTCTGCCGCTCCATCTGCGACAGTCTCTACTTGAAAGAACCACGCGCCAAGATTATCGTGATGGGCGACCTGAACGACGACCCGATGAACCACTCCTGCAAGGACATCATGGAAGCGCGCAAGACACGCGATGAGGTCAATCCGAAGGGATTCTTCAATACCATGTGGCTCAAATTAGAGAGCGGAGTAGGTACCTTGTATTATAACGGGTCGTGGAACCTGTTCGACCAGATTATCATCTCCGAGCCGCTGCTCAACGAGCGGTTAGACTCGGATAAATGGTGCTATTGGAAGTCACAGGTATTCAACAAACCTTTCCTCACCGTGCAGGAAGGTCCGGAGAAAGGCACTCCGCTGCGCACTCATAAAGGCGGTGTATGGCAGGATGGCTACGGCGACCACTATCCCACAATGATTTACCTTATCAAGCGAAAATAGACAATGGAAACACTACAGCGCAACAGCACGCCGATCCGTATGCGCAACTACGGACGGATTATTGAACAGATGGTACAGGTCGCAGCCGATGAGAAAGACGAGGCGACACGCGAGAAGATGGCACTCTACATTGCCCGATCGATGCGGCAGAAGAACATGATCTGGAACAAGGACCAGGAAGCCAGCATCCAACGCATCAAAGAAGACATACGGACTCTCTCGGACGGACGGCTGACGTGTGACTATCCGTCGTTCGACCAGGAGATGCAGCAGACTGCGCCGCGGCCGCAACAGAACAACAACCAGAGAAAGAAAAGAAATAACCAACCAATTAACCAAAATAACCAAACAAAATGAAAAAGTGTTTTTTAGCCGTTATGGCAGTGGCGACCCTCGTTATGGTAGGGTGCAAGAATGACAAGAAGAATGAGCCCGAACAGAAGGACATCAAGGAGGTTGTTGCTCAGTTCAACGACACCATCGTGATGAGCACGCTTATGCCGGGTTACACCACCTACACGGTAACCATCGACAACGAGGCGAATGGATTCATTGAGAAAGACACCGTGTTTGTAGGCTGCATCGGTGAGACCACGCTCCACATCACAGCCGACGAGACGGCGAAGAAGGATGTCAAGCTGACTGTTGTTCCCCGTCTGCCGGAAGAGTATATGTTCACCATGCCTAATCTGGACTGGACACGCAACCGCGCTGCCCTCGTCAAGGAACTGGGCGAACCCGACAACCGCATCGGATGGGAGGCTGTTCCTACCGATTCTTGCTACGCCTATTATCGTGACAAGGATGCTGCTAAGCCCTTTGTTTACTACTACTTCAACGGCGACAACTTTGACACTTTGGACGAGATTGTAGTAGCCATTGACAATCAGGAGTATGGCAATGTACTCAAGCTCTTCGTTGCCGAGCGTTTCCCGTTCTTTGGCAAGGGAACTATGGGTAACACCACTGTATGGGAGTACCTCGATGCTCCGAAGCGTTCCGAAGCCACCACGCAAGTGCTTTACTACGTACAAAGCGGCTGGAACGTATCGTTCCGTCCTTATTCCTACGGCAAATAAACCGTCTCTCGTATGAGTTCAAGAGGTTATTTGACGTATCTGACAAGCATAGTTCTTATGGCTATGCTTGTTTTTTCGTTTGCCGGCTGCGGGCATGGTGGGCGCACGTTGCCGTCTGCTACGGGCAGCATCTATGAGATAGTGGTGGTTTCTGACGCAGATATATATAAGGAACACCTTCAGCCCGTGATGGAGGCGGATATGCCATGCCTGCCGCAGATGGAACCCTACTTCCATCTCACGCACGTCACGCCCAAGCTCTTTGACGATTTCCTCAAGTCCGCTCGCAATGTGCTGATTGTCGAGACGGGAGGCGATTCGCTCAAAGCCTACTACAGCCGCAACCGATGGAGCAAGCCGCAGGCGGTGTGCCGCATCACTTGTCCGGACAGAGAGGCCTTCGGCGAATGGTGGCAGCAGCACGGCGAGCTGATTCGCAACTGGTTCGTCCGCGAAGAACTCGCACGCGCGACACGTTTCCTGCGGGGCAGCACCAACAAGGATGCCCGGAAGGCGATGGTCAGCCGGCTGGATTGCGACATGCTGATTCCCGAGGACTATATGCTCATCAAAGACACGGCGGACTTGGTATGGTGTTGCAACGACAAAGGCTCTGTGCGCCGCGACCTTATTGTCTATCGTTATCCTTATACGGACCAGGACCAGTTCACCGCATCGTCCTTGTTTGCCAAGCGGGACGAAGTGATGGGACGTCTGGTGTCTGCTTCTGTCCCTGGCTCGTATATGGGAACGGAGTACAATGTCTTTCCTCCGCAGATGCGTAGTATTCAACCGCTTGCGTCGGGAGAACATGGGTCTTTCTATGCCTACGAGATACGTGGCTTGTGGCGCATCTTCAATGGTGAGGCGATGGGCGGTCCCTATGTTAGCCATACGCGTCTGGACCCTGTCAACGGACAGATTGTTACTGCTGAGGTCTTTGTTTATGCCGCCGGACAGAAGAAGAGGAACACTCTCCGTCAGGCGGAAAGCATACTTTATACGCTCCAACTACCTCACGAGAGGAACCTTGACGCAGAGTAATCAGAACGGCATCCGACAACGGGTGCCGTTTTGATTATAACCTGTATATCATCAACACGCAGTCCCCAACATTCACTCACCAACACGCAGTCACCAACACGCAGTCCCCAACAGCGAAGCTGAACAACACGACAGTGTGCTGACAGCAAGCAAGTACGATAGATATACGATAGATACACGATAGATATACGATAGATACACGATAGATATACGATAGATATACGATACATTAAGCAGACCTCACCGTATAATCCCCGAATGATCACCGTCCCCGACAGTTAACCGCACAAAAAACGGACCGCATAGGTTTTATGCTGTCCGTCAAGACTTATACGCAGGTCAAAAATACAATGGAGAAAGCTCCGTCAATCTTTAGTACTGCGCTAATGCAAGTTCCTCTTTGGCAGTCATTTGCGTCTTCGTTTCGGGAGTCTTGTCGCCCTGACCGGTTAGATGGAGTAGCCCGTGAATCAATATACGCCTTAGTTCACTGTCATAGTCGGTTCCGGCTTCTTCTGCATTGGACCGCACGGTATCAACGGATATGAAAACATCTCCCGAAAGCACGGACGGAGTAGAGTAGTCAAAAGTGATGACATCGGTGTAGTAATCGTGACCGAGAAACTGTCTGTTGACGGCAAGTTCCTGTTCGTCGGTGCAGAAAATGTAGTGCAGGTCTCCGACGCGAAATCCGTAACCGGCTGCCACTTTCCGTATCCATCGTTCGACTTTGGGACGCTCTTCCTCTATCAGAGAGGGCATGATTGCACGCTCTGTTCTTTCCTCTTCGTTGTCGGACAAGGGGGTATAGATGTCGAATGTAATCATTGGGAAACGGTTTTGCCTTTCAGTTTGCGTTTGAGTTGCACCACCTTGTCTGTCAGTCGCCGTCCGATAAGATGGTCAATTATCCACCCTTTGATGATTTGTGCGCGGGTCTTTTCTACCCAACTGCCGGCAAAATGGTGGATGCAGTACGTGTTCTTGGTCAGTTTGAGGACGCGGGTACTGGTCAGAGGGCAGAAATAATCGACGGGGAAGACGTGCATATCGTCTTTATAGACCCGGTATTTGCCGTCAATAATGAATCCGCCTTCTTGCATGATGCGTGCTATAGGAACGGTATTGGGTGTTAGGTCGAGTGTGCCGTCCCCATTGATAAAATGCTTTCCGTCATAGTAAGTCAGTTGCTCGGTCACCCATACCCCGTGTGCCGCGCTTGCCATCAGACCTGTTACGGGAGCGTTCGCCATACTGGCTTCATAGCCTGTGAATGCGGGCAGTTCCATCAGGTCGCCCAAAGGACGGAGTATCTCCACATCGGTGTCCATATAAACGCCGCCGAACTTCTCCAATGCCCACAGCCGCACCACGTCCGTCACGAACGCGAACTTGCGGTTGTCGTATGCCTCGCGGGCGTAGGGGTATAGGTCAAGGTCGAACGTCTCTTCGTTCCACAGTCGCAGTTCGTATTCGGGAAGGTACTTCTTCCAGCTCGCTATGCAGTTCTTTGCCAACTCGGGCATTTCCTTTCCGCCGAACCAACAGTAGTGTATAATCTTGGGTATCATTGTCTATATGTTTGTCAGGAAGTTTGCTATCCGTTCGCAGGCTTTGCCGTCGCCGTAGGGATTGACGGCCTCACTCATCTGCCGGTAAAGCTCTTTGTTCTCCATCAGTTCGATGATGCCTTGCTCGATGGCTGTCTGGTTCGTACCGACTAATCGCACTGTGCCGGCATCTACCGCTTCGGGACGTTCCGTTGTGTCGCGCATTACCAGAACGGGCTTGCCTAATCCGGGTGCTTCTTCTTGCACGCCGCCCGAGTCTGTCAGTATCAGATACGAACGCTCCATCATCACTACGAATGGCAGATATTGAAGGGGCTCTATCAGGAAGATGTTGTCTGTCGTGCCGTTACCTAAGATATCGAATACAGGCTTGCGCACATTGGGGTTGAGATGGACGGGATAGACAAAGTCCGTGTCGGGGTAACGCTCTGCAACATTCTTGATGGCATGACAGATATGAAGGAACCCGTCTCCGAAGTTCTCACGCCGATGGCCAGTGATAAGTATCAGTTTCTTTCCCTTGTCCGTTCGGCTGATGTCATAACCGAAGTCAAGCAGCTCACGGCAAGCTGTGTCTCTCAATGAGTTATCTTCATGCAGTCGCTGGACTACCATCTGCAATGCGTCTATTACCGTGTTACCGGTTACGATAATACGCTTTTCGTCTGTGTGTTCGGACAGAAGGTGTTGTTGTGCCAATGGGGTGGGCGCGAAATGGTAGGTGGCTATTCTGCCTGTCAGTTGGCGGTTCATTTCCTCAGGCCACGGACTATATACATTATAGGTACGGAGACCTGCTTCCACATGCCCGACAGGTATTTGTTGGTAGAAAGCAGCTAAGGCTGCGGCTGTAGAGGTGGTCGTATCGCCGTGAACCAGCACAATATCGGGTTTCACGGCTTTCAGTACGTCCCGCATATCCGTCAGCACGCGGCTCGTGATGTCATACAGATCTTGGTTGGGACGCATGATATTGAGGTCGTAGTCGGGACGTATATCAAAGATATTCAGTACCTGATCTAACATTTGACGATGCTGTCCCGTTACGCAGACCACGGTCTTGAACTGCTCAGGCATGGCTTGCAGGTACTTTACCAATGGTGCCATCTTGATAGCTTCCGGCCGTGTTCCGAATACAGGTAGTATTGTTTTCATGGTATAGAGTTTTTCTTTTTCACGTTATGCGTTACGAAAATTTTCGTATCGAAGAAATACGTAGTGCCTACGCCTTTCGTAATGAAAATCGTCGCAAAGATACATGGTTATTGAGATATACACAACAGATTGTGCGTTTTATGGAAAATTCAGTGTGTAATCTTCAATTTACAATTTCAATTATATGCAAAAATTTGTAAAAAAAGATATAAAAACCCCTTGCATGATTGAATATATTTATTGTACCTTTGCGGCGGAATTTTAAGAAAAAAGGGTTGCACGAAGTACCAACGGTTAAGACACTACTTCGCAATGAAAAACGGATATTCGACAAGCGTTTACACTTACACTTTTAATATGCCGCCCGAAGCGGAATAAGTTAGTGCGCACTATCTTCCCTGATAGTGCGCTCTGTGTTTTTATAATTCGCTTGTCTGCTGATGACAATTCTCGGTTTGCTCCTTTTGAGGCAAAATTGGAAATCAATGAAGACGACACAAGAATATATTAGTATTTTGACCCAGCACTCTCCTGTGTTGAAAAAACGATTTGGTATGACATCCTTGTCGCTTTTCGGATCTGTAGCGCGTGGCGAGCAAAAAGAGGGAAGTGATGTGGATGTACTCGTGGATTTGCCGCCGACACTCCGTGCTGTTGGAGGCGCTAATGATTATTTGGAAGAGATATTGGGCTGTCATGTAGATATGGTCAGACGACATAAGAACTTAACGCCGTTTTTTATCAAACAAGTGGAACGCGATGGAATCACTATCTTTTAATGATTTGGAAATTATCCGTGAGACACTCTCGAATATAGAGAAGTCTATTTTGTCGCTTATGGAGTGGAATGAGACTCTTGAGAGTGCTGACGAATGGCTAACATCGCCTCTTGGTGTGCAGAAATTGGCAGGAAATTGTATGTTGATTGAGGCTATAGGTGAGGCAGTGAAGAAGATAGACAAGCGTGCTGGTTCCTCATTCCTGAATCAGCGTCCTGAGATTCCGTGGAGAGATGTGATGTCAATGAGAAATCATATTGCACATGGGTACTTTGAATTAGACGAGTCTTATGTGTTCTCAATTATCAAAAACGATCTTGAGCCTCTTAATGAGGCGGTGAAATATCTTATTTTAGAAACGGATAAAATGTTGATTGAGAAAGAAGTTGATGATTAACCCCAAAAATCTCAACATTACGGAATACAACCATGATGCATAAGAACAAACCAATTAACTAACCATATTTATTAACCAAAAAATCTCAACATTATGAGAAAACTAAAACTATTATTCGCCTGTTTGCTGATGGCAGTCCTCGGCATCGGGCAAATGTGGGCTGAAACCGTGACTTACACTGTTTCATCTGTGAGTGCTGTGACAACTACGGGTACGGCACCTGACGGTTCTTCGGCAGCGTTGTCAGGGACAGGTACTTTGAACAGCGGCTTTATTCAGTGTACGTCCGGTCAAAACAAAGTATTGACCTTATCCGGCTTTGAAGGACATAAAATTACGGCCGTTACAATCCGTGTCAAATCAAATTCCAGCAAAGGCGCAGGCTCGTTTTCTGTAGTGGCAGGTTCAACAACTCTTGCTTCTATTTCCGACAGCAAGTTCAATACCGCAAACTGGAATGGGGCTTGGAATACAACAGGTGTAGACAAAGCATTAACTATGACTGAGGATGACTACGAAATTCAAGATGGCGAGAATGTCGTCTTGACACTTAGTGCATCAGCTAATAGTCTTTATATTCAATCCTACACGCTTACTTATGAAGAAGTTGGTGGCGGCGGTGGTTCAACACCGAGCGTTTCTGTAGATCCGGCATCATGGGATTTTGGCTCTGTTGCAACAGATGCATCTGCTTCGAAAGTCTTCAGCGTATCAGGCAGCTATTTGGAGGCAGGTACGCTTACGCTCACGGCTCCCTCGGGATACAGTGTCAGCCCGGCAACCATCACGGTAGCATCTGCCGGAAGTTTGGATGCAACCAATGTGACGGTTTCCAAGAATACCGCTACCGCAGGTACGTATGACGCTAACCTCACTATCTCAGGTTGTGGTCTGGAAGATGCTGTAGAGGTAGCTCTCTCTATGGAGGTAAAGGCTGAATACACCGTAACTTGGAACAACAACGGAACAACGTCCACTACGCAGGTATTTGATGGCGACAAACCCGTATTCCCCGCGACTCCTGCAAGTTGTGACGCGACAAGCACCACTTTCTACGGATGGGCGACAAGCGCATGGACTGGTAAGACAGATGACATTAGTGGTTATACCATATACGCCAAGGCTGCTGATATGCCTGCAGTCGCAGGAAATGGAGTTGTCTACTATGCCGTTTTCTGCGAAGGTGGTTCTTCAACAGGAGGCATTACGCAAGAGGAAATCACGAGTGCCGCAGAAGGAAAATCAGCAGGTTCTTATGCCAATCAGTCTGCAAGCAGCGCTTCCGGCAACTGGACTGGAAAGTATGCTTGGAACACGCAGAACAGTAAGAAAGTAATGCAAATAAATGGGACGAGCGGGAACAGCATTATTTCTCCTGTATTTGACGGAAATATTTCCAATATAGCGATAACCTATACCAATAGCTCAAATAGTAATAGAAGTTTTTACATTAAAAACGGTGAAAACTCATTAGGAACAATCACTGCCGGCGCTAATAATACTGAATATACGGAAGATATAGATGTTACCGGTTCCTACACATCTTTTACCATTACTGCTTCGGGAGCTCTGTATATCCATTCTATCAGTGTTACTTATGGTGGCGGCGGAACAAACTACATGACCACTTGCTGCACGAAGTACAATGTGAATATCGCAGCCGGTATTACAAACGGTTCTGTTTCTGCTGATCCGGCTTCTGCTTGCGAGGGTACAACCGTAACACTGACCTTCACACCGAGCCTCAACTATCATCTGAGCGCATGGACGCTGAATGGTACAGCGCAAGATGTCAATGACAACACGTTCACGATGCCCGCTGAGGCTGTGACTGTTTCGGCTACGTTTGCCGAGGATGCCTGCACGCCGCTGAACACTCCGAGCGTGACGGTATCGGGCAAGGCTCATCCGTATGATGCTGTACAGTTATCTTGGGCGACTGTCAGCTTTGCAGATGCATATAAAGTGTATATCTACGACGCGGAAGACAATGAACTGGAGAAAGACGAGGCATTTACCGGTGTGGTATACACGATTGGTCAGACATTGAGCGGAAGCACCACGTACAAGTATTCCGTACAGGCTGTCTCGAATACTCCTACGGCTTATTGCCCGAGTACAGCGGCGACAGGCACGTTTGTTACTGACGCTCTGCCGACGGCACACCTGACCCTTGTTGATATTGACGGCACACACGCTTCGAGCGGTGACTATGCTATTCTGACTCCGTTCAACCTGCCGGCTACGGCTGCCGCTTGCGCCAAGACATTTGTCGGCTGGGATGCTGATGCCGCTTGCGCAACCGCTCCGACATACGCCAAAGGCGCAGAGTTCACTTTCGCCAACACCACCGGCGTGACACTGTACGCCGTTTATGCGGATGTAACGGGTGGCGGTACGGCTACCACCAATATCGCTTATTCCGGTGCCACCACGAACATGACCGGCGGTAACGATGCCGCGAGCTTCGGACTTGACGCGGAGGATTGGAGTGTTGTAGGCGCTAAAGGAAACAATACCAATTATCCCGGATTAAATACAGCGGGTGATATTCGTTTGTATTATGCTGCCAGTGGAGGAAACACTCTCACTATCACCGCACCGCAGACTATTACTTCTGTAAGTCTTACCTTTACAGGTGCAGGCTATAGCAACGCTTATGTAATGGCAGGAGGTGAAACTGTTGCACTGAGTGATGGTGTTTATCCGATTAACGCGACATCGTTTGTCATCGGAAACGCTAATACGTCCAATACTCAGGTGCGTATTTCCAACATTGCCGTTAATTTCACCACTTCCGGCACTCCAAGCAACTACTCCACCACTTGTGCGGAAAAGACGGCTACCCCGACCTTCACTCTCGCAGCCGGCACTTATACCACTGCTCAGACGGTTGAAATCACATGTGCCACTGACGGTGCGACCATCTACTACACTACCGATGGAACAGATCCCACCACAAGCAGCACTGAATATACGGCCGCTATCTCGTTGAGTGAGCGCGGCGAGACCACCATCAAAGCTATCGCCGTGAAGGCAGGTGCGGAGAATTCGGACATCGCCACTGCCGCTTACAACATCAACCTGCCGTTCGCTTCCGTTACGGAACTGTTCACCTATCTTGATGCCAACTCGCTGACCTCTCTGAACGATGTCACCGTTACGGGTGTAGTCAGCCAGATTGTTACCGCATACGACGGTTCGAAAGTGACCATCAATATTTCGGATGACGGTCAGACCACAGGCGGCCAGTTGCAAGGCTATCGTACGGTGGGTGACGCGGCTGCTACAGTAGCCGTGGGCGACCGCGTGACGCTGACGGGTAACTACACGCTGTATAACAGCACGACCCGCGAACTGACCGCAGGCAACAGCATCGTGGCGCACACCGCCAAAGTGCTCTCCTCCGTCACCGTAAGCGGCACAGCCGTCAAGACGGTTTATTCCGCAGGCGAAACGTTCGACTTCGACGGTCTGGTAGCCACCGCCAACTACAGCAACACCGGTTACAGTGCCGCTATCGACAATGCGGAAGTGACCTGGGCTACCGACCTCGCGGAGGACAAAGTGGTTGAGAACACCACCGCTCACGTAACCGCCACCTATAGCGGGATGACCAGTGCCGCCTACGATGTGGCTGTCACTGTTTCCGCCAAGACGCTGGTTTCGATAGCTGTGGGTACAGCTTCCTATACCATCTATTCCAGCCAGGCTCTGCCTCATCCGACCGTTACCGCCACTTACAGCGAGGGCGAGCCGGAAGACGTAAGCGCGTCGGCCGTATATGACACGGAGAACGTGTTTGACACCGACACACCGGATGAGTACACCATTACCGTTTCGTACACCTTCGGCGGCACGACACAGACTGCCACCTATACCGTTACGGTTCAGGACTATGCGAACGATGCGGATCATCCTTACACGGTGGCTCAGGCGATAGACCTTATCACCACTGTAATCGGCACCACCGCTTCCGCACGCGACATCTACGTGCAGGGTATTGTCAGCCAGAAGAACAATCCCGGCAGCGGCGTGCAGACCTATTATATCTCTGACGACGGCACGACCACCGTTCAGATGGAGGTTTACAAAGGCAAATACTTCAATGGCGCGAACTTTACCGATGCTAACAAGGTGCTGGTAGGTGACCAGTTGATGGTAAGCGGCAAGGTGAAGATGTACAACTCCACTCCGGAGTTTGACACAGGTTCATGGGTTCGTTCGCAGACGCGTGTCCCCGGCCTTGCCATCAGCGATGTGGCTTCGTTAGAGGTTGGTCAGTCCGATTTGGAACTGTCTGACTTGGATGTTACCGTGGACGGTGACGGCGAAATAACGCTCGTATCGGGAGACGATGCAACCGCTACCATTGTTAACAATGCCATTCATGCGGTGGCTCCGGGTACGGTGACCATCACCGCCAACCTCGCTGCAGATGGTATCTACAGCGCGAACTCCACCACGTTCAGCGTTACGGTTATCGCCGCGCAGACGCGCTATGCGGTCACGTTCAACGCCAACGGCGGTACGGGTGACGCTCCTGTAGTGGCTGACAAGGCCGAAGGCGATGTCTTCGCTCTGCCTGACAATACATACACCTATGCAGGTCAAAAGTTCGCAGGCTGGAGCGACGGTATGAACACCTACGCTGCCGGTGCTTCTTACACGATGCCCGCTTCTGCGGTTACATTCACCGCACAATGGGAGGCAATATGCACTTGGGCGACTGTCTATACCAGCAACGTGGTGTTTACGGGTGCGGGTGATTCGCATGAAGCCAACAGTAAAGTGAATATTGACGATGTGGACTACAAGGCACAGAAAGTGGGAACGGGTACAAAGACCGGTTCGGTGGTTGTTACTGTTCCTGCGGGTGCGCACACGCTCCACTTCCACGCTGCGGCTTGGAATGGTACGACTGTTACCATCGCTGCAAGCGGTGTAACGAATATGAGTCAGTCCTCGTTTGATCTGACAGCAGACCCCGGTGTGAAGGAATCTGGTACATACACTTTGGAGAGTGACCCGGTTGACCAGCATTTCCATTTCACCTTTGATGCAGTGGCCGAACCGACCGAGATCACCTTCTCGAGGACTTCCGGCAGCAACCGTTTCGTGATGTACGGTATCAACCAGGAGGGCGGTCCTGAGCTCAAGAGCCTGACTATCGGCGGTACGGCAACGACCACCGCGTATGAGATTGGACAGAGCTTCAACACCGCCGGTCTGACTGTCAGCGCGGTTTATGCCATTGGTGGCGTTGACCAAGAGCCTGTGGACGTAACCAGCCAGGTGGTTTGGAGCGTTGATCCTACAGAGTTCTCTCTGACTTCCCAGACATCTGTAACCGTTACTGCTTCGCTTGAGACTATGACCGCCACCAAGACGGTGGATGTGACTGTCAGCGAGACATCTGTTCCGGGTGTCAGCCACGTCGCTATTGTGGTGAAGAAAGGTGACACCTATTATGCGATGGGTCAGACCCTGTCAGGCGGCGCTCTGAACGCAGTGCCTCTGGAGGGCGTAATCAACGGCCAGATGATCAATGTGCCTGTTGAGAACCGTGCGGCTATCACATGGAAGGTGACTATTACCGCTGACGGTGCTACCTATCAGGCGCAGAACGGCAAGTACCTCAAAGGTAATAGCGGAAACACAACGCTCTCTTGGAGCGATGATCCCTTCTACTGGACCTGGAGTGATACCTACGGCTGCTACGCAGTGGACAATTACCGCTCATTCTATATGTATGGCAACAACTCATCCGAGTTCAAGAACTACGCATTGAGCAACTTCAACAGCAATGCATCCATTTGCTCCACCCATACGATGGAACTCAGCGAGTATGTGGATATGGATCTTGACAATAAGGAGTTTGTTGTTCTGCGTGAAGGTTTGAGCAACGGCAAACTGGGTACCATCTGCTGGAATGCTGACATTTACGCGGTAGAGGGTGCAGTCTTCTACGAGCCGGAGGTTAAGATGGAAGACGGTATCAGCTTCGTTGAGTCAGAGAAAGAAGGCGGCGTATTCCCGATGGGTAAGCCTTATCTCTTCCAAGCGGAAGGCGAAGTCATTCGCGCTCTGGTCAGCACAACCAATACAACGGATGTAGCTGGAACCAACCAGGGTATGCATGGTGTACTCGGTACAGATTTCTTCGCGAATGATCCTGACATAATGATTCTCTATGCTAACAAGGTACGTCCGTCGGATAATAACTGGGTACGCGTCAATCGCGCATATATAGTCAAGAGCGAGTTGCCGACCGTTTCCAATGCTGCTCCAGGTCGCCGCCGTTTGGTTCTCGGACGTGAAGATGCGCCTACTGGTATTGACAATATCATGATGGATGCCGAGAATGTTCAGAAAGTGCTGATCGACGGACAATTGTATATTGTACGTGATGGCAAATGGTATAATATGACAGGACAGCAAGTCCGTTAAAAGCAACAGAGGATGTAGCCGTCTAATGGCGGCTGCATCCTTTGATACTTTCAAAATCATCAACCAGCCTAATTAAGTATATGACTATGAAAAAGCAATATTTGGTACCGCAATCGGAATCTGTCCTCCTTTCATCTAAAGCTGTCATGTTGTATGTCAGCGAAGGTGGTTCCACTCCCGGTGTGGATGGCGAGGCTCCGACACGCAAATTCGTGCCGTCGTATGACCACGGTAATCTGGTTTAAACGAGATTCGGAAAGATACTATGATTTAGTATTCAGAATGATAGAATCTGTTCGCTGATTGCGAAACGTACAGAAAAGAGGCTGATTTCCTTCAAGAAATCAGCCTCTTTCTTTGAACCCCAATCGTCCATTATAAATATCTCATACAATATCTCATACTCGTAGTTGCTATCTATAATTGATATGCAAATGATTATATATGACATTTTCTAATGACCGTCATAAAACTAAATGATAGTGTATTATCGAGATGACCACGGATGTCTTGATATCTAATGACCGATTTGGGTAAAATGAAAGATGCCTTAACTGATTTGGACTGCGAAGGGCAGTTTTTTACAAGTTTTTTTTGTCAATATTATCGGCGTTCTCATTCATTCGTCTTTCATTCGTCTTTCATTGCCTGTTCACAAAGTGCCTTCATCCCTTTATTCATCGGTTATATCCGAGCAGTAAAAGCGACATTTTTACATAAACCCCAATCGTTCATTAGACCGAATGGGTGTTATTCTAATGACCGATTGGGGTTGAATGGCGGTGCATTACCTGAAACGATGCACAAGCCAATTGTTTGTAGTCTCACCGGGAATCGAACCCGGATCTAAGGTTTAGGAAACCCGTATTCTATCCATTGAACTATGAGACCTCAAAGGGACTATACCGTTAATGCCGATATATCCCTTTGTGTGATGTTTAGATCATCAGGGCTGCAACGAGAGCCAGGATGGCGTAGAACTCGGGCAGAGCGGCGTAGATCATGGTGTTGGTCTGTACATCGTGTCCGGCCGCGATACCGGCGATACCGTTGGCACATACCATACCTTGACGGATAGCGGAGAGCAGGCATACCAAACCTACAGCAAGTCCGATACCGAAATAAAGAGCGGGATTAGCGGCAATGGCAGCTTTGTCCCACATCAGGAAGGCTACGAAGCCGTACAGACCCTGCGTGGCAGGAAGAGCCGACAGAATCATATACGAACTGGATTTAGCGGGGTTCTTTTTCAGAGCACCCTCTGCCGCGTTACCGGCGATTGTCGTTCCGTAGGCGGAGCCTACACCGGCGAGACCCAACATCAAGCCCCAACCGAGAAAACCTAAAAATTCCATAGTGTAGTGTTTTTATTTATTGTTATTGTTTGTTCATTTCTTCGGAATACCGGCATTACGTGATGCCGATATCCCTTATTTTGTTACTATACAGCCTTTTCTGCGCCGAACGGCTTGTAGAAGACGCCTTTGCCTTCATAGCCGGAGTTCTTGAAGTACTCTACGAACGTCAGACGCAGTGGGTGTACAAACGCTCCGAGTGCTGACATAGCGAGGTTCAGAAGGTGTCCGATGATAAGGATAACCACGAACGGCAGCCATTGCCATGTGGCGGAAGCCGAATCGCCGAGAATCATCAGACCGAGGTTGTTGAACGCTCCGCTCAACATACCACCTGCCAGTCCCAACGCATACAGACGGATATACGACAATGTGTCGCCCAGCACGCCTGTAGCCATATTGTAGGTGTCCCACAATCCGGCACCGATATTGAGGAGTGGGTTGCGTCCGGGAGTGTTGAACAGATAAATGCCGAGAGCAGAGATAGCGGCTATGGTGATAAGTACCGTTTTGGTTGTCTGTTGCGATGCGCCAAGTACTATACAGATAATAAACGCGGTCAGGCAGCCCACGATAAGCAGCGTCCATCCCCATGTACCGAGTTGCGAGCGAAAGCCGAACCGTTTGGTGTAGCAAAGGCTCTTGACCACCATCGCCAGACAGATATGGAACACACCGATAAGCAGTGCCAGCACCATCATCGCGTCGTAACCGCCTTCTAATCCTTGGGCAGCATAAACGGCTTTGGAGACGTAGTGTACACCGCCGTCTGTGATGACTTTGCCGTTGAGGAACAGGTAGTCAATGGACGGGAACAAAGCGGACAAGTCCATACCGAACGCCGTGCCGCTGAAGAAGCCCACAACCAGTGTGCCGACACCGAGGGTCGTGATGATAGGCCCGAGACCTTCAAACATCGAGATATTAATCTTGCCTTTTCCGACCATCCAGCCGAAGAGCATCAGCAGAATGCCGTAGCCGGCATCGCCCATACACATCGAGAAGAACAGCAGGTAGAATGGCGCGAGGATGGGGGTGGGGTCGAACTCTCCGTAGGTAGGCCAGCCGTACATACCCGTAAATACCTCGAACAATTTGGAGAAACGGTTGTTCTTGAGCTGGATAGGTGTGCGGTCGTTTTCTGTCGGTTCTTCCGCCTCGTAATAGACATCGGCAATAGCGAGCATCTGATTGAGCGTTTCCGTCTTGTCTTCGGGGCAGAAACCTTCAAGCAACCGAAGTGAACCCTCAGCTGCTGAGTCACCTGACAGTTCAACGCGTTGCCAGTCAATGCGACGTTCCACTTCGGCAAGTTGTTGTTTCGTCTCTTCAAGGTGGGCTTTTTGCCATCCTTCAATCCGTGCATCGGCGGCTGCCAATAACCCGTTGAGAGCATCTAAATCGGCGCGCAGTTCATTGACGGAATGTTCGTTGAGTGAAACCTCATTGAGTGTTTCGTCTAAAGGCTCTTCGCCGATAACCACGCCATAGACCGTATCGCCTATCTCGTTCACTTGGATGCCTTGACCGGCGTATTGCTTCTTTGAGCAAGTAAAGAAACGGATGGGATAACCCGCTTCACGCAGTTCTTCCATGCGGCTGCTGTCAAACTCGCCCCAAGGCTCCATTCGTGCTACTTCTTTGCGAGTAGCGTCAATCTTGCCTTGTACGTTGCCGCGCTCTTGCAGCAGTTGGTCAGGTGCACCCTGTGCAATCAACTTGCGTAACTCGTCCGCTTTGTTCAGCGACTCTTGAAGAGCGGGATTGTCTGCCAGACCTTCCCCTTTCAGCGTGATATGTACCACACCCGCTTCGCGCAACTGACTCAGAAACGTCTCATAGCGTGATGCGAGAATAAGGAAGGTATATTTCTTCATCGGTACAATCATACGGCTGCCTCCTTTCTTGTTTCTTCCGCAAGCATCGCTTCGCGTTCGCGCTTTCCTTTAACGATTTTTTGGCTTGACTTGCTCAGGTTCTCCTCGTCTTCCATAAACCGTTTGATTTTGCGTATCGCGTCTTGATACCCGGGGATTTGTACTTTCTCAAAAAGATTCACTTTTTGTGTGGTCTTCTTTCGCGCATATTCGAGCAGGTCCACCTTGCGGCGAACAAACTCCTGGCGAATGCCCACATCCGCAATGGCTTTGACTTGCTCAAAACCATCGGCAAACCATTTGGGAGTGGAGAAGAGGCTGAAAGGCTTGGTCGAATAAAACACTTCGTCCAACACGGGTACGCGCACACCGGCTATCTTCTTGATAGACATGCGTACATCGTCCACGTGAATGAGCGTTGTGTCAAATTCGCCCCAGAGCGCCAGCATCTGGTCATAATCCTTGATGCGGCGGTTCACCTCCTCGTCCAAGGCCTTGATTTCGTCCTTGGCGCGCTTGACCTCCATACGCAGAGCAGACTCTTTGCTCTGCAAGGTGGGCAGGGTGCGTTGCCGCATCTTCAGGTTTTTCTCCAAACTCTGAAGACTGGTTTTATTGAATTGATATTGTATTGCCATAGTATTCCGATTGTTTCGGATTTATTTCTTCCAATACTTGTCCACGAGTGCCTGCTTGATGTTCACCTCTTCTGCCTTGAAGTGTTTGGCGAACAACTCCCATGCGATATCAAGCATCTCGGTGGTGTTGATGTTCACGTCGATGGCGAGAATCTTGTCCGAGTAGTCCTTCGCGAAAGCGAGGCAGCGGTTGTCGTAGTCCGTCAGGTCGAAACCGTTCTCTAATTTGGTCTTCGCGTTGGCGGCATCGGCGTACAGGCGGACGGCGGCGTTCATCACTTGCGGGTGGTCTTCGCGGGTCTGCTTGCCCGCTACCAGCTGTTTGAGTCGGCTCAGCGAACGGAACGGGTCAACAATGACTTTACCTATATCGGAGTCACGACGCAGGTACAACTGACCTTCGGTGATATAACCCGTGTTATCAGGAATAGCATGCGTGATATCACCGCCCGACAGAGTGGTTACGGCAATAATGGTAATACTGCCGCCGCCTGCTTCTTCGGGGAACTGCACCGCCTTCTCGTAAATCTTTGCCAAGTCGCTATAGAGTGAACCGGGCATAGAGTCCTTGGAAGGAATCTGATCCATACGGTTACTTACGATTGCGAGTGCGTCGGCGTAGAGTGTCATGTCCGTCAGCAATACCAGCACTTTCTGCTGTTTCTTGACAGCGAAATACTCGGCTGCTGCCAATGCCATATCCGGTACCAACAGACGCTCCACGGCAGGATTCTCGGTTGTATTGACGAAACTTACGATACGGTCTAATACGCCCGCGTTGGAGAAGACATTGCGGAAATACAGGTAGTCATCGTTGGTCATACCCATTGCACCAAGAATAATCTTGTCTGCTTCGGCACGCAGTGCCACGTTAGCCATTACTTGGTTGTAGGGTTGGTCGGGGTCAGCGAAGAAAGGAATCTTCTGACCGCTGACCAATGTGTTGTTCAGGTCAATACCTGCAATACCTGTGGCAATCAACTGATAGGGTTGTTTACGACGCACGGGGTTAACGCTCGGTCCGCCTATTTCCACTTCCTCTCCTTCTACTGCCGGTCCGCCGTCTATCGGCTCACCGTAAGCATTGAAGAAACGGCCTGCCAACTGGTCGCTTACCTTGAGCGAAGGAGCTTTGCCGAGAAATACCACTTCGGCATTGGTGGGGATACCTTCCGTACCTTGGAACACTTGCAGCGTTACATCATCGCCGATAATCTTAACAACCTGTGCCAACTTGCCGTTTACGGTTGCCAACTCGTCGTTACCCACACCTGTGGCTTTCAGCGAGCACGTGGCTTTCGTGATGGCGGTTATCTGCGTGTATATCTTTTGAAATGCTTTTGCCATAATTATTAGGTTTATATAACAATGTTTAATGTCTCACTCTATGTCTCAACTCTTATTTCTTTATCTGTTTCTCTGCGAGCAGGTCGTTGAGTTTCTTCTGATAGTCCTCAAACTGCTGACTATGGAACTCCGAGTAGTTCATCTGTTTGCACAGGTTAATCACACGCTTGAAGTAGTCTATCACGTCAAGGAAATTGTCAAAATCGTAATCATGACGGCAGATGTCCATCACGAGACGCAGCATATATTGCTGACGCTCCAACGGGCATACGGCATCGATAGCATCGAACGCATCCTGCTGCAAGATAACAAAGTCTATTACCTCCGATTTCCAGAACTCTTCGTGGTAGTTAACAGGTACACCGTCATCACCCAGGATGTTGATTTGCTCTTGAATCTCCTTACCGCGTTGCAGGTAGGTCTTCATATCGTTGACCATAGGAATCCACTCCTTGTCAATGAGCTGGGATATGTACTCTTGGAACTCGGGGTAGTCAAGATACTTGGAGTAGGAGTCAATCGGGTTAACGGCGGGGTAACGTTTTTTATCTGCACGGTTCTGCTCCAAAGCGTAGAAGCAGCGTGCCACTTTCTTCGTACCTTCCGTCACAGGCTCTTTCAGGTTACCACCGGCAGGCGATACAGTACCGAGGAATGTAACGGAACCTGTCTTGCCGTTGTTCAGATAGACGTATCCGGCACGGGCGTAGAATGCACCGATAATAGCCGACAAGTCCATCGGGAATGCGTCCTGACCGGGCAATTCCTCCATACGGTTGGACATCTCACGCAACGCTTGTGCCCAACGGGAAGTGGAGTCTGCCATCAGCATAACACGAAGACCCATAGAGCGGTAGTACTCTGCGATAGTCATACTGGTATAGACGGAAGCCTCACGCGAAGCAACAGGCATATTCGATGTGTTGGCGATGATGATGGTACGTTCCATCAGTTTTCTGCCCGTGTGCGGGTCCACTAATTCGGGGAACTCCGTGAATGTCTCTACTACCTCATTGGCACGTTCACCGCAGGCTGCGATAATAACGATGTCGGCTTCTGCTTGTTTGGAAATAGCGTGTTGTAGCACGGTCTTACCTGTTCCGAACGGACCTGGAATGAATCCTGTACCTCCTTCGCATATCGGGTTGGCGGTGTCGATGGTACGCACACCCGTTTCCAACAGACGGAACGGACGCGGCTTCTCGCGGTAGGCGGTGATGGCTTTCTTCACGGGCCATTTCTGAATCATCGTCACCTTGTGGTCGTTACCTTCGCTGTCAGTCAGGACTGCCATCTCGTCTTCGATGCGGTA
This sequence comes from Paludibacteraceae bacterium, assembly GCA_905234835.1. GTDB lineage: Bacteria > Bacteroidota > Bacteroidia > Bacteroidales > Paludibacteraceae > Colicola. Next base: position 21,645 of record CAJOIZ010000041.1, read on the forward strand.
TTCGCCTGCTGCGGCTATGCTCTTCACCGTGTAAGTGCCTTCAAACGTGAAAGGAACCATAATCTTGTGCGGTTGGTGGTTCTCGTCCACTTCGCCTAACCACGCTGCGGCTTCCACCTTGTCGCCCGGTTTGGCGATGGGAGTGAACTGCCATTTCTTCTCTTTGTCAAGCGGGAAGTTGTACTCACCGCGTTTGAGAAAGACACCCGTCAGTTTGTCAAGGTCGTTCTGCAGACCGTCGTAGTTGCGGCTGAGCAGACCGGGACCGAGTGTCACCTCGAGCATGTGACCGGTGAATTCCACATCGTTGTCCACTTTCAGTCCGCGTGTCGATTCAAACACCTGCACGTAGGCGTTCCGTCCGGCGAACTTGATCACCTCTGCCATCAGGCGGGTCTCACCCAGCCGGATGTAGCAGATCTCGTTTTGCGAAACAGGTCCATCCACCTCCACCGTAACGAGGTTGGCGATGATACCCTTTACTTTTCCTGTTGTCATTGTATGTCGTTTTTATTATCTTTCGTGTTATCTTTTTGTCGGATGCAGTTACAGTTGCACGCCTTTCTTCATATCGGCGACCATGGCGCGGAAGACTTTCTCCCCTTCTTCAACGGTCAGTTGCGACCAGCGTTGCAGCATCTCCGCCTCTAACCAGTATGCCAGTACCAGCTCGATGGAGAAGACGAAGAAACGGGTCTTGTCCTCTAACCATGCGAAGCGCAGGGCGTCCATCTTCTTCTCGCGCTCCATCAGATTGTCTATGGATGCAAGGTCGAGTATGTCCTGCAGGTTGTCCATCACGCCGCCCAGACCGAAGTCTTTCTGCTGGGTGTGCGTGCGCAGGATCTCCGCCACCTCGTTGTGTCCTACGATGGCTTTGCGCACGTCAAAACCGTGTTTGCGGCAGATGGAGGCCACGAGGACGTTGTTCATGTCCTGGTTGAAAGCGTACCATTCGCGCACAAAGCGGTTCTTGCTCTGTTGTCCGAGGTCGTAAAGCAGGGCGGCACGCAGGTCTGCCTCTGTCAGTACAGATGCCGCATCGTCCCACCATGAGGGCTTGTCCATGTCGTTGGTGTCGGGGTCCTGATAGCGGGCAAGAAGGGTGTCGATTGTCTCCGAGACGGGAGTCATACGCAATTGCTCAAGCAGCGGCTTGTCGCTCTCACGCAACGACTCGTCTAACAACGTGAGCAAATCGTCTGTGGAAACAGGGGAGGGTGTACCCGCTTTGAGGTCGGGCAAACCCGCGAGTAAACATTCGTAACCCATAGTTAGAAGAGCATCTCAATGAGTTGGGGACGGAGGAACTCTTTGAAGTAAGCCACCAGTTCCTCTTCGCCGAAAGCCAGTTTGTAGCCGCCTTGTGCGGGACGAATCTGAAAGTCTGTCTTGATGCCTTTTACCTCGTTGATTTGTACGCCCTTGTCGAGCAGCGCTTTGGCGTGGGCGGCAAAGTATGCGCGCAGCGTCTCTGCGTCTTTGGTCTCGATGACCACGCTGCCGTCTTTCGCCATCTGCTCCGCCATCTTGAGGATGAGCGACTGCATGAACTGCGGGTCGGTGGTAGCGGCTTTGACGCTCTCTTTCGCCACCTGGCCGTTAATCAGGTCGGTCACGGCTGTTTTCACGGCATTGACGCTCTGTTCGGCATAGAGACGAAGTTCGCTGCGGGTGTTCTTGTCCAGTTCGGCGGCTTTCGCGGCTGCCTGGGCGGCGATGGCATCGGCCTCTTTCTTCGCGTTCTCAACGATGGCGGCTGCCTCCGCTTTCGCTTTTTCTACAATCTGCTCCGCTTGGGCGTTGCCTTTCTCTACGCCTTCAGCGTAAATCTTTTGGGTAATCTCTTCCAGTTTCATATTGTTGTTTTTTTTACTTTTCGCTTAGCAACAAAACCGCAACTTATCCCGCTTCACAACTTTTTGACAAGAAAGCCCCCGAAAAAATAATCAAAAGAGAAGTGTGATGCGTCTGTTTTTGTGGGTTTTGCGCCGCAAAAATACGAATTTATACAGATATACAAAAAGAAAAACGGATAAAAAATACTACTATCCGATAAAAATAATGCTACTATCTGATAATAACAATAAACATGCAATCACCAACACGCAGTGATCAACACGCAGTCACAAACAGCCGAAGGCTCCCCAACACGCAGTAAGAAAACAGCAGGCATTCCCGACAGTCAACCGACAGTCAGCCGACGGTCAGCCGACAGTCAGCCGACAGTCAACAATAAGATAACCGAAGGATAATCGTACCCGCAACCGTATGACGCACATGGGATGCAATCCGGCACCCCTCCCGCGAAAAAAGAAAAACAGAAGGCTATGTTTGGTAGCCTTCTGTCGTAATAGGAGTGCGGGTAATACCGCACGGAACATACTAATGGCGGTACCCGGGTCACCGCCATCGGTTACGGGCTGCGTGTCGTGTGATGCAGGAGGCGTAACGCCACCGCTGGCACACAGCATCGTAACGGTCAGTGTCTCTTCCGCTAACGTCTGCGGATATACATATTCTCTTTTCATGATTGTGTTGTTTTGGTTCTTTAGTAGGTTGTTGTCAACGAATTAAACGAATGGAACTAATAGAAAAGCAGCAGGGCGGAGGCGTATTAAACCCCTTAAAACCCAATTATGAAAGTTGCCTCCGCCCATGCTGCGTTTCTATCATTGCTTTACTGACATTGCGTTGTTACTTTA
>CAJOIZ010000042.1 GCA_905234835.1 Paludibacteraceae bacterium
CAGATAAAGTAAAGGTCAGGAAATAAAGTAACAACGTCTTTGACCAGCAGATAACATGCCCCTTTCGTCATACCGATATCCCGTTATCCCGATATCCCGAAACAAACGTCGCTATTCCGTTATCCCGTTATCCCGTTATGCCGATATTCCGTGCAACGTCGTTATCCCGACATCCCGTCATACCGGTATCCCGAAAGAAGAGTAACATCACCGCAGCATGGGCGGAGGCAACTTTCATAATTGGGTTTTAAGGGGTTTTTAATACGCCTCCGCCCCGCTGCTTTTTAACCATCCACCGCAGAAAAAGAAAAGCACAATCCGCTTCATCTGTTTAATCTGCGGACAAACAAAGTAAACAAACAACACATTACAACCATGAAAAGAGAATATCAGACTCCGCTGACGATAGCGGAAAACACCATGACCGTTACGATGCTATGTGCCAGCGGCGGTTCAATACCGACCCCGTCCCACGACACGCAGCCCGTAACCGATGGCGGTGACCCGAATGACGCCATTTAGAGCAGACACAGTATGTTCCGTGCGGCTATTTCCGCACTCTTATCCCGACAGAAGGCTACCCAATATAGCCTTCTGTCTTTTTTCTTATCGCTTTCTGTCTTTTTCGTCTCTTGTAGCGGCTGTGAGCCACTTCTTTCTTTGTTGTTTGCGTCTGTACAGCGAAGCAGATCGTTAGAATTGAATTCAGACACGACTCCCCAGAGCCGCCTGTTAAATATCCGCCTCGCCCTCTTCGGAATCTCGGTATCCCGAAAGCACGAAATACCGGAATACCGTAAACCAACGACAACTCTCTAAACCACCTCAACCACCCATAAACTTCTAAACACCTAAACTCATAAACTTTCCTCTTATGGAGGGGTATACTATTCCGCTGTGAAAGATAATTTTTTGAATCATTTTTGATCATTTTGGACCAAAAAGAAAGATGCGTAAGCATCATTTGTTCAATTCTTTTAATTTGTGAACAATAAATAATAAACCCCTAAACATCTAAACAAAAAAATGCAATTTTTTTAACCAATCTCTTGCTTTTCGCCCGAAAATGTATTATCTTTGCACGTCATTTCGGTGGAAATGGCTCACGCCGTGAGGCGTATTACAAGTGGCAGTCAGACGTGTTCTCCGCCTTGTGCACAGGCGGAGAAGGGCGGGAAGGGACATCTATCGTACAGGATGTTTTCTTTTTTCTGTTTCTGTTCGTGTAGCAGAGTGCCATCACCTATGTACGACGCTTGCCGCAACATAGCGCTGCGGAACGGCGGGACGGAAGCAGACCAACCGCACCCAAACTGCAAGTGTTCTTTGACGTATGGAAGTTAGTGAAATGAAGATGCGCACAGCCCGAATATTGGGTTGTGATAGCTCTTGCTATGTCATCAGCTCGCTTGTCGGAAACAGCGCATTTCAATCTTTTTTGCAAAAAAAAGTAAAAAAAGTTGCCTTTTAGATGATAAATTTTGCCTCTTTTTTGCCTTATATATGGAGGGGATACTTAAATTTGCAATTTGAAATTTGAAACTTGAAATCATAAATTTGAAACTATAAACTATCAACTCTCCAACTTCATTCAACTTTCAACTCTCAACTTTCAACTCTAAAAGCACTCTTTTTTGCAAAAAAAGAAAAAAAATTTGCACATGTATTTCTTTGATAGTACTTTTGCCGCCGATTATATGCGCTTAAAGGCAATTACAACAAAATAAAACAAATAAAGCATGAAAAAAAGTTTCCTTTTTCTCTCGCTGATGGCAGCTGTGTTGCTGACATCGTGCGGTGCTCCCGTTCAGCCGGAGCAGATCAGCGTGAATCCTAATCCGCTGACAGTAGTGGGCAACAAGGTTAACGCTCACATCACGGGTACCTTCCCTCGTAAGAAATTCGCCAAGAACGCCGTGCTGGTGGTAACACCCGTGCTGAAATTCAACGGCAAGGAAGTGCTTGGAGAGCCTGTCACCTATATCGGTGAAAAGGTAAAAGAGAACGGCAAACAGGTCAGCTACCGCAACGGTGGTACCTATTCGCAGAACGCTTCGTTCGATTTCGTTCCCGAAATGGCACAATCTGAACTCTACCTGCGTTTTGAAGCCCGTCAGGGTAAGAAAGTGGTTGAGATTCCTGATGTAAAGATTGCTGACGGTGTGGTTACTACCGCCAAACTCGTTGACCCTACAGAGGTTCGCGCACAATCGACTCCTGACAAGTTCCAGCGCATCATCCAAGAGACACAGGAAGCCGACATTATGTTCCTTATCCAGCAGGCTAACCTGCGTGACTCGCAACTCAACAGCAAGGAGATGAAAGCCCTCAAGGATGCTATCACCGAAGCTGCCAAGGCTGAAAACAAGGCTATCAACAACCTCGAGGTATTGGCATACGCCAGCCCGGACGGTGGTCTCGACCTCAACACCTCACTCGCTAACAACCGTGAAAAGAACTCGCAGCGTTACTTGGAGCGCATCCTGCGCAAAGGACGCATCAAAGCCGACATCAACTCGGATGTAACACCCGAAGACTGGGATGGTTTCAAAGAGGCGGTTGAGAAGAGCAACGTAGAAGACAAAGAGATGGTTCTCCGCGTCCTCAGCATGTACAGTGACCCCGAAGAGAGAGAGGCTCAGATTAAGAACCTTGCAGCTGTTTACAAGACTCTTGCAACCGACGTTCTTCCCGCTCTGCGCCGCAGCCGTATCGTTCTGACTACCGACATCATCGGCAAGTCTGACGAGGAAATCGCCAATCTGGCTGCCAACGATCCTTCCAAACTCAATGTTGAGGAACTGCTCTATGCCGCTACGCTGGCTAACACCACCAACGAGAAGATGGCTATCTATCAGAAAGTGGCTGACCTGTACAACGACTATCGTGCCTACAACAATATGGGTATGATCTATTATGCTCAGGGCAATATGGACGAGGCTCGCCGCAACTATGCAAAAGCTCTCTCGCTGGCTCCCAACGATCCTGATGTAAACTACAACGCCGGTGTGATGGCTCTCACTGACAACGACGTGAAGAAAGCTGAGGAGCGTCTTGGCAAGGCTGTAGGTACACAGGGTGACTTGCAGAGCGCAATGGGTACACTCTACACGATGAAGGGTGACTATGCGAAGGCTAAGAAATCGTACGCAGGTGCCAACACCAACAACGCCGCTACACAGATGATCCTCAATGAGGACTATGCTGGTGCACGCAAGGCTCTTGCCGCTGTTGAGAACCCCAACGCTACCACCGCTTATCTGAGCGCTATCGTAGGCGCACGCACCAACGACCGCGAGGCTGTTTACAGCAACCTCAAGAGTGCTATCGCACAGAACCCCGCTCTCAAGCAAAGAGCACGTGCCGACATCGAGTTCGCCAAATATGCTGAGGATGAGAAGTTCCTTGCTATCGTGAAATAAATAACGAATGTCGATACTGTTTCCGAAAGTAAATAAACCTCGTGAATGGGATTACCGCCCCATTTACTACGATGAGGAAAAAGAGGCGCGCAAGGAGAAGCTTGCGCGCCTCCATAATCACTCAATGCGGGATGAGTACGAGCGACGCAAGCGCGAACGGGAGGCGAAGAACAAGTCACGACTCGGCTTCTGGCTCGCCCTGCTGCTGATTGCTTTAGCCATCTACTGCTTCGTTCTGTAACCTATGGATATAGTCCGTCTTTTACCTGACAGCGTAGCCAACCAGATAGCGGCGGGCGAGGTCATACAGCGCCCTGCCAGTTGTCTGAAAGAGTTGGTGGAGAACTCGCTCGACGCGGGGGCTTCCTTCGTGCAGATTATAGTGCGCGATGCAGGCAGGACGCTGTTGCAGGTGGTGGATGACGGACAGGGGATGAGCGAAACGGATGCCCGCATGGCGTTTGAACGCCACGCCACATCCAAGATAAGTCAGGCTGCCGACCTCTTTGCGTTACGCACTATGGGGTTCCGTGGTGAGGCGCTGGCAAGTATATGTGCGGTGGCGAATGTGGAGGTGCAGACACGCCGCGAGGAGGACGAACTGGGGACACTCCTTGAAATAAGCGGTTCAAAGGTACTACGGCAGGAGCCTGTTCAGTGCGCCAAAGGCACAAACATGCGCATCAAGAACCTGTTCTTCAACGTACCTGCCCGACGACGCTTCCTAAAGACCGACCAGACGGAGATGCGCAATATCATGCAGGAGTTCTTCCGTATCGTGTTGGTCAATTCGGATGTGCGCTTCACGCTGACGCATAATGACGAGGTGCTATGGGACTTGAAGGCGGGTACCGACAAGCAGCGCATTGAGGCGGTTTTCGGAAAAGGCTCGCGCAACCTCTATTCGCGGCAACTGGTGGATATACAGACCGACAGCGAACTGGTACGTATTCACGGCTTTGTAGGAGTACCGGAGAGTGCTAACCGCAACCCGCAGCAGTACTTCTTCGTGAACAGGCGTTTTATGCGCCATCCGTATTTCCATAAGGCGGTGATGACCGCATATCAGGGATTGCTGCATAACGACTGTAGTCCGTCCTACTTCATTTATTTCGATATTGCGCCGGAAGCGATTGATGTCAATATCCATCCTACCAAGACGGAAATCAAGTTTGCAGACGAGCAACTCATCTTCCCTATTCTGCTGGCTACTGTGCGGGAGGCTCTGGGTAAGTTCAATGTGGTTCCGTCTATCGACTTTGACACGTCAGGCAAGGTGGAGATGCCGGTTGTCCGACACGACTCGGTCATACCGACAGCTTCGGATTTTATGAAGCGTACTACGACGTACAATCCGTTTCATTCTACTCGGGAGACAGGGCACGACTGGCAGCAGGATACTGTGGATAGGAACTGGCAGACGCTCTACACCCCGCTGACTGACCGGCAAACGGAAGTGTTGCAATCTTCCGCCGGAAAAGAAACGATGCAGGATAGTCTGTTTGAGCACGATTACAAGGATGAGATATTTGGCACTCCTTACCAGATAGCGGGCAAGTATATCGCACAGCCGATGACGCAGGGACTGATGCTCATCGACCAGCACCGCGCACATACGCTCCTGCTGTATGACCAGTGCAGCAAACGCCTGAAAGAGCATAACGGCGAAGTACAGCAGCTCCTTTTCCCCGAGATATGGGATGTGGGGCTGGAAGACGAACCGTTGGTAGATACGTACAAGGAGTACTTACACGATTTGGGGTTTGAATTGGACCGGCTGACACGTGGCAGTTACAATGTAGCGGGCGTGCCGGCTCTCCTCGGTAATCAGAACGCACTGATGGCACTGCAGCAGTTGCTCGACAGTATGCGCGAGATGGGTGAAGTGGCGGCAGACGAACGGGAACGGCGCATAGCGTGGACGATGGCGGAAAACGCCGCTGTCCCTTACGGCAGACAACTCACCGAAGCCGAAATGAACGATATGGTGTTCCGCTTGTTGCAGCGAAAAGACTTCCGCATTGCACCTTCAGGAAAAACCATTGCCGTTCTGCTTGACAGCGAAATGATTAGTTCTCTTTTTTAGTAACATTGATAGACACTCTATATGATAACCATTGACCAACTCAAAGACCTGCAGCAGCGTGCGGACAAGCTCAAGCAGTATCTCCAGATAGACGAAAAGCGCATCCAACTGGAGGAGGAGGAACTGCATACGCAGACACCCGAGTTCTGGAACGATGCCAAGGCGGCGGAAGCACAGATGAAGAAAGTCAAAACCCTCAAACGGTGGATTGAAGGCTACGAAGAGGTACGCAAGACAACAGAAGAACTGGCGTTAAGCTATGACTTCTTCCGGGACGAGGTCGTTACCGAGGAGGAGGTGGACAAGGCGTATGAGAACGCACTGGCAGCTGTGGAGGATCTGGAGATGCGCAACATGCTGTCCCACGAGGAGGACCCGCTGTCCGCTGTGCTGAAGATTGTTGCCGGTGCGGGCGGAACGGAGGCACAGGATTGGGCGGAACAACTGATGCGCATGTACCAGCGTTACTGCGAAAAACATAACTACAAAGTAACCATAGCCAACCTGCAGGAAGGGGACGAAGCGGGAATAAAGACCGTCACGTTCAATGTGGAGGGCGACTTTGCCTACGGCTATCTGAAGAGTGAGAACGGTGTACATCGCTTGGTGCGGGTCAGCCCCTATAACGCACAGGGCAAGCGCATGACCAGTTTCGCCAGCGTCTTTGTGGTACCGCTCATTGACGACACAATCGAAGTGGTAGTCAACCCTGCCAATCTGAGTTGGGATACGTTCCGCAGTTCGGGTGCCGGCGGTCAGAATGTCAACAAGGTTGAGTCGGGCGTGCGCTTGCACTACAAGTTCATCAACCCACTTACCGAACAGCCGGACGAGATTGTGATTGAGAATACGGAAACGCGTGACCAGCCCAAGAACCGCGAGAACGCCCTGCGTCACTTGCGCAGCCAGCTCTATGAATTGGAACTGGAGAAACGCAGACAGGCGGCTGCCAAAGTGGAGGCGGGAAAGAAGAAGATTGAATGGGGAAGCCAGATACGCTCTTACGTCTTCGACGACCGCCGCGTAAAAGACCACCGCACCAATTATCAGACCAGCAATGTAGGTGCTGTCATGGACGGCGATATCGACGGCTTTATCAAAGCCTATCTGATGGAGTTCTAATCAAGTAAAACATATAAACACATACCATAATGAAAAACCGTAAGATGGTGGCAGGTAACTGGAAGATGAACATGAACCTGCAGGAAGGAGTCGCACTGGCGGCAGAATTGAAGAACAGAGTAAAGAACACCAACTGCGCCGTTGTCATCGGCACGCCGTTCATTCATCTTGCCTCTGTGGCAGAGGTGCTGAAGGGCTCGCCTGTTCAACTGGCGGCAGAGAACTGCGCCGACAAGGATAAAGGTGCCTATACAGGCGAAGTGAGTGCAGCTATGGTACGTTCGACGGGTGCGGAATACTGTATCCTCGGTCATAGCGAACGCCGTGCTTATTACCACGAGACACCCGAGATACTGAAAGAGAAAGTCGGACTGGCTTTGGCGAACGGGTTGAAAGTCATTTTCTGTATCGGCGAGGTGAAAGAGGAGCGCGAAGCGGGTACGCAGAACGCCGTGGTGAAAGCCCAGTTGGACGGCTCGGTGTTCCACCTCACAGCAGACGAATGGAAGAACATCATCCTTGCCTACGAACCGGTATGGGCTATCGGTACGGGACTGACCGCTACGCCCGATCAGGCAGAGGATATGCACCGTTACATCCGCTCTTTGGTAGCAGAGAAGTACGGTAAGCAGGCTGCGGAAGAAACGACGATTCTCTATGGCGGCAGTTGCAATGAGAAGAATGCAGCCGAGTTGTTCAGCAACGAAGATGTGGACGGCGGTCTGATTGGCGGAGCCAGCCTTGTTGCCGACAAGTTCTGCGCCATCATCGAAGCACGCAACAACGCATAATAAATCTTAGACGCAACAATGGCACTTGTCAAATCTATCAACCGGAACGGAGAACATCTGGTTCCCCGTATTGATGAGAAAGTGTGGATGGCGGAGAACGCGACCGTAGTAGGGGACGTGACAGTAGGCGAGGGAACAAGCCTCTGGTTTAACTCTGTCCTGCGTGGCGATGTGAACACCATTATCGTAGGCAAACACTGCAACATCCAGGACGGTGCGGTGCTGCATACGCTCTATCAGAAATCCACTATTCGTCTGGGTGACTATGTGTCGGTAGGGCATAATGTGACCATTCACGGTGCGGATGTGGACGATTACGCGCTGATAGGGATGGGAGCAACCTTGCTGGACGGTGCCCATGTGGGTGAGGGAGCTATCGTGGCTGCCGGCGCACTGGTACTCAAGAATACGCAGATTGGCGCATACGAACTGTGGGGAGGCGTTCCCGCCAAGTTCATCAAGAAGGTGGACCCCGCACAAGGAGAGGAAATCAACCGCAAGATAGCCCATAATTATGCGATGTACGCCTCTTGGTACGACGAAAAAGAGTGATTTGCAGCAGTAAAAACAATTTTTTTGCTTTTTTTGGCTGTAAAAGCAAAAAAAATGTTATACTTTTGCGGCTGTAAGTATATACCCTTAAAATTCAGCGCATCTATGAACGAACCTAACCGCATTCTGTTTGTCTCGCAGGAGATTTTCCCCTATATGCCGGAGGAGACACCCATCCGTGTGCTGAACCGCCGTTTGCCGGAATGGTTTCAGTCAAAGGGGTGGGAAACGCGCACCTTTGAACCGAAGTTCGGCGAGATTAACGAACGCCGAAACCAGTTGCACGAAGTTATCCGCCTCTCGGGTGTCAATATCATCATTGACGACACTGACCATCAGCTGATAATGAAGGTGGCGAGTATTCAGTCTGCCCGTCTGCAGATTTATTTTGTGGACAACGATGACTATTTCAACCGCCGCAAAGGAATAGGTGACGAGAACGGCGAGTATGAGGACAACGATGAGCGTTGCATCTTCTTCAACCGTTGTGTATTGGAGACAGTGCGCAAACTCCGTTGGACACCAAGTATCGTTCACTGTTCGGGGTGGATGAGTGCGCTCATTCCGCTTTACGTGAAGAAAGCGTATGCCGACACGCCGTTCTTCAGCCACTCGAAAGTGGTTGTTTCGCTTGAAAACGAAACATACAGCAAACCGTTCGGAACCAATTTCACGAAGAAACTGCTGATGGACGGAGTCAAATCGAACGATGTGCGCAGTATAGCGGGATTCCCTGTGGGATATGAGGAGTTGATGCGGCTTGCTGTGGATTATGCGGATGCGTTTGTAGTAGGCGGGGACAACGTGAACCAGCGGGTTCTTAACTACGCCGAAACAAGTGGTAAACCGATTATGCGATATGACGAGAATAATGGGCAGAAAGAATATATGGATTATTACAACCGTCTTCTTGGCAATCCTGTTGCTTGACGGCTGTAAGGATGACGTTGTTTCTGCAGGTAGTTCGGCGTTGCAGGGCGATGATGCCGAAGGAGTAGTGGTGCGGGTTGATACGTTGTTCGACATTGTGTCTTCCATTCAGTCTGCGCTCCCTGCATATTCTTCTCCTGATTCATGTCTTTTAGGCGAATGTCGTTCGGCGGATTATGGTATTCTGAAAGCGGACCTGCTGACACAGTTCGCTTGTCCGGAGGGATGGGTGTATCCGGATTCGTCGGCACTCGATTCTGTATGTCTGTATATCTACTACCGTTCATTCTACGGTGATGGCAATGCGCCGTTGGGCATCAATGTATATGAGTTGGACGGTGGAGAGAGGTTGTGTTATGATTCCACCTATAGTAGCGACACGGATATCAGGCGTTTTACAACGGTGACGCGCTCTGTATTGTCGCAAACGGAAGTGATTTCGCCTGCCAACCCGACAGACTCTGTTTATTCTTCCTCTCTTGAAACGTATATGCCGTTTGTAAGAATGAAGTTGAATGCAGAACAGGCGTCTCGCTTGTTTAATATCCGCGATTATTCATCGCAGGAGGCATTCAATCAAAGTTTCCCGGGATTGTATATCACTTCCGTCTATGGTTCGTCTGCGGCATTGTATATATACTCGCTGTGTCTGACCATACACTATCATTTTACCTATCTGGAGGGCAAAGAGTACAAGACGATGAGCGACAACAAGGTGTTGTATGCCAACTCGGAGGTGAAACAGTTGTGTCACTACGAGTACGCCAACCGTGACAATATACTCTACTCACTGGGGCAGGATACGGCATGCGATTATATCCTTTCTCCTGCTAACATCTACACGCATCTTACTGTTCCGACAACGGATCTGATGACCCGTATTGATTCGGGTGTGCAGGATCGCACTCCTTACATCAATCTCGCCCGTTTGCGCATAGATGTGCTGAACGGCGGAAGCAAAGGAAAGAAAGAGGACAACTGGGCTGTACCCGCAGACAATATGTTGCTTCTGAAAGAAGATGCGTATGACAGGATATTCAAGGAGAATAAACTGCCCTCCGACACGAGCGCGCTTCTTGGAACGCTGACATCTTCGTATAACTCCGAAACGGCGGGCTATGAGTATTATTACTCGTTTGATATGTCCTCTCTGTTTACGGATATGCTGCGTAACTCGAAGCATGACACGCTGCAGATGATTCTTGTGCCGGTTGAAACGGAATACACCACAACGAGTTCCACCACCTACTTGTCATCCATACGGATGAAACAATCCGTTTCGGCTACCAGAATAAGAAGTTCACGAAATGCGCAATCGCCTATGAAAGTGGAGATTGTGTATAGCGGATTCAATACAAAAAAGGCAAGATAAATCTTGATGTAACAGGTTAGTGGCAAAAATATACGCTAAAATTTGCAGGATTGATTTATATACCCTACTTTTGCGGTCGCTCTTTTAGAAGAGAGTTATATAGAAAAACAAGTTCATACCTTGTGTACGAAACAAATAAGTTAACTTTAACTAAACCTTACAACTATGTCAGAAATTGAACAGAAAGTAAAAGCCATTATTGTGGATAAATTAGGTGTAGATGAAAAAGAAGTGACAATGGAAGCAAATTTCTCAACCGACCTCAACGCCGATTCGTTGGATACCGTTGATTTGATAATGGAGTTTGAGAAAGTGTTCAATGTCAGCATTCCCGAAGAGGAAACGCAGAACATCGCTACCGTGGGAGATGCTGTGCGCTTTATCGAAAAAATGACTGCCGCATAATTATCCAAGTTATGTGAAGAGCAGTAACGGGTCTGCAGAAAGAATGCTGTAGGCTCGTTATTTTTATCGAACAGCCAATGAATTGATTATGGAACTGAAACGAGTAGTAGTGACGGGCATAGGTGCGCTCACCCCTCTTGCGAATACGGCTGTCGGGACATGGGAGGCTATGAAAGCGGGCAAGAGCGGCATAGACCGGATTACCCTGTTTGATTCCTCTACATGCAAGACACATTTTGCCGGCGAGGTCAAAGATATGGATATCAGTGGGGTGATTGACCGGAAAGAAGCCAACCGTATGGACCGCTATACATTGCTGGCGATTATGTCGTCTGACGAAGCATTGAAAGACAGCGGCTTGGATTTGGATAGGGAAGACCGCGACCGTATAGGCGTTATTTGGGGAACAGGCATGGGAGGAATGATGACGCTGGAAAGCGAACTGTCGGCTTTCGGACGCGGAGACGGAGCACCGCATTTCAGTCCGTTCTACATACCTAAGGCAATCGGCAATATGGGTGGCGCGAACGTGTCGCTGCATTTCGGGTTGCGGGGCATCAGTTACACCACAGTGGTGGCGTGCGCCTCCTCCTCCCAGTCTATCGCAGACGCATTCAATTATATCCGGTTGGGCAAGGCGACAGCCATCTTGTCTGGCGGCTGTGAAGCCGGTATATCGTTCTCGGGCATAGGCGGTTTCGGCTCGATGCACGCCTGCTCGCAGCGCAATGATTCGCCGCAGACTGCCAGCCGTCCCTTCTCCAAGTCCCGTGACGGATTCGTATTGAGCGAAGGAGCGGCTTGCCTTATTTTGGAAGAGAGGGAACATGCTCTGGCACGCGGAGCGAAGATCTATGCGGAGATGGTTGGTGCGGGAATGAACGCGGATGCCTACCATACCACCGCTCCGGAACCCGAAGGCAAGGGTGCCGCCAAGGTGATGCTTCTGGCTATGGAGGATGCCGGTATCACGCCGGCAGAGGTCGATTATATCAATGCCCACGGTACCAGCACGCCGCTCGGCGACATAGCCGAGGCGCGGGCTATCCTGCGCGTCTGGGGCGAGGACGCCTGCCGTCTCAACATCTCCTCCACCAAGTCCATGACTGGACACATGATGGGCGGTGCTGGTGCCGTTGAAGCATTGGCTTGTGTCATGGCTCTCAAGGAAGGTATCGTGCCGCCTACCATCAACCACGAGGAAGGGGACGAGGATGAGCAGATTGACTATCGCCTCAATTTCACTTTCAACAAGGCGCAACAACGTCCGCTACGCTATGCTTTGAGCAATACGTTCGGGTTCGGCGGACACAATGCCTGCCTCCTTTTCAAGCACGTATGATTCACGGATGAGTAAGAACATATCCATAGTCGGTGCCAGCGGCGCGGTCGGACAGGAGCTCCTGCGCGTCTTGGAAGACAGGCGTTTCCCTGTCGATAGGTTGCGCTTGTTCGGTTCTCAACGTAGCGCGGGCAGCGAATACCTTTTCAGGGGGGAGAACATCCGCGTGGAAGAGTTGCAGCATGGCGAACAGTTCCGTGACACGGACATCGTTTTCGCTTCGGCGGGGGCATCGGTCAGCCGCGAATATGCGCAGGACATCACCCGTTTCGGTGCGGTGTTGATTGACAATTCCAGTGCTTTCCGCCTTGACGACGATGTACCTTTGGTCGTGCCGGAAGTGAACGGAGCAGATGCTCTCACGAGGCCTCGCAACATCATTGCCAACCCCAATTGCAGCACCATCGTTATGGCGTTGCCGCTCTATGCTATCCATCGTCTGAGTCCCGTCCGGCGCGTACATGTAGCCACTTATCAGGCTGCCAGCGGAGCGGGGGCAAGGGCTATGGCGGAGTTGCAGGAGCAGTACAGACAAACCGTGCAGAACGAACCGGTTACCGTGGAGAAATTCGCCCACCAGTTGGCGTACAACGTCATTCCGCATATCGACACTTTCCAGCCCAACGGCTACACGCGCGAGGAGATGAAAATGCACCTCGAGACGCGTAAGATTTTCCATACCGACCTCTCTGTCAGTGCTATGTGCGTGCGTGTCCCTGCTCTCCGTTGTCATTCCGAGAGCGTCTGGGTGGAGACCGGGCAACCCCTCACGGTGGAAGACGTGCAGGAAGCCGTTCGCCAAATGCCCGGATGCGTACTCTACGACCGGCCCGATAACAACGAATACCCCATGCCCTTGTACTTGAGCGGCAAGGACGGCGTGTACGTCGGGCGTATCCGCAAAGACCTTACCGACGACCATAGTATCACCTTCTGGTGCGTAAGCGACCAGATTCGCAAAGGAGCGGCGCTCAATGCCGTACAGATTGCCGAACTATTGTAGGCTGAATATGAAGAACGACACCATCGAGATAATGGCTCCTGTAGGTAGTTGGGAGAGCTTGTCGGCGGCTTTGCAGGCGGGCGCTACAAGTGTCTATTTCGGTATCGAGTATCTTAATATGCGGGCGCGCTCATCGGCTAATTTCACTACCGAGGACTTGCACCGTATCGTCGAGCGGTGTCGCGAGGCGGGTGTGAAGACTTATCTCACGCTCAACACGGTCATCTACCCCGAAGACATACCTTTGATGTGCACTATCGTGGACAACGCACGGGCGGCGGGTGTCGATGCTATCATAGCAAGCGATATAGCTGTTATGCAGTACGCTAACAGTCAGGGGGTCGAAGTCCATCTCTCCACCCAACTCAACATAGCCAACCTCGAGGCGGTGCGGTTCTATGCGCAGTTTGCCGACGTGGTCGTCTTGGCGCGCGAACTGAACATGGAGCAGGTCGCTGCTATTCATCGCGGCATCATAGAGCAGAATATACGCGGCAGAAAAGGCGAACTCATACGCATCGAGATGTTCTGCCACGGAGCCCTTTGTATGGCAATCAGCGGCAAATGCTATCTCAGTCTCAATAACTTGGGGCAGAGTGCCAACAGGGGTGCCTGTATGCAGGTATGCCGGCGCGGCTACATCGTCAAAGACATAGACTCCGACATCGAACTGGAGGTGGACAACCGGTATATCATGTCGCCCAAAGACCTGAAGACCATTCATTTCCTCAACAAGATGCTCGATGCCGGTGTCCGTGTGCTCAAGATTGAAGGACGGGCGCGGGGAGCCGATTATGTGCACACCGTTGTCTCTTGCTACAAGGAGGCGGTCGAGGCGTGGCAGCGTGGCGAATATGCCTCTGACAATATCTCCGAGCGCATAGCCGGATGGGACGAGCGGCTGAAACGGGTCTTCAACCGCGGATTCTGGGATGGCTATTACCAGGGGCAGCGTCTGGGAGAGTGGACGCACGAGTACGGCTCCTGTGCCACACGCAAGAAAGCCTTTGCGGGCAAGTGCACCAATTTCTTCAAACAAATCAGTGTGGCGGAGTTCTATCTCGAAGCCTTGGACAGCCTCCAAGAGGGCGACGAACTCTTGATTACGGGCGAAACAACGGGCGCGTACAATCTGACGGCGCACGACCTGCACGACGAGAAAGGCAATCCCTGCCAATCCGTCTCCAAAGGGCAGTTCTTTGCCCTCAAAACCGACCGCATCATCCATCGCGGAGACCGCCTTTTTGTCCTCAAAGAAGCGTAATCGCTTCCCTTCACGTACCCTTTCCTTACCCTAACTATGCCCTTTTTTCTCCCTGTCATCTCCCCGTCTATCCCATAGGTCGCCCAAAGGTCACCCATAGGTCGCCCATAGGTCACCCATAGGTCACCCATAAGTCACCCATAGGTCGCCCATAGGTCAAAGCAACTCTCACAATACTCTCAGAGGACTCTCGGAAGGTTCTCAACGAAAATATCCCGTCACTCTTTTATGCATACGGAAAAAAGACGTACCTTTGCTGCACAATGCAAATGAGACGGAAAATACGGAGGCTGTCCTACATAGTGCTGCCAATGTCATGCGGGACGGCGAAAGACGATGAACCGCAGATAACGGAAGCATGCGCCGTCCTCCGCACAGCCGACAGCCTGCGCGCACAGGGGGTACTGATTGACGACAGTATAGCCCTTGCCCGTGCTGTCACAACCCTCGGCAGTCACCAACGCAGCCATGCGGACGACTACGTGCGCGCATGCTATTACTACGGATGTCTGCTCCGCAGCCGGAACAACTACACCGCCGCCATGCAGACATTCATCCACGCGGCACATACGGAAAGCCGGAGACACGACATCAAGGGAAGGGTGTACAGCAACATGGGATCACTATGTCAGATTGCAGAAGATTTTGAGATGTCACACAAAATGTACAGCCTTTCCGCCGAACAATTCTTGGCCGCAAAAGACACAACAGCATACTACTATGCACGCAACAGCATGGCTTTCGAGTTGGCGGAACAGAAAAAGAAAACGGAAACGCTGGCTATGCTCGGAGATATTGAGACCGAGTGCACCGATGCTGACGTATTGTGCCTTGTGGCAATGACCAAAGCTGTACTTTACCGCAACTTCGAGCAATACGATTCTGCCATATATTACGCAGGCAGAGAACTGCTATGTCGTCCGAACGAACGCATGGGGCTGATGGTGAAAGCACAGTCTTTCTCTCTGCTTGGTATGAAAGATTCCGCCGTTTTTTATGCGCGAAAAGTTACAGAACATTCTCCGTCATGGTCGGAACAGACTAATGCCTATTACATATTGTCGAACGATGACGAGACGCTGAGCAAGGAGGAGGCACTGAAGATAGCATCCGACAGAGCGGATGCGCAAAAAATGCTGGAAACACAAAGAAGCAGACTGGCACAGGCGGTGATGCTGCTACAGCAGGATATGGACAGAAAGCCGGACTACAAATGGCTGTACGCCGCCATCCTCACTGCACTGCTTATGA
>CAJOIZ010000043.1 GCA_905234835.1 Paludibacteraceae bacterium
GGACTATCCCGAATTTAACAAGTATCTGACCTTCACCGTTACGGGACTGACGGCTCATACCAAGTATTACTTCGTCCGCCAAACGCTCAATGCAATGAGTGAAGTGATAGACGAGGAGAGCGGCTCGTTTGAGACCTTGCCTGACGGTGCGCCCACGGGTGTCAATCCGCTGCTGTTTGAACCCTCGCCGCAGAAGACCTTCGAGAACGGTATTCTCCGCATCCGCAAGAACGGCAACAGCTATAACGTCAACGGTACGAAGGTTGAATAGCGGTACGCACTCTTTCTAACAGGGTTCTATGTTATCGAAAGGACATAGAACCCTTTTTTAGGTTATTTTGATGGAATAAGTGTAGTTTTTTACGTTATTTTGATGGAATAAGTGTAGTTTTTTACGCTGTTTTGACGGAATAAGTGTATGTTTTTATACTTATTTTAACAGAATAAGTGCAAAATTATTTGCGTCATCGAAGTAAACACATTACCTTTGCGGGCAAAAATCAACAAGTTATATGTTACGGCGTAAATTTACATCGGTTATCGAAAAATACCTTACCGAAGATAACGATAAAATACTATTGGTGAATGGTGCTCGTCAGATAGGTAAATCTTATCTTATTCGCTATGTTGGAACAAAATTATTCCGGCATTATATAGAAATTAACCTGCAAGAAGATAAAGAAAATCAAGCAGTTTTTGCTAATGTACACAGCACGCAGGAGATGTATCTTCAGGTGGCGGCACTTGCTAAAACTAAGCTTGGCAATAAGTCGGATACTTTGATATTTTTAGACGAAATACAAGCATATCCACATTTGCTCACTATGCTCAAATTTCTTAATCAAGAAGGTGTATATCAATTTATAGCCTCCGGCTCACAATTAGGCATAGCCCTATACGAAACACCTTCTGTGCCGATTGGAAGTGTGGCGATAGAGACAATGTACCAACTTGATTTTGAGGAGTTTCTTTGGGCATACGGGGTTGCCGAACACGCTATAGACGAGATAAAGCAGTATTTTGACAATAAACAATCATTACCTGATGGTATGCACCGCTATATGCTGCAACTCTTCCGCTATTATCTGCTCGTGGGCGGATTGCCGGAAGCCGTCAATATGTTCTTACCCGCACGCAATATCCGTGAAGTAAGGAAAGTGCATAAGTCAATCCACGAACTTTATCGCACGGATGCGTCACAGTATGACCGTGAGCGCAAACTGTTGATTCGGCGCATATACGATATGATTCCAAGCCAATTGGAAAACAAGAAAAAACGCATCGTCTATAAGAACATTGAGAGTAAAAAAGGCAAACGTTTTTCCGATTACCAAGACGAATTTGAATACCTTATCGAGTCGGGCATTACGCTTGATGTCAAGGCAGTCAGTCAGCCTCTATATCCGTTAGCCGAGTCATCGTCCAAGAACTTAATCAAACTCTATCTGAACGATGTGGGACTGCTTACTTACTTGCTGTACGGTATGAACATAAACGCCATTCTGCAAAATGAACAGAGTATTAATTTAGGTACTGTCTATGAGTCGGTAGTAGCACAAGAACTGCGCGCACATGGATATGAACTCTATTACTATGACAATAAGAAAAAAGGTGAAGTGGATTTCCTTATCAATGATACCCGCTTCGTTCAGGTCTTACCCATAGAGGTTAAGTCGGGAAAGGATTATACAGAGCATAGCGCATTGTCCAAATTTTTAAAAGAAAAAGAGTATCACATACATCAAGCCATCGTTTTCTCTAACGAGCAAAAAGTATATCAGGAACAGGGTATCCTGTATATGCCGATATATTACGCTATGTTCCTTCGTCAATATCCATCCAATGACGTTATCCTTCCTGAATTAGAATATCCCGCCTGAATGTAGCCGAGGTGTGATGCTATTGATAGGAAGAAAGGACATAATCGCGCAGCCATTGGTCTATGTCCTCTATTTCAGTATTGATATGCTTGCGCACAATCTGTCGGCGGTGGTAGATGGTCTGCTTCTGCACGTTGAGCAGTATGCCCATATCGCTGTCGGATGCACCGATGATAGTCAGAATAGCAAACTGCATATCCGACTCGGTGAGTTGGGGATAGTCGCGCCGTAAACGGCTGATGGCACCGTCCAACGACTGATCGACCGACTGAATCAACGCATCCAAACTCTCCTTGTTCATCGTCAGTTGCTCGTCGCGATAGGTTTTGAGCCACTTGGGAAACTCCACCTCGTCCCCACGCAGGCGTTGCAACTCTATTTCGCGCGTCAGACTGACTTTCTGCTTGAGCCGCTCCAATGCCAACTCCAACTGCTGCTTGTATTTGTTCTGCAACGACCTGAGCCGCGCTGATTGCTCGCGGCGGCGGAGACGCGCAATGTACCATAAGACGGCAAACAGAGCCATGAGTACGATTAACAGCAAAACCAAAATAACGGATACCGTGCGCTGATATTGCCGCTCGCGTTGCGCTTCTGCTGCTAATTGCTGCTCGCGCGCCACGTCGTAATGGAGCGACAAAGCATAAGTACGTGCCCCTGCGTCACGCTGCAACTCCTCTATCTTGCGGTCGTAAAGGTCTAACAATTCTGCGTATGCACTGTCACGACGCCCCTGCGCATAGAGTAAACGGCTGTGCCAATACGTATAGGTCTGCTCAAACCAATAGGTATAGGACGAATCAGTCGGCTGAAGACGTTGCAAATAGTAGGAAGCCGAATCGGTCGTATGACGCGCAAGGTGCATCTCCACAATCTCCGAGTAGCGGGCATGAGCACCGTATTCCTCTGCCAGCAAACGGCATACTTGCAGCCTTTTTTCAATACTGTCGGGAAAGCACAACTGGTAGCGATAGGCTTCTATGTCTAATTGGAGTACGTCGCTTTGGGCGAGAGAGGCATAGCCGGAGGCTTGGTCAAAGAAAAAAAGCACGGAGTCACGTTCGCCGCCGGTTAATGATGTGGTACGCGCTATGTCGCGGTATGCGCAAGCCAAATACACATAATTGTCCGTCTGAAGAAGCAGCGGGATGGCATGGCGGTAATAGTCCCGCGCTATATCGTAGAGCATTTCACTCTCGGACGTGTTGCCCAAGTGAAACCATGTCAAGCCCAGTAACCTGTCGCGCTGCGCGGCTTGCTCAGCCGAAAGATGAGAGGCGTCAAGGTCGGACAGCAACTGCTCCGACTGCTTGAGATAGTAAATGGACGTTTCATATTCGCTGTTATGGTTCGACGATGTGCCCTGCAGGTACAACTGCTCCGCCTCTTTCAGCACCTTTTCCGCTTCCGAAACAGAAGAGCGGCAACCCTGTCCGCATAAAAATGTACTTAAAAGAAGAAAAAATATGCCTCGTACAACTTTATTTTTCATAAATAAAAATAAATATCTAATTTTGTGCGTTTTAACAAATCAGCCAAAAGTAGTCCGTACAATTCGTAAATATGGTAGTTTGGAAAATATGCCCGACCTTTGCACCCGATTTCAAAACGCGCTGACGGCGCAAATGTCGCACTTTTTAACCAATTACAAAAATTATGAAAACGAAAAAACTTTTTTGTCTGTTCATGACCGCGCTTTTGTCGGTTATCGGAACGAGCGCATACGCGCAAAACGTAGTTATTGACGGGTTGAACTACACTCTCAACAATGAGGCAAAAACCGCCGAGGTAGCGGTACAGAACAAGGCGGACGTGGTTGGGGATATTGTCATCAGTAGCTCCGTAACTTGGGAGGGAACCGACTATACCGTAGTAAGCACGGCGGACAATGCTTTCGCGGAATGCAAGCAAATGACCTCTATTGAGCTACCGAACACATTGCGCAAGTTGGGGAAAAATGCGTTCCTGAACTGTTCGGCACTCACGTCCTGTATTATTCCCGACTATACGATAGACACTATTCCGTATTGTGCCTTGTTCGGGACGGCTCTGACCGAATTTCATATTCCCGAAGGAGTAGTTTATTTAGAGCAACGCTCCTTTGAGAAGATGAAAAAATTGGAGCGGGTATATCTACCTAATTCGGTGCAAGAAGTCAGTCCGTATGCTTTCCATGAGGAATATCCCGACCCGCTGAAAGAGCCTATATATAACAACCGCCTCTTTGTTCGTTTGCCGCGCAATTACAGCGGAAAATACACGATACCTTCCGGCATTGAAGTGATTTGTGATAATGCCTTTTTCGGATGTCAAAACATCACATCTCTCACTATTCCTGAAGGAGTAAAACGAATTGAACAATACGGACTTTGTTTCAATTATGGCAAGATTACTCAAATTGATTTGCCCGCATCCTTAGAATATATTCACGAAGAGAGCATTTTAGGAAGTTTTATCAAGAAAGTCACTGTGGCAGAAGGTAACAAACGGTATAAGACTTGGAACAACATCCTTTTCACCATCAATATGGATACGACAGTCTATTGTCCTCCCGCTATGGACTATGTGCATTATACTCTGCCTGAATCGGTGACGCATATCGGCTCATTTTCTTTTAGGGGTGCGCATGCTGATTTGACATTAACCAATGTAAAAACTATTGGCAAATATGCATTCATGGGTAATAACCTGGGGTATTACAATGGAAACTTCGTTTTACCGGAAACAATAGAAGAGATTGACGATTATGCTTTTAGTCAATCTTACACAATGGAGGAAGTGACCATTCCGTCATCCGTGAGAAAAATGGGTGAGGCAGTCTTTGAGATCTCGGAGATGAAAAAAGCCAATATCTATAACGATTGCATCGGTGCAGAACAATTCCATTTGTGCGAAAAATTAGAAACCATAGAATTGGGTGAGAACATAAAGCAAATAGCCACAAACGCTTTTTTCCAATGCTACAGCCTGTGGTATATACGTATGCCGAAAGCCAACGACTGGTTCCGAACCATAGACGGTGTCCTCTATACGGCTGACACTACCGAATTAGTGCTTTATCCTCGCAAACACGATGGTGATGAGATTGTCCTTCCGCAGCAAATTGAGTCCTTGCGTACTGCTTCCTTGAGCGGAGTGAACATACGTAAGTTGGTACTTTCAACTCAAGTACAGTCGCTGAGTAATGAGTTGTTCGGTCCTTCTTCAATGTACGGAGCAAAAGAAGTCGTTCCGCATATTGACACAATTGTAGCACCTATGATGTCGGTTCCGCAAACCAATGACAGCACTTTTGGTCGTTTGGCGCGAACCAACACCGTTCTCTTGGTGCCCAATGACTCATTGGCTGACATATACCGCAGTCTCAATGTCTGGAAAGACTTTATCATCAAGGTGGACGGCAGCATCGTGAAGAATCAGGACGAACAACAAACCGTTCAGACCGAACCCGACGAACAAAGTGTCTTCTTCACGTGGCCTTCGGTCGAGGGTGCTACCTCCTACACGCTTATCATCTGGGCGAACGAGGAACGCACCGAAAAAGTGTGCACGCTGGTCTTCAATTCAATGGGACAACTCATTGAAATCAACTTCTCCAAGAACGCTCCCGCCAATCGGCGCAATGCTGTAAGCGAGGCGATGTCCACACTCTCTTTCCGTGTCACCGGCCTGAACGATAATACGGCCTATTGGTTCACCATTACCGCATCGGATAATTGGGAAACAGTATTGTATTCCTACATCGGTTCGTTCCGGACATTAGGCAAGCAGATGCCGACCGACATACGCTCCACAACGGGCACCCCGTCTGATGCAACCCGCAAATACATCTCCAACGGGCAATTGTTCATCAAGAAGAACGGCATACTCTATGACGAAAAAGGCAACATCATTAACCGCTAAATAACTGAATACCATGAATACCATTAAACGTTTTAATCCATTCCTTTTACTATTGCCGGTATGTATACTATTTCCGACGGAACTATACCCTCAAACGGCGGAAGAACCGACTACATACAGTTGGCGTTTGGACAGTCTAACTTATAACAGTGCTTCCTCTGGCTGGATGAAAAGTACGAAACGTGTTTATTATGAATACAATGCAGATGAATTTGTCGAAACGGATATTGAATGTTATTTCGATTCGGAACGCAATCAGTTTTATCGATTAATCGGGTATCAGGATATTTGCCGGAATGTGTATGGCAACTTCGGCGAGAACGGTCGGCATACGATGGACCAATACACGTATGAGTATGAGACAGATTGTATAAATCAACGACTGTGTGTGGATTCTGCATCTGCGATGGCGGATCTGATACAGGATCCTTCGCATTTTGTGCTTGATTTCCGCGATGATTATGCATACGATACATACCGCAATATCTTTGACAACGAGGGGAATCTGATTCGTCAGATTCGCAACTATGACTACATCCGTTATAAATGGGATGAGTCGCAGGATAAGTGGATACCCTCTTCCCGTTCACAACGTATAGACACCGACAGTATGATGTTGTCCAAGAATTACAAGTTCAATTCTTCCAAGCAGGATTGGGAAAACGCTTCCAACTCCTTTGTACAAAGTTTCTACCGGAATCATCGGTTGTGGAAACAAGAAAAGGTGGATGAAAAGGATCTGATAATAATTAGCGGCACAGAGTATAATGAGAACGGCGGTATTGTGCGAACCTATTGGGGAAGGGATATCTATGGCAGCGAAACTTATTACAATGGCGCGCGGATTACCGGTACGGCTAAGTGGGCTACTTCCGCCGGCGGCGAAACAACGAGGACGACGGTGATGTATATGGACGGTACTTATTCGCTCAAAACCGTAGATACTTATAGGCTCAAAACCGTGAAAAGACCTGTACAATATGAAAAATATATTGTACAGGAGACAGATACGGGGAGTCGTGAATATCCGTTGTCAATACGTTCGTGGAGATATGGCTTAAACTGGGAGTTGACAGACTATTCGGGTAGTGTCAGTACGTATGATTCGTCCTATCGTTGCACGCTGAAAGCGGATACGGTATTGCGAAATGGGGTATGGACCGCTACCCGGACGGAATATGACGAAAACGGGAATGTATCGTTCAGTCAGAAAAAGGAGAAAAGTTCCGGGTATGACGAATGGGATTTACGGAGTGAAAGCACTCCCCTGTACAAGGCGTGGGTAGGTGTATACAGGAACAGGGATCCATGGGAACGTTATTATGAGAAGAAGTATGTTTACGGGTTCGGAAACCGGTACTATATGGACGAGAAATATAATAGTGAGAGTGGTCAGTGGGAGTGTTATCGTGGCAGGGATTATCGTGTCGGTTTTAGTGAAAACGGCGAACCGCTATCTTGCATCCTTTATTCTTGGACCAATCATGGTTGGTATCCGACGTACCAATATGCTTTCGCCTACGATACTGTTTTTCAGATGTATGCTAAAATTGACGTAGGAAACCTGATTATAACGATTGACGGAAGTTCAGAGTGCGACAATAGTGGCCGCAACAAAATCACCTACTATAATGCGAAGGGAATCGAAACGGGTTGGTTCAACTACCAAAGCAACAGCGGTCAAATAACTCTTGACGAAAGGGATCAATACGGCAGAGTGATTCGTAGCGTACGGTATGTGCTCAATGAGGCGAGAGAAAAGACTGACACAACACAATACACGGAATATACCTATTTTCCGAACGACAAGACTTCGTCGATAGCGCGACAAGTATCGAAAAGTAAAAATGCGGAAACCCAAACGTGGCAAATCGTAAAGGATGAGAAAAACACGAAAAAAGACAGTGTGTATTCTAAAGAAGGCATTTTGCTGCAAGTGGTTACGTACGGATGGAAGGGTGACGAGACAGCAGTCATCCAAACGATGAAACACAATGACCTGACGTATGACGGGCAGGGGCGCATAAAAGAACGGATCACGTACAGGACGAAGAATGTCGAAGACAATATGCCATATATGCGGTATGTCTATTACTACCTCAACGAAGACGACCCGAAATGGTATGCGAAGTTCCCCTATGGGTCGTATGATACTGCTGATGAAAAATGGAAGACGAGATATGTACCCCAATATAAAGAATATACTGCGGAAGACGGACAAGGACGGGTGGTGGAACGTATCACGTATCTGATAAACAGCGACACAACTGCCCTCCGTCCGTCCACACGCAAGGTATATTACTACGCCAACGACGCAGAAGACTGGACTATGGCAGACAATTATTCGTGGGATGCCGACTTGAATGACTGGAAATGCTCCGGTACGTCAACCAACAGCCCGTTGAAGCAGGCGGTGGTGGATGATGAAGGCAATGTGCTGACTTTGACCATCCGTCGTACGGGCAGTTGCGAACAAGGATTAGCCGATGCAGAGCAATACGACTACAGTTATGGAGCGGATTTGACAAAAGAGTTTGTACTCAGTCCAAGAGTGTACGGAATGCAGGAAGAGCGGAACAATGAGAACCGTCCCGATTTCAGCCCCGTCGCTTCCAAACGCCTGAAGCATATCCAATATACCAATTATCTGTACTCTGGCAATAATTATACCGTCACCTACCACTATACGCCTTTAGTTGACGGTTTAGAGGAGGATCAGATGCCGATAGAGATAAATCCAGAAGAAACGGGTGCCGTTTTCACTTGGGGTGCCGTTGAAGGCGCACAAACCTACGTGTTGCACGTCTATTCCGATGCAGCACATATGGAGGAGATTTGCTATGTCATTTTTGACGGCAACGGTATGGTGCTGTCTATCCATTTCATCCCTCATGCTCCTGCCGAACAGCCCGAATCGTTCCGATATACGTTGAGCGACCTGAATCCTGATACCTCCTATTGGTACGGCGTACAAGCCTTGGACTCTGATGGCAAAACGATTGAAAGCACCTACGGCTCATTCCACACAAAGGCAGCACCCGCCACACCTACGGCAGTCACTATGTCCGATGTGGACAGACCGGAAACAACGACCGAAAAAATAATCTACCGGGGGCAAGTGTATATCCGTCAAGGAGACACGTATTACACTTTACTCGGACAACCCGTACAACTATGAACAGACTGATTTATTCTTTCTTAGCACTACTGGCATTAGTCATCTTCCAAGTACCTGCCGTTCATGCCCAAGACGCAGCCAACAGCGTTACGGTGGATGCTGCCGAAACGACCGCCTACTTTACGTGGCCCACGGACGAAAACGCCCAATCCTATCAGATTGATATTTACAAGGACGGTGGCGTGTTTTGCCACCTCACCCTTGGCGACAAAGGACAGTTGCTCGGCATTTCATTCTCCGCGCCGGAAAGAAAAAGCAACCACGACTTGGCGGAAACCTTCTCGTTCCTTGTTACAGGCTTGGATGCAGCCACGCGCTACAACTTCGTTCTCTCCGCCTTGGACGCTAACGGCACGCCGTTACACGTCTATATAGGCGACTTTGCCACCACCGGCTACAGCGGCCTGACCCGTGGCGGAGGCGATGAGGTAATCCCCACACCGCCCATCATCCCGTCCAACCCCGAACTGAACACCGATGTGCGCGACATTCCCGACAACACGGATACGCTGCCCGCTAAATGCTATCGCGACGGACAACTTCTCATCATAACAGGTGGCAGTCGGTATTCCTTACAAGGTGCAAGGCAGTAGAACGTATCGTATAGTGGTAAAAAAGGCGGACATACATCCGCCTTTTTTAGTGAAAAGACCATAAAAACAAAAATTGTTTTGCTTGCCTACGCTGTTTTTGAGTATCTTTGCGGCGTTTATGGCTTTGTAAATAATAAAACATCTGACATACAATGAAAAAGTTGATTGAGTGTGTACCCAATTTCTCGGAGGGCAGGAACCGTCAAGTGATTGACCAAATCGTAGCAGCCATCGCCGCTACCGAAGTGAACGGACTGAAAGTAAAAGTATTGGACGTGGACCCGGGCGAAGCCACCAACCGTACGGTCGTAACCTTTGTCGGCGAACCTGAGGTAGTGATGGAAGCCGCCATACAGGGTGCAGCCAAAGCTGCCGAACTCATTGATATGCGTCTCCATCACGGAGCACACCCACGCAGCGGTGCCACCGACGTTTGCCCCCTTATCCCCGTGGCGAACATCACCCTCGAAGAGTGCGCCGAATTGGCTCGCACACTCGCCAAACGTATGTGGGAAGAATTGCAGATTGCCTGCTACTGCTACGAAGCTGCGGCTTTCCGTCCCGAGCGCAAGAACCTCGCCGTCTGCCGCGAAGGTGAGTATGAGGCGCTGCCAAACAAGATGACTGACCCCGCACTCCGTCCCGACTTCGGTCCTGACACCTACACGGAGCGTGTCGCCACCGCCGGTGCCACCAACGTGGGCGCACGCAACTTCCTCATTGCCGTCAATTTCAACCTCAACACCACCTCCACCCGTCGCGCCATGGCAGTGGCGTTCGATGTGCGTGAGAAAGGACGCAAGATGCGCGAAGGCGGCAGCCTCACCGGCAAAGTGCTGCGCGACGAGAATGGCGAAGAACGTTGGCAACCCGGCACGCTCAAAGGCTGCAAAGCCATCGGCTGGTACATTGACGAATATGGCATCGCCCAAGTCAGTATGAACATCACCGATATAGCTCAAACGCCCTTGCACATCGCCTTCGAGGAGGTATGCCGTGCAGCCGCAGCCCGTGGCTTGCGCGTTACGGGAGCAGAGATAGTAGGATTAGTACCAAAGTCTGCTTTGATAGATGCCGGACGTTTCTACCTCGCCCGTCAGCAACGCTCGCTCGGCATACCCGAAGAAGAGATTATCCGCATTGCCGTCAAATCAATGGGTTTGGACGAACTCAAGCCCTTCAACCCCAAAGAGAAAGTAATTGAGTATATGATGGTGGACGAAGCCGAGCAGGCAGAGAAAGAACGTCTTATCCGTATGACCTGCAAAGGTTTTGCCCTTGAGACGGCGAGCGAGTCGGCAGCCCCCGGAGGTGGTTCTATTTCGGCATATATGGGTGCTTTGGGTGCTGCTTTGGGTACGATGGTGGCTAACCTCAGTGCCCACAAACGCGGCTGGGACGACCGCTGGGAGGAGTTCTCCCGCGTGGCAGAAGAAGGTCAGCAGGTGATGAACGAACTGCTTGCACTCGTGGACGAAGATACGGCTGCGTTCAATAAGATTATGGCTGTCTTTGCTATGCCCAAGACCACACCCGAAGAGAAAGCCGCCCGTGCCGAGGCAATGGAAGCCGCCACGCTCTACGCTACGCAAGTGCCGCTTCGCACGATGCAGACTGCTATGCGCGCCTTCCCTGTCCTCAAAGCAATGGCTCAAAAAGGCAATCCCGCTTCGGCTTCGGATGCCGGTGTGGGTGCATTGGCAGCCCGTGCCGCCGTGCGCGGAGCCGATATGAACGTCCGTATCAATGCCGCCGGACTCAAGAACCGCGACCGCGCCGAAACCCTCATTACCCAAGCCGCCGAACTCGTCCGGCAAGCCGAGACCGCCGAAAACGAAGTCCTCGCCTTGGTCAACGCCAACATCAACCGCTAATCGGTATAACCCCAGCCGGATATAACACCGGACAGATATACCCCCAGCCGGATATAATACCGGACAGATAATATCCCCGGCCGGATATAATACCGGACATGACCGCTTCCGTCTCGTTTCCGTTCCGCTTCCATTTCCCTGTCGGATACGGAAACGGGTCGAAAACGAGTCGAAAACGAGTCGAAAACGAACCCTACTGTAATTATGGTAATAACGGACAATTAAACTCTCTCGGACTTGGAGAGACCCTCTGACCTGGCGGGGAATGTCGGCAAGGCTGTATTCTCGGTAAAGAGCAAGGGTGTCATTGCATATATCAAAAAAAAGTTGTAACTTTGCACGCAATTTTGTGTGCAAGATAAAAAACGCTAAATAATAGTTATGGCAGATATTAGAGTATTCATAAGTAGCGTCCAACGTGAGTTTGCCCAAGAACGGCGGCAACTATGCGACTACATCCGCACAGACGGCTTGCTTGGGCGGTTCTTTGTGCCCTTTATCTTCGAAGACATGCCGGCTTCTGAGGTCTCCGCACAAAAAGCGTATCTTACACAAGCGGCTGAATGCCATATCTATCTTGGAATCCTTGGAACCCAATATGGTTATGAGGACGAGCAAGGCATCTCGCCGACCGAACATGAATACGACACAGCAACGGCTCACCACGCACATCGCCTGACGTACACGCTGCAATCCGATACTCCGCGTCATCCGAAAGAG
>CAJOIZ010000044.1:0-12811 GCA_905234835.1 Paludibacteraceae bacterium
TGTTGATGGTGGTGAGGTTGGCGCAATTCTTGAACGCAGCCAGACCGATCTTGGTGATGCCGTCGGGCAGGATGACGGTGGTAATCTGCTGTTTGTAGTTCTCCCACGGAGTGGCAATGCCGTTCCAGTCCGCCATTGCACCTGTTCCGCTGACGGTCAGTACGCCTTCGCAGGTGAGTTCCCATGTGAGGTGTGTGCCGTCACCTTTTGCGCCGCAAGTGCCGGAAGCGAGGATGCAATCGTCAGATTCTGCAACGGGTTGGATGCCGAGGGCGTCAAAATTCACCCCTGCGCAAATCATTCCCAAACCTACTGTCACTGCAAGCAGAAGGGCAACTGTTCTTTGTTTCATGCCACTGCCCTATTGGTTATTATCCTTTCCCGAGGTGGATGGAACCGCTAGTTTCGACGTGTTCGATGCAGGGGAATCCCAACGCGTCCTGACAGGGCTGGACGAGATACTGGAGATGGTTGAAAATCATAAAGAGCCGCAGTTTGTTCTGCATGTAAATCATATTGTCAGCAGATCCCTGTTTACCCAACTGTTCGTTCTCTGTCTCCAGTACGGCGGCTTGCTCAAAGACGGTCCGGATGCTACTTTCACCTTCCTGTGCGACCGCGAGCCAGCGTTGTGCGTTGCGGCGGTTCCACTGGTCTATAAGCGCGTTCTCCTTTTTTCTCTCTTCGGTCCACCACGCAGGGAAAGGCACGTCGTTGTGTCCGTTTTGTCCGACGGCGAGGGTGCTGATCCACTGCCCGACCCGTTTGTCAAGTGCGGCTTCGATAGCGTCAATCTGCCGGGCTTCTTCCGATGCGTCCCATTCGTTGCGGAACTGGTCGGAGAGGTTGTCAAAACCTGCTCCGTAAGAGGAGACAGCGTTCATCAGACGGTCCTGCAGGTCGCTCAGATTGTCGGATATTTCGTTAAGCCGCGGCTCGTTGGGGTCATCGGGTGTGTCCTGTGTGTTATAGCCCGCATTGGCGGCATAGAGGCGCTTGTAGAGGTCGGGGTGATTGGCTTTGAGGTACGCCTCCGTCTGTTTGGGATTTGACTGCGCCATCCCGATGATTTTCAAATACTCCTGTTTGCTGATGCCCCATTTCTGTGCGAACTTTCCTGCCATCACGTCCATCATCTGCTCATCGGACATTTTGTCGGTGATTTCACCCGACATATAGAGTTGCATCATCTCCTCCTGCGAGGGCATGAGTCCCGCGTTGACGTTGCTTTGGTACTGCTGCATGGCGTGCTGTCCCTGCTCAGCCTGTTTGAGCCTTGCCTGCTCAATCTGCTGACGTATGCGTTCGTTCTCCTCCATCAGATAGAGCATGGTCTGCTCAACAGCTTTGATGAACGGCCGGTAGGTGGTGCTGTCTGCTATGTATTTGGCATGTGCAGAGCATATCTGCTCCACAGTTGGGAGTGCGGGTACTGCTTTGACTGTTTCCGCAATGGTTTTGGGTGCGCGTGCCGGTTTGACGTTTTCGGCTTTGACAAAGGTTCCATCGCTGAGCATGTCCTGCGAATAACGGTATTCTTGCGCGGCGACGGGCATAGCCAGTGCGATACCAACTAATGCCATTACGAGTAGTTGTTTTCTCATGGTGCTATAATTATATGATAAGACGGGCAAAAGTACATCTTTTTTGCGGATTAAGAACGGCAGAATACTATTTTTTCTTCATCCGCCAGAAAGTCCGCTTGTAGTCCTAATGACCGTTATTAGAAAAATGTGTTTGTATAAAGCTGAATTATAGTGTGTTATAAAGATGATAACGGATATTTTGATGTTAATCGTTGTAATTGACTGAATTTTAGTCGGTTGTAACTTTTAGGTATCTGCTAGGTATCTGTTAGGTATCTGTTAGGTATCTAATTTGTTCGGAATTGAGTCGAAATTGATACGAATTATAGCGTATATAAAGACGACCACGTTAATCCTAAAGTCTAATGACCGATTGGGGTTGAATTATGAGTGACTTATGTGTGCACTTTGGAATAAAGACGGCGCACAGACAACGCACAAAGAGGAAAAAGCGACAAAAAAGCGATTGTTTTTTGATGTGTTGTAAGAAATGCTTACTTTTGCGGCGTTATTTCCAAAATAACGAGACAAGACGATAGACTAAAAACAAGATAATACGATGAAAAAACTTTTCCTTTCCATTTGTTTGTTGGCCTCCGTGGCATTATGCGCATCGGAGCCGGGTGACGATGTTCTTCGCGCCTACAACCGTGCGGGCGGAGGTTATGTGATTATGGACGCATCGGGTGATGTGGTCGGTTTTTCGACTGAAGGCGAGATCAATGCCGCCAATGTGGACGACCTGTTCTTCCTTGGCAGCCCCATAGAGATTACCAATGCTCCTGCCGATATGGAGCAGGTGGCCGGTTTCCCCGCACCGGTGAAGGATTCTGTAGGTCCGTTATTGGGAGACATAGCGTTCAACCAGGGTAAGCCCTATTATAACATGACCCCGACGATAGGCGGCAATCATTGTGCGACAGGTTGCGTGGCGACGGCTATGGCGATGATAGCGAGTTATTGGCAGTGGCCCAAGACTTGCAACGATGCAGTGGTTTCCTATACTCCGGGCAAGGTCGGCGAGAAACTGACGTACACCTATACTGGTCACTCGTTTGACTGGGCGAACATGAAGCCCCAATACACCGGCATCATTGCCGAGGAAGGCGAATATCCCGAGTCGGAAGCTCAACAGAACGCGGTAGCAGACCTGATGTTAGCGTGCGGCGTGGGCGTGTATATGAACTACGGAACGGACGGTAGCGGTTCGACCAGCACCAACGTTCCGAAAGTGTTCCGTGAGTACTTCAACTACAAGAATACGCTTGAGTTGCAACGCGTTGAGGATTTAAACACGAGGGGAACGCTTTTTACTGACCTAATAGGTGAGTTTGATGCGGGCCGTCCTGTGTATTGCGACGGATACCTGCAGAAAGACGGTCAGGACGATGCTTTCCATGCTTACGTGATGGACGGCTATGTGACATTGCAGGGAGACGACAATCTGACGTTGCCTTATTTCCACTTCAATTTCGGTTGGGGCGGACAGAACAACGGCTGGTATTGCATCAAGGGCAACCGTGACCGCTCAATTTACTCGTCGCTGAATGTGATTCTTTATCTCGAGCCGAATGCACCGGCAGGGATAGAAGAGACGAGGGAGTCGCTCA
Source organism: Paludibacteraceae bacterium (assembly GCA_905234835.1). Classification (GTDB taxonomy): domain Bacteria; phylum Bacteroidota; class Bacteroidia; order Bacteroidales; family Paludibacteraceae; genus Colicola. The sequence goes on from CAJOIZ010000044.1 coordinate 3,197, forward strand.
AAGACGGCAAGATACGCGATATAATGGGCCGCGAGGTTCGCGAGACCGTAGCAGGCCAACTGTATATACTGAACGGCGAAAAGTTCATAGCCCGCTAACGACGGGTGAAGATTGGAGCGAATTATCGTATCAGCTTCATACATCAGGAGACGCAGGGGTTTCCTGATGTTTTATAAGTTTTGGACTAACGAAAACATAAAAATCACTATACTATGGCAGTAACTTACATCACTGCAGAAGGATTGCAGAAAATGAAAGACGAGCTGCGTTATTTGGAGGGTGTGGAGCGCCCCCGTGTAATAGCAGCGATTGCAGAGGCTCGTGACAAAGGCGATTTGAGTGAAAACGCAGAGTACGATGCGGCGAAAGAAGAACAAGGTCACTTAGAGAGCAAGATTGCGATGCTGAAAGCAAAGATAATGGATGCGCGTATTCTTGACACGTCCACTATCAAGACCGATGAGGTTCAAATCTTGACCAAGGTGCGTGTCCGCAACAAGAAGAACGGCGCGGAAAAGACGTATCAATTAGTGACAGAGGGCGAAGCGAACATCAAAGAGGGCAAGATTGCCGTGACAACTCCTATCGCCAAAGGTCTGATGGGCAAGAAAGTGGGCGAAACGGCAGAGGTACAGGTACCCGCCGGCAAGATGGAATTCGAGATTCTGGAAATAAGTCTCTAAAGTTTGCGACTATGACTATTTTTACACGAATCATAAACGGCGAGATACCGAGTTACAAGGTAGCCGAGGACGAGCGTTTCTACGCTTTTTTGGATATTCATCCGTTGGTGAAAGGGCATACTTTGGTAATCCCCAAACTGCCCGAACCGGAAGCAGACTATATCTTCGACCTCGATGACGCGCTGTTGGGCGACATGATGGTGTTCGCCAAGCGTGTAGCACGCGGTATACAGGCAGCGACAGGCTGCAAACGCGTGGGTGTCGCTGTACTGGGTATGGAGGTGAACCACGTGCATATCCACCTTATTCCGCTGAACAAGGAGAGTGATATGCTGTTCACCAACCCAAAACTTGATTTGCCGTCGGAGGAGATGTGCGTGATAGCCAACTCAATCGCCGAGGCGATTGATAATTGATAGTTGATAATTGACAAAATACTAACTACTATGGAAAAGTTTTCCGGAAAGACTCGCGTAGAAAGCGATTTGATTGGAGAGTTGCAGATCCCAGTAGAGGCTCTGTATGGTGTACAAACCCAGCGCGGCATTGAGAACTTCCCGATTTCGAAGTTCAAGTTGTGCGATTATCCTGCGTTCATCAACGGTCTGGCTTATACCAAGTTGGGTGCGGCGATGGCTAACCATGAACTGGGTCTGCTGACAGACGAACAGTTCAAGGGTATCAAGCAGGCTTGCGAGGAGATTCTTGCAGGCAAGCATCATGACCAGTTCCCCGTGGACATGATCCAAGGCGGTGCAGGCACCACGACGAACATGAACGCCAACGAGGTGATTGCCAACCGTGCGCTCCAGATTATGGGTCACAATGCCGGCGAATACCAGTACTGCTCGCCGAATGACCACGTGAACTGCTCGCAGAGCACCAATGACGCATATCCCGCAGCCATCCACATGGGACTGTATGCTACTCATTTGGAGTACAAGAAGCACTATCAGATGCTCATTGACGCTTTCCAGAAGAAAGCCGAAGAGTTCAAGAACGTGCTTAAGATGGGCCGTACGCAGTTGGAAGACGCCGTTCCGATGACTCTCGGTCAGACGTTCGGTGCATTTGCCAGCATCCTTCGCGACGAACTGAAACATCTTGACGATGCGGCTGAAGAGTTCCTTACCGTCAATATGGGTGCGACCGCCGTTGGTACGGGTATCTGCTCAGAGCCGGGCTACAGCGAGAAGTGCGTGAAAGCGATGGCACAGGTGACAGGCTGGAAGGTTGTTCTTGCCGAAGACCTCGTAGCTGCTACGAGCGACACCAGTTGCATGGTAGGCTATTCGAGCGTATTGCGCCGTATCGCCACGAAGATGAACAAAATAGCCAACGACCTGCGTCTGCTTGGTTCGGGACCGAAGTGCGGTCTGCACGAGATTGACCTGCCTGCCCGTCAGCCCGGCAGCAGCATCATGCCCGGCAAGGTTAACCCCGTTATTCCCGAGGTGATGAACCAAATCTGCTATAAGGTGATTGGTAACGACCTGTGCGTGGCAATGTGCAACGAGGCTGCCCAGATGGAGCTTAACGCCATGGAGCCCACGATGGCACAATGCTGCTTCGAGAGCGCAGAGATTATGATGAACGGCTTTGACGTAATGCGCAAGTACTGCGTGGACGGCATCAAAGCCAACGAGGAGCGCTGCCGCAACTACATCACCGGCTCTATCGGTATCGTGACAGCCCTTAACCCCATCATCGGTTACAAGAACAGCACGAAGATAGCCAAAGAGGCGATGGCAACGGGTAAAGGCGTGTATGAACTGGTGCTTGAACACGGCATCCTGACCAAAGAGGAACTGGATACCATCCTCTCGCCGGAGAACATGATCCGTCCCGTTAAGCTCAACATCAAGCCCCGCCGCTGATGACTCTGGTGTTTGCCACCAATAATATGCACAAGTTGGAGGAAGTAAGCAATATACTTCCTTCAACTTGCCGTATATTATCCCTTCGGGATATCGGTTTTGACAGCGAGATAGACGAGACGGGTAAGACATTGGAAGACAACTCGCTGCTGAAAGCCCGTGTGGTGTGGGATTACCTGCAAACCCATCCGCAGGCTGTTGCCATAGACGGTGTGTTTGCGGATGACACGGGCTTAGAGATACCTGTGCTGAACAACCAGCCGGGTGTGCGTACCGCCCGTTGGGCAGGTGACAACCACGATGATGCCGCCAACCGCCGGAAAGCCCTCCGTCTGCTGCAAGACAAGCCGGACCGTTCGGCACGGTTCCGTACCGTCATCACGCTGATCACAACCAAAGACAATGCGGGCGAAGAAGCCCATCCAGTAGCCGCCCAGGTGGAAGGGCGCGTGGAAGGGCGTATCGCCGAGGCGGAGAAAGGCGAAGGCGGCTTCGGCTACGATTCGCTCTTCATTCCCGAAGACTACGGCAAGACCTTTGCCGAACTGCCTGCTGAAACAAAGAACTCCATCAGTCACCGTGCACGTGCCGTGCAACAACTCTGTCTGCTTCTTGTATGAAAAAGTCCACTCTCATTCTGTTCTTCATCTGTCTTGCTACAACGGTGCGTGCCGATTCGGGTATGCACACATGGCAATCGCATATCGCCTATGGCGTTGTAACGGAGATAGTAAACACCGGCGATGCCGTATATGCTTTGGCAGGAAGCGGACTTATCCGCGTGGACAAGAGCACCGAACAGATGACCTGCTACTCCAAGCAGGACGGCTTTCACGGTGCCAATATCGCACACATAGGTTACGACCCGCAAAGCCGTTCGCTCGTTGTGCTGTATGAAGACGGTCTGATAGACTTCGTGCAGAACGGCAAAATATCCGCACTCTCTGATTTGCAGATGAAGCAGATGAGTGCCTCCAAGAAAGCCAATTCCCTAACTATCCACGACGGCAAGGCCTATTTGGGTATGCCGTTTGGCGTGGTGGTAGTCAATATACGCAAACAGGAAATAGTAGATACATACTATATCGGTCAGGACGGTTCGGAAGTGGATGTCCGTTCGGTTTGTTGCAGCACAGACTCGATTTACGCTTTGACCAGCGAACGGGTATATGCTGCGGACAGGACTGCCAACCTGCTTGATTTTAATGTATGGAAGAACTATCAACCTTTGTCCGCAGAATCCTATCAGGACATCGCTTTCTTCAAGAACCGGCTGTATCTTTTGGCGGATCAGGAGTTGAATGTCCGCACCGATGAAGGTTGGCAGACCATCTCCCCAGAGATGCATTTCTCCGGTTTCAGCCAGTCCGGTGAGCATCTGTACCTGATGCAGGGGGGACCGGCTTTGGTGGAGTACATCCCAGACGCAGGATTGGATATCATTGCATCGCCTTACTATGTTCTTGATGTGCTGAACGATAACGGCACGCTATGGTATGCCGCCGGCAAAGCGGGTGTTGTCCGTCACGATGCTGACGGTACGCAGACGTTCTTCCCCGAAGGTCCGTCAGTCAATATCCCTTATCGCATGAAAGTGGTGAACGACCGTCTTTATGTGGTTCCCGGAGCAAGATGGTCTGCCCAGGAGTTTCGTGGCGGCTATGTGATGATTTATGATATTGCTGCTGACCGCTGGGCGAACATTGATTTTGAGACCATCTCCAACCAAGTCGGCACCTTGGCGATGGACTTTATGAACGTGGCGGTGGATCCGTTTGACAAGGAGCATATCATCGTAACGAGTTACGGAACCGGTATGTATGAGTTTGAGAACAACCAGCTCGTGGCTTGGTACAACCATACCAACAGTCCGCTTCAGACACTCGCCGTAACCGCCGATCCTCTGCTTTATATCCGCACGGATGCCGCCTTGTTTGACGAAGAGGGCAATCTGTGGGTTCTGAACATGGGTATCAACGAGCCGTTGCACGTTGTCTCTCCGCAGCAGTTGCTTACCGGCAGGCAGCAGGGTTCAACCACATGGAACAAGTACAGTCTTGTGACGGATGACGGCATCACGTTCCCCCTGATAACGGGTGGAGAGATGTTTATCGACCGCCGCCATAGTAACTGGAAGTGGATTCCCTACGTGCGCTACACCCCCGGTCTGATTCTCTATGACGACAACCATACGCCATTCTACCAAGGGGATGACAACACCTATTTCACCACTTCGTTCGTTGATCAGGACGGCAAGACAATCTCTCCGTCCGCCATCTATGCCGTGGTGCAGGACTTGAACAACGACCTATGGGTGACGGTGGACGAAGGCTTCTTCATCATTCCTGCCAAAGTGGATTTTCGCACGTCCAATAGTTGCACCCGCGTGAAGATACCCCGCAACGACGGAACTAATCTTGCCGACTATCTGCTTGGCACGGAACGTATCAATGCCATCGCCGTGGACGGTGCTAACCGCAAATGGATGGGTACGGAGAGTTCGGGTCTGTACCTCGTTTCCGAGGACGGGCAGGAAACACTTGAACATTTCACCACCGACAATTCGCCGCTTCCCTCCAACCAGATACTGTCCGTCGCCATTGACCCCCGTTCGGGAAGGGTGTATGTCGGGACAGGAGCCGGATTAGTTTCCTATCAGGGCGATGCGACAGAGGCAGAGGAGCAGTTTGCGGAAGAGCGTCTGTATGCCTATCCCAACCCTGTCCGTCCTGATTATGAGGGTGTCATCACCATTGCCGGTCTGATGGAGGAGACGGTTGTCAAGATTGTGGACAATGGTGGCAACCTTGTCTGCCAGACACGCAGCAACGGCGGTTTGGCAGTCTGGGACGGCAAGAACGGCAACGGTCAGCGTGTCGCCTCCGGTGTCTATACCGCTTTCTGCAACACGTCGGACGGAGCCAACCACGCCGTGGTGAAGATTCTCATTATCCGTTAGTCATGCATCGGAAATACCGATACCTGTGGTTCGTTCTAACGGTTGCCGTATGGAACACGCTCTGTTTTGTTCTGCCTGATTTCCTTGACAGCCAAACAGATGGTTGGAAAAGCGCGGCGATTGTTCTCCTCTATGTGGCGGCATTGGGTATCGGTCAGGTGGCGATTGTTTCTGTTCTGTCTCTCAACCGCTATGTAGCGGCTGTCGGTCTGCCACTTTATGCCGGATTGGGAGCGGTGGTGGCTTATTACCGTGTTGCTTTTCACGCCAAACTCAATCCCGCTCTCATTGATGCTGCGCTGCACACCAATCCTGCCGAGGCGGCGGGAGTCATCTCGTGGCAACTCATTGTCTGGTTTGTTTTCCAACTTCTTGTCGCTATTCTCTGGGTCCGCTGGCGTTGGCGTATCAGCAAGGTGCCTTACCCGTGGGTGGTGCTGCTGTTCAACATAGCACTTTTTGCCGCGTGGTATTGGGGCAACGGTCGTCTGCACCGTAGTGCCAACCAACGCTACCCGCTCCACGTGGCACGCAGCGTTAGCCGCTATATATCCCTCCGCCGCTCGGTCAGCCTCCCCCGTCAAGTGCCTGAATTGCGGTCTGCATGTCCGCCCGACTCATTGGATGTTGTGATGATTATCGGTGAAAGCACCCGTTCGGACCATTTGAGCCTCAATGGTTACCCGCGTCAAACCTGTCCCCGCCTGTCAGTCCGAAGCAATGTGGTCAGCCTGCCGTCAGTCTATTCAGCCTATACAGGCACCGCCGAAAGCGTGCCGCATATCCTTACCCCAGCTGACAGTCTGTCACCCGGCAAGGCGTACACATCTTACTCCTTTATTACCTGCCTTGCCCGTCAGGGCTACACTACCGCGTGGCTCACTAACCAGGACTATGGTAGGACCTATGCGCCCTTTATCTTCGAAGCGGACACCGTTATCGCCCCCAATGCCTCCAAAACGGTATATGTCTATCATCCGTGGTACGATTTAGACCTGCTTGCCCCATTGGAAGGGCTGATGCGGCAGCAGACAGGGGCACATCGTCTCTACGTGCTCCATTCCATAGGTTCGCATTGGTACTACAACAACCACGTGCCCTCTCCGTGTGAGCGTTTCCGCCCAGTTATCACCCATCGTATCCTGACGCAGAACGACTCAGCGGCAGTCGTCAATTCCTATGACAACACGGTCGTCAGCATGGACTTGTTTGTCGATTCGGTCATCTCACTATTCACACGCCGCAACGCCATCGTTTTTTATCTCTCCGACCATGGCGAATCGCTCGGCGAGAACGGTAACTGGCTGCACGCCGCAGGAGCAGAGGAGACCAAGTATCCAGCCGCATTAGTCTGGTATTCCGACAAGTATGCGCAGACTTTCCCCGACAAGGTAGTGGCACTGAAAAACAATCAGACGAAGCGTTATCGTACTGATTTTCTTTTCTACAGTCTTCTCTCGGCAGCTGGAATGGAAGCGACGGGGAACAGCCCTGCTTTCGACATCTTCCGTCCCGAATAAGAAACTACCGGCTGCCTGTCAGCACTTTCATTGTGTGCGGCAGCCAACGCTCAAGCAGCAGATAACAGAGTACCAGCATCCCTGTCACCGCAAACGGAATGACCAGATAGGCTACGGTCAGTATGCCGTCCGTATGCGGCAACATCCGGCACGTCAGGGAACATAGTACGGCAGTCGGAACGATATGGCTCAGGTACACAAAGAACGCGCTCCGGCTGACTTTTTCCGGTAACCGCCACGTAGTCTTGCGCAGCACTGAACTGACCACGGCAATCAGTATCGGGAACTCCGTAATGCGCATCCCCGCCACCGCCGCATCCAACGGCACTTCCGGTGTATACCGTTTCAGTAGTTCATACGCTACGGCAAACAGTACAAACAGGGGCAGGCACCATTTGGCGGTCCGCTCGGAGAAGCCGACAAAATCCACTCCGTTCATCTGCGTCCACACGCCCATACCGAACCAGAACACGGACAGGTTCTGCAGGTGCGGCAGATGGTACGGGCATACGTACACCAGCACCAACAGCACAATCCCCCACGGTTTGCGCAGCCGGCTCAACCAGAAGAACAGCGGCGAGAACACCGACAGAATCATCAGCTCGCGCAGGAACCACAGCGGTATATTGGCGGGCTGTCCCACAACGCCCGTCCACGACCACGTCTGCGTGCAGTCCCAGAACGCGTACAGCCATTCCTGCCAGCCGTAGTCGGCAATCCGTCCCATCCGTTCGCTTGTACCTCCCATATACCGTTCCTGCACATACATCACCGCCAGCAGCACAGCGTTCCATATCAGGTACGGCACTAACAGCGACCGAACACGGCGTTTGAGTTTGCCCGCATACATATCGCGACTCAACCGGTGTTCACGGAAGAACAGATAGCCTGACAAGAAGAAGAACGTCGGCGTGAAAATCTTGCCGACCAGCCAATAGCAGACATAGATGACGGCGTTCAGCACCGGATAATTGACCCACAGACCAACATCCAGTTCTTCAGGGGACAGGTACTTGTAGAAATGCGTGTGACAGAAGACAATCCCTATGATCATAGGGAGACGGATGCGGTCAATCAGTTCGTATATCCTCGCGTCCTGACCCATCCGCGCCGCTTAGCCCTTAATCAGTTTGAGGAACTCCTCGCGTGTCTCCTGTCGGTTGAACGCGCCGGTGAAGTCCGAGGTCGTCGTGATAGAGTGGGGTTTCTGCACGCCGCGCATCTGCATACACAGGTGCTCCGCCTCAATCACCACCATCACGCCCAACGGGTTCAGCGTGTTCTGAATGCAGTCCTTGATCTGCGTGGTCATACGCTCCTGCACCTGACAGCGGCGTGCGAACACGTCCACCACACGCGCAATCTTGCTTAGTCCCGTAATCTTGCCATTCGGGATATACGCGACATGCGCCTTTCCAAAGAACGGCAACAGGTGGTGTTCACACAGCGAGTAGAAGTCGATATCCCGTACCACGACCATCTGGCGGTAGTCTTCCTCGAACAGCGCCGAACGGAGTATGGCTTCCGGGTCTTCCCTGTAGCCTTTGGTCAGGTACTGGAACGCCTTGCCCACGCGTTCGGGTGTCTTCTTCAGTCCTTCGCGGCTGACATCCTCGCCTAACTCAGTCAGTATGGTGCGTACATGGCCGCCTATCTCGCGCGCCAGCCCCTCGTCGGGGGTGAATGCTTGTAAATCCATAGTCACTATAATGCCATTACGCCGCAAAAGTAGTGACAACAAATAATACACACAAGTCCCATGCGCCAAAATATCATACACTCCGCGCATTAAGGTAATTTCATACGTCAAAGATCACTTGCAGTTTGGGTGTGGGGAGCTGCATCCCATCCCGCCGTACCGCAGCGCAATGTTGCGGCAAGCGTCGTACATAGGTTACATCCTGTACGATAGATGTCCCTTCCCGTCCTTATCCGCCTGTGCACAAAGCGGATAACACGTCTGACTGCCACTTGTAATACGCCTCACGGCGTGAAGTCATTTCCACTGAAACGACGTGCAAAGATAATACATTTTTGGGCGAAATGCAAGAGCTTCTTAAGAAAAGTAAACTCTTTTTTCGACTTTATTAGGAAAGAGGGGATAAAAAAGTTGTCCCATCTTAAGAAAAGGAAAGTTTTTTGGTTTAGAAGTTTTTAGAGTTGAGAGTTGGGTGAAGTTTGGGAGTTGAGAGTTGTTAAGTTGCAAATTTATGATTTCAAATTGCAAATTTATGATTTATGGTTTATGATTCAACAATTTTTTTCTCTTTTTGTTCACAAATTAAACGAAATGAACAAATAATGCTTACGCATCTTTCTTTTTGGTCCAAAATGATCAAAAATGATTCAAAAAAATATTTTTCACAGCGGAATAGTATACCCCCATAAAGTTTATGATTTCAAATTTATGTATACCCCTCCATATATAAGGCGAAAAAGAGGCAAAATCTATCACCTAAAAAGCAACTTTTTTTACTTTTTTTGCATTTTCTTTGTAAGGGGCTGTAAATGAGATGTGTTCAAAGATCCGTCATGTTCAAATAAAATTTGAACGTAATAAACGGAGGTTGCTCGCG
>CAJOIZ010000044.1:12854-19667 GCA_905234835.1 Paludibacteraceae bacterium
GTAAAAAAAGAAAAACAATGCTTTTACAGGCGGCTCTGGGGAGCCGGTCGGAATACAATTCTAACGATCTGCTTCGCTGTACCGACGCAATGGACAAAGTCCTATTCTTTACAGACGACTCTTGAAAAGACACACCTACTGGCAACTGGGGGGAGTTGCCGGTAGGTGTGTCTTTATTGTCAGAGGTGACGGGGCTTTCTTTTAGTCGAGGCGGTGGCCTTGGGCGTTGTAGGTCCTGCCGTTGAGGAGGATGTAGAGAATGCCGTTGCGGAGAATTTTCTGCGGGGCGGATGACTGCGTTCCCGGTCTGCCGTCCGATTCTTTGTCAGACAGTCCGGTAGAGGAGGATTTCCTGAACGCCGCACTTAGGATGAAACTGCCGTTCTCATCGAGGCCGAAGTAGTTGCGGAGCAGGTCAAAATCCCCGCCGTTGAGCGACAGCACACTGCCGAACAGCCTCTTGACAAAGGCGAGTTCATCGGGCGAAACGCCGTACTCCGCACCTTCGGCAAGCAGATTCGTGTAGCCTTCCAATATGAGTTCGGGCGTTATATCAACCGTCGCCCAGTCCATCTCCGGCACCCAGCCGGCAAACGCCATGCCGTTCGCGGGTGTGGCGGTCAGCGTGGCGGACCATTGGTTGCGCTCGTTGTACAGGAGCGGCCCACCGCCTTCCGTGCTGACAGTTCCTTGCGAGCCGTCGCACACCGCCTTGACGGACAACGGACGCGGGCGCAGGTAGAGGGTCAGTTCGATGCCGCTGGTAACGTCAAACACGCGGTCGGCGCCGCCTGTGCCATCAGACCAGTGGTCAAACTCATAAATATACGGCGTTACGCTGAACGACAGTTGCGAACCCTCTTCCAGCGTGCCGGTAATCTGTCCGCCGTAAGCCTCGACGTAATTGTTTCCGCTCGGGTCGAAGTCATATTCTATCAGCGACAGGCTCTGCAGTTCGTCCGCTGTTGTCAGGTCGCCTTCTGCGGCGGAAGCGAGATGTATCAGCACATCGACTGACGCTGCACGGAAAGACACTTTCACCGTTGTGTCCTGACTGACCGTCAGACCGAACTGCACATTGTAGTTCTCCCAGCCGGCGAACTTCCATCCCTCGGCGGGTACGGCGGTGAAGAACAAAACGGAGCCGGCGTTCACATGGTCAAGGTCCACGCCGAGCGGTCGGGTCTCCACAGAGCCTTGTCCTTCGATGACGATGCTCACTTTGTACTGCTGTACGTCTGTTTCTTCAAACAGGGCGTGTGTTGTCAGGTCGGAGCGTATCTCGTCTAACGGCTTGTCCCAGCCCGTGAAACGGTAGCCGGTGCGGTAGGGGTACACGCGGCCGTAAGCGCGTTGTCCGTCCGGAACAGTATCTTTGCCGAGCAGAGTGTCGTCCCAGTTGAGGAAGGTGACAATCCATTCCTTGTCGTCCTGTCCGTAGATGGCGCGGACGGTCATATCCGAAGACACTACGCTGAAACTTTCGCTCCAACGGATGAAGGTGTAGCCCTCGTGTTCGGGTATCTCCGGCGCGGTGGCGGCTTCGTATTCAAGCACTTGCTGACTGCTTATCTCTGTGCCGTCCAAGTCGGTGAAGACAACGGTGTAGTACACCGGTTCGGGCAGGGGCTCGTACTGCGCGGTGAGCGTGAGGTTGTGTGTTATTCGGCTCAGGTCAGCCTCTCCGGGTGTCCAGCCCGTGAAGATACGGTCGGTGGCATGGTCTTCGGGCGGCGTTGCCTCGTTGCAGCACGCCACCTGCTGCGTCTCTGTGCGCTGCACGCCTTGCCGGTCAAGCCAGTTGAAGGTTACATTGTACACCGTCTTTTCGATGGCGAGTGTGTCCGCCATGCCGAAGCCGCGCATGACAATCTTGTTGCCGCTGTGGTAACTGTTGAGCGGCTCGGAGGGGTGTCCGAGGCGTCGGATATTGAGGCATCCGGCGTCTTCCATATCGAGGGCGTTGATGATGCATCTGCCGTCCGCCTGCACGGGAATCATAGCGTAGAGATAGTCACCGGCTTCCTTCGCGCTGTCGGGCAGAGAGAGTGCGCATCCCGATGCGGTCAGGAGCAGGTTCGTCTTGTCGGACTTGCGGAGGCGCACATACATGGGATAGAAATAGTCGATTGTCACCTCTTCGTCTGCGGTGACGAGGTTGCCGTCTTCGTCCTGCGCCACCACTTTGAACGCTTTTCTGCGCAGTCCGGACGGCATAGATTCGCAGTTCTCGTCGTAACATTCAGAGAGGTTGGCTGTCATTTCTGCCTCTCCTTGCGCCTCCTCTGCCGGCATGGACGCCACTTCCTCCCACAATTTCTCGTTCACCTGCAGGTTGCCTGCCTCATCGGTTTCATACACAGGTTTGCCTTTGTTGTCGAACTGGTCGGTGAAGGCAAGGTGAATCTTTTGTTCCTTGCTTTCCAAATACTGGGTTTTTATCTTTACGAAGAGTTTGTCGGAAACGAACATCCCGACTTTCACTTTGCCGATGGTCGGAATAATAGCCCCGGGCGAGATGTTGTCCTCGGGGTTCTCTTCGGGATAGCCGCCTCCTTCCCCTTCTGGAGTCACCGCCGTCCATCCCGTGGATACGGTTTTCCAGCCGCCGCTCGTGCCGGAGGGAGGCAGCGAGGAAGGCAATGTGTTTGTAATGGTGCAGACCATTGAGATGCCGGAGGGGGTGTCGCTTGCCCAGCTGTAGCGGCTGTATTTGGCATAGATGTCCATATCTTCAGTAACCTCGGAGAAGTCGTCCGACCACCAGAGGAAAAGCCCGTCTTCTTTGGGCGGTTCCGGCGCATGGGCGCTTTCGCCACATTTTACCTCCTCTGTCTTAAGCAGTTGCCCCTGTCTGCCAAAGAAACGGACGGTTAACTTCGGGTTATCACTTATGTTTAAAGTACAGGAACAAGGTGGCATGGCAAATACGATTTCTCTACCTTGCCGGTAACAATCGGTAGGAATGTCGCTTTCCACTGTATGTTTCTCGCAATCATTTATAGGATAATATATTTGCTCTCCGGCCTTGTACCTGCCACCAAATTCCTTCTCACCAAAGTAGTTATAATACAATGGATATTTAGGATGTTCCAATTCCACTTTAAGTGTATTGCTCCAATACGTGTGCGGACCGAGTGTTACCTCAATGCGGAAAGCCACACTGTCACAATTATGATAGCGGTCTTTTTTCAGTGTGGTGGATCCGTTCGCGTAAAAACCCTTCATCATTTTGTCCGTGCTTGTTGTTCTTGGTATGAAGGAGAGGGTCCAGCCTTTCCATTCGCCGTTGATATAGCGGTTTTCATACCTTCTATAACTGATACTGCCTGTTCCGGGGATAAACCAGCGCATATAGACCGTGGAGTCCAAAGCGTAAGAATGTATTTCTTCGTTTAATGCGTCCTGCAAGAGACCTGTACCGGTTTGTTTTTCCTTTGTCACCAACCACAATATGGGATTGTCAATATCGAAGGTAACCATGCCGTCTTCTCTTTCGGTGGTTCCCGACACAAGGTGGTTGCTGAAAAGCTGTTGGTAGGTTACGCCTGAGTTTCCAGGGAAAGGTTGGTTTATTTTAGTATTTGAGGAGATACTATCGTCATCCGTTCTCCTTCTCCCTGTGTGGAATTGGGGCGGTTTCCCTCCCAAGCCTTCTGGTCATACACCACCTGCCATATCACCAATCCGTGTCCGGGCAGGTATTTGTCCCAGCCCTGCTTTTGACGGTTCTCGATATAATATACGGTGTCGGTGCAGGTCGGTTGGGGATACGAGCCGTTTTTTGTAATCACATATCCTTTTTGGGAAGGCGAAAGCAATAATGTATGTCCGCGAGGTCCGGTCATACTGGGTGTCTCCCAACCCATATAGTATTTGTCAAATATGGAGTAATTGGGTGGAGTGATACCGTCGTTGTTCCAGCTGCCGCTCTCCATCAGGTTCCATTCATCGGGCAGGTTGGTGGTTCCGACTTTTTGCGCATCATAATAATCAGGTAGTCCCAAATTGTGCGATATCTCATGGCAGGCGGTGCCGACACCATCCCTGTGACGGGCTTGAACATTCCATTCATTGCTGCACGAATATATGGTGAGATACTTGCCGTCGAGTTTCAAACACTCCTCTTCTTTGGCTTCAGGCGACCAGTCGTGCCATTTCCCCCTGTGGTGTGGCCATATCGCATCAGAGCTGCCGTTTGCCGCCCCTTCGCCCGCATAAAGCATAAAGACAAAGTCAATCTCTCCGTCCCCGTCGCTGTCATACTGCGAGAAATCCACCTCGTCGTCAAGGAGGACGCATGCCTCCGTTACGGCTTCGTAAGCCCGATTCCAGCCTTGATTGTAGCCATAATAGGCTTGGTTGTTCGCCACTGTCACAGGTCCTACCACATCAAACTGCGGTTTGTACTTGCCGCCGGACTGGGCAATGAAATAGTCGCGCACCGAACCGGGCGAGCCGTTGTAGTCATACCCCTCTTTGCTGAAGAAATCCTCCCACTCCGACTTAGTGTTCTCGGGGCGGAACTTGACATCCTGATACTGCACCAATATGACTAATGTGCGCGGCGGTGTCATAGGATGTCCCACGATGCGTCTCGGCTCGTCGGTTACGCCTGCTGCTCTGCGTGCTGCGACACGGCGCTGCTGAACCTCTTCGGCACTGATGCGGCGGCGTGTGTTGATATACCGCCCATTGTCGTTGGGCGTGAGGAGGAACTCGTTCTCGTCGGTCTCGTAGTTGAAAAACTCGTCACCGTGGATGAACGCCTTGACGGTCGTGCCGTCAACCATCTTGACATGACGGAACGCTTGCGGCAGTTATCGCCGCGAAAACTAAGAGGAAGAATCGTTTCATATAGTTGAGAGTTGAAAGTTGAAAGAAGTTTAAAGTTTAAGGTTGAGAGTTTAGAGAAGTTGATAGTTGAAAGTCTATAGTTTGTGATTTATGGTTTATGATTTATGGTTTATGATTTCAAATTGCAAATTTGTTGGTTAGAGGGGTTGTTGTTGGTTTACGGTATTCCGGTATTTCGTGCTTTCGGGATTTCGGCATGTCGGGATTCTGTTTTGGCGGGATACCGTTTTGTCGGGATTTCGGGATACCGATGTTTTGTGCTGTCGGGATTACGGGATACCGGTAATTTGCGGCAAAGGTAGGGCTTTTCTTCCGTTTTCGTGCACACGATTCAGAAAAAGCGGTGTCATTAGACAAACATTGCCATCAGTACAGGAAGCAACCGCGTCTGTCCGTCGTGCGACAGGTCTTTGGTATAGAGCAGGAAGCGTTCCCCGACGCGTTCGGAGAACTTGTCACAGAACGCATCCAACGAAGCGTGCGCCTTATGCGACGAGGACTTGACCTCTATCGGGCATACTTTGTTGCCTCGCGACAACATGAAGTCCACTTCGTAGCTGTGCTTGTTGTCTTTCGGGAAAGTGTAGTAGAACAGGTTGTTGCCCGCTGTCGCCAACATTTGCGCGACCATATTCTCATAGACATAACCCAAGTTCACATCCAGTTTGTCGCTCAGCAGTTTCTCGTACAGCACGTTCTCTGTATAGTCCTTGTCCCAGAACGCCAAAGTCACAAACAGACCTGTATCAGCAGTGAACATCTTGTACCGACTATCGTCTTTGGTCAGCGACATGCCTACGTTCGGGTCGTCACAATGATATACCATATTGACTGTCTTGCTGTCCTCCAATGCCCTGATGAACTCCAGCAACTTGTCTTCCTCCACTGTCCCAATCGCGTTATACGGCACGAAACGTGTGCTTGCTCGTGCCAACTGACCCGGTATCGACATAAACAGTTTGCTTATACGGCCTGTATCGTCAATCTTCAGGAAGTCATCCTCATACAGTTGGATGATACTGCGCTTGACGTTATCCACTTTCTGCAAGTTCTTCGTGTTCAGATACTCGCTCACCGCCTGTGGCATACCGCCTACCAACATGTAGAGCCGGAATTCACGCATCTTCGTGCGGAACGCCGCACCCAACGGCAGTCGCTTCTCGTAGAACGTGCGCAACAACGGCACGGTTGCCGTATCGCCCATTGCCCAACGGAACTCCTCATAGTCCATGGGGAACATCGTGATACGGTCTTCCTCACTGGGGATGGTGATGCCTTGCGTGTTCTTCTTGATGCTGATGAGCGAACCGGTCTCGATATAATCGTACCGACCGTCAGCCACCAGATACTTGATTGCCTGACGCGCCAACGGACATTTCTGCACCTCGTCAAAGATAATCACAGACTTGCGGGGCTCCAAGTTCACGCCGTAATTGGCTTGCAGAGTCAGAAAGATATAATCCAGATTGTCCAAATCATCGAACAAGTCTCTTATCTTCTTGCCTGCTTTGTTGAAATCAATCAGTATGTAGGACTTGTACTCGTGCTTGGCAAACTCCTCTACGATAGTGGACTTACCCACACGACGGGCACCCTCTACGAGCAGAGCCGTTTTGCCGTTTTTCTCCCGCTTCCATGTCAGCAATTTGTCATACAGCTTGCGCTTAAAAATCTGTTCCATGTGCGATGGTTTAATAAAACGCTTCTAACAAAGTTATTTTTCTCTTTATTTGAGCCGCACCCGAGACGGGCGCGTACCCCGATTGTTTTATAAATCGCCGCAAAGCTACTGCTTTTGTGCGATATACAAAAGTGTTTTGGCGAAAAAATCAAAATCCCCTGCGATTTGTTTGTGGAAAATTCCGAAATCCCCAACGATTTTTATTGCTCAAATTCCGAAATCCCCCGCGATTTTCTTCCTACGGGATAATTTCAACTTTCCAATCAAAGGGAAGC
>CAJOIZ010000045.1 GCA_905234835.1 Paludibacteraceae bacterium
GGACTACAACGGTCACACTGTCAACACCGCCACACTCAACCGCCGTTTCACACAAGGCAAGTGGGCGACGCTCTGTCTGCCGTTCAATGTCAGCAAAGGTATGATGATGGCTCTCGGTCTGAACGCCCGCGTCTTTGAGTTCCGTTATGCGGAAACGGTAGATAATTTGACCGTCATCTATTTCGCTGTAGCGCAGTCCATCGAAGCAGGCAAGGGTTATATCGTCAATGCGAACGCCAAACTGGCACAGAAGACCTCTTTTGTTTTCCCGAACGTAACCATCGACACCGATGCCGACAACGAGGACATCACCGCCCTGACAGGTTACAACGACGGTTCGGACAGGGGCAGCATCTACTTGGTAGGCACGCTTCGTACGGGCAAGTTGCAAGGCACGACGAACGGCAACATCTATCTCGGTCTGAAGGACAACATGCTCTATTACCCGAACACGGTTACAGGAACAAATATCCGCGCTTATCGCGGCTTCTTCCGCAGTGAAGTACCCCTGAACGCCCAGCGCATCCGTATAGTAGCGGAAGGAGAAGAGTTTACAATTGAGAATGGAGAATTGATAATTGAGAATTCATCTGCGGTCAAGTACGTTGACAATGGCATTCTCTATATACGCAGCAACGGCAAGACTTACAACGCCCAAGGCCAGCGTCTTGACTAAGTGCTCTGCTCTTGCGGTTCATCCCGCAAGCAAGCGTCGTCCATTCCGTGCGGATATTATCCGCACCTCTATCCCACCAGAAGGCTACCCCCACAGGTAGCCTTCTGTTTGTTTTTTATAGTCTTCTGTATTTTCTTTTATTGCCTGCGAATTAAATTCGCAGCCCTTTCGTCTTTTGTAGCGGCTGGGAGCCGCTTTTTCTTTGTATTTTGCCGTGAAGCGAATCAGGCGCACCGAGAATGTCCGGTGGATATTCGAGGGAGTAAGTGCGCCGCGCGAGTTTCGGAGAAACATGTTAGTAATCGGCATTGTTCGTCCCTTTGCGTCAGCATGAAAGCCTGGTGGGCTTTTATGGTTGCGGCATATTGGGAGGATATTCTGACACGGCTCCCCAGAGCCGCTTGTAAAAGACCTTCCGTTCTCTTCAGATAACGGAGATACCGACATCCCGAAAGCACGGTATCCCGAAATTCCGATTGGACGATATCCCGACATCCCGCCCCTAAATTTGCAATCATAAATCATAAATCATAAACCATAAACCATAAATCATAAATTTGAAACTATAAACTCTCAACTCCCCAACTTCACTCAACATTCAACTCTAAACTCCTAAACAAAAAAAATGCAATTTTTTTGAAGAAAAACTTGCATTTTGCCAAAAAATGTATTATCTTTGCACGTCGTTTCAGTGGAAATGACCTCACGCCGTGAGGCGTTTACAAGTGGCAGTCAGACGTGTTATCCTTCTTGTGCACAGGCGGATAAGAACGGGAAGAGACATCTATCGTACAGGATGTTTTCTTTTTTCTGTTTCTGTTCGTGTAGCAGAGTGCCATCACCTATGTACGACGTTTGCCGCAACATTGCGCTGCGGAACGGCGGGGCGGAAGCAGACCAACCGCACACAAACTGCAAGTGATCTTTGACGGTCATTAGACGGCAACAATAGTGTCGGATACGGAGTGCCTTGACAACGACCGTAAGTGCCAAACTATGCGTTGGCGGTGAGCATCTCGATGTCCACGTCGCCGGCATCGATGAGTTTCTGCTCGCGGGCGAAGAACGCGTCAGTCTTCAGTTTCCACGCCTCTAAGACCTGGTCGCCGTCCTTGCGTAGCACGATGCCCTCACGCGGCACATTCTGGCGGCAGAGCGGTTCGCGAAGCTCCATACCCAGGGTCTGTGTGTCGTGTTTCATGGCTTCCAGCACCCGTTCGTGCCAATAGCCGGAAACAGGAATATCGGGGTAGAGGTCGCGGAGCGTGCCGTGATAGAGGATGTCAATCGGATGGAGTCGCGGGGCGATGTCGGGGCACTCGTCCATCAGCCGAAGGGTGAACTGCCGTACCTCCTCCACGTCCCATTCGTGGTGTGTCCCGTCAGCGTTGCGGGTGGTGATACGGTAGAGCATCAGGCGGTTGGTGCCGCGCTCACACTGGTAATCGTAATCCTTCTGGATCATCGAGTCCGAGCCGGTCAGGTAGCCGACAATCTCGCCATAGACAATCATGTCCTGCGGAATCTTGCCGAGCAGCAGGTCGTGGTACTCGCCCCAAATGTCCGACTCATAGAAGTCGGGGGCTTTCTTGAGATTGATGTACTGGTTTTTGATGACCGTTCTTGACGAATAGACCAGGTCATACACCTCGTCGTACTTCTGCAGGGCTTTGGGCAGGAAACGCCACAAGGCGCAGTAGGCTTTGTCCGTCAGGCGGTTGAGCCATGCGAAAGGCGTGTGCGCGGCTTTGGGCATACGGACCAGCACGTTGCCGAGGATGACGCTCGTCCCATGGAGTTTGACAGAGAGCGTCACCACGTCATCGGGGCGTATCTGCGCTATCTCTTTCGCCAGGGGGTTGGTGTCGTAGTGGAAAGCGAACTGTCCCTCAATCATACGGTCGTACTTGGGCAGGCTCCTGTTGTAGCGGTTGGGGCGCTCTTTCTTCTTAGGTATGAACGGGATATACACCTCAATAAACAGTTCGCCGCCTACGGTGTCAAAGTCGGTGCCTACGAGGTCTTCAAGGCGTATGTCCGCCACTTGGGGGCAATAGGCGGTCATCATCGCGGGCGAGATAAGGAAGCCTTTGGAGTAGATGCCGCGCAGTTTCATAGCGCGCACGCGGCCTCTCTTGCCGAAATAGCCGACGAGTTGTCTGGCCTCGTCTTTCCGGTCGGCATCAAGCAGCTGCTTGACTTCGCTCTTGTTGGCGTTGAGTTCGTACTCGCCCAGTTCGAACTGGTTGTTGACAGAGAGAAAACGCAGGTTCAGGGCTGTTTCCTGCGGAGCGAATATCATCACGTCGCCTTCGCGCACACTCTCCTTGCGCACTACGACCTCGATGCCATTGACGAGGGTCACGCCGAGGAAGTCGCTCCCCTCGATGGCTTTCACTTCGCCTATGCGGACAATGGTGGCGCAGTACTCCTGCTTCATCTGCTCGGATTGTGAGAACAAACTGTCGGTCATTTCTTTACTTGTTGTTTCCTTTGGAACTCCAAAATGTTCAAATTTGTATTACAAAATGTTCAAATGTCAAACACAAAATGTTCAAATCACGCCGCAAAAGTAGTGATTGTTTTTGTATTACACAAAAAACAGAAAAAATACACTTTCGCCCTTGCCCCTTACAGACAAAACCAATCCCAAGCAGTTCCTCTCTGCTTGGGATTGATTCTGCTACGACTGTCTCGGAAAGCAAGAATTTGAAATCTGAAACTTGAAATTCGTCAATTATTCCCTGTCCACCCATCTAAGAAATCAGAGGCTCATCCGTTGCAACGCCTGGTGGTTACGACCGTGGGAGAGAACACCCCGGAAGGAGGCGACGGCGCAGGCCACGCGCTCAAGAGGTATTTCTCTGTTGTGCCACTGTTGCAGGAGGTTGTCGTATTTGCGTTGCATACGGTTGAAACAATCACGAGAGATCATTTTCCTCCACGGTTTGAGAAACGCTCCCAAAAACGTCACGCCGTACTGTACAGGGATTATTTGCGTTTTTCCATCGTGCAGGGTCAGCGAGAGCGACGTTTGCAGGAAACTGCGCAATTGAGGGACGATGGAAAGAAGGGAATCCCTGTCGCTGCTGACCACATAGAAGTCGTCCACGTAGCGGCCGTAATGGCGGCAGCCGAGTGTGCGCTTCATATACTGGTCCAGTTCATTGAGATAGACGTTGGAGAAGAGCTGCGATGTGAGGTTGCCAATGGGCAGTCCCGCTCCCTTCGGACTGTGGAAGAGACTTTTGTCATGCGGCAGGCCGTCCCATTCGGACAGCTGCCCCACGATACGGCAGCTGGCGGTAGGGTCAAGCAGGACTATCTCGCGGGTGAGGTATTCGATGAAGTCCATATCCAGCCGGTCTCGCCACAGGACAGGCACGTGGGTGAGGATGCGGTGGATGGCCATGCGCCGCAGCGTGGAGAGGCAGATGTCGAGCAGCCGCTGACGGTCGATGTGCATGAAGTAGCCGCATATGTCCATCTTGAGGACGAAGCAGGGGCGCGTGTAATTGCGACTCTCGCTGCGTATGTGCTGTTCGAGGCGGCGTATGCCGTAATGCGTGCCGCGTCCCGGGATGCAGGAATAGGAGTCGGCGATGAAAGTCCGTTCGTACAGTTCGCGGGTGTAGTTGTAGTAGAGGTGGTGGACGATGCGGTCGCGAAAGTCGGCGGCGAACACCTCGCGTTTTTTCGGGTAGGTGATAATGAAGCAGGCGCCCGGACGGGGCTGGTAGGTTCTGTTCCACAGTTCGTCCGTGAGCGCCTGCAGGTTACTTCCGAGGTTTCGTTCGAAAGCCTTTACATAGGGTTTACCGCTTTTATGCCTTTTCGCATCAAGGAAAGCGTTATGCACATCAGCGGCGAGCCGGGGATAATCAAGATGATACATAGGTCAGTTCTGAACAACCCGCACCAGCCGCACAGATAGACCGTTGTTGCGGTTGTTGTTGTTCTGCGGATTGAGATTGCCCGAGTTGAAGTTCACGTTGTACGCGTTGTTCGAGTCGTTGGCCGTAGAGGACCAGTAGTTGCCGTTCGAACCTGCGTTGTTCACACTCGTCCCATTGCGGTAACCCGCCGCAGGCAGGAACACCGCGCGTCGGCTGTCTTCTGATACATACGCCGGAAGAAACCGTGCAGGAGTCATCCGGAGTTTATTTGCTCGCATACGGTCTTTTCCGTACACGACAGACTGCCTATGAATTGACAGTTGCATCATCTTTTTAGGGTGGTCATATCAAGCTGGTCAGTTGACGTTTCAGGTCTTTGAGGAATTGCACCGTTTCGTTGGGAGAATGGTCGTTCAGGTCAAAGTCCAACAGTTTTTTCATTACCCCTGTTATGCTGACGGGATGGTCTGAGAGGTTGTGGGAAAATGTTTGTCCTTTATCTTTCTGTTCGCTTATGGGGATTGTCATGCGCCACGCCTGATAATCGGCATCCATCTTCTTTGCGTCCGTTTCCGTGACGAGCGGTTCGGGAAGCGTGACGATGATGTGTCTCTCATCTTCCGCATCTTTTACCACGGAGGCGTTTTCCGGCACATAATCATCAAATTTGCTGCCCGGCACCCCTATCACCACATAGTCGTTTTTGATTGTCTGGTTATATTTGCGGTTAACGTTGAATGGCTTGATATACCGGACAAAAAGCCACGCGCTCCATTCGTATGCATGGAAAAAACTCCCCTCGGAGAAATAATGAATCTGCCTGCATTGCAGAAGGCTTCCCCGCTGCTTTTCAAAATCAATGACAGACGTTATTTTTGCCATCTTGGTAAAAAATTCTTGCTCTGCGGTCATTCTCTATGAGGTGGTTTGTAGCCCGTTGAAGCGGGCTTTGAACCACCTCACAGAGAATGACCGAGTCAATGGTTCTTGGTCATTTGTTCATTTTTGTTTCAATGTTTTTGTGACGCAACTGTCAATTCTGAACAACCCGCACCAGCCGCACAGATAGACCGAGGTAGCGGTTGACGTAGTTGTACTGCGGATTGAGACCGCCCGAGTAGAAGTACACGTGGTACGCGATGTTCGAGTCGAAGGCCGTAGAGGACCAGTAGTAGCCGTACGAACCTGCGTCGTACACACTCGTCCCACTGCGGTAACCCGCCGCAGGCAGGAACACCGCGCCGTTGCCCTGCATCTTGCTCCATTGCGTCGCCGTATAAGTATTGTCAGAATAACCATCCGACGCACCCGAATAGAAGGAGACACCGCTTGGTTTCACCCAGTCATCCGGCAGGATAATCACTCCGCTCACGCCGCATACCGTTCCCTGGCCCCACAGACTGCCCGCATTGTCGCGCGTGTTGAACAGATACACCCACTCATTCCTACTCATCGTGTACCACGTTCCCGACTCATATTCTACATCGTCATCGTAAATCACATTCATGCCCCAGTCTATAAAGTTGGAGTAATCGCCAGTGCTTGTGCTGGTCTTGGTGGGAGCGTTGCCCGTTCCCCAGCCAAACAGATCCTGCCAGCCGCTCTGGGCATAGTCCCACTGGTTTTCAGCAAAACGCCACGTTCCGGTGGAGGCCTGGTACTGCAGGTTACCCGGCGAGAACGTCACCTGCTTGTTTGCACGGATGCTGAACACGCCGATACCACCGCCATTGCCTCCGGTGGAGACAAAGACAGCCGTCAAACTCATGTCCGCTGTCATCATTATCTCACGCGGATTGGCGGTTATGCCGTCAGACCACTGCGTGAACTTGTAGCCTGCGGCAGGAGTGGCGGTGAGAGTAGCCGTCTCGTCCATCTTGTACTCACCCGCACCCGTCACAGTGCCGTCACCCTCCGTGGTCACGGACAAAGTGTAAGACGGGGTGTAGAAGCCGACACTGTCCACTTCGCTGACAAGATACGTCACGTGCGTGCCGTCCGTTTTCCATACGTGCATGTTCTGCTGGGCTTGTGCCGCAGCGATTGTCATTGTCAAGGCCATGACTGCCATCATAATCTTTTTCATAGTATTGTTGGTGTGATTGTTGTTTCGGTTTTGGTCATCAATTATCAACTATCAATTGTCCATTGTCAATTGTCCTTGGGCGTTGTAGGTCTTGCCGTTGCAGCGGATATACAGAATACCGTTGTCAATGTACTTGACTGCTTGGGAATTGTCAATTATCAACTCTCCATTCTCAATTCTCATCTCTCCAACGTTTTCTCCGTCGGCGATGATGCGGACACGTTGGGTATTCAGTGGCGTTTCACTGCGGAAGAAGCCGCGATAAGCGCGGATATTCGTTCCTGTAACCGTGTTCGGGTAATAGAGCATGTTGTCTTTCAGACCGAGATAGATGTTGCCGTTCGTTGTGCCTTGCAACTTGCCCGTACGAAGCGTGCCGACCAAGTAGATGCTGCCCCTGTCCGAACCGTCGTTGTAACCTGTCAGGGCGGTTATGTCCTCGTTGTCGGCATCGGTGTTGATGGTTACGCTCGGGAAGACAAACGATGTCTTGGCTGCCAACTTGGCGTTGGCATTGACAATATAACCCTTGCCCGCTTCGATGGACTGTGCCGCTGCAAAATAGATGACGGTCAAAGCATCCACCGTTTCCGCATATCGGAACTCATAGACACGGGCGTTCAAGCCGAGAGCCATCATCATGCCTTTGCTGACATTGAACGGCAGACACAATGTTGCCCACTTGCCGATGGTGAACTGCCTGTTCAGCGTGGCGGTGGCCACCTTATAGCCGTTGTAGTCCTCGGCGAACCGGTCGTAGTACCCGCTGTTCTCGTTCTCCTGCAAGACGATGTCCGGATAGCGTACACGGAGGGTGAAGGTTACAATGGAGTCGCAACCGTCCATACTCTTCAAGGTGGTGGTCTGTGTTCCCGCTTCGGTGAAGGTCTTGTCTTCCCATGTGTAGGGCAGGTCTTTTTCGTCAATGGTGGTCCCGTCGGTTGTTTCTATGGTGCCGCATACGATGACAGGTTTAAAGACGGCAGTAAGGACAATGTCCTGCATGAGTGTCAGACTGCGCGGGTTGTCGGTGTTGCCATCTGACCACTTCGTGAACTCATAGCCTTCTGCCGCATCGGCACGGAATGCGAGTGTTCTGGTCGGTTCTTGTGTGACTGTTACCGTTCCTTGTGTCTCGTCGCTTGATGTAACGGAGTAAGTTGGCAAGGTTATTCCTGTCCATACCGCTTTGACGTTAAGATTGCCTGTGATATATGAGAAGTCATTATCCCACGAGAGGGAGAGACACTGCGGAATCTCCATTTCGGGAGCAACAGCCGCGCTGCCGTAGTCAACCGTCTGCGGTGTACCCAATACGGTCGTGCCGTCCTCGTCATAGAACGTGACGGTGTACTGATTAAGCGTACTGGTGTAGGTGGCGGTATAAACAGCATTGCCTGTGACGGCGGTTATTTCTGGTGTCCAACCCGCAAACGTGTAGGTGTATTGCGCATCAGCAGGTTTGGTGGGGATATTGCCGTTGTATTGCGGCATTGCGCCATACGCCACTTTTCCGTTTTGCAGTTCAGTGCCATCATAGTTCACAAACGTGACTGCATAACTCTTTACAGCAAAGACGGCGGTAAGGACAATATCCTGCGTGAGTGTCAAGGTTCGCGGATTGTCAGTGTTGCCATCTGACCAACGTACAAACTCATAGCCTTCTGTAGCGTCGGCACGGAAAGCGAGTGTCCTGTCCTCACAAGTCGGTTCCTGTGTGACTGTCACGGTTCCTTGTGTCTCATCGCTTGTTGATACAGAATATGCGGACATGGTTGTTCCCGTCCATACCGCTTTGACGGTAAGGTTGCCTGTGATATAAGCAAAGTCCTTGTCCCACGAGAGGGAGAGGCATTGCGGAATCTCCACTGCGGGAGCGGTGGCGGATTGCCCGTACTCAACCGTCTGCGTACTCAATACGGTTGTTCCGTCCTCGTCATAGAAGGTGACGGTGTACAGGAGTTTCTCAAAGACGGCTGTATAAGTACCATCCCCCGTTACTGTCACCTTTCTCGGATTGGTGGTGATGCCGTCCGACCATCGGGTAAACTGCCATCCCGTAGCCGGAGTAGCAGTCAGTGTTGCCGTTTGGTCACGTTCGTACTCTCCGCCTCCGGTCACTGTTCCTTCCCCTACCGTATTCACGGTCAGGGTATAAACAGGAACTTGTTCGTACTCCTTGAAGAGGATGGTACGGCCGT
This sequence comes from Paludibacteraceae bacterium, assembly GCA_905234835.1. Classification (GTDB taxonomy): domain Bacteria; phylum Bacteroidota; class Bacteroidia; order Bacteroidales; family Paludibacteraceae; genus Colicola. The sequence goes on from CAJOIZ010000045.1 coordinate 8,860, forward strand.
TGGTCATCACGGCGTTTTTGGTGTCTTTGACGGTGAAAGACGGTGTGCCGTCCGTTATGACGATGGTCAGTCGCGGGAAATTGTCAAGCAGGAAGACCTGCTGCGTACCCTTCCCTTTCGCCACAAGCGACATCTGCTGCCCCGTCATACATAGCGGCAGACAGGCTAACAGCAGAAACAATAGATGTCTGTGTTTCATAAGGTTTTGTATTTTATTGTTTGTTTTTATGTACATATACAAATAGCGCAGACCTCTCATTGTTTACCCACAATCAGAGGCCTTCGCATTGCCTATAGAGTCAAATAAACAACAGGAAACCTACGCCGATATGACAAACCGCTCTGCCAGAAACGGCAAAGCAGGGTATAGTCATACCCATAGGCATCTATTGCTACTTTGATTTCGACTCTATATCCGAAAGTTGCGAAGTTTCTGATTGTCAAAACACAAAGCGTCAATAAACGCTATTTCAATATGTCTTGAATCCCTCTAACCCTCTCCTTTACGGGAGACCGGCGTAGAATGAATCCTTGAAACAGGTGCATTTCGACACGCCCACTGCGTGCTTCACCCGTTTCGGCGGCAAAGATAAGTGCTTTTTTTCACCTGCAAAACATTTCAGCACATAAACACAGCAAACGCAGCAACATACGTCGCTACGAGAAGTGACAAAAAGTGTCAAAATAAGCGGCGTTCCTGTTCATTCGTCGTTCATTCGTCGTTCATTGCCTGTTCAAAAAGTGCCTTCAGCCCTTTATTCATCGGTTACGCGAGTGCTTTTTTTTCGGGAGTACGCTTGTGATTCCGGCGGGGCGTATAGTGAAACAAAAAAACACCGTTTTCTTAGGAAACCGATGTTTTTGCGTCAAAAATAGACTGTATAATCTATTGTTTCTCTGCCACTAACACAAAAATCGGACAATATTAGCATTTGACTGCTAAAATTGTCCGATTTAGGTGTGGTTAGTTGCGGAAGTGCAACTCGCCGTCGCGTAGTTCGACCACGATAGGTTTGGTGTGAACCACCTTGCCTGCAATCAACTGCTTGCTCAGCTCGTTCAGCACTAACCGCTGCAAGGCTCTCTTCACGGGACGTGCGCCGAACTGCGGGTCATAACCCTCTTTGGCGATGTACCGTACCGCGTCGTCCGTCACGCGGAGCTCGAACCCTTGCTTGGAGAGCATATCGTGGATGTTAGCAATCTGCAGACGCACAACCTGCTCTATATCCTGCTCGCTCAGTTCAGAGAAGTGGATGATATCGTCTATACGATTGAGGAACTCGGGACGCACCTGTGCGCGCAACTGCTCCTCCGTGAGGTTGGATGTGAGGATGATAAGCGTGTTCTTGAAGTTCACCACCCTGCCCTTGTTGTCCGTCAGTCGGCCGTCGTCAAGCAACTGAAGCAGCACGTTGAACACATCCGGATGCGCCTTCTCCATCTCGTCGAACAGCACCACGCTGTAGGGTTTGCGGCGGATGGCTTCTGTCAACTGGCCGCCCTCGTCATAACCCACGTATCCGGGAGGCGCACCAATCAGACGCGTGGCGGAGAACTTCTCCTGGTACTCGGACATGTCTATACGCGTGAGCATGTTCTCGTCGTCGAACAGGTAACTTGCTAATGCCTTCGCCAGTTCGGTCTTGCCGACACCTGTCGTGCCGAGGAAGATGAAACTGCCTATAGGCCGTTTCGGGTCCTGCAGACCTGCACGCGAACGGCGGATAGCGTCCGACACTGCCTGTATGGCGCCCTCCTGGCCGATGACGCGCTTGTGCAGCTCCTCCTCAAGGTGCAGCAGTTTGTCGCGCTCCGACTGCATCATCTTTTGCACAGGGATTCCTGTCCAGCGGGCTACTACTTCTGCTATGTCGTCCTCGTCCACTTCCTCCTTGATAAGTTTCCCGCCGTCAATACCCTGCAGAGCCTGTTGCGCCGCCTTGATGTTGGCTTCCGCCTCCTGCAACTTGCCGTAGCGTATCTCCGCCACCTTGCCGTAGTTGCCTTCGCGTTCCGCCACTTCTGCTTCGTGCTTCAACTGCTCCTGACGCGCTTTCTCGTTCTGGATAGTAGCCACGTAACCTTTCTCCTTCTCCCACTGCGCGTTGAGGGTCTTGCGTGTCTCGTTGAGTTTCGACAGTTGCTCTTTGATGGTCTCCAGTTTGGTGTCCGTGGAGTTTGTTTCAGAACCTCTCCTGTCACGTTTGATGGCCTCGCGTTCAATCTCTAACTGCTTGATTTGCCTATCCAGATTGTCCAGTTCCTCGGGTTTGCTGTCCACCTCCAAACGCAGCTTGGCGGCTGCTTCGTCCACAAGGTCAATCGCCTTGTCGGGCAGGAAACGGTCAGTGATATAGCGCGCCGAAAGCGTCACAGCAGCGATGAGCGCATCGTCCTTGATACGGACGCGGTGGTGCGTCTCGTACTTCTCTTTCAGTCCGCGCAGGATGGAGATGGTGGATGCCTCGTCCGGCTCGCTGACCATCACTTTCTGGAAACGACGCTCCAAAGCCTTGTCGGTCTCGAAGTACTTCTGATACTCGTCCAATGTGGTTGCACCGATGGCGCGCAACTCGCCGCGTGCCAAAGCAGGCTTCAGGATGTTGGCGGCATCCATTGCGCCGGACGACTTGCCGGCACCTACCAACGTGTGTATCTCGTCGATGAAAAGGATGATGGACCCATCTGCCTGCGTCACCTCTTCAATCACGCCTTTCAGACGCTCCTCGAACTCGCCCTGATACTTGGCACCCGCTATGAGCGCGCCCATATCCAATGAGTAGATTTGCTTGCTCTTCAGGTTCTCAGGCACGTCGCCACGCACGATACGATGCGCCAGACCCTCTGCGATGGCTGTCTTGCCGACACCGGGTTCACCTATTAGGACGGGGTTGTTCTTCGTCCGGCGCGACAAGATTTGCAATACACGCCGAATCTCATCATCCCTGCCGATTACCGGATCCAGTTTGCCGTCCCGCGCACGTTGGCACAGGTTGATGGCGAACTTCTGAAGGTTCTCTGTCTTTTGATTCGTTGTATTCATAGTTGTATCTCCTGTTTTTGTTACGCTTCATGTGGGTCAAATCCTGTACCAATGCTCCGAATATGCCAACAGACTGCCATTTTGGCAGATAGTTAGTATATCCTGTGTCATAACCCGTTTTTGGCTGAATGAAAAGAATGCCGTACCTTTGGCGCGAAATAATTGTTACGGTTTGCACCGATGAGTCTTTTGCACCGATACTTAGCTTCCGTTCTTTACCCTGCCCGTTGCGCTGCTTGCAGACAACTGACCGAAACGCCGCAAATGGCTATCCCCAATCCGGTTATCTGTAAGGAATGTCTCGACAGTCTGGAGCGGACGGAGCAGTTTGCTTTGCGGGACAACCTTACCGAAGACCTGTTCGCCATGAACAAACAGTTCGAGCGGGGGGCGGCTTTTTGTTTCTACGACAAGCACGACACGGTAAGCAACCTCATACAGAAAGCCAAATACAGCAGACAACCTGAAATCAATCTCTTTCTGGCACACTTGGCGGCACAGGACGGTCTGCTGTCCGACTTCTTCGATGACATTGATGTCATTATCCCCATTCCGCTTCACCCACGCCGGTATCGGAAGCGCGGCTACAACCAATCGGACTATATAGCACAGGGGCTGAGTGACGTGCTGCATATCCCCATTGACACCACTCACGTTACGCGCATACGCAACAACCCGCAGCAGGCACTGACAATAGGAAAAGAAAGGGAGCGGAACGTGGAGAACATCTTTGAGGTGAACCACCCCGAAGAAATGTACCGTAAGCATATCCTCATTGTCGATGATGTGATTACAACGGGCAGCACCATCCGCTCCTGCATGGATGCCATGTCCGCTTTCCGAGGCGCACGTTTCAGCGTTTTCGCTCTCGCCAAAGCAAGATAACTACACTCCCGAATTATCTCCCTGCACAAACAGGCATAAAAAAGCACCACAAAACACCTTGCTCGAGAAAACTCCTAAAGAAAGGGTTTGAGGTGTAATGAACCTTTGTAATCCGACCACCACTTTTGCTACCGTCTCATCATCAGCACGAAGCTGCTATGCAAGCGGGTCACGGCAAAGTGTATCGGCACGCCATCAGTCCGTCATTGACCTCGTTGTGAAGATTTTGTTGAGTTTTCCGGTCTCTTGGTTTTGCAGTGCTATAAACTAATCCTTCGTATGCCATCCCAACGTCAGTACGATATTGTGCGTCATCGAAAACATATCATAGGCGTCGGGTGTAACGACTCTGGAAGCAAAAGGATAAATCTGATAGTCCTGATAACGGAAGCGGTATGCTACTTGTGCTATAAAATGCTGGTTACGGAAGCCTATGCCTAATCCTGCCATGTGGCTCAAACCGATGGTACGATACTCGGCATCGGTGCGCATATCGTTATCCGCCAGCAAAGTCGGCTGCTCGTTCTTGAGGAAAGCGGACTCAAAGGCATAACCGCAGTTCAGGAACAGGTTGTTGCTGATAACCAGTTCGCCACCTACCTTAAACGTATGCATATTCTCTGTCAACCGCGAATGGCGGAAGTCATACTGCACAGAGACCAGTCCGTGCTGACCTGCTATATACGTCAGTCCCGCCGTAGCGCGCAACGGCTGTGTCAGTTTTCCCGTATAACGGGCAATGGGAGTCTGGTTGTAGGCATCTATCGGCGAGTCCTTGACTATCATATCCGCATCTGTGCGGACGGTCAGGTTCATCGCAACAGGTGTCTGGAACGATACTCCAATGCGCAAGGGCTGAATAGGCTGGTAAAGCAAACCTATCGTACCGCTCACACCCACACCGCTCATTGACAGGTAAGTATTGGAACGCATATACGCCGAGTTGGTCGTATTGAACGCCTCCTCGTAAGCTGTTTCTTTGCTGTACGACAGCGAACGTATATTCAGTCCCAAGCCCAATGCCCAATGGTGAGTAAACAAGCTTGCCCAATGGATATTGAACTCATCTATACCGCCTTTCTCTATAATACGGACTGCATTGGCAGGCACCGTCCCATAGAAAGATGTCCAACCGGAAAAGACTGTGTCTTTATTCGTGTTAAGGGCGTAAGAAGGGTCTATCATATACGTCTGGAAACCCAGTTCGCTGAGCCAGCCTATCCGCGCATCATCGTAAGCGGACTGGCTCGCCATCCCTATGTCGTCAATACGGGCAGAACCGTCCTCGTTGCACACCTGGTCCAGCATCGCTTCAGCTATCGTAGGCTGATTATATGCGTGTCCGAGTGATGTGCGATTGAATGTATGAAGCCGGTTGAAAGAAAACATAAAGTTGCAGAAACGCATCGCCGACTCCTCCCTGTGGTTCTCGAACGCCAATACAAAATTGGCATTCGGCAGCATAAAGGAGGACTTAAACTCATCCTCTTTCTCACCACGCTGACGAGTATAGTCCAACTGTTCGTGAAGTGTGAGCGACACACCTAATCGGCGGTACAGAGCCAAACCGGCAGGGTTGTCTAACACAGCACTGGGGTCAGCACCCACAGCAGCCATCGCACCTGCCATTGCTGTATAGCGAGCCGTGCCTACATAGTCGCGTGAATCAAGCAACTGGGCATCCTGCGAAAAGAGAGCAATAGGTGCTACCAATCCCAATACGCAGATAAACATTCTGCGGACACAGGCGGAAGGAAAACAAGTCGTTCGCATAACGGTCCGTTTTTACTGGTTATTACGATGAACAACGGCTTTAACCACCGTGTCTTTTACCTGAATAAACTCCACCTTCGGGGTGACAGGACGGTTGGTGGACTGAACTTTCGATGCGGCTTTCAGGGGTTCAGCCTCCCTAATAGTGACAGGTACTTTCTTTACTTTGGCCGTCACCGCATCATTTGATGCCTTTGTCGAAGAAGCCGCATCATTCGCAGGTGTGGCAGAACGCTCTACACGCACTGCGCCGTCCCAATAGTAGGCATCATCCACATAGTCGTCTGCCAACACGGAGCAGAAAGCTAATGAGAGAATGAGAGATACAGTAAGAAACGTTTTCTTCATGGTTGGTAAGGTTTATTATTACGCAAGCAGGATGCTTGCTGTCCTGTATGGTCAGGCACGGAAACCAATTATCTGTCTTACTTCGCGCAATGTCTTTTCCGCACTTTCGGAGGCACGTTCGGCACCTTGCTTGGCAACGCGAAGTATATAGTCTTCGTTACTCTGATATTCCAAAATACGCTCACGGATAGGTGCACAGAAAGCGTTGATGTCCGCCGCGAGTTGCTTCTTGAGATCGCCGTAGCGTACGGTCATTTGATTATACTGGTCATTGAAATAGTCGTAAGTGTCCTTCGTGGAAACGAGTTCAAGCAGCGTGAACAGGTTCTGAATTACCTCCGGTTTCTCCTGATTAAGTTGAGTCGGTCCCGAATCCGTAACCGCTTTCATCACTTTCTTACGGATGGTCGCCTCGTCGTCACACAGATAAATGCAGTTGCCATTGGACTTGCCCATCTTACCCGAGCCATCCAAGCCCGGTACCTTGACCGCATCCTTGTAGAAATGGTACGACTGCGGTTCCTTAAAGAAGTCCACGTTGTAAATCCGGTTGAAGCGGCGTGCAAACAGACGCATCATCTCCATATTCTGCTCTTGGTCTTTGCCTACCGGCACCTTATCCGCCTTGTGCGCCAAGACATCGGCTGCCATCAGGGTCGGATAAGTCAGCAGACCTGCATTCACGTTGTCGGGCTGTGTACGCGCTTTCTCCTTGAAGGACGTAACACGCTCCAGCTCTCCGAGATAGGCATTCATATTGAGGTAGAGATATAACTCCAGTACCGGCTTCACATCGCTCTGTACATAGATAGGGGCTTTCTCAGGATCAATACCGCAAGCGAGATACTCGGATAAGATTGTGCGTACAGACTGGCGAATGTTCTCCGGCGTAGGATGCGTGGTAAGCGAATGCCAGTCAGCGATAAAGAACATACAATCGTACTCGTTCTGCATCGTTACGAAACTCTTTACCGCACCGAAATAGTTGCCTAAATGCAAGTTACCGGTCGGCCGTATGCCGCTAATGACTTTCTCCATAACAGGTCTTATTATTCGATAGGCAGGGTACGGTCAATATGCTGTTCGAGCGAAGTCAGCGTTTCGGTCTTGCTCACACCCGGAATCATCTGGATTCTTGTATTGAGCAACGCCATCAAGTCGCGGTCATCACGAGCATATAACTTAATCAGCATTGAGAATGACCCCAGCGTAAAATGACTTTCCACTACCTCAGGAATCTGCTCCAAGGCACGTACCACATCGTTATACATCGACCCTTTTTCAAGCGTGATACCTACATACACACACAGATTGTACCCCAACATCTTGGGATTGACTTGATATCCGCTGCCCACAATGACACCCGAATCAAAAAGTTTCTGTACACGCTGGTGAATAGCTGCACGACTTACTCCACATTGTTCCGCTACATCCTTGAAAGGAATACGAGCGTTCAACGTAATCACCTTCAGAATCTTTCGATCCAACGCATCGATTCTCTCAATGGTATTTACTTCCATACTATTAAATTTTTTATCAAATTGTTATTCTTTCCCATAAATTTCACGCACAAAGGTACTGCTATTTTTTATAAATTCAACAAATCATCCTATTTTTGTGCGCATTTTGATGTTTTTCATCCTAAAAAACGTCAGCACCTCACTCTTAACAAGTTCAAAAAAGATGATTAACACATCCCAGCGCATCCTTGAAGAATATATCGGGGGACACTCTTCAGCAGAACCCGACTACCTTCAAACCATAGCACGCTCCACGCATCAGCACGCTGTCAATCCGCACATGCTTTCCGGTCATATACAGGGCCGACTATTAGCCCTCCTGAGCCGGATGATTCGCCCTAAACACATTTTAGAAATCGGGACTTATACCGGCTACTCGGCGTTATGTCTCGCTGAAGGTCTTGCCGCTGAAGGGCATTTGCTTACCATTGAACGCAATGATGAACTGGAAGACCACATACGCGAGAACCTATCTCTCTCTCCTTTAGGACAATATATCGAACTAAAAACAGGCAACGCGTGTGAGATTATTCCGCTACTACCATCTGACAAGCGCTTTGAACTCATCTTTATCGACGGCGATAAACGGGAATACCCGCAATACTGGGACATCGTACGTGACCGTTTGACCGACAATGGATGGATTATCGCTGACAACACGCTATGGGACGGGCACGTCGTTGATTCCGTCTATGACCGCGATGCGCAAACCAAAGGCCTGCGTATGTTCAACGACCTCGTGGCACAGGACAATCAGTGGGAAAAGGTGATTATTCCTGTTCGCGACGGACTGACAGTTATTACACGGAAAAACACATAAGATACGGTGATGGTTCGGTGAGGTCTGCTTAATGTATCGTTTATCTATCGTATATCTATCGTATATCTATCGTGTATCTATCGTATATCTATCGTACTTGCTTGCTGCTTGCACGCTGCCGTGTTGGGGACTGCGTGTTGGGGACTGCGTGTTGGTCAGTTACGCTGTTGGGGACTGCGTGTTGATTACTACGTGTTGGTAATTAGCGCTCGATGAGCGGTTATATCGAACTTACATAAGATACGGCCGGACCAGTTCGCGCAATCTGCCGAACTGACTTTCCACCTCTCCGATGGTACACTCGCCGTAACTGCTCAAACGCAAACGGATGGTGCCGTCCTTAGGCAGGTACGCCAGATGCAACCCACTGGGCAAAGCACTCTCCCACGGCTCCAATTCAATAGCCAGTGCCGATTCGGGAATACCGCGTACCGTGAGGGTTCGATGGTAAATATGCGTATTGACACCACGAGCATGAAGACGCTGCTGCAGGAAAGGCAGAATCTGCTCATCCATAGCCACCTGCATCTCTTTCGGGACACCCGGCATGCTTGCGACAATCTTATTCTCCTGCTCCCATACCATCAAAGGCGCACTGCCAATACGATTCTCCAAGATAATCGCCGACTCGGGAACAAGCCACTGCGTGGCGGTCAGACGGTTCAAGACAACAGGACGGTCCTTGTACAATTGCTCCACATGCTGCTTGACCTCTTCGCTCTCCACCAAGCGAGTATGAAAGAAGTCGCACAAGACACGCTTGGTTATATCATCCTTAGTAGGACCGAGTCCGCCCGTCAGCAGCACGATATCCGACCTGCGGAGCGCATCAGACAACGCCTGACGGATATGCTCCGCCGAATCGTGTACAGACGTAATCTGATAGACGGCTATATCAGCGTGATTCAACTGCTCCGCCATCCAAGCAGAGTTCGTATCAACGACCTGTCCTATCAGCAGTTCATCGCCTATTGTGATGATTTCTGCTTGCACTGTTTGTTCCATTCTTCAGCTGTCAATTCAAGTTCGTCGTACCACTCCTGCCCGAAACACCGGATAAGCGGTTCTTTGAGGAATTGGTACAACGGTGTTTTGTTTTTCTTTCCCAATAAGCGTGCAGGGTAGCATATATCCCACCGATGGTACTCCACCCCAACCCTGTCGCCGACCTTAGTCAGCCGGATAGGATACAATGCGCACGAAAGCGGTTTGCGCCATGCGGTCTTCCCCTGCTCAAACGCCTGCTCAAGCAGACAATAGCACCAATGGTGGCTGTCACGCTGCATAAAGATACACTCCGCACCATCTACTATGGACAATACCTGCTCGCCGGAAGGGTCAAGGTAACTCAAGCCTTGCTCTTTCAGCACTTTCCTTGCCTTGCGGGTCATCAGCGGCTCAACAAGAGGAAGAATCTTTTGGATTTCCTGCAGTTCGTCCTCAGATACGGGAGCACCGGCATCCCCCTCTACGCAACACTTGCCGCAACATGCGGCAAGGTCACACGAGAATTCCTTTTCAAGGACATCCAGACTAACTAATGTGTCTTGGATAACAAACATCTTTTTTACCTGAACAAGAGGTCTGTATCAACCTACTATGTATCGTCATCATCCATATAGTAGTGGATTTCTTCCTTCGCCTTCTTATGGAAGATGCGGTTATAATACTGGCCGTACTTGTAGCGCCAACTGTTCTTACGCTGGCCATAGCCATAACCATAACCGTAGCCATAGCCGTAGCCGGAACCGTTGCCGTATCCATAGCCATAAGACGAACCATAACCATAGCCGTAACCGTAGCCATAGCCGTAACCGTAGCCGCGATGGAAGCCCTCGGTGGGTACATCCGACAAGACAAGGTTAATCTTGCTGCGATGGTTAATAGCAAGCTGAGTGAGCGTTTGCTTGCAGAACGACTTGCTTGTTTGCAGACAACGGATGACGAACAGAGTCGTATCAGTCTGCTCAATCACAGAATAAGCATCAGGCACCTGACCGACAGGCGATGTATCTATGATGATAAAGTCGTATGTCTGTTTGAGTTTGTCCAAGAGATATGTCAGCCGGTCGGAGTGAATAAGCTCACCAGGGTTGGGCGGTGTCGTTCCCGCAGGAATAATATCAAAATCAAACGGCTCATGGTGGATAATGACATCTTCCATTTCACAATCGCCATTGAGA
>CAJOIZ010000046.1 GCA_905234835.1 Paludibacteraceae bacterium
CTCGTTCTCGTCCCAGACGTAACGAATCAGTTGTCCGTCGAATAATGAAAGTTGGTCTTGCATAGTGTTTCTCTTGATAATTTGTGCAAAGGTACAACAAGTTTGCAATATATGCAAACTTTTTTGTATTTTTCAGGCAAATCAATATGTCAAAGGTCGCTTTGTGACTTCGTGTTAGTCACTGCGTGTTGATTAGTAAATGTTAGTCAGCCATCCTCGCCTTTATCCGCAACCATAAAAGTCCACCGGACTTTCATGTAGTCACTGCGTGTTGGTAACTACGTGTTTGTTACTGCGTGTTGGAGAGTACATGTTATTCACACATTCACTGTCATTTAAACGGTCGTTTATTTGTTAATACCTTAATTATATAAAGAGACCCCATCTGTAAGGTCTGAAGATTGCGACAACCAACACCCATAAATAGCATGAATACTGTTAAAAAACGAAAAAAAGAGTCTGTAAATTTGGCAGAATGGAAATTATGCCGTACATTTGCGCCGCAGTTACAAATAAACGACCGTTTAAATGTAACTGGATTTATTTCTTACGAAACCTATTCGGTTATCAAGCAACCTTTATTTCAGGTTTAGTCTCCTATTGAGTTCCGGTTGCGTCATCGTTGTATTACCGATGTTTTACCGTTGTATTACTGATGTTTTACCGTTGTATTACCGATGATGTTTTACCGTTGTATTACTGATGTATTACCGTTGTATTACTGATGTTTTACCGTTGCATTACCGTTGCGTTGTCTTTGAGTCATTCCGTGAATCACCCGGTAATCACCCGCTAACCACCCGCTAATCACCCGGTAATCACCCGCTCTTGGTAGGTAGTTGGTAGTTGATAGTTGATAGTTGCGTGTTGGGGAGCTTCGCTGTTGGTGAGTGAATGTTGGTGACTGCGTGTTGATGACTGCGTGTTGGGGACGGAGTGTTGGTGAGTGAATGTTGGGGATGGCGTCAGAAAACGAGTCAGACACGGCATTGAGGAGCCGTGTCTGAGAGTGTCTGAGCTGTGTCTGAGAGGGATAGAGGGGTAGAATTACCTGATAGAATATCCTGTGTTGGGGCTTATTCCTCTTCCTCGTAGTAGCCCTGCGCAATGCCGTATTGCAGTTCGGCATCCAGGATAATCTGTATCTGCGAAGAAGTGAGCGTTGATGAGTGTCTGCGCTTCTGTGCGACAAGGATAAAGTTGAGCTGCTCCGTCTCGTCCACGTCGCCATCCAAGTACGTCACTTCGCCCGTATTCTCGTCCGCTTCGAGCAACCCGACACTCTCAAGGTAGTCGTCCATCGCGTCTAAAACAAAGAGCACATCCTCCTGGGTCATCTTTTGGCGGTCCTCTTCAGGAATAAGGTTCCAAATGCCGAGGAGTTGCTCGCGCTCCTCCGCATCCAATAGTGCAAGTGTTTCTGTCATAGTTGTACAGGCATCACAGCCCGTGTTTATTGTTTATTACGTAATTGATAGAAGTTCCAGTCCCAGAAGCGGGTAGTTTGCAGGCGTGGCACAGCCAGATAAAGCAGCAGCGTGGTCACAATGCCCAGAATCATGCCGCCGAAGATGTCTTCCAAGAAGTGCTGGCTCAGGTAGATACGCGAATACGCCCCGACAACCGCTAACAGGAAACAGACTATCGACGCAACTACCGTCTTGCTTTGGATGTGTGGTTTTCCGCTTTGGGCGATGTAGTCGGTCGCCACGATGCCCAAGCACAGGAACAGCGCAAAGAAAGTGGTCGTGTGTCCGGACGGGAAGGAGTAGAACTTGCTCAGTTCCACGCCGTCCACAAAAGGCAGTTGCACATCGGGCAGGTGGTCGGCAAAGTACTTGTACGGACGGTCGGTGTCGAACACGTACTTGAACCGCTGGGACAGCAGACCCGAAACGACCACACTGCTCAACAGGTATGTCGCCCAACCTGCTTTGTAGAAGAGCAGCAGAAAGACAAAGATGTACGGTATCCATTCGCCGACAAGTGTATAATAGCGGAAGATGAAGTCAAGGAACGGTGTGTGGCACCCGTTCATCCACAGATGAATAGCCGCCTTGTCGTAACCCAAAAGGACATAGCCGATTAGGCATAGCAGCAGGAGACTGCATACAAGAAACGGTGCGTTGCGCTTTACCATCTTTGCCTACGGATTTATTCGACCTGCGTTCCTTGAAGTGTATAGACTCCTTGCGGCAGTTGGATATACAACTGTCCGTCTTTCAGTATTTTGCGGGCTCCCTTCCCGTCGAAGGGCATATCCTCCAACCCTGTTTGCTTGGACGGGGTCAGCAGATACAGCTGTTGCAGGCAGGCACGCGAAGTGGTGCTTCCTCCCACTGACACGAGCCGCAGCGAACGGGTCTGTGCGGGAAGTTGAATCAGGCGGTATTGCTCGTGCCGCGTTTCATCTGTTACCTCTTGCTTGACAGACTGCAACAGCAGGTCATCCGCATACACGTCCAGCTGCATCTTTTTCGATGAATTGAAAGGCGATGCGCGGAACAGCAGATAAGACCCAGCGGGCAGCTGCAGGTCATTGAATACTATCTCGCCGTCATTGCTCCCGCTGCCCATCGTGACAGCTGCCGTGCCGTTGGATTGACAGTTCGTCACCGTTGAGCCGGACACCCCTCGCAAGGCTGTCAGCGAGGCGCAAGGCAGGTTGATAAGCGTGTCCCAACGGCCGTCGGACAGTTCGTCGGGGCAGTAGGTGAAGTCCGTTACACGCGGAGGCTTATAATCCGTAGACTCCGTACATTGCAGGTCAGCCAGATGCACGCTCTGACCCTTCCTGTTGCCCCAGATGTATTCGACTAATTCGGGGTAGTCAATATAGGGGTTGCGGTTGTGCTGGATGGACGAGACCATGTGCTGGCGGTTAATCTCTTTCTCGCTGACAGGGTCCTGACGGTGCCACGAGAGCAGCAACTCAATGAGCCACGGACGGAACTCCAGATAGGAAAGGTTGTCCAGATAGGTGTTGTACTTGTCCGCCCACTCGTAGTCCTCGTAGGCGGTGACAACGTAAAAGTAGGCACGTGCGAAGTCGCCTTTGTACTCATCGGCGGGTTCATAGACGCGGTGACTGGGATGACCTTTCATATAGCCCTGACGGAACGAACCGTTGTCGAACTTCACCAAGCTGTCCACTACTCCAGGCGGGTAGTCGCTCTTACCCGTCTGGTTGGCACGAGCATCGGAAGGATTGAGGTGGTAAAGGTCTTTGTAGGCGGCGTTCTCAGTCTTGCCCCACCAAGCCTTCGGGAAACTGTGCTCTATATTGAGCGAACAGCCCGACTCGCCCTGCACGAGAGGATAATAGCGCACACAGTTGCTGTACATATCCCACACCTTGCCGTCCTCGGTGATGTCGGTCAACGGGAATGCCTGCCAAGTGCCGTAGGCTTTCAGGTCGCCCTTCTGCCACGAAGGCGGGTTGTTGCTCGTGTGATAGGTGTTCGTGCCGTAGGCGTACCGCTCACCGCCGGATATGGAGTCGTGCAATGCCGATTTGAGCAACGAATCGTGCAAGCCCTCTATGTGGGCATAGTAGCCCGTCCGTATCGGCTCTGCGCATATTGTACTGCATGCGATATGCAGAATGAAAAGTGTGTATATCAGTCGCTTGTTCATAACGATTACCCCTTTCGGGAAGGGCTGAAATGAAGGATAAGGTTGTAGAGTACGTACCAAAGAATGCACCCCGTGCCGCTGAACAGCACGAACTCCATTCGGTCGTACTGTAAGGCGCGGATGATGCAGAACACAACGATGACCGCGCAACCGATAAGGCATATATATCGGGAACTGTTATCGCGCCACGTCAGGTTATGAAACTTGAACGACAGCATCGGCAGCTCGCTTACTAACAGATAGCAGCTTACCAGACTCAAACCTAACAGCAGCCACGGAATCCAGTCAAGATGACCAGTCGGTGTTGTCATTGAGAAAGGCATTGATGTTATTCCGCCCCAGAAAAGTGCGTTGGCAGGAGTAGGCAGACCGATAAAGGAGGTTGTCTGACGCTCGTCGATATTGAACTTGCCCAAACGTAACGCCGAGAAAGCTGCCATCAGCAGGGCTGCTATACTCCACCATCCAATCAGCGGCAACAGGTAGCAGAACTGCATCATGGACGGCGCAAGGCCGAACGTGATGTCGTCCGCAAGCGAGTCCATCTGTATGCCGAGCGGACCGCTCACACCTAACCGCCGTGCCGCAAAGCCGTCGAAGAAATCGAACAGCGCACCGGTAAGAATGAACAGGAACGCATATACAAACGCGCCACGGGTGGCAAGCCACACTGCTACGCAACCGCACAACAGGTTGCAGCAGGTAATCATATTGGGAATGTGTTGTTTCATAGTTACTTCCATCCTATCGAATTGAGACGTATGCGGTAAACATCGGAATAGTACCGGCTGTGGTCCTGTCCCCCGAACAGATAGATGCAGTCGTCCCGTACGACAGCCGACTGGCGGTAGCGGGGAGTGAATCCTTCCGGTACAGGCAGATGGGCAGTGTCGGCGGCTTCAAAGAACAGCCCTTCTGAAGCCGATTCATACACGCCGGCTAAACTCCCGTCCGCTGACAGCCCGCCGAAACGAATCAGACGGTCGGCATAACTGACTAATACAGCACCTGCTATTGTCGGTTGTACATAACGGGATGTGCCGAGGTCGAGCAGGCGGAAGCCGTTGCTTGCCTTCTCTAACGACCAGCAGTTGTCCGACATCCGCCCCTCACGGTCAAATCCGCCTTGCACCAATGCGGTGGGACTGCCGCTGACCGAACGGAACGCCACCGTCGCAACATCGCTGATGGGGAAAGAGGACGGAACAGTCTGCAACACACCGGCTTGCTCTGTTTGGGTGTCGTAGTAGGCAAGATACGTATCTTCGCCCGCCGAGGCAATGAACCATATCCGTCCAGAAAAAGCAAACAGAGTGGCATCCACGACGAAAGGTGTTACAGGGAACGGCAGCGGGCTTTCTGTCCATGTCAATCCGTCGGAGGAACGGTACAGACTTGTGCCTGCTATGTAGCAGAAATCGGAAGAGATGCTGTCCACAACAATCTGACGGACCGCGGCATTCTGTGGCAGACCCGTCACCGTCTGCACCTCGTCCCATACCGAGCCGTCCGTTGAACGCGTCAAACGCAATGCATAACCGTCAGTCAAGAATGCGTAAAACTGACCGTTACGGTGAAGAACGTGCATCGTGCAGGCAGGATTAACCACCTGCATCTGAAGTGTATCGATATGGTACATGTACGGGTCCGTCTGATGGGCGTAAGCCTCTATGCGATAGTACTTTTCGTCTTCACGGTTGGCGGCATAGACACGCAGATAGACAGGCGTTTGGGTCAGGTCTATCGTGTCATAGCCTGTATAGACAAACGACGTGTCGCCCACGTAGTAAATGGCGGCGGAGGGACGTGAATTGAACGTGACACGCGGCACGACCTGCGTCAGTGGTGTTCCGTATAGCAGTGAGTCCCCGTCTTGGGGAGCAATCAGACCCGTGTCAAGACGGTTGTCCACAGTGAAAACGGCTGCAGCCAGCCCGGGAAAACTGTCCTGTGCCGCAAGGGCGAAACTCTTGACAGTCGCATCCGTTGTGTCGTATGTCACCGAGGTGGAGGAGTCATTCTTCGAGCAGGATAGCAGCAGGAAACAGGTAAGAAACAACAGGAAAAAGTATGGACGTTTCATAAGATACGTTTTACTAAATTGCAAAAACACGGCAAAGATATGCCATTATTTGCAAACCTCCAAAATTCATAGTACTTTTGCCGCCCGATTTAATGAAGATTGATGAATTATGTTGTTTGAAAGCCAGATTATCGACTTGATGCGCCAGATGCCTGCACAAAGAATAGCGCATGAGAAAGAGCAGATGCGGGGCTTGGATTCCCAACGTCGTCGCGTGATGACCCCCGAAGAGGTTAAAACGAGTTCACGCAAAATCGTGGACCAGATTGTGAGGATGTCCTGTTGGAAGGAAGCGAAGACGGTGATGATCTATTATCCCATCCACAACGAAGTGGACCTCAGGCACCTCGTACATGAGTACGCAGACGAGAAAATCTTTCTCCTGCCTGCCACGGTAGGAGGACACCAGATTGAGGTGCGCCGTTATGAAAAGAACCGCCCTCTCAAGAAAGGGCAGTTCGGTATTCCTGAACCCGATACCGAGGCGTGGAAAAAGCCTATTGATATCATTCTTGTTCCGGGAGTGGCGTTCGGTACCGACCGGTTCCGTCTCGGACGAGGAGGTGGTTACTACGACCGGTTCCTCAAGTTCTACGAGCACACGATGAAAATCGGTGTTTGCTACGATTTCCAGTTGCACGACGACCTGCCTTCGCAGTTCTTCGACATTCAGATGGACCGTGTGGTCACGCCCAGCAAAACCATCGGGTAACGGTTATGACCATTGGATGGAAGGCTGTGCTTCCTGTTCCATTCGCAAGCGTCTGTCGGTTTCTTCTGACAGACGTTTTTCGTGACTGCGGTAGTAGTAGATCAGTCCGTATTCTTGGCACGCACGCATATGGGCGTAGGGAAGCAGGTCCTTGTAGTAGCTGTCCACCTGGTTCCAGATGTCCAATATGATTCGGTCGGCTTCTTCGCGAAGGCTGCCGAGGTCTTCTGTGATGCGGCTTTCCGTCTTCTTGTGGAGGTCATGGTCCACTTGGCGGTCCCGGAAGATGTCGTAATACACTTTCACTTTCTGGATGCTTGGGTTCTGCATCGGATAGCCGCCTTGCGCGATGCGCTGTTCTTCGCCCTCGATGATGTTCTTCCCCCATACCATCAGATCCTCCTCCGATGACAGGTCGGGCAGGATAAGGCTGTCAGGGTCAAGGTGGTATAGTTCTTTCAGTTGTTTCTTTATCTCTCCGCGTATGACGGTCAGGTTCAGCACTTGGATGAAGTGGGAGATATACATTCTTGCGTTCTGCACGATGTGGCGGTAGTCCTTGTTTGATGATACGCGTGTACGGAAATTGTCGTGGTAGCGGCTCACTACGCTCTCGAAGCGAAGCAGGAAATTGCGTGCTTCCGATTGGGTATGGTAAGACAATACTTGTTCGTTGAAGTCTGCCTCACTGGCACGTTGGATGGCGGTCTGAAGGGCTTTGAGCCGTGTCTGGTCGGTATTGGGTAGTCGTCTGTATGGCATAGGTAAATAAGTAATAATCAAATGTTTCTTTTTACTAATCGTTCTGCGAGGTCGCGCAGTTGCGTGGTGGCATCGTTTTGCGGCAGGTGTTTAAGGTGTTTGAGGGCTTCGGCGGTCAGTCTGCTTATTTCGGCTTTGGCTTTCTCGTCCACACCGAGGCGGCGGTATTCGGACAGCACATACTCCACATCGCGGCTGTCAGGATTAAGCATACCCGAGGACAAGGCGGTCACGCGCATCCAGGTCTTCTTCCCCTCCCGTATATCTCCGCCTATCGCTTTGCCGAACGTAGCCGGATTGCCGAAGCAGTCGAGGTAGTCGTCTTCTATCTGGAAGGCTAACCCTAAGTGAATGCCGTATTCGTACAGTGCGTTCTGGGCGTTAGTCGGAGCATCGGACAGCAACGCTCCTATCTGCAATGCGTTGGCGAACAGCACGGCGGTTTTCAGGCGTATCATGTGCATATACTCGTCCATCGTCACTTCCTTGCGCTCGAAGTCCATGTCGTATTGTTGTCCCTCGCATATCTCGCGGGCCATACGCGTGAACAGGTGGTGGACGGCGGGAAGGTGTTTAGGCTCAATGTCTTCCAACAGCCGATATGCCTCTATCAGCATCACGTCGCCCGACAGTATGGCTGTGGACGTGTTCCATTTGCGGTGGACGCACTGCCGTCCTCTGCGTGTCTCGGCGTTGTCCATCACGTCGTCGTGGAGGAGGGTGAAGTTGTGGAAGACCTCCAAAGCCAATGCGGCGGGCAGCACTTTCTGGTCCACGCCGTCAAAGACTTGTGCTGCTAACAGCGTTAGGGTAGGGCGCAGGCGTTTGCCGCCGGCGGCAAGTGTGTAGGCTACAGGCTCGTATAGTCCTTGCGGCTCGCGCGACCAGTCCAAGCGCGATAAGGCTTCGTTGATATCCATATCAGAACTCGTTCTCTATGATGTCGGTCAGCACTTCGCCCATTGTCATTCCGGCAGCGCGGACTTGTTGCGGTATGAACGAGGTGGCGGTCATTCCGGGGGTCGTATTCACTTCAAGCAGGCTTATCTCACCGTCCTTCGAGATGATATAGTCGGCGCGGATGATTCCTCTGCAGCCTATCAGGTCATATATACGCATTGTGGTGGCTTGTATGCGGTCGCGTTGCTCGTCGGGAATGCGTGCCGGTGTTATCTCGTCCACTTGTCCGTTGTATTTGGCGTCGTAGTCGAAGAACTCGTTGTCCGTCACCACCTCTGTCACGGGGAAAGCAACGCTCTTTTGGCGGGTCTTATATACGCCGCAGGTCACTTCCGTGCCCTCTAATAGTGACTCGCAAATCACCTCGTCGCCCTCCTTGAAGGCTAACTCGATGGCGGCTTCCACATCTTCCACACGTTTCACTTTGGTGCAGCCGAACGAGCTGCCGCCCACGTTGCTCTTGATGAAGCAGGGCAGACCTAACCGCTCGGCTATCTCTTCGGCACTCGGACGTGTGCAGCCTTTGCGTAACAGCAGGTTGTTTGCCACGCGGATACCGAAGTCGTGAAGGTAATGGTTGCAGGCGAACTTGTTGAAGGTCAGCGAGGCAGCCAATACTCCGCAGCAGCCGTAGGGGATGCGCATCATATCCAGATAGCCTTGCAGCAGACCGTTCTCACCCGGTGTGCCGTGAATAGTGATATACACGAAGTCATATTCGCACAGCTTGTTCAGTGTTGCCATATCGGCTCCCCGAAGAATGACTGTCTCTGCGTCATAGCGTTCTTTGTCGATGAACGACTCGATGCCTGCAGCACTGCGGAGCGACACTTCATATTCGGAGCTGTCGCCACCGGCTACTATTGCTATTTTCCGTTTCATATTCCCAGGTCTTTTTTGATGGAACTGATGCGTGCTTCGGCTGCGGCTGTAGCGCGCTCGTAGTCTGCGGCGGAGCGCATCTCGCCCGGTATCTCGAAGTAGAACTTGATTTTCGGCTCTGTGCCGGACGGGCGAACGCTCACTTTCAGACCTTTCTCCGTGAAGTATTGCAGCACGTTGGAGGTCGCCCCCAATGCCATCTCTATCTTGCTTTCCACCCATTGACCGTCTTTCAGGTCTTTGCGCACAAGGCTCTGGTAGTCTTTGATGCACACCACTTTCTCGCCGTCTATGGTCTCTACGGGGTGTTCTCTGTAGTTCACCATCATTTGGCGTATCTCGTCGGCACCTGTCTTGCCGGGACGCACGATGTTCACCATTGCTTCGCGTTGGAAGCCGTACTCCGCATAGATATTCAGCAGGTAGTCATACAGCGTCATTCCGTGGTCTTTGGCGTAGGCGGCTATCTCGCATATCAGGCAGATGGCGGAAGGCGAACATTTGTCGCGTACCGCATCGTAGGCAAGGAAGCCGAAGCTCTCTTCGCCGCCCCCGATGTATTTGCGCTTGCCTTCCCACATACGGATGCGGTTCGCTATCCACTTGAAGCCCGTGTATTCGTCCGTCAGTGTCACGCCTTGGCGGTCGGCTATCTTGCGGATCATCTCGCTCGTAACGATGGTCTTCACTAAGTACATATCGTCACGCATCTTGCCTAACTGCTTCATGTTGTTGATGATGTAGTAGCAGTACATCATGCACGTCTGGTTGCCGTTGATGATGACCCATTCGTTCTTGTCGTTGCGTACCACGATGGCTATGCGGTCGGCGTCGGGGTCGCTTGCTATCACGAGGTCGGCGTTGATGCGGGTACCCATCTGCATACCTAACGTCATTGCCTCCGAGTTCTCAGGATTGGGCGACACTACCGTCGGGAAGTTGCCGTCTATCACCATCTGTTCAGGCACCACGTGGATATTCTCGAAGCCCCACGAACGCAGGCACATAGGCACTATCTGCCGACCCGTACCGTGAAGAGGGGTATAGACTATGTTGATGTCTTTCTGGCGCAGTATCACGTCTTGGTCTATCATCACGCTCTTCACCGCCATCATATAGTCGTAGTCCATCTCGCCGCCGATTATCTCTATCAGGTTCTTGTCGCCGCCGGTGCGGACATCTTCCATGCGAACCTTGTTCACCTCCTCGATGATACCTTGGTCGTGCGGCTGAAGCACTTGGCTGCCGTCCTCCCAGTAAGCTTTGTAACCGTTGTATTCCTTCGGGTTGTGCGAAGCCGTAACGTTCACGCCGCCTTGGCAGTGCAGGTGACGGATGGCGAAACTCACTTCGGGTGTCGGGCGGAGGCTCTCGAACAGATAAACGCGTATGCCGTTGGCGGCGAATACGTCGGCTACTGTCTCCGCAAACAGACGGCCGTTATTGCGGCAGTCGTGACCTACCACTACGGCTACTTGACCGTTCTGAACGTGCTCGAAGCCGCCCTCTTTCTGCACTTTCAGCAGGTAATTGGCGTAGCCTTGGGTCGCTTGGGCAACAATGTATTTGTTCATACGGTTCGTGCCGGGACCCATTATGCCGCGAAGACCGCCCGTACCGAACTCCAATGTGCGGTAGAACGAGTCTATCAGTTCTGTCTTGTCCTCTGCGTCTAACATACGGCGCACTGCTGCGCGGGTCTCTTCATCGTACGACGGGGTCAGCCAGCTCTCTGCTACCCGTACAATGCGTTCCATTTCCTTCTGTTCCATAGTTGTATGTATTTGTGTTAATAGCCTTTCTCTTTTCCCCTCAGCGTATCCCTCCCGTTCATTTTTGCCCCCTTCAGCGCGTCTCTTCCTCTCTCCTTGCTCCTCCTCTGCCTGTTCCTCCCTTCTCCTTTTGTTCCGCTCTGCGTATCCTTCCCGTCTCCTTCTGTCCCTCTCTGTGTGTTCCTCCCCACTGTTCTGTATTCTAACCCCGCCGCAAAGATACGGCTTGTTACGGACTCTTGCAAGTGCCATGTGTTGTTTTTGCTAAAATTATCCGCTTCCCTCCTTCCCCCGCACTTATGAATCGCTTGTGAAGTGCCTGTCAAGTACCTATGAAAAGCCTATAAAGTGCCTGTCCCCCCCTTGCCCATCCGCCGGTAACTCCCTTGTCAACTATCAACTACCTACTACCTA
Organism: Paludibacteraceae bacterium; assembly: GCA_905234835.1. Classification (GTDB taxonomy): domain Bacteria; phylum Bacteroidota; class Bacteroidia; order Bacteroidales; family Paludibacteraceae; genus Colicola. Next base: position 11,222 of record CAJOIZ010000046.1, read on the forward strand.
CCCAGAGCGGGTGATTAGCGGGTGATTAGCGGGTGGTTAGCGGGTGATTACCGGGTGATTAGCGGGTGATTCACGGAATGACTCAAAGACAATGCAACGGTAATGCAACGGTAAAACATCAGTAATACAACGGTAAAACATCAGTAATACAACGGTAAAACATCGGTAATACAACGGTAAAACATCAGTAATACAACGGTAAAACATCGGTAATACAACGATGACGCAACCGGAACCTGAAAAAAGATGGACTTGATAACCGAATAGGTATCGTAAGAAATAAATCCAGTTACATTTAAACGGTCGTTTATTTGTTAATACCTTATTTATATTAAGAGCCCCCATCTGTAAGGTCTGAAGATTGTGACAACCAACACCCATAAATAGCATGAATACTGTTAAAAAACGAAAAAAAGAGTCTGCAAATTTGGCAGAATGGAAATTATGCCGTACATTTGCGCCGCAGTTACAAATAAACGACCGTTTAAATGACAGTGAATGTGTGAATAACATGTACTCTCCAACACGCAGTAACAAACACGTAGTAATCAACACGTAGTCACAAACATTCACTCACCAACACGTAGTAATCAACACGCAGTGACTAACACGAAGTCACAAATCGACCTTTGACGTATTGATTTGCCTGAAAAATACAAAAAAGTTTGCATATATTGCAAACCTGTTGTACCTTTGCACAAATTATCAAGAGAAACACTATGCAAGACCAACTTTCATTATTCGACGGACAACTGATTCGTTACGTCTGGGACGAGAACGAG
>CAJOIZ010000047.1 GCA_905234835.1 Paludibacteraceae bacterium
GTTTTGTTTGGCGACGACAAAGTAAATCTAAAGGGCTGACTCCAAAAAGGAATCAGCCCCCATTTTTTACATCTTAAAAAGTTTTATCGGACAGTAATAGTTTACAACATGCTACACGAGTGCGTCCGTTGGTTTGGAATCGGCAGGCAATATCATAGTAAACAGAGAGATTTCCTCTTTGGGTCTGAATGATATATACGTGGGTTGTAACCGTCTGACCACTGCTCCGAGCGTATTTGCCAAGAGAGTGGGAAGTAATGGTGCATCAGCAACAGGCGGCTGCTACAATATGTTCAACAGCCTGAAGATTACTTCAGCCGACTACTTAAAGATTGATACGGTTGATGCCTTCGGCTGTGAACTGATGTACAACAAATGCGCATCACTGGCAGCAATGGACACCATCATAATGGACTCGGTGGGCACACAGGGTTGCTGGAAGATGTTTGACGGCTGTACGGTTCTCACACAGGCTCCGAAGATTAAAGCCGGTGTCATTGGTTACAGAGGCTTGTTCCAGATGTACACAGGGCGCACACCATTTCTCACGTCCGATACAATCTTTGTCCGCCTCATTGACGAACTCGGTTGCGAACAGATGTTCAACGGTTGCTCAGGACTGACCAAATTACCTTACATAGCAGCCGACTCTATTGGATTGGCAGGATGCCAGAATATGTTCAAAAGTTGCACCGCATTGGATTTCGATAACGACATACTGCCTTGTAGCAAACTTGGTCCGCAGGCATATAGTTACATCTTCAACGGCTGTAACGGTATTACGGACTTGAGCCAGCTCAATCTGCCTGTTACACGCTTGGAGGAAGACTGCTACCAGTTTATGTTCAATAGTTGCTTGGGATTGGTGGATATAAGCACTTTTGTACTGCCCGCAACGGAAATAGCACCGGGTGCATACAACAATATGTTCAATGCCTGCACCAATCTGACAACGGCATGGCCGGTATTCAGTCCTTCCATTATTGGCGACTACGGCTGCTACCGTATGTTCAACGGCTGTATCCGGCTTGACCCGGCACCTGCTATCACCGTCGATTCCATCGGTCCCAACGGCTGTCAGCAGATGTTCATCAATTGCTATAACGCCACAACGAAGACCGGTATTCATACCGCAGGCGACATCACTGTAAGCGGCACGGTTGGTGCGCACGGCCTGAACGACATCTATAGCGGCTGCCACTACCTGACCACTACTCCGATTCTCACTGCAGGCAGCATTATGAGTAATGACGCTGTCAATACAGGCGGTTGCTACCGTATGTTCAACGCTCTTACAGGACTGACATCCGCAGGATATATGCGCGTAGGGACTATCGGCAGTTTCGGCTGCCAAGAGATGTTCCAGGGCTGCACCAATCTTTTGAGCATGGACTCCATAAGAGTCGATTCGGTTGGAACAAAGGGTTGTTACCAGATGTTCAAAACCAATGCCAAGTTCGCTAACTCACCAAAGATTACAGCGGATGTGATAGGTGAGCAGGGTTGCTTACAGTTTTGTAACTGCACCACACTGGTCTCCTCTGACACCATACGCGCACGCAAAGTATATAAGGAAGGCTTGCGCGAGATGTTCAATGCCTGCACCAAACTGGCAGCAAGTCCCTATATAGCTATCGACTCCGTAGGAGAAAGCGGTTGCTACCGTATGTTCGGCGGTTGCTATACAAGTGCAGCAGTAGGGCTTCTGACTGCTGACAGCCTTGTCATTGACAAAATAGGTTACGCGGCTTGCGAAAGTATGTTCGAGGGCTGCAAACGCCTCGCAACTATCAACGGCATAAAGAACACCAAGATGTACGACTACGGTTGCTACAATATGTTCAAGACTTGCACCGCTCTTGTTGATATAAGCGATTTGGCACTCTCCGCACCGATTATGGGGGCGCACTGCTACGACAATATGTTCAACGGCTGTGCAGCACTGACCACCATTATGCCGCGTATCGAAGTCTCCTATATCGGCGAGCAGAGTTGCTACCAGATGTTCAATACCTGCAAGAAACTTGAAGCGGCTCCTGAGATTATAGTGGACTCCATTGGTCGTAGAGGTTGCCAGCAGATGTTCGTCAACTGCTCCACCTCTGCCACTGTAGGCTTAAGTTCGGCAGGTAACATCGTGGTCAATGGCAAGATTGCTCCGCTCGGTCTGAACGATATGTATCTGGGTTGCCAGCGCCTGACCACGGCACCGAGTGTCACAGCAGGCAGCATCGAGAGTGACGATGCTGCCGCCACAGGCGGCTGCTACCAAATGTTCAACGGTCTTAATCTCCTGACTTCAGCAGGACCTATACGCGTAGGGACTATCGGTAGTTATGGTTGCCAGCAGATGTTTAATAACTGTAAAGTGTTTGCTCATGCTCCTAAGATTACTGCAGATGTGATAGGTGAAGCAGGGTGCTGGCAGATGTTAAGCGGCACCACCAATGCTGCCATCCAAACTGCTGACACCATCCGCGCACGCGAGATACATCAGGAAGGTCTCCGCGAAATGTTCAGCGGCTGCAAGAAACTGAGCGTCAGTCCGTATATTGTTACCGACACCATCGGCTACTTGGGCTGCTACCGTATGTTCAACGGCTGCTATACAAGTGCAACGGTAGGCCTCCATAAAGCAGACTCTATCATCGTCAATAACGCAATCGGTCGTCAGGGCTGCGAAGAGATGTTCCTCGGCTGCCAGCGCATGGATACAGCCCGCGCCATCCTCACTCCGAGAATACACGAAGCAGGCTGTAAGAATATGTTCCAGAACTGCTTCGTTGTAGCCACCGCTGCGGATGGTTCACGCTACTCCGAAGGTTTCGGCGACAGTGGCACGCTACTGCTCGGCGACTCCGCATGCCATCTGATGTTCAACTCCTGCACAAGGTTAGATTCGTGTCCCGACCTCCGCTTCTCAACGGTAGGCGCACACGCTTGCAACAAGATGTTCTACCTCTGCAACGGTTTGGATGTCAGTCCCGCTGTCACAGCCGCAAAAGTGAAGGACTACGGCTTCTACCAGATGTTCAACTTCGCCAATACTGCTGACAATGTTGCTCCCGTCGGCTTCGACCATGCACGCGACATCAACATCGGCGAAGTGGGCAACCGAGGCTGCTACCAGATGTTCTTCCAGTGCCGTAACCTCTCGGCTGCTCCTAACCTCACTATCAACAAAGTGGGCGACCACGGCTGCTACCAGATGTTCCTTAACGCCTATGCGTTCAAGACGAACTATTACGGAATCAACTCCATCGGCACCTTCTCTATCAACGAAATAGGCTCTTACGGCTGTCAGGAGATGTTCAGCGGCTGCAAACGCTTGGAAGCTGCACCTGCCATCACTGCGGTCAGCGTCGGTGCTCACGGTTGCGAGAAGATGTTCTACAACTGTTGGGTTAATGCTTCTGTCGGTCTGCAGACTGCCGGAGCTATCACCGCCAACTCGGTTGCCAACTACGGCTACGCAAGTATGTTTGAGGGCTGCAAGCGTCTGACAGGTGTTCAGAACAATGAAATCAGATCCGGCTTTGCAAGCGACTATGCCTTCACCAAGATGTTCAATGGCTGTACGTCACTGGAAACAGCCCCTGCACTGCAAGTGCCCGAACTCGGCAAATACGCCTGCCAGTATATGTTCCTCGGCTGCACGTCTGTCGCAGCTATGCCTGTGCTGCCCGCTATGAAGATTGACGACTACTGCTATTCGCACATGTTCGAGAGCTGCACGGCTCTTGCCACTGTCAATCCGTTGGCTGTAACGACGCTCCCTGAAGGCGCGTATGAATATATGTTCAACGGCTGCACAAGCCTCACTACTGCGCCCGCTATGGCGGCTACTACCGTCAAACCAAATTGCTACCAATTCATGTTCCAGGGTTGCACAAGACTCACTGCCGCACCCACACTGCCTGCTACCAAACTGGCAGTCAACTGCTACAATTCGATGTTCAAGGGCTGTACATCACTGCAGACTGCACCCGTTCTGCCTGCCACCGAACTGGAGACAGGTTGCTACACGCAGATGTTCAATGGCTGCACTGCTCTTAATTATATGAAGGTCAACTTTACCGACTGGCGCTTCTATGGTGCCGCCACCGACCCGACATATAACTGGGTGGCAAGTGTCGGCGGTGTCGGTCAGTTCTATTGCCCCGAAGGACTGGATATAATCAAGGACGCACACCATGTGCCCACCAAGTTTGTCAACCAGTCCACTATTGGCAGCAAACTTATCTTCGATGCCAACACAGGTCAATGGCCTGACGGAACGGATGAACAGATAACCATCAACCAGTCCGCCATTGAGGACATTCCTCATCCTACCAAGTTGAACTGCGTATTCATACGCTGGAACACACAGGCGGACGGACTTGGTGACGACCTCAACCTCGGAAACCTTGCGGACGAGGACATCACCTACTACGCACAATATCAGGAAATAGGCGTAACGCTCCAGAAGTGGCTCTCCAACGCCATCTTCCTCTCTATCACCAACCTGCCCGCCACGGCGGTTGCTGCCAGTGTGCAGGTTGTAGGAGGCGGTTCACCCAAGAGCTGCTGGCTCGAGTCCTCCACTGCCGACGAAGGCGTTTACAAACTCGTCTTCAACAAGAACGATGTACAACTCCATGCAGGTGGCGTGCTTGATGTCACGCTTACGGACGAGGACGAAGTCGCTCTCGGTGTCTTCAGCGTACAGATTCCGTTCCTCATTACCGAAAACACCAACTCGTCCTCGTTGAGCGACACCGAAGGCAAGGAGATCTATGTACTCAGCGGCTCCACCCTCACCTTCAACGATAACCGCATTTGCGACAACCTCGTTGTATGCGCAGGCGCCAAGGCCGTCATTCCTTCAGGTTACACACTCAACACCAATAACATCATTCTCCGTGGCGGCGACCTCAACAACGGCACCTATTCGTACACATCGCCGCAGCTCGTTGTGAACGGCTCTATCGTTAACACATCCGGCAAGGTCAACTACCAGTACCTGACGGGTCTGCAGCAGCAGTACTCGCTCTGCCTGCCCGCCGATGTGGATATTGCGGATGTTACATACCCCGACGGCACACCCGCCATCTTCGGCATAACAGCCTATGACGGCGAGAAACGTTCACAAGGCAAAACCGGCTGGGTGGAGATTTGGGATCCTACCACTATGGACATAGAAGACGCTCCTACACTTGTGGCGGGACGCGGCTACACCGTCTATGGCGTACCTTCCGAGATTATTGATGGCAAGCGGCGCAACTACTGCTACCTCAACTTCCCGCTTACCATTGACCTCACAAGCGGAGAACTGCCCGATGCTGACAGCAAGACAGTTTCTGTCACTCACTATGGTATGACCAACGGCAAACTGAACACAGGTATTGCACCCAACAACGCCGGTTGGAATTTGATTGGTAACCCCTATCTTGCCAACTTCGCCGACGATGACGAAGAAGGCTTCGGTAACGGAGTCATTGGCGAACTGCAGAAGAACGGCAGCGACGAGTATGAATGGGTCGGCTCTGCACGTTATGTGGTCATTCCAGCTAACAACGGACAGTCCTATCACGCTGAGATGGTAACAGGAACCACCCTGCCTTCCTTCAAGAACTTCTTCATTCAAGTCGGACAAGGCGACATGCTCTCGTTTGCCAAAGACGCACGCTCGCAGAACGCACCGGGCCGTATGCTGGAGAATCCGAAGGAGACAATGCTCGGTGTACGTTTAGAGGGCAACGGCACTAACGACCGCATGGCACTCCTCCTCGGCGACGACTTCACCGACGAGTACGAAATCAACGCCGACCTTGACAAGTGGAGCACCTCTTCGCAGATGACCGTAGCAGCCACGATAGGCAAATACAGCCTTGCTGTCGCCGCTATCAGCCACAAGCGCGGTACCCAGCCCGTTGACCTCTCCGTCAAGACGGTCAAGGACGGTAGTTACACGTTCTCGTTAGCAAAAGAATGGACGCGCAACAGTTCCAGTGTATCACACCTCTATCTCTACGACAACCAGACTGAGACCTACACGGACCTGCTTAACGACACCTACACCGTCAGCCTGGCAAGCGGCAAGCACAACAACCGCTTCTCGCTCCTCACCGAGAGACAGACTCTGCCTACCGGCACCGATGTTCTTCTCGAAGACGGCATCAACCTCAGCCGCAACGCTGACGGTCTGTCTATCAGCGGTCTTGACGGCGATGCATATATTACTGTCTATAGCATGACCGGTACGTGCATCTACAGCGCAAACGCCAACGGAGATATCAATATCCCGCTTGAGCGCGGTATATACATAGTCCGGATAACCAAAGACAACCAAACAGCTGTCTTCAAAACCGAGCTGTAATACCGGCTTCATACAATGAGAAAGGGTGTGTCAATCAGTTTGGCACACCCTTTCTCTTGCATCTATGCGTTAGGCTGCCGGATTTTTTTAATCCCATCTTAAGAAAAGTAAAGTTTCGGTATTTCGGCGTAGATGCCAAATGTGTCAAAAAAGCACTTTTATTTTGTACATATAACATAATGGTTATACTTTTGTGCGGTGATTGGCCATACGACACGGTCACCGCACAACAACCAAACAGATACATACAGATACAAACAACAAATAACTTAAATACCAACAACCAAATCTTACCATTATGAAAAGAAACCACTTTTTGGCACTTGTAATGCTAATCAGTCTGACGCTGCTGGTTGCCTGCAACGAGAAAAAAGGCGACAATGTAACCAACTATTCGGTCAACGGTCAGGCAATTGAGAAAATCGACCTCTCAAGCCTTGACAACACCACGCAGGCCTGCTGGGTGATAACCTATACCGACGGGCAACACAGCGAGACATCCTATGCATGGGGTACAGAAAGAATGATTGTAAGTATCCTCAAAGATGCATACGCCAAAGCTACAGAAAAAGAAAAAGAGGAGATGTCCAACCTGAAAGTCACCTACAAAAAGAATGACGTGAAAGATGAACAATCCTGCTGGGCACTCAATCCCGACGATGACAACAACGGAGGAAACAACGGAGGAAACAACGGCGGTGAAAACGGCGGTGGCAACAACGGCGGAAAAGAAGACGAAGAGATTGACCCCAACACCCTCGACAACACGACACAAAAATGCTGGGAAGTGACCGTTAATTACGGCTCCACCACGATTACCGAGTATCTGTGGATGACAGAGCGCGAACTGGTAGTAACCATGCAGGCGACCCTGAAGAACACCCTCTTTACATTCACATACAAACAGGCAGACGCCAACGACGCCAGCTCATGCGCCAAATTGGGCGGCAACGACGAAGGTGGCAATGATGACGAAGATGATGAGAATACACCGCATTTCTGCTGGCACGTTACATACTATCTGTACGGAGTGGCTATGCAAGAATATATGTGGGAAACAGAAGAAGACATCAAGACGTATGCAAAGATAATGGAAACGGCAGGCGGCACCAATGTGAAATACGAGAAATCAGATGCCAAAACAGAAGAAGAGTGTGACGCTCTCGATAATTGATAGTTGATAATTGAGACTTGAAATGGATTAACCCAATCAAGCGCGGATGACAAGTGTTGTCCGCGCTTGTTTTTTTACTCCCAACATGAGAGAATACATTCTACCTATAACACCAGCCATTGCTGAGCCGGTTTGACTTGAATGGTAAACCCGCCTTCCGTGATTGTCTCCTGTCCGTCAAATGTAAGTATGGTCAGGTTGGTGCAATGAAACTTCTTGGCACCTTGCAACAACAAATTGATCTCCCGTCTGCGCGTTTTCTCATTGGACATGTCGTAGCATACTTGGTATAACTCCTCCACCGCTCCGTCTTTCGCCACTACGAAATCCACCTCAAACGACCGGTCTCTATAATAGAACACGTCCGCAAAACGTATACACGCACGGTGAAGCAGTTCGACATATACTGTATTTTCCAGCCGCCATCCGTAATTCTCCGTTGAGAACGTGTTTTTGCGGTTGGATATAAAAGCGTTGTCTATCACGTAAATCTTTGAATCCCGAATCCTATCGCGGCTCTTAAAGGAGAATTTCTTTACCGCCAACAACAGAAAAGCCTCCTGTAGATAGCCACAATAAGTATCTATCGTATGATCGGACACGCCTAATAATTCAGCGATGGCTGTTGCTTTGTATTCCTGTGCGAAATTGTCTATAAGATAAGTAACCAAGCGTTGCAGCACTTCCGGATAACGTACTTTGAAACGTAATGTTATGTCCCGTTTGATGATGGCATCAAGTAATGCCATTATGTATCCCTGTGCATCGGTTTCCGTCAGCAGTTCTGGCAATCCACCGTTCATAAGGTATGCGTTTAGTTCCCGTTTGACCGCCGCCTGTCCTTTGGTGGTCAGAGATTGCGTATCCAATTGTTTAATCCGTGCGTATTCTGCAAAGGAAAACGGAAACAGGGTTATTTTATGATGCCTGCCGGTAAGGTGTGTGGTCAGTTCGTTGGAGAGCAGTTTGGCGTTGCTTCCTGTAACAATCAGGTGGATTTTCTGCCGTAGCAAGCGGTTGACGAACAAGGGCCAGCCGTCAATGTTCTGTACTTCATCCAAAAGCAGATAGTGAAAATCGCCATAGACAATGTACAATGTTTCAAGGATTGTGTTCAAATCACTTGTCTGTGCTTTTTCCAAGCGTTCGTCATCGAAATTGACGTATGCCGCTTTCACGTCCGCTTCGCGAAGCACTTTACGGCAGAGTGTGGATTTTCCGCTGCGCCTCACGCCGATGACCACTTGCGCCAAATGGCTCTTCAAGTCTATTTGTTTCTCTTCCTCACGGGTACAGAATCCGGCAAAGTCCTCGGACAGGAACTCCTCTTTTTGTTCAGCCACTATGGGCAGTAATTCTTGAATTGTCATACTACTTGTTTTCCAAAATCCGCTGCAAAAGTATAATAACTTCGGTAAATAACAAAATACCCTGCAATTTATTTCGATATTTTACACAAAATAATGTATAATACTTCGATAAAGTGCAAATCGAATGTTGCTATCTTCAACGGAATCGCGATTTTGTTTACAAGCGGTTCTAAGAGCCGCATCGGAATACAATTCCGACGCAAAGGACGAACAATGCCGATTACTAATCGGCTGAATACAAAGAAAAAGCGGCTCTGGAGGCCGTGTCTGAATTCAATTCAGACGCAATGGACGAAGAAAAACGCGGCTCCCAGCCGCGACAACAGACGAAAAAGACAGAAGGCTATCTGTGGGGTAGCCTTCTGTCGGGATGGGGTGCGGATAATATTACGGACAATACCGCACGAAATGGACGACGCTTGATTGCGAAAGATGCTTACCTATATGTATCTTTCCGCAGGCGGTTAGATGGCGTCTCGCGGGTCACCACCATCGGTGACGGGCTGCGTGTCGTGGGACGGGGTAATGCCACCACCGCCTCCGCTTGCGCAGAGCATGTTCACTCTAATGGTCTCTTCCGCTATCGAAAGCGGAGTCTGATATTCTCTTTTCATGGTTGTAATGCTTTGTTTTGTTTGTTCACAAATGAAACAAATTCATCATTACTGCTCACTTTGCTTCCTTTGCTTAATTTGTGAACTGTTAAAAAGCAGCGGGGCGGAGGCGTATTAAACCCCTTAAAACCCAATTATGAAAGTTGCCTCCGCCCATGCTGCAGGTGATGTTCTTCTTTCGGGATACCGGTATGACGGGATATCGGGATGTCGACGTAGGCGCGGAATATCGGCATAACGGGATGTCGGGATAACGAAGTCCGTGCGGGATATCGGGATAACGGGATATCGGTATGACGAAAGGGGCATGTTATCTGCTGGTCAAAGACGTTGTTACTTTATTTCCTGACCTTTACTTTATCTG
>CAJOIZ010000048.1 GCA_905234835.1 Paludibacteraceae bacterium
CTGTCAAAACTCATCGCTTCTAATACATCCGCCACGAACCACTACCGTCGTTCCGTTTCGCCAGAGCGCAAAAAAAAGAGGATGTCTTCTTGGCAGTAAATTGTTAGAAGAATCTCAATTTTAGCACCTCGTTGGGCGGAAAAGGGAGGAAATTCACTCTTTCTCTCTCAAAAGCGGCTGCAAAAATACAGCGTTCTAAACAACTGACCAAATATTTTTACACTTTTTTGTATAAAAAGTCTGTAAAGTGCTGATTATTAAATAGGCGTGGTTCATTAAAAATATATCATGCATTGTCATTGTTATTTCTATATATATTGTATGTGCAAATGATTATATATTGAATGTCCTAATGTCTATCGTATCTATCGGCACAGAGAAAGTGATAGTGATGTAATCGGTCTTCGTGACAATCTTTTCCTGTATTGAGTAAAGCATTTTAGTCATTCGGTTAGGGTTCGGTCGGAATACGGTAAGCATTCGGTTATCTTACTGCTGACCGTCGGCTGACTGTCGGTTGACTGTCGGCTGACCGTCGGCTGACTGTCGGTTGACCGTCGGTTGACCGTCGGTTGACTGTCGGAGTTGCTTGCTGTCTGGTCACTGTTTTGTAGCTTCGCTGTTGGGGACTGCGTGTTGGGGACTACGTGTTATTTACTTCGTGTTGGGGACTGCGTGTTGGTGACTGCGTGTTGGGAACTACATGTTGGGAACTATGTGTTGAGCACTGCAATAACAGACAATTGTCATACATACGGGCAGAGAAGAGGTGAGGTGAAGAACAAAAGAGAACAGAGAATAACAGTGTAGAGCAGAGGAGAACAGAGGAGGACAGAGGAGGACAGAACAGACGACAAGGCATAAATAAACAACCCATCCGATGGTTAGTGACACCATCGGATGGATTGTTTCGATATTGCAGTCTCCTACTCTCTTTGCAGGAAGACAACTGCTTACGCTTTCTTCTGGCGGTTGCCGTAACGCGACAAGAACTTGTCCACACGACCGGCAGTGTCCACCAACTTCGCCTGACCCGTATAGAAGGGGTGCGAGGTGTTGGAGATTTCCAGCTTAATGAGCGGATACTTGACACCGTCAATCTCAATCGTGTCCTTCGTGGCAGCTGTCGAACGGCTGAAGAACTGCGTGCCGTCACTCATGTCCTTGAACACTACGACACGGTAATTATCGGGATGAATACCTTTTTTCATAATACGTTTTATTAAAAAGATTTACCTCAGTCGCCGGCTTATTCAGCGGCAACCACTTCGAGACGGATGTCGGCTTTCACCTCGCGGTGCAGACGGGCGTGCGCCTCGCCTTCGCCAAGCTGCTTGATGGGCTCGACGGTGATGACACGGCGGTCGATTTCAATGCCCTGCTCCTTAAGAGCGTCAGACACCTGCTGTGCGGTAACAGCGCCGAAGATCTTGCCGTCCTCGTTCGCCTTCACAGCCACGCGGATAACGGTCTGCGCGAGACGAGTAGCGAGGTCCTGTGCAGCGGCAAGAGCCTGCGCAATCTTGCGGGCCTGCTGACGCAGGTTCTCGGCGTTCTGCTTCTTGTTGCTCTCGTTGGCGATAATGGCCATTTTCTGGGGGATAAGATAGTTGCGGGCATAGCCGTCGCGAACTTTCACGATGTCGCTCTTGTAGCCGAGCGTCTCAATGTCTTGCAAAAGTATAACTTCCATAATCTGTCCTCCTTATTTCATCAAATCGGTTACGTAGGGCAGCAAAGCCAGATGGCGTGCTTTCTTCACAGCCTGCGCCACTTTGCGCTGGAACTTCAGACTTGTACCCGTGATACGACGGGGCAGAATCTTACCCTGTTCGTTGAGGAACTTCTTCAGGAAATCGGGATCCTTGTAGTCAATGTAACGGATACCGGCTTTCTTGAAACGGCAGTACTTTTTCTTGTTCTTGTCTCTCACCTGGGGAGTGAGGAAACGGATTTCGTCATTCTGTGCCATTGTTTAAGCCTCCTCTTGGTTAGCGGGTTCAACATTCTTCTTACCGCCGCGGCGTTTCTCGCTGTACTGGTAAGCATACTTGTCAAGACGTGTGGTGAGGAAACGGATCACGCGCTCGTCGCGACGGAACTCCGTCTCGAGCGTAGCGATTACCGCCGGCTCCGCGTCAAACTGCAACAGGGCATAGAAGCCTGTCGTCTTTCCTTGGATGGGGTATGCCAGTTTGCGCAAACCCCACTCCTCGCGCTCGATAACGGTACCGCCGTTCTGCGCAAGAAGGTCACTGAACTTGCTGACTGCTTCCTTCATCTGCGGCTCAGACAAAACGGGAGTGAGAATGAAAACAGTCTCGTAGTGATTGGTCATTTGTGTTAGATAATTAAATTAGGTTAATACTTGTCGTTTTCGCACCGTCTCCTGTCAAATAAGACGCACAAAAACGCGCAAAAGTACTGCATTTTTTCTATCCGCCAAACAAAAATCACAAAAAATCAACTATTTCTTGTACGGACAGCAAAGAGAACGTATTTTTGCTGCGTAAAAACAACACAAGTTAAATCACTATGAAAGAATCAGCATTACAAATAGCGCATCGCGCTTATCAGCCCAAGATGCCCATCGCCCTGCGTGGCGAAGTATGCCTCAAGGAAGGCGAACGCACACAATCGGTTGCGGACCAAGAGGCTATCAAACAACTGTTCCCTGACACCTACGGACTGCCCGTAGTGGAAATACAGGCTGCGACAGCCCAAGCCGCCAAGCCGGCGCGCAACGTGGGCGTCATCTTGAGCGGCGGACAGGCTCCCGGCGGACACAACGTCATCTCCGGTCTCTTCGACGGTCTGAAACGGATGAACCCTGACAGCCGTCTGTACGGCTTTCTCGGCGGACCGAGCGGACTGATTGAAGGCAAGTACACGGAACTGACCGCCGACATCATCGACCAATACCGCAACACGGGCGGCTTCGACATCATCGGTTCGGGGCGCACCAAACTGGAGGAGACATGGCAGTTCGACAAGGGCATAGAGGTCTGCAACCGCCTCGGCATCACCGCCATCGTGATTATCGGCGGCGACGACTCCAACACCAACGCATGCGTACTCGCGGAGTACTACCTGCAAAAGCAGTGCGGCATACAGGTCATCGGCTGCCCAAAGACCATCGACGGCGACCTGAAGAACAAGATGATTGAGACCTCCTTCGGTTTTGACACAGCCTGCAAGGTCTATAGCGAACTGATTGGCAATATCCAGCGCGACGCCAATTCTGCGAAGAAGTACTGGCATTTCATCCGCCTGATGGGCAGAAGCGCCAGCCATATCGCGCTCGAATGTGCGCTGCAAACCCAGCCGAACATTACTATTATCTCCGAAGAGGTGGAAGCCCAAAAGATGACATTAGGCGACATCGTGGACGACATCGCCCGCGTGGTGGCGCAGCGTGCCGCCAAGGGGCTGAACTTCGGCACGGTACTCGTGCCGGAGGGACTGATTGAGTTCATCCCCGCCATGCGCGCACTGATACAGGAGTTGAACGACCTGCTGGCAGACGGCAAAGAGTTTGACGTGAACGGACTGAGAGATGATGCCAAGCGTCTCTACCAGTCCCTGCCCGAGGCCATTGCCAAACAACTGACTATGGACCGCGACCCTCACGGCAACGTACAAGTCAGCCTTATAGAGACGGAGAAACTGCTCATCGAGATGGTGGGCAAACGCTTGGCTGAGATGAAAGCAAACGGCGAGTACACCGGCAAGTTCGCCACCCAGCACCATTTCTTCGGGTATGAAGGCCGTTGCGCCGTGCCGTCCAACTTCGATGCCGACTACTGCTACAGCCTCGGTCAGACGGCTGCGCAGCTGATTCAGGCTGGCAAGACGGGCTATATGGCGATTGTCCGCAACCTGACACGGCCCGCAGAGGAATGGACTGCCGGCGGCGTACCCGTCACGATGATGATGAACATGGAACGCCGCAACGGCAAGATGAAACCCGTCATTCAGAAAGCGCTGGTGGACCTCAACGGCAAACCCTACCGGTATCTTGTGGCGCACCGTGACGAATGGGCGCTGTCCACCGACACGTACATCTTCCCCGGTCCCATCCAATACTACGGTCCAGCGGAGGTATGCGACCAGCCTACCGTGACGCTCAAACTGGAGCACGAGTAGTGTTGCGTTCCTTCTGTTTATACGCTCTGTTGTTTGTCACCTGCCTGTTGGCGGCTTCCCCCGTTGACAGGCGGTTGTATGATGCTTATCTCCGGCAGGACATGCAGGTCTGGGCGGACTATCTGGAAACCATCCGTTGGCAAGATGCAGACAATGACGAACGCAGCCGCATCCTGCTCTGCGAATACGGCTATGTTCCTTACCTCTATTCTGTCGGCGACACGGTGGCGTGCCGGATAGCCAACCATCGCTACAAGCAACATATAGAAGCGGCAAAAGACAGCCTCTCCGAAGCGGACTGGCTGAGCCACTGCAGTGCTGTGCGCATCTATTCTTATCTGCTGGGCGAAGCAGGTATAGGCGATGTGGTGAGCGGCATGAGACTCTCCCGCAAGGCGCTGCAGGCGGATTCGCTCAATCCGCTTGCGCTCTATATGCGGGCGAATATCTGTTTCCATTTCCCAAAGTTCTTCGGCGGGAGCAAGAAGAAAGCGCTGCAATACTGTCTCCGTGCCGAAAGAGCGATGGAGAGAGACACGGCGTACAGGTATCATTGGATGTATCCGGCGGTACAACTGGAGGCGGCGCAGTGTTACGACAAACTCGGGCATAGAGGAAAAGCCTCGGAGCAATGCCGCAGGATAATGCTCTTGCATCCGCAGTTCATGTATGTGACCGACACCTTCCTACCCTCTTTGTCAGTCAAGCCGGACAGATAGATCTCACTGCCCCGCAAATCATCCGCACCTAATTATATTTACTATACGGATACTATAGGGATACTATACCCATACCAAATGGATACGCCTCCTTCGCAAAATAGTAAAATACAAAAAAAGCACCTCCCCTCTTGTGTATGCCATATTTTTGCCGTACCTTTGCCGCTTGAATCAGTATGCCGCAATTTCATAACCCATTCATTATGTACACTGCCAATCCGATACCTGTTTTAGAAGGTGCAGCAGCCGAGCGTTTCTACAAACAAGCGCAGCGCAACGAGGCTCGTCAAGGGTCTGAGGACTATTCCGAGGCTTACCGCGCATTACAGACTATTCTTCAACGCTCTGCATTGTAGTCATGGCTTATCTGTCAGAACACTGCGTTTTCTCACCGCTCACGGAGGACTTGATATCCTCTTTGAGTGGCTTTGAGTGTGAGCAGGCGCCTGATATTGCTGCGTTTTTCCGTGATGAGGCGGTCTTGAATGAGCGGCAAAGACTGTCTAAATCCTATTGTTTCTACCGCAAGGATACAATGGAGATTGTTTGTGCGTTTTGTGTCAGCAACTCAAGCATTTCCATGCGCACAATGCCTACGGATACAAAGTCGGATTTTACTGCTGACATCCCGGATGACAAACGCCGTTCATTCTATCCCGCAACGCTCATCGGGCAGTTGGCTATATTTGATGGTTTTCGCGACAAGCATATAGGAGATGAGTTCCTGAATCTTATAAAGGTATGGATAGCGACCGAAGCCAGTCAGATTGGTTTCCGATATCTGGTTGTTGATGCTATCAATTCGCCAAAGGTGCTTGACTTTTACAGCCGTAATGGGTTCGAGACACTTTTTGACGATGAACAGACAGAAAAGGAGTATCGCGGTCTGCATGGCAGAAAGCCTCTCCGCACCCGCTTTATGACATATAACCTCACATTGATGAAATTATAACACCAACCTAACTCAAACCTTGCCTATGACATAACAGCCATAAAGACATAAACATACATAGCGTTACGCTTATTTTAGGAGCTGCTCAATCTACCACAAATTGAATCCTTTTCCTCGAATAACGCGGAACGCTCACACGTCAGGTGTGGGCATTTCTGCATAATTGGAAAGGATGGGTGTGGTAGCCCGAGTAGCCCAATTATAGGACTTTAACAGAGCAGAGATACCCACCCAACTTTTTTATGTCCGTATCAGATGCCACAATGTCGCAAAAACCGTCCTATCGCTTACACAATGTCGCCGCACCACAAGGCTTACTCTCCGCTACCCGTGCGCTACCCTTGCCGAAGGGATGCGCTACCCTTGCAAAATGACAATTTGTCACCAAAACAACGATAACAACAAACAAACGACACAGAGGTCGTAATAAACAACCAATTAACAACCAACTTAAATTTTTACGCTTATGAAAAAGCAACAACCAATCCACAGCGCACTACGCGCCCGAACACGCGCATTCTTTTGCGCAATCACTCTCGCAATCGCACTGCTGACAACGGCTTCGGCACATGCCCAGATATGGGGCTACGAACCAAACACAGGGGCGTGGAGTGTGAACGTCAATGCGGCGTATGACAATGTAAGCATCACAGTTTCAACCGTTGGTGCCACCAAGCGGGTACAATTCAAAGTCACGGGAAGCGGAAAAACAGTATGGTTCGCCCTCGTCTTGGATGGCACACTCTCACTAACAGGCACCAATGCCGACATTATCAACAACATCCCCGTCGGCACTTATCCAATCAGCAACAGCGGAACAGCAGGCACGGCACTTGCTTCGCAAGGACTGACCGCTGATAACAGTTCCGCCGACATCATCGGAACAGGAGGGTGGAAAATCGGTAGTGCCTCAAACGGCGACTTCGCTCACGCTACAGGTGGCAATGTCTATGTGTGTGCGACCAACGACGGCACAAATCGTCGTCTTTTTGACTTGCGGTGTACTGAATATCACGAACCTTATCTAAACTCAAAGCCCACTAAGACGCAGATTTACCCATCTGGCAGCAAAAGCGATTGGAAATATGCGAACACCGTCAGCACCTGTGGTACGGGTTCGGTTAATGGGTCAGCAGCCACTTTAGGTAATGATAGAACCGTCACCGCCACTCCTACCGCGCCTGCCACATTCGTAGAATGGCGGGACGGTGATGGCAACCTTATCAGCACCGACAACCCCTACACCTTCGTCAGTTGGGGACCTGATGAAGTCGTCGCTGTCTTCTCTGACGGGGTAGGCTGTCCTTCTGCCGCACCATCTCCCTCCACCTACACTGTCACATGGAAATCGGAGGACGGTGAAAGCACCCTTGAGACGGATGCCGACCTTGCCGCTGATGCAGCCACATCCTTTGATGGCGCTACACCGACCAAAGCGGGCAATGCGCAGTACTCATACTCCTTTGACGGATGGACGACCGCAGCCAACGGCGGTGGCACTTTCTATGCCGACGGAGAGACACCTGTTGTCAGCGGCGACGCGACCTACTACGCACACTTCAGCCAAAGCACCAACAACTACACCGTCATCGTTGCCGTCGCTCCCGCAGGCTATGGCTCTGTGGACCATGCAACCGTGGCTTCCGTACCATACGGCACGAACATCACCAACTCTTCCAACACCGTTACCATCAACGGCACGACCGTAACCGCTACGCCCGCTGCCGCTGACGCGCAGTACACCTACACCTTTGACAGTTGGGGCAACGGCTCTGCCACCGTCACAGGCAACCTCACCGTCACCGCCAACTTCACACGCTCCACGAACAACTACACCGTGGCGGCAAGTGTAAGCCCT
>CAJOIZ010000049.1 GCA_905234835.1 Paludibacteraceae bacterium
ACAGCGAAGCAGATCGTTAGAATTGAATTCAGACAGGCTCCTTAGAGCCTCCTGTAGTGGCTTTGTTTTTCTTCTATTACGTCAGAATACTATTCTGACCCGGCTCCCCCCGGAGCCGCTTGTAAAACCCCCGCCGTCCTCTTCCGAATAACGGACATCCCGCCATCCCGGAATTCCGACAGAACGATATCCCGACATCCCGCCCCTCTAAATTTGCAATTTGAAATTTGAAACCATAAATTATCAACTATCAACTCTCAACTATCAATAGTTCAGCCCTAACGCCCAAAGAGGTATAACATTGAGGAACCCATATTCGATGTCATCCTTGACGACAATGCCGTTGGCTACGTTCTCTATCTGCTTGTTGCCTTTCTTCTTGCCTCCGACCTCAAACGTGTAGTCACCGATAGCGAAGTCCGACACACGCGAGGACAGCACGTTGTTGTTCACACGCATCTGGTTATAGAAGAATGTCTCCCGCAGATTGCCGGTATCGGGATTGCCGTACGCAAGAACGGTCATCAGGGTTGGATTGTCAATATACACTTTCTCTACCTTTCCAAGCCCACGCAGACCGCCTGTGTTATCCCGCAACTGGCCAATCATACCGGCTTTCTCTAAATAGACAAGGTAGTCAGGGATATTGTTCTTGCTCACACCTATCTCATGCGACAGACTGTCTGCATTGGGTTTCATCGGAGCGATACCCGATATGACCCCCAGCAGTTGGATCAGTTTGCGTGCTGTGGAAGCCTTCAAGTCTGCGTATTGTGCTATATCCGATTCGATGGTCTGGCGGACAATCTGTTCGATGCGGAGTGCGAAATCAGGTTCGTTACTGAAAGGATAATAGCCGGTCTGGAGGTATTGCTTGAAATAGAACAGCGGGTGTTCCACTTTGTCTAACACAGCCGTCTCCTCGTGTTTCAGAATCTGCTCTAATGAGTAAACAGGCAAATCAATTTGATGAAACAACGCCAAATACTCGCGGAAACTCAGTCCCTGTATATGATAGACGGGCGCACGGCGGCTCAGATCCGCCTCACCTTCGATGATGTCTAAAATGGACGAACCGGTGAAAACCACCTTGAGCGACTCATGGGTGTCATAGATCTGCTTCAGTTCGCGTGACCAGTTCTTGTATTTGTGTACCTCGTCGATATACAGACGCACGCCGCCGTATTTGACAAAGGTGTCAGCCAGTTCGACAAGCGTGTGCGTTGTCAGATACATCGTGTCGGCGGAGATATACAGACTCCGTTCACGGTCGGGACTCGCCGCTAAATGTTGCAAAAGCAGCGTCGATTTGCCTACGCCCCGCGGGCCTACAAGCCCGAACATACGGCTCTCCCACGCAAGACGGTCATACATATACCGATGAAATCTGTCAGGCGTTTTACGCAACTGCTCGTTTTGATATGCTGTCAGTGAATCGTCTATCATATTCGGTGTGGTTTGTTGTTTAACGGGGCAAAAGTACAGCATTTTTCAGATGTACCCAAATTATTTTCTTAAAAAAGCACTCATTGAGGGAGATTTTTGTAAAAATCAGCGCTCATTGAGGGATAATTATGCCAAAAACAGCACTCATTGAGGGAGATTTTTTTTGCGCAATTAGCATTGCAACAGCAGCCGACGCGAGACACATACAAATAATTGCACGAATTTAGTGCAGATTTCCATAAAACTTGCACCATTTTAGTGCAAACTATACAAAAAGCACTCTTCGAGAGTGCTCTTTTGTTTGTGTATATCAAACCGATAAATCAGATACTACTCAATCAAATAAGTCATCCATCGTTAATTGGTTCGGTATTCCTTTGGCATACGCATTGCGGACTAAGCCGTACGACGTAACCATCACTATTCGAATCGCCTTACGTGTTTGAGTGACGTTCTGGAAAATTGTTTTCTTATCACGCACAGCCTCATCGTCCGCTTTTGTCATTGCATACGGGTCGCTATAGAATTTCATCTCGCACAGGTTAATCACATTATCGCTGCGGTCAATGAGCAAATCAATCTGTGTGCCTGTCCCTTTCTCGTCTTGTGGACGATATGTCCATGAGTAGATGCCGCACTCCATACCGGATATACCTAATGCTTTCAGTATCTGATTCTCGTGAAGCATACAAACTCGCTCGAACGCCAAACCGCTCCATGCACGGTATTTCTGAGTCCCGATAAGCGTCATCCAGCGGGTGCGGGTTCCCTTATTGGCCTCCACTATGAACTTAAAATGGAACAAAGTAAAATTATCAATCAGCTGGTAGCGGGTATCTTTTTTCACCTTTCCCAATGCTGTATAAGAACGTATAAAATTGCATTGCTCTAACTCTTCTAACTTATCCGTCAACTTACCTCCCAAGTTAATCGTCAACGTCTTATCCAGTTCATCAAACGTCATGCCCACTTTCTTCGTACCTAACGCTGTAATAATATCAATATACGGTTGTGGAGCGCGGAAAAGCGAAGCGTACAATGCTTTGAACTCATCGCGCAACTCTGCTGTCTCGTCAAAGAACAGATTGTCGATGTTCTGTGCCCAGGACCATTCTGGTCGCAACAGACTCCAGTAATACGGCACACCGCCTAATACCATGTATGTCTCCAATATATCGCGATGCGTCATCTCTAACGAACGCTTCTGTGCGTATAATGCGCATTCCTTTAGGCTAAACGGTCGTAGATGAATCTGCCGCGTCAAACGGTTATGCAAACCGCCCTTGTTATGAACAATATTGCCGATAATCCACGAAGTAGCACTGCCACATACAATCAATACGATATCATCGCGCAGATTTGCCCAGCCGTTCCAGAAATGTTCAAAAGCCGGCAAAAAACGGCTTTTCGGAGTATCCAACCATGGCAATTCATCTATGAAAACAATCTTCTTCCCGTCAGGCAACGATGCAAGGTGGTCTTGCAGCATGTGGAAGGCTTCAAACCAGGTCTTGGGTAACTTGCATTTCTTCACGCCTGCACTGCGCAATGACTCGCGGAATTCCCAAAGTTGTTCTATCCTTGTCGCATTGGCTAATCCGGTGTGTACAAATGCAAACTTATCCCCGAATGTCTGCTTCACCAAATACGTCTTTCCTACACGGCGCCTGCCGTAAATGGCACAAAACTGCGACTCGTCGCGCTCTAACAATTCCAGCAATGCCTCCTGCTGTTTTTCCCGTCCGATTAACATCATTTGAATGATTTAGTAAAAAAACGCTGCAAAAATACGGATAATTTCCGAAATGTGCAAGAAAGAAATGAGATTTAGGAAAAAATAATGCAAAAACACCCTGATATTTTCCGAAATCGCCAATACAACACATAGATTTCGGAAAGTATAACACACTTTTCCGCCTCCATATACAAAAAATGCAAAAAACATGCTCCTCATGTGATAGATTTACCTTACTTTTGCGCTCTGTATAATAGGGAGGAGTACTCCCTCCGGCGTGGATTACGCTCCATACTTGCCCATAAAGCGCCAATTGGCATAAGAATGGGCAATCGGCATAAGCCGCACACATGGAGAAGGATGACTAAAGGAACGTAAAACAATAAACATCAATAACAATGAAAAAACTTTTCTTCTTATTGGCTGCGTTATGGATGGCGGCAGCGGGAACCGTGAAAGCGGAGGGAAACGAGATCTACGCCCTGTTTAACAGCGTCGACAAAACCTGTACTATCTACTACGACGACCAGAGGGAGTCGCGCGGAGGTACGCTTAACTGGCCGACTCTGGCTGCTCAAGAAACGAAGGAGATGGTGCAAAAAGTAGTCTTTGATGAATCCATGAAGGAAGCCAAACCGGAAAGCACAATGAGTTGGTTTGAAAAATTCAAAAACCTTGAAGAGTTTGAGAATTTAACCTATCTCAACACCTCCGAGGTGAAGGATATGAGCTGGATGTTCTTTAACTGCGAAAGTTTGAAGTCGTTGGACCTCCGTTCGTTCGACACCAGGAAAGTGACGAATATGAGGAATATGTTTGACTGTAAGTCACTGACTTCACTGGATGTCAGTTCGTTTAATACCTCTAATGTGACGAACATGTTCGGTATGTTCGGTTATTGCTATGATTTGACATCGTTGGATTTGAAATCGTTCAATACTGAAAAAGTAACGGATATGGGTTGGATGTTCGTAGGATGTACAAGTTTGAAATCGCTTGATTTGAGTTCGTTCGTTACCTCAAATGTGACAAACATGGATGCCATGTTCTACAATTGTCCGCTGTTGACGACCATTTACTGCAACGGCGACTGGTCCAAAGGTAAAGTGACTACATCAGAGAATATGTTCTCTGTATGTGAGGCATTGAAGGGCGGTAACGGCACCGCTTACGATGAAGCCCATGTGGACATCAACTATGCCCGTTTGGACGGACTGAACGGCAACCCCGGCTATTTCACCAAGTGCAAAGAGATATATGCCGTTTTGGAGAGCGACCAAACGACCTTGACCATCTATTATGACGACCAACGGTATGAGCGTGGCGGTGTAACGGATTGGTCCGTTTACAACCATATCTCCTCCGATAAGAAAGAGGCCTACGATGTCATGAAAGTTGTGTTTACCGAATCCATCAAAGATGCCAAACCCAGATCCACCGCACAGTGGTTCGCTGATTACAGCAAATTGAAATCGATAGAACACTTGGATTGGTTGAACACCTCAGAGGTGATAGATATGTCAGAGATGTTTGGCTGGTGTGCTTCTCTTACCTCGTTGGATCTCAGCAAGTTTGACACGCACAATGTAACCGACATGTCCCACATGTTCGTCAGTTGTAGTTCCCTTGCATCGCTGGATGTCAGTTCGTTCGTCACCTCGAATGTGACAAACATGGATGGTATGTTTGCTGCTTGTCATGCTCTCACAACGCTGGATCTCAGCAATTTTGACACGCAGAAAGTGACACGCATGAGTTCTATGTTCTCTGGATGCGATGCACTCACTTCGATAGATGTCAGCAAATTGGATACGAGAAATGTGGTTTACATGGAATATATGTTCTCCGAGTGTGAAAGTCTGACAGAACTGGATGTGAGCAATTTCGATGTGAAGTCGGTGTATAACATGGAAGGACTGTTCAATGAATGCAAACAACTCACTGAATTGGATCTCAGTACTTGGACTACTGTCATCACAGCATCTACAAGCAAGATGTTCAAGTTTTGCGAAAAAATCAAAGAGGTGAACATAGACGGTTTCAACGCAGGTCCGGTGAAATTTACGGATGAGATGTTCTTCAGATGTATTGCGTTGACGACCATTTACTGTCGCAGCGACTGGAGCACGGGAATCGTTGAAAATTCGGATGACATGTTCCGGTGCAGCAAACTGGTCGGAGGAAAAGGTACCAAGTGGAACAGCGATTATAAGGATATCACCTATGCCCGTCTGGACGGAGGAACGGAAAAACCCGGCTATTTCACCGACCCAACCATCGTGTATTACACAGTCACCTTCGTGGACATGAACGGCGATCCGATAGGAGTCCCGCAAAAAGTGGAAGAAGGCACAGCGGCAGTGGCTCCTGAGGCACCGGTGGTAGAAGGGTACTCGTTTACCAGCTGGGATAAGGATTTCAGCAATGTAACGGGAGACATGACCATTCAGGCCCAATACAAACTGACGCAATTCACGGTTACTTTTGTCGGTTTGGGCGGTGCGGATTTGGGCTCGCAAGTAGTTAAAGACGGCGAGAGTGCCGTCGCGCCGGAAGTGCCCGAAACGGAAGGCTTCTATTTCAAAGGTTGGGACCAGGATTTCAGCAACGTGACAAGCGATTTGACCGTACAAGCTTTGTTTATCGACCTCGCGAAAGCGGAAACAACTTTGTACGCACTGCTTGACGGCGCTGAACTGACTATCCGTTACGACAAACTGTTCGAGGCGTTCGACAAGGCGGCTTCGCTCGAAGATATTGAATCCGAGACCAAAGAAGCGGTTACGAAAGTGGTGTTCGATGAATCTGTCAAGGATTATGAGGTGACGAGTCTGTCCAATCTCTGTGCTAACATGTACCAACTGACGGCTGTAGAAGGATTGAAGAATATCAACGTCACCTCGCTGGAGGATGTATCGTTCCTGTTCCAGAACTGTACGAGCCTGACCGAAATTAACCTCAACGGCTTTGACATCAAGGGTGTGACGGCGGCATACGGCATGTTCCAGGGCTGCGGTGAACTGACCACCGTCTTCTGCGATGCCGACTACACCAACCTCGCGGGCATGACCTCGCTCGGCATGTTCGACGGTTGCAACAAAATCGTTGGCGGCGAGGGGACCAAGTGGGAGAAGGCGCATATAGATGCCTCCTATGCGCGTCCGGACAGAGGTGTGGATAAACCCGGCTACTTCACTGCCACACTCCTTGAGAAAGACAGCTTCCTAGTTAGCGTCGTGGTGGATGGTTTGGACGCGGCATTGGTGAACATCACCGGCGCGAAGAAATACGGCGAAGGAGACCCGGCAACGCTCGGTTTTGAACTGCTGGACGAACATTATGCGTTTGACATGTGGACATGGGACGGCAATTTCCGCAAGACCGAGACGGTCAAACTGGATGGTGTGACGGAGGATATGGAACTGACCTTGCATTTCGTGCCGAAGAACTACACCGTTACGGCTGTCGCTTCGCCCGAAGAGGGTGGAACCGTCACCGGCGCAGGCACGGCACCGTACTTGTCGGTTATTACCCTTACCGCTGTTCCTGCCGAAGGATGGCAGTTCGACGGCTGGCAGGACGACAATACCGCTCCTGCCGAGCGCAGTATCACTGTCCTCGGTGAGACAACCTACACGGCTCTCTTCTCGAAGCAGACTGAGACGGGGATAGACCACACTTCCTTCCCTTTAGGGGAGGACCGAGGTGAGGCTTCCAAACTCCTCCGCAACGGCACGCTCTATATCCTCGTCGGCGACCGTCTATACGACGCCACAGGAAGAAGAGTGGAATAAGATACGGATTTTGTCCTTGTTGTCACACGTGTAGTCAAAAAGATATTTTTCTGCTATTTTTTGCATAGTATTTTCATATCCGGAACGCACTGAAATCAAGTGCGTTCCGCTTTTGTATCTGCTTATTCATAATCTTTTGCCTTATTTCTGTTGTCATTTTTTTCTAATTTGACAACAAAAATAGCCTTCCCCTCCCTACTTATGGAGACGTGTCCTGAAGAAATAAACCTCCTAAACCATAAATTTGCAATTTGCAATTTGCAATTTGCAATTTGCAATTTGAAATCATAAACCATAAATCATAAACTCTCAATTATCAACTATCAACTCTCAATTATAAAAGACTCACCAACTTCATTCAACTTTCAACTATCAACTTTCAACTAAAAAAATGCAATTTTTTTGAAGAAACTCTTGCATTTTGCCAAAAAATGTATTATCTTTGCACGTCATTTCAGTGGAAATGACTTCACGCCGTGAGGCGTATTACAAGTGGCAGTCAGACGTATTATCAGCCTTGTGCACAGGCGGATAAGGACGGGAAGGGACATCTATCGTACAGGATGTTTTCTTTTTTCTGTTTCTTTTCCTGTTTCTGTTTCTGTTCGTGTAGCAGAGTGCCATCACCTATGTACGACG
>CAJOIZ010000050.1 GCA_905234835.1 Paludibacteraceae bacterium
TGATGGCGGCAGGGGGTGCACTGTGGATAAGACGGCGCACCGCCAAAGATTCTCATCAAAACTAAACACGTATGCCATAGGGCTGCCAATAGCCGCTCCTACCATGCGATACCTCCCGTGCAGAGTACGGTGAGGTATCGCTTTTGTTTGCTTAAAACAACGGTAATCCATCGGTTGACCGTCGGTTGACTGTCGGTTGACCGTCGGTTGACCGTCGGGGATGCTTGCTGTTTGGTCACTGTCGTGTTGGGGAGTCTTTGGCTGTTGGGGACTGCGTGTTGGTGACTTCGTGTTGGGGCTATGCATACTAAGACACTGCGCTATGGGGATGAGACCCATAGCGCAGATAGTTTGTCTTGCAATCCGAAGGGACGGGGTGGCGATACGAGAGGTAAGGCTTAGCAATACGAGAGGTAAGGGTTACCAGCTGACGATGAAGCCGGCGTGAACATTGATGCCCGCCTGCGCGTAGTACCACGGTGAGGCAGTGAACTGTCCCGCCACAATGGATGCGTAGTTGCCGCCGTTGGAAGCATACTTGCTGTCAAAGAGGTTGTTCACCTGACAGCGGAGCGTGACAGCCGGTCCCTTCTCCAAAGCCTTGAAACGCTTGCCATCAAAGCAATACTGCAGGTTCAGATTGGTGACCGTATAGGGTTTGATTGCGGCATCTTCATTCATGGTATTGTCCAAGTACTGCTTGCTGACCACAATCGTCTGGATGTTCATATCGACGCCATAGACATTGAGGTCGAAGAACGAACCGAACGTGACAGAGGGCGAGAAAGCAATGGTCACCTCACCGAGGTTGCGCTCCACATTGTCCTGCCAGTCCCAGTTGCTGTCATAGACATCGAACCAATCGGTGTAGTTCAGTATGCGGTTGCGCGAAAGAGTGAGATTGCCGTCCCAGCGGAAGCGCACGTTCGCCGTGTTGACCATCATCACGCCGCCGGTCAGTTCAATACCCATGCGATAGGAGTCCTTCACGTTGCGCGTCAGGAACGCCCCCGTGTCAGAATACTTGCCTGTCAGGACCAACTGGTTGTCATAGTCCATAAAGTAGAGATTCGCCCCGAGGGAGAAGATGCGGTGCGTATAGAGATAGCCCAGTTCGTAGTCATAGAGCCTCTCCGGACGCGGTATGTCGTGCACACCCGCTTCAGTGTAGTTCTTCCGACTCGGTTCGCGATTGGCAATGGCAAAATTGAACCATGTCTGATGCCCACGATTGCTGTAGGAGCAGCCCGCCTTCGGATTGAAGAAGTGGAAGCGCTCGTGTACGGGAATAGGCTGCAAGTCCTCATCGTTGATGCCGTCAATGCGGTAGTCCACATAACGGTACTGCAGGTCGCCATAGAGGGTCAGTTTCTCCTGCTGTCGGTTGATAATGTGCCAGTTGGCTTTGGCATAGACGTTCGCGTCCAGTTTGTCGCCCGTGGAGCGGTAGTACTCATAATCAAGCGGCAGAGGATGCGGATAGAGCGAGTCGCGGATATACGTGATGTTGCCCCAATGCTGTCCCTGATAATTGCTGACGGCTCCTCCGAAGCGGCTCTCCACATTGTCAGTCAGCCAGCGCAGCGAGAGTATGCCTCCGTAGAAATGGTTGCCGAGGTTCTTGAGGCGCACAAAGTCGGAGCGTTTCACCTCGTTGCCGTTGCTATCCACATAAGACGGCAAGCCGAAAGCGGAGAACTTCTTGCCCGCCTTGTACTGCTCGTAGTAGCCGCTGCCATGCGTGTAGTGGAGCGCGGCGTTCAGCCAGAGTCGGTCCGTCAGCCGCTGGGTGAGATGAAGGCGTGCATGCTGCTGGGCATAGTTGTCGGTCTGGTTCTTGTAGTACGCCTCGTTGCCCTCATCATCCACATAAGCGCCGGCAGGATTGTAGCGACGGTCCGCGCCGTTCAAACCGTACGCCACGTCATAACTCACGCCGTCCCAAGCCATATACGTGCGCTCCTTTCCTCCCAAAAGCGAGAGTTCGAGTCGGGTGTCGCGGGTCATATACCCCACCGCCCCCGAATAGGAATAGAGGTCGGACGCCGCACGGTAGAGAAAGCCATCGGAGTTCACTTTAGAGAAACGACCTTTGGCATAGAAAGAGTTGGGCAGTGCTATCTGAGCAGATACCATCTCGCGGAAAGTGTTGTACATGCCCCCGTTGAACGCCAACTCAAAGTGATTGGTGACAGGTTCTACGGGCATGGTCTGCATGTTGACCGATGCTCCAAACGCCGAACTGCCGTTCTTGCTCGTCCCCACTCCACGCTGCACATCCAATGAGGTGAGCGAAGATGCCATATCGGTCATATTGACCCAGAAGACGGTCTGGCTCTCGGAGTCATTGAGCGGCACATCGTCCACGGTCATGTTGATGCGCGTATGGTCGGAGCCACGCACACGGAAATAAGTGTAGCCCACACCCAAACCGTCATCGGAAGTGGTGATGAGCGAAGGGGTCATCTGCAGCAAGTACGGGAGGTTCTGACCCGTATTGCTTACCGCCAATTGGTCAGCCTTGACCTGCACATGGTTGCCGGTAGGCTGCTGCAACGGTGCATTGACCGCAATCTCCTTGATTTGGAACTGATTGAGAATAGAGTCCTCAACACTGGTCTGTGCGTTCACGGATGCTATCGTACACATCCCGCACAACACAGAAAGCCGAAACGCTTTCCTGCCGCCGCTCAGAAAGACAGCGGACTTGTCAATAAGTTTATTCATACATTTCTTTGGCGGCATTACCCGCCCAAGTTCAAAGGGTGTAATCTCAGCCTTGCGGGGCACCCCAGGGAGTTGATAGTTGATAATTGATAATTGATAGTTTATAGTTTAGAGGCGGTAGGCGAAGGATACAAACCAATGCCATTCCCACATCTTCTGGTCTTGCGAAAGTTTATGCCGTATCTGGTTATTCAGTCCGAAGTCGTAACCCGCCTGCAAACGATAGCAGTCCCATTCAAGTCCACCGCCCAGTCCCCACTGGATAGTGGTACGCCAGAGTTCCTTCGATGCATAGCGGTCGTAAGGTTCATAGGGCTGTCCGACAGAGGCGAACCACTGCTTGGCGGCAGTAGAGATGTCCGCCTGCATATCGTCCTTGAGAGCCATGCCGATGTGCAGTTGCGGCCCTGTGAAGAAGAAAAGGTTGAGTTCCCTCCACAAGTGGATATTGTAATAAGCCCTGACGGGAACAGTCAACTGGTGCTCAAAGAGGCGGTGGTTGATATCGCCGCTGTGCACCTTGCCCGTGACAGGGTCGGGCGATGTGTAGTCCTCGTAAGACATATATCCCCACTTCTGTAGGGCAGTCCCGTAAGTGAACGTGTAGAACAGGCCTGTCTGTAGGCTGAAATGCGAAGGCAGGATAAAGTCAGCCGTTGCACCAAGACGGAAGCCGTGCAGCCAAGTGTTCTCATAGGTGAGGTTGTCGCTCTGATGGGCGTTCTGCACGTACCCCGCCTCCACGCGCCAGTTCACGGCGAAGTTGTAGGGTTCTTTGACTTTCTCCACCCGCGTAGGGTCGAAGAAATCAGGTTCGTTAGCTTCGAGTGTCGGCTGGGCAGGTTCCTGCGCACCAACCGTCACAGCCAGCAATAAAAAGAGTATGAGGATATGATTTCGCATAAGCATTTGGACTGAAACCGACCGCAAAAGTACCGTAATTCCCGATAATAACAAAATATTCGGCACGGTTGTTGCGATATTTTGTCAGTTGGTTTTGCTCCAATAGGAAAAAGCCGTTACCTTTGCCCGCCACAAGCAAGAACCAATCAAGATGAATGAGAAAGAGATACAAGCCGTCAAGCAGCGTTTCGGCATTATCGGCACAAACAGCCAGCTGAACCGTGCGATAGAGGTAGCGCTGCAGGTAGCGAAGACCGACCTGAGCGTATTAGTGACAGGCGAGTCAGGTGTAGGCAAGGAGTTTTTTCCACAAATCATCCATACCTTCTCCACCCGCAAACACGGACCGTACTTCGCTATCAACTGCGGAGCCATTCCCGAGGGAACAATAGACAGCGAGCTGTTCGGTCATGAGAAAGGCGCATATACTGACGCCAAGTCCGACCGCAAGGGCTACTTTGAGATAGCCAACGGCGGCACACTGTTCCTCGACGAAGTAGGTGAGTTACCGCTGCAGACACAAGTCCGTCTGCTCCGCGTATTAGAGACCGGCGAGTTTATCCGCATGGGTGCAAGCCAGGTGCAGAAGACCTCAGTCCGCGTGGTCGCCGCCACCAACCTCGATATGCGACAAGCCATCCGCTCGGGACGTTTCCGCGAAGACCTGTACTACCGTCTGTCGGCAGTAGAGATACGCGTGCCTGCGTTGCGCGAACGGAAAGAGGATATACCACTGCTCTTTAGGAAGTTTGCACTGGATTTCAGCGAAAAATACCGTATGCCTGCAGTCCGTCTGAACGAGGAGGCGAACCAACTACTCCGTTCGTACTACTGGAACGGCAATATACGCCAACTAAAGAACGTGGCTGAGCGGATAAGCATCATTGAGACCAACCACGACATCACAGCAGAAACGCTCCGCCGTTACCTGCCACAGAACGAGATGGAGACAGGTCTGCAACCGGCATCCACTTTCCAAACGACAGGCGACCCGTACCTGAACGAACGCGAACTGCTGTACAAAGTGCTGTTTGACATGCGCAAAGACATAACCGACCTCAAGCAACAGATGGCGCAACAGAGCGCACAGCCCGTCCAACCGCAAGTGGTCGGTGTCGGTACGCCGATGGTGAAAGTAGGTGCCCCCGGGGATATGCCCAACGAGGAGTTTCAGCAAGTGGAGGAAGTGCGTGACGAACCGGACAGCATAGCCGATATGGAGCGAGAGACTATCCGCCGCGCACTCGAACATTACCACGGCAACCGAAAAGCCACCGCACAGGCTATCGGTATGGGCGAGAGAACGCTATACCGCAAAATAAAAGAATACGGACTATAGACAGCACCATGCGCACATTACCATTCTTCACTCACAAAAGAGTCGTTTTCTGCATCCTACTTACGGTGTGCCTTTTGCTTGGTGCCTGCACCATATCTTACCGCTTCAACGGTGCGAGCATTGACTACAGCAAGACCCGTTCGATAGCCATCGCTGATTTCCCCAATCACGCGCCGTTAGTCTATCCTCCGCTGAGCAACGACTTCAGCGAAGCACTGCGTGACCTGTTTGCCCGTCAGACCCGTTTGGAGATTCTGCCATCGGGAGGCGACTTGGCATTAGAAGGCGAGATAACGGGTTACAGTCTGACACCAATGGCGGTAGCAGCAGACAGTTATGCCGCCGAGACCAAACTAACCATCACAGTCAAAGTGAGGTTTACCAATAACGTATCGCCTTCGGAGAGTTTCGAGAAGACGTATTCAGCCTATCAGACGTTTGATGCCTCGCGTCAACTTGCGGATGTACAAGAAGAACTTTGCGCCACGATGGTAGCAGAACTGACCGAGAATATCTTCAACGACACTGTTGCCAAATGGTAACCCTTCCGGATATCAATCCATTCGGAATAGGTACATACCTATCTTAATCTGCCACTGGTCGAGTCTGCCCAAAGGACGGCGATCATCAGGGTTATTGTTGTCTAAGTAGCCCCAAGCTCCGAAAGACGCTTCTTTGTACGGGTTGATAAGTCCGAAGTCGTACCCTCCGCGCAGGAAGTAACGCTGGTACTGGAATCCCGCACCCACTCCCCATGTAACATTGAGATGACGCAGGTATTCGTCCTGCTTGTCCTCGTAGGACCATACAACAAAAGTCATCGGGACATTACCTCCTGTTGCCTTATCACGGAAGTAGTCGGTGGCATTCAAAGAGCCATACTGGATGGTCGGTCCTGAATAGAGGATAAGGAAGGTCTGCTTGGCTATCTCGAACTTGTACTGCCAGTCCACGAAGATTTCCCCTTCGTTATAGATATAGTTGGTGGAATAGTCAATCATAGGCAACGTAATAGGCTTGCCGCCTGTCGTATAGCCATAACTATCCCAAGCCGTATGTCCCGTGGCGAAAGTGTAGTTGAGTCCCATCGAGACGCCAAACCCGCCGATGATATTCCCGTCGTACACGGCACCTATCTTGAAGCCATTGATGGCAGTCTTGTCATAATGGTCTCTACTTTGTCCCATCATCGTGGGTGAGTTGAGAAATGGTCGGCATCCTCTGCCCAAGCGGCAGAGAAGAGGCAGAGAGCGAGTGCAGTCAAAAAGAGTTTTCTCATAGTATTCTAATCTGTTTTGTTTATCTGGAATGTCTTAATTGGTTGCTTTTTGAAGGAGCAGGCGGCGTATCGCCAATGTCCTCAGTAGCGGAAACAGTCTGCTGCCGAGGTCTTTCGGTACGCGGGGGCATACGGAAGATATCGTCAGGCGAAAGAGGACGTTCCGCTTCCGCCCAGAAATACCCACCGAGGAACCGTTCTTTCTTTGACACCTGGTCAAGGGGATAGAGCACTCCTTGTGTGGCTGTGGTAAACAGGATGTGGTCTATCTTTCGGTTCTCAAGAAAAATCTGTATAAAACTTGACTGGGTAGTATTAACCCCTATCAATGATCCGTCATCCTCCTTGGGATAGAAAACGGTCTGTGCGTTACCTGTCACGTCAACCTTATAGACGGTTGAGTCATTGAGCCATGCCCACATCTCTTTACCTGCCATCTGGTCAAAGCAAGTGTCGTTAATCTGCCGTGTACCGAAGGCTACCCCTACGCCGTAGATATGGTGCAGGCGGTCGTTAACGAAATAGAGAGTAATACTATCTGCAGACACCTGATTGCTATCCGCCCAGCAAACAGGAGAACGGTGAAGCACAGCAATCGAGTCACGTGAATTGGCAGACAGCGAATCGCATACCAACTGATAGTCTCTGTTATATGCCCGGACATGGTGCCATGCCGTGATTTGCTGATAAGAGGTATCCTGTCCGAGCGTGTCGGTATAAGGAATCTGCTGCGTATAGAGCGTGTCGGCATGAACATAGGACGGGTTATCCGCTTCCGAACATTCGATGAGGTGTGCGCTGTCCGTGACGTAGCCGCGTTTGTTCTCCTCCCATGCCTCGCCGAAGTGTCCGTAGAGGGTTAGATGTTGCGCTGTATCGCGGAGTTCAATGTTATGCAGGAGTCTGCCGTAGCCTGTTTTCTTGTTATAGAAAATCGTGTCAGCTGTCAGCTGCTTTCCGTCGTTATGGGTAATCAGGCTACGGTCGTAGAGAACGGACTGTTCGGAGTCGGTATTGTACGAGCCGTTAGAAGACAGGATGGTCGTCACCGTATCATAAACGATGACCGTGGGGCAGACAATCTGCGCCAAAGAGGTCTTCGTATTGTAGAGCAACGTATCGGTATCGAAAGTAAAGCGTTCGTTCTGCAAGTGTACATCCTTACGGAAGAGCGCCTGATTGGTAGCCGTACAGTACTGTCCCCATACCGATTTCAGCAGGTTAAGGCTGTCCTGTATAGTTCCTCCCGTAAAGTAGTACGCGAGGTCGGTATTGCGGTCGTAGTTAAGCGAATCGGTAGTGAGTGTCGTCGAGCGGTGGATAAGACGGACATGTCGGCAGAGTCTTGCCAGTCGCGTATTGCCATCGTAATAGAGCCGGTCGCCATAACCGGAGAGCGTGTCCCCTTGCAAGAAACGCACATGTCCGAAAGCGGTAACGGAGTTGCTTTTCTCGTAGAAATACGCCGAATCACAGAACATCAGTGCTTCTTCGTGACGGAAACGTACATCACCCCGCA
Source organism: Paludibacteraceae bacterium (assembly GCA_905234835.1). Taxonomy (GTDB): domain Bacteria; phylum Bacteroidota; class Bacteroidia; order Bacteroidales; family Paludibacteraceae; genus Colicola. The sequence continues at coordinate 7,768 of CAJOIZ010000050.1, forward strand.
GTATCTGTGCATCGGGAAGGCGTTCCCTATCGAAAGCAAGGACATCGGAGTGCTCAAGGAACACAAGGTTCTGGGCAGGCAGCGTCATAGCCACCAACCAAAGCATCATATATACCGCTGTCTGTCTCACTCGTGAATCCATCCCGGATACTGAAAGTCGCATCCCTGCCATCCCGGGGCTATCTGTACGAAGGTCTCTTTCTGCTTGCGCCGTATCCAATTGTCAAGGAACTCGCTACCAAGCTTCTCCTCCAGCATCGTACGAATAACCTGAAAGTCGTCCGTAAGGTTGGCTTTATGAACATCCTGCTTCGTTTTGAGACGTACAATGCAGCACACCTCCTTGTTCTTAGCCGGGTCCATCATCATAAACGGCTCGGATATATCGCCGGGTTGCATCGTATAAATCTGCTTTGCTATCTCGTTAGGCAGATCCTGATACTCGAAGCGCGATGAACCGGTCTGTGCGTTCATCATCAGTCCTCCGTTGAGAGCAGTCTGCTTGTCCTGCGAATAAAGAGTTACCGCCTGTTCAAACAAGAGGCTGTCCTGACGAATGAGTTTGGCTATCGTGTCCAAGTGATTAACGGCTCTCATCTTGTCTTCCGCCGACACACGCGGGCGCAACAATATGTGGCGGCAGTTTATCCGTTCGCCTTTGCGCTCTATCAACTGGATGATATGGTAGCCGTACTCCGTTTCCACTATGCGCGACACCTTCTTCGGGTCAGTAAGATTGAAAGCGACTTCAGCGAACGACTCAACCAATTGCCCTTTCCCGAGGAAGCCCAGTTCGCCTCCGCGCTTGGCACTTTCCGTGTCTTCCGAATAGAGGCGTGCGAGCATAGCAAAGTCGGCCGTTCCACTATTCACACGCTCAGTATAGTCGCGCAAGCGTGTCTTAATACGGTCTGTCTCCTCACGGGGAACAGGAGGCTCAATACTCAATATCTGCACCTCAACGTGCGCAGGCACAAGGGGAATGGAGTCCTGCGAAAGCGTACGGTAGAAGCGGCGTATCTCTGCGGGAGTCGGTTTGATATGCGCCGTCAACTTGGACTGCAACTGCTGGATAATCATCTGATTCCGTACGGTTTCCATCAGTTCCTCACGGATTTCCGTACTTGATTTGCGGAAATACTCCTCCATCTTCTCCCGTGAACCAATCTGAGCGATGTAGTAGTTGATACGCATATCAACCTGATGGCTGACCGTTGATTCATTGGCTTCGACAGAGTCCAGTTCCGCCTGGTGAAGATAAAGTTTCTGTATCGCCATCTGTTCGGGAATGACGCAGTAAGGGTCGCCCTGTATCTGCTGTCCTTCATACTGCGCCCGCAGACGCTCCTCCTCCACTTCACTCAAAAGAATAGGTTCATCTCCAATGACCCATATCACCTGGTCAATCACATTATCTGCCCGTATGGGAGTTAGTAACAGAATGAATAAGATGACACTATAAATTTTCTTCATATACGGTAATGATTGCACACTGAATAATTCTCATTAACTTATACTTGCTCGTAGTCAATCAGCCCCTTGCCATCATCGTCCATACCGATGCCGATGGCGAATACCTGCGTGCCGCCGGTGAGGAACGGGTCTCGGTAGTGTCGGTCGCGAATCTGTTCGGCAGCGGCGTGCGAACCGCCGTTATTGGCCAACTTGAGTTCAAGGATATAGACCTTGTCCTTGACATACACCACTATGTCGGGTCTGCCGACCGCCTGCATACGCTCCACCTCCACGCGGAAGCCCAATGCGCGAAGGATAATGGTGATGACCATACGGTAACGTTCCTCCACATGCATCACGCGCTCCGCGTAACGGATATTAGAATACGGCACGTCCGCCACCTGCGCCTTGAGAAGGGCGAACATCTCTTCTATGTCGCCCGCCTCCAAAGCGTCCGCCAGATAAATCTGCGTTGTACGGACATCGTTCGTCTGCCGCGTTATGACAGAGGGCAGCACCATTTTATAGAGCGCACCGCGTACTTCGGCATTCGGGAAACCAAGCGTGTAACTATAGTCATTCGAGTCTTTTATGGTCAAGTAACCTGACTGATAGAGGAACAATCCATACTCGTTTGTTGTGATGTCGGATGTCTCCAACGTGTCACGGTCGATACGGAAATTATCATTGTACGAGTTGATGTCCTCCGCCAGATTCGGAACGAACTTCGGCAACAAGGACGATGCACCCGAACTTGCCCAGAAATTGGAAAACTCCTGTCTCGCTAACGCATTCAAGAGACTGAACGGATTATAGACATTCGTCATATTACGGCGTGAAAAATGGTAACCGTCGTAGTTCTGCTTGAGACGCAGGTACGCTTCCTCTTTGGTCAGGTTGTTGGCGTCGGCAAGAGCCTGCACATGTTCGTCGTAATAATGATGCAGTTCCTCCTCGGTGATACCGCAAAGCGTGGCATACTGCCCGTCGAAAGAGATATTGCTCAAGTTGTTGATGGAAGAGAACAGACTTAACTGGGTGAACTTGACTATACCGGTGAGAAACACGAAGCGCAGGTAGTCACCGAGCGGTTTGAGCAGTTCCAATACGCTGCGATAGACGGCACGTGTGGACTCATGTTCGGGTGTGTTCCAAGTCTGCTGCAGCGGGCGGTCGTACTCGTCAATGATGACCACCACCTGCTGATGCGACGTGTTGTAGGCTGCCATTATGATTTCCTTGAAACGCGAGCCGAAGTCGTCACGTTGGGCAGGTACGAGACCGTACTGCTTCTCATAGTCGCCGAACATATTGTCCAGCCTGCCGGCAAAAGTGCGAGTCGTACCCGCGATACCGCTCATATCCAGACGGATGACGGGGTGCTGGATCCATTCGGTCTCCAAGTCCATTATCTTCAGACCTTCAAAGAGTTCCTTGCGTCCCTCGAAATAGCAGCGGAGGGTGTCACACAGCACAGACTTGCCGAAGCGGCGCGGACGGGAGAGAAATTGATAGACACCTTTATGGGTCATCTCATAGATGATATCCGTTTTGTCCACATAAGCGTATCCGTCCTCGCGGATACGCTGGAAAGACTGGAGGTCAATAGGAAGACGTTTCATAATAATCTGCATTTATTTGTTTCGGGGCTGCGGGTTCTATAGGATAACTGACTCTGTCCAATCCGACATACCGTATCCAACCGGCATACCGCCAAATCAGCGGCAAAGATAGTGCAACAGCCGCAATACACCAAATATAAAAATAAAGTCGCATAAAACCCAGGCAGCCGGAGTCACCTGGTCCGGCCGTTATCTGAGTAGGATTTTCTTTTTACGTACCGCGTCCTCGTATAGTTCATGGCGGCGTTTCTGCAAGAAAGATATCTCACGCTCCTTGAGCAGGATATTGCGTATATCGGGTTCGGCATAGTCAAGCGGCATCAGGTCTCCCACGAAATGCCTGTCCGCAACCTGCAAGAGATAAACCTGCGCAGAGTCGGTAAATTCGACCAACGTCTTCCGCCTAAGTTCATTATACAGTGTCTGGTCATCCACAGGCAGCCGCAGCAAGAGCTGACCGGCAGTCTTCCATGTGTCCAAGAAAAGTTCGTAGCCCGTGGCGTACTTGTACGCGTACTTCTCAATGTTCTCCAACTGTTCCTCTCCCGATTCGGCAAGCCACTTTTTCAGTTTGTCCTGCTTGGGCGTGCCATTGGGCAAGATAACGAGTATGCCCTTGACAATGTTCTCACGGAGAATGAACTGCTTCTGATGCCCATTGTAAAACGTAGCGATAACCGAATCGTCAATCTGCTTGGGCATGTACTTCTGCACAAGCATCTGTTCATACGCTTCACGGTACAGTTTCCTGCGATAATCCGCAACCAATTGCTCTATCCTTTCGGAACCTGCAGAAGATGCCTGCTCGTACTGAAGTATATTGATAGCCCACTCCTGTATGTACTGTTCAGCAACACGCGCACTGTCTTCGGATGGCAATCCGTTCGTAACACGCGCTATCTCGTCCTCCGTAAGGGTCTGTCCTTCCACCTCGGCAACAATACCCACTCGGTGCCGGTTCTGAAATGACTGACAAGATGCAAGCAAACAAGCAAGGCAAAGGATAATAAATGAATATCTGTTCATAAAGGTATAGCGGTTTTGGGGATAAATATCGCGGCAAAGGTACGGTATTTTTGCGGATACACGCAAAAATTATTGTTGAAAGTTGAGAGTTTCAAATTTATGATTTCAAATTTCAAATTGCAAATTTGTTAGTTTAGAAGTTTAGGTGTTTATGGGTGGTTTAGAAAGTTGATGGTTTATGATTTATGGTTTATGATTTCAAATTTCAAATTGCAAATTGCAAATTTCAAATTTATGCCACAGCAGAATAATATGCCCCTCCATATATAAGGCAAAAAAAAAGCAAAATCTATCACCTGAAAGGCAACTTTTTTTACTTTTTTTGCATTTTCTTTGTAAATCGCTATTAATGAGACGATGTTCAAATTTAATTTGAATCTAATAGACGGAGGGGGCTCGCGGGAATAGCCGCGAAAT
>CAJOIZ010000051.1 GCA_905234835.1 Paludibacteraceae bacterium
TTTTCAATTACAAAAGTAACCTAAATTCTGCACCTATGCAAGTTCTTTCGTATATTATTTACTGTATTTCAGCATATTTCTTATATCGAACTCACGTTAGGATTAATAAATAAACGTCCGCAATTCACAACGAATTACGGACGCAAAAGTACGGCACGCCGAAAAACCGCCCAACGGGCTTTTAGGGGCTTATCTGCCGAAGATGCGGGCTTCCATTTTGTCCAGTTTCATTTGAAGCTGCTTAACCATAGCGGAGTCGGCATCGTGGATAGACGGATAACCGGCAGTGACAGAGTCTGTAAGCTCCTCGAAATCAAGACGTGCATTGAGATAGAGATTTTGGATCTCCTGTTTCTTTTCAGGATAAGATTCCATATCGGGTCTCGCCGCATTTTGCGCCAGAATCTCTGCCCGCCTGACATACAACCATGCAAATTCGCGATACTGGTCGGAAATATTCTTGATGGAATCCAAATAGTTGTTGTAGTGCGCCGTAACAGAGGCTTTGATATGCTCTATAATGTCTTTGTAAGAGGCCGGAATCTGCACATCAGGATGCTCTTTGGCATATTGTTCCGACGGAAGATGAACAACGACATCGAGGACATCAGGGCAGTATATATAGCGGTCGGCCGCAGAGTAAATACGGGCTATCTCCATATCGTGGTCGGGGAAACGGCGGATTTCTCGGTACATACATGCGTTGCTCGAATCGCGATAGGCGTAAAAATATCGGCTGGCGTATTCCTGGTATTGCAGCGGCATATTGCGTATGCTGTCAAGACAGGCGTCGCGGAAACGCAAGTGCTGTATATGGGCTTTCTGTCGAATGCGCTCAATATCGAAGACATCATCAAGTATCTCCAGTTGAAGTTCATCTTCCTGAGCGGGAGATGCGAGGGACTCTTCTTCGGATTCTATAGGTTTCTGCGGGCTTAAAGGTACAGTGTCCTTTACAGGAGAAGTCACTATGTCTGCCAGAAGAACCGTGTCACTTGTGATGGTGCTATCTTCTGTCAGGACGGCAGACCGGTTGTCAGCAGGTGTCGCCGTTCTGCGGGGCAAGAGCCATACGGCAAGGGCTGCCAGCAATATGAGCAAGAGCGGCCAGAGCGGGAGATAACGCTGTCGCCGCAGGGCTTGGCGCAGTTCGGCAACGGACTGATAGCGTCGGGCTGGGTCGGCGTTCAGGCAGCGGCGGACGACACGGCGGTAGCGGTGCGGAAAGAGCAGACGGACAATATGTCCGAGGGCGAAGATATCGGTACGCTGGTCAAGCCTTGTGTCCGAATTCTGTTGCTCGGGTGCGGCATAGGGGGGCGTGAAACCGATGTTGTGCGCCAGCCACGTGTCATCGTCCGCCAGTCCGAGGTCAATGAGTTTGACGTGGCCGCCGTTGTGGGTTATCAGTATGTTGCCGGTCTTGAGATCGGCGTGGACAATCTGTTTCTTATGGAGGTAGTCGATGGCTTCCAGCAGTTCGCCGAGGATTCTCTGTCTTTCCTCCGTTGCCGGTTTTTCGTCAAGGAAGGACCGCAGGTCGCGTCCGTCGATGAAGTCCAGTATGAGTGCCGTAGCCGTGCCGTCATCGGGACGGGGAAGGACATGTGCAGGCAGACGGGTGAACTGCTGCGGCCGAACAATGAAAGGACAGTCCAGACTGTTCAGGAGCAGCCACTCCCGCTGCAGCAGACGGATATTGGTGTCGGTCTGGCCGTTGTCGGTGCGCGCCACCTTGAGAGCCACCATACGGCCGTTGATAACAGCTTGATAGACACGGTTGAACGTACTGGTATGCAACAGACGGACACCGCTTATCGTCAGTCCGGCAGGCGGAACGGCCGACGTACTCTTGATTTCCGAAGACAAAGATTTTTCCATTCGGTTTGCAAAAATACAGGAGAATGTCTAATTTTGCAAACTTTTAACAAAAAAACAATCTCTGAACCTATACAGACCGATATGAAAAACACAGTTCCGACCAATGATTTTTGTATTGAAGCCCTGATACGGCAAGTGCGTGAACGGTACGGCAAGTCATTGTCTTCCAATGACTCGTATGAACTGCTGAGTGATGACATCCAAGCCGCCACAGGCGAGCATATCAATCCAGACACCCTGCGCCGGCTGACAGGCAGCCGCAAGGACGGCTATGCCAACTGCCGCCGCTCGACATTGGACATCCTCGCACGTTATGCGGGGCAGGCGGACTGGGAAACGTATTCGACTGGATATCTGTCCTCACAGGGCATTGAGTCGGATGTCAGACACCGCGGGCGTGTGGTGAGAGCCGCTGATTGCGTGGCAGGCCGGCGGGTGACGCTGAAATGGCTGCCTGACAGGCGGTGCGTATTAGAATACATCGGGGACATGCGATGGGAGGTGGTCGAGGTGGCCAACTCGCATACCTTGCAGGCTGGCGACACGTTCGCGTGCGGTATGATTTGCGAGGACGAAGCGTTGCTTGGAGATGACCTGAAGCGGGACGGCATCTCGTTGGGCGCGTTGAGGCTCGGGCTTGACAATGGGGTGAAGATAGAGTAGGGTATCTGTCCCGCAGATAAAGTAAGAGACTGTCTAACTTCATCTGTCAGACAGTCTCTTTTTCTTTGTTGTTTTCGTGCGCAGGATGAGACTCGAACTCACACGATCTTGCGACCACTACCCCCTCAAAGTAGCGTGTATACCAATTTCACCACCTGCGCGTCGCGTTCGGCAACAAGGTCGCATGGGCTGACGCTGATGCGTCATCGGGCGACTTGTGCCTCCGCTCTCCGATTAAAACCGTGCTGCGCCCGATTTTAATCGGGACTATGCAGACACACGTTCTCGGATAAACATGTAAAGATCACTTTTGTGCCCAGAACAGGACTCGAACCTGCACACCTCGCGGCATACGCACCTGAAACGTACGCGTCTACCAATTCCGCCACCTGGGCTTTTCTGTTTCCAGTCTGTCAAAAAAAAGCAGGCACTTGACCTGCTTTGAGCGATGAACGAGACTCGAACTCGCGACCCCGACCTTGGCAAGGTCGTGCTCTACCAACTGAGCTATCATCGCAAAAGCGTTTTGTAAAAGAACGCGCTTTTTTCTCAAAAGCGGCTGCAAAGGTAAGGCATTTGATATACCTGACCAAATTTTACTACGCTTTTTTTAGTAAAAAGTCTGTAATGCCCTATCAATCAGCATTAGCGTGTTTGGAGGAAACGGTCGGCTTCGATGGCGGCTTTGCACCCTGATGCAGCAGCCACGACCGCTTGACGGTAATGCGGGTCAGCGCAGTCGCCTGCGGCAAACACTCCCGGGATATTTGTGCAAGGCGTATCGCCCTTCACTTTGATATACCCTTCATCGTCGCGCTCGAGGCTGTCCGCAAACAAATCCGTATTGGGATGATGCCCGATGGCGAGGAAGAAACCGTCAATCTCAATGTGGCGTTCCTCTGCTTCCGCAGTGTCCTTCTTGTATATGAGGTCCGCCCCCTGCACCTTCCCTTCTCCTGTCAGACGAAGCGTGTTGTGCTCAAAAAGCACCTCTATCTTGTCGTTATTCAGTACACGCTGCTGCATGATTTCGGTAGCGCGCAGGTAGGGTTTGCGCACAATCAGATACACTTTCCGGCACAAGCCCGCGAGGTAAGTAGCCTCTTCGCAAGCCGTGTCTCCTCCTCCGACCACCGCGACCGTTTTGCCGCGATAGAAGAAGCCATCGCACGTTGCGCAGGCACTCACTCCCCTGCCCATATACTCCTTCTCGGACGGGAGTCCCAGCCACTTGGCGGAAGCACCTGTGGCGACAATGACGGTACGGGCGATGTATTCCTCCGAATTGTCCACCCACACGTGATGTTCCGGCTGCGTCTCGTCTGCCGGGTTATCGAATGTCACTTTGGTGACGATGCCGCTGACGCAGCGTGTGCCGAAGCGGACCGCTTGCCGGCGCATATCGTCCATCATCTGAAACGGCTCTATTCCGTCCGGGAAACCCGGGAAGTTCTCCACCAGTGTGGTCATAGTCAGCTGTCCTCCCTGCATCGGACCATCAATCAGGACAGGTTCAAGGTTGGCACGGGAGGCATAAACAGCCGCAGTATAGCCGGCAGGACCGCTGCCGATAATAAGACATTTGACGTAGGTTGCCATAAGTATGTGTTTTTAGTTCTATATGTAGCAAGATGATTATCGTTACGGAGCGCAAAAGTACGAAAAAAAGGATAAATGCAGAAAAGATATGCATATTTGTTAAAAATAGACTACCTTTGCGCGTTTTTATTACGATACGGAACACTATGAAAATAGCCATTTTGGGTACGGCGTGGCCTTATCGCGGCGGCATAGCCGCTTTCAACGAGCGGCTCGCCAAAGAGTTTGTCAGTGAAGGACATCAGGTGGATATCATCACCTTCACTCTACAGTACCCCTCCTTCCTTTTCCCCGGAAAAACCCAGTACAGCGATTCTCCCGCTCCTGAAGGTTTGCATATAGAACGACTGATTCACTCCATGAACCCCGTCAACTGGGAAAGGGTCGGACACCGGCTTGCCAAGCGCAGTTATGACTTGGCAGTAGTGGCATACTGGATGCCTGCTATGGCACCGTGTTTAGGGACTATCTGCCGCATCCTGAAGAAAAAGACCCGCGTGGTGGCTCTGATGCACAATGTGATGGCGCACGATACAAAGAAGACGGTACAGCAACTGACACGCTATTTCGTGAATAGTATTGACAAGGCAGTTGTGATGGTAGAATCCGAACGCCTGAACCTTCAGTATTTCCGCAAGGACCTTCCCTGCACCATATCGCCGCATCCTATCTACGACACCTACGGCGAACCGATGACGAAAGCGGAAGCGGCTGCCCGTCTCCATCTCGACCCGAACTTAACCTACCTTCTGTTCTTCGGTCTGATTCGGGAATACAAAGGTCTGGACCAGCTTCTGAAAGCTTACGCCAAAGTGGGCAATCCTTCGGTCAGACTGCTGATAGCGGGCGAATACTACAGCAACCGTGCGCAGTACGAGGAGATGATTCGCGACTTGCGCATAGAGGACACGGTCATCTGCCATACGCACTACATCCCTGACGAGGAGGTTGCTGCCTACTTCTCTATAGCAGACCTTGTCGTGCAGCCCTATAAATCAGCCACGCAAAGCGGCATTACGCAGATTGCTTACCACTTCTCCAAGCCGATGTTAGTCACGCGTGTCGGCGGTCTTCCCGAGATGGTACCTGACGGCAAGGCAGGCTATGTGGTCGATCCGAATGTGGCGTCTATCGCCATGGGGCTGATTGATTTCTGCAACCATCCTGACCCGGCGCGATTTGCCGCAGGCATAGCCGAGCAGAAAAAGAAGTACGCATGGTCAGGTATGACCCGTGCCATCCTTTCCTGAGTACAACATCTAATCGCCCATTAGGATCCGGTAGCCACTTTTCTCTCAAAGTGGCTTACCCCCAATCGGTTTTAATTTCATATGTCAAAGATCACTTGCAGTTTGTAAATGGGGAGCTGCATCCCATCCCGCCGTTCCGCAGCGCAATGTTGCGGCAAACGTCGTACATAGGTGATGGCACTCTGCTACACGAACAGAAACAGAAACAGGAAAAGAAACAGAAAAAAGAAAACATCCTGTACGATAGATGTCCCTTCC
>CAJOIZ010000052.1 GCA_905234835.1 Paludibacteraceae bacterium
GCAATGGAACTGGGTGAGGTAGTCGTTGAAAGCCAAGCCATTATTCAGAAAGTGGACAGACAGATCTTGCTACCGTCCAAAGAGCAGACACAGGCTTCCTCAGATGGCGTTTCCCTGCTACAGAACTTGCAAATTCCGCGTATCGTGATTAGCCCGATTGACAATTCCGTCAAAACTCTTTCTGACGAGAGCGTGCAGCTGCGCATCAACGGTGTAGAGGCAAGCACGGCGGATGTCAAAGCCATCAATCCGAAAGATATTATCCGCATTGAGTACCACGACCAACCGGGCGTGCGCTACAACGGTGCGGCTGCTGTCGTTGATTACATCGTCAAGCACCGCGACACAGGCGGTTCGCTCATGCTTGCAGGTACAAACGGCCTGACCCTGCCGGGTATTGGTAATTACTACCTGGCAGGTAAGGTACATTTTGGCAAATCGTCTTTACAAGCTGTCGCTACTTATGCGCCGTACGATATTTATTGGACGCGTACCAATAATGAGATCTACAATTTCAGTACCGGCAAGATAGAGAACAACGAAGTAGGCGAACCGACGCGTTACAAGACTTATCCGGTTAATGTGTCACTGAATTACAACTGGACGAACGGGGATAAGAATATGCTGAACATCCGTTTGCGAGACAATATGTCATATACGCCTTACGGAGCATCTGACCGCGACAGCCGTTTGTTTCAGCCGACGGATTCATTTGAGATACACGATCACGACAAAAGCAGCAGTCAGTCACCATCATTGGACATTTACTATCAGCATAACCTGCCGCACAAGCAACACTTGTATTTTGACGTGGTAGGCACGTATATTAACACCCACAGCGACCGCCGATTCCTACAAACACCGCTTTTCGGTTCCGTCTCAACCGACACAACCGATGTACTTTCGTCCGTGAGGGGTGACAAGTGGTCACTCATTGGCGAAGTTATCTATGAAAAGGAATGGGAAAATATCATGCTAACCGTAGGTGCACGGCATAACCAACAATGGGTGAAGAACACGTACTTAGGCAGTACCGAAGCGACCGTTAACATGACCACCGGAGAGACATACGCGTTTGCCGAAATGCGGCATCGCATAGATAAATTCTCGTATGTCGTAGGTATCGGAGTTATGCACACTCTCATTGACCAAGCCGGACAGAAACAAAGCACTTGGATTGCCCGCCCGCAGTTGACCATGAGTTACGATTTTGGCAAAGGCTGGTTCTGGAAATACAAAGGCTATGTGTCCGGCTATCAACCGTCTCTATCGCAGTTGTCCGATATTACGCAACAGATTGACAAGTACCAGATGAGGCGAGGCAACCCCAACCTGAAATCCGTCATGTATATTTCGAATGAGATGGAACTCTCTTGGCAGTCCAAGCATGTCAATCTCAACCTTTGGGCAAACTATAGCTATGACCACAAGCCTATTATGGAAGAGACCTTTGAGGAAATTATAGACGGGTCGCCTTATGCCATCCGCATGTATGACAACCAGCGCGGCTATCATAAATTGAATGTCTCGCCGAGTGTGCAAGTTAAACTGCTTGACAACAAACTAATGTTCAATGTCTCGCCGTTTGTCAAATACATGGTCAGTCAGGGCAACAACTACCACCATGAGCATGTCAATTACGGTGTGCGTGGCGGCATTTTCTATCTGCTGAAGGGATGGCGGTTCTTTGCCGATGTGGTTACTGCGCAGCATAACTTATGGGGCGAAACGCTGACTCTCGGCGAATTGACGCACGATATAGGCATCAACTATAATTCAGAGCATTTCGGCTTTGGTATTATGATGGTTAATCCATTCTCTCCGCACGGCTCCAGAACCGTCACAAAGGACTTGTCTGCCCTTGCCCCGACTGCCAATACCGCCGTTATGCAGAACTATCGCCAAGTACTGATGCTCAATTTCAACGTCAATCTTGACTTTGGGTCGAGAGCCTCGACACGCGGATATCAACGTATCAACAATGAAGATACCGAAAGCGGCATTTTGAGTGGTACAAAATAAGTGAATAAACAGTCAGGCTTCTTTAAGAAAATCTTTGCCTGACTCTCCCCCGCATGCACCAATCATATGGGGGAGATATAGAAAGAAATGGCCTAACACAAAGATAGAAAGGACTTAACATAATGTAATGAGAACTTAAGGCGCATATTGATTTACATAGATTGGTTGTGAGCGACAGCATCTTTTTGCCGTTGCTCTTTTTGTGTTATACCTGTACAAGACCGCCGCCATAATGCTGTGCGTTGTCAATCTTTCCCATACGTCTAAGAACACTTTGCTTTTTTGATTAGTGGAAACGCTTGTAAAGGAAAAGCATAACCTTGGCAAGCATCAGGAGAAGCAACAAGATTGCAAGGGCGGTGCAGTACTTGTAAAAGCGCGGGATGTAACGGACTTCCTTTGTTTCCACTCTGATGCTCTCCATCTGAATGGTGTCGGTCTTAATGGTTTCGCGGTCGCGCCAACGGGTGTGCCACTTTTCCAGATAAACTGTATCTATACGGACCGTGTGGGGCAACGGATTACCTTCATTGCCGGCTTTGTGCTCTGTCCGCAGATTGTGCAGATGAAGCGGAGAACCACGCCGGTACTCCACACGGATACTGTCATGGAGATAGATGCTGTCGCGGCGGACTTGGTTTGTAATGTGGTTCTGTGTGGTGTCAGTGGCGGTTTGAACGGTCTTACAGGCGGGCAAGAGCAGGACGATTAAGAGGGTGATGGTCGGTAAAATGGTTATTCTCTTCATGGTTTATGATTTCAAATTTCAAATTTATGGTTTATGATTTTGACATCAAGTTATTGTCATGCTCAGGACAATCAAGAGGATAATGGTCGGAAGAAGTGATGGCAATATGGATTTCTTCATGGTTGGTTTGAGCTGGGATGAGCAGGTTGGTAAGGGCTTGTTCGGTGGCTTTAGAGCAGAACAAGGTTGGGGTGGAATGTGAGTCAGACGAGTAGGACCGGTCGGACTGGTAGGACGGGTCGGACAAACTGTCCGCGTTCCAAGAGCCTTCGCCGACAAGGATGCAGCCGGAGGTATGGTTGCGGTTGTTGCCTGCGTGGATTCTAATACCTACGCGTTCATTCAGCACCCTCACACACGGACTGCCGCTCTGCGGCATTAAAGTGTTCGGGGCTTCCGCTTTCCCCACCACCACATGTTGCGGCGGGGACCCCATGAACAGGGACATGATACAAGAGCGGGAGCAGTCTGCCGAACTTGGGAGACAGGGTGACTTGCACCTTGTACCTGCCGACAGGGATGCAACCTTTCGGGTGTTGCGCGTTGGGAACAGCGGGCGGTTCGAGCGTGTCGCAAAAAAGCTTGCGGTTGATATAGAGTCTGCCGAGGGTTTCGGAGGGGGTGAAGTGATTGCGGATGAGAGTCAAAAGCATAGTATCAACGGATTTAAGGGATTGAACAAAACGGCAATTATATAAGAAAAATTTGAGATTTTTCCTACTGATGGTGTGTTGGAAATTATTACTGTCCGATAAAACTTTTTAAGATGTAAAAAATGGGGGCTGATTCCTTTTTGGAGTCAGCCCTTTAGATTTACTTTGTCGTCGCCAAACAAAAC
>CAJOIZ010000053.1 GCA_905234835.1 Paludibacteraceae bacterium
ACTGAGCGAAGTGGTGGTGGAAGGTGACGCGGTGATTCAGAAAGTGGATCGCCAGATTCTGCTGCCTAACAAAGAGCAGTTGGGGGCTTCTTCGGACGGCATGTCGCTGCTGCAGAACTTACAGATTCCGCGTATCGTGGTGAACCCTGCGGACAACACCGTCAAGACCCTCGCCAACCAAGACGTGCAGTTGCGTATCAACGGCATCGAGGCAAGCAGTTCCGAGGTCATGGCAATCAACCCGAAAGATGTCATCCGTATCGAGTACCACGACCAGCCGGGTGTGCGCTATAACGGCGCGGCGGCGGTCATCAACTACATCGTCAAACACCGCGACACGGGCGGTAATTTGATGCTCAATGCGTCCAACGGCGTGACCATGCCCGGTTGGGGCGAGTACCATCTGTCGGGCAAAGTGAACTTCGGCAAATCGTCGTTCAGCCTCTTAACGCACTACTCGCCGCGTGACATCTATTGGACGCGCACGAACGCGGAGACGTACAATTTTTCAACGGGCACGATAGAGAACCGGGAAGTGGGCGAACCGACACGTTTCAAGATGAATCCGGTGAACATCGGTTTGACCTACAACTGGACGAACGGCGAGAAAAATATGTTGCAGATCTCGCTGCGTGATAATATGAACTTTACCCCGTACGCACAAAGCAATCGAGACACGTATCTATACCAGGGCACGGACAGTTTTGCCATCCACGACCACGAAAGCAGCAAGTCCATTTCGCCGTCATTGGACATCTACTATGAGCACAACCTGCCGGACGACAACCACCTGTATTTCGACGTGGTGGGCACGTATATCAATAGCAGCAACGACCGCCGTTTTGAGCAAACACCACTGGGCCGATGTTTTGTCGCGCGTCCGCGGCAACAAATACTCGCTCATCGGTGAAGCTATCTATGAAAAGGATTGGGAGAACATCGCCCTGACGGTCGGCGTACGCCACAACCAGCAATGGATGGAGAATACCTATCTCGGCAGTGCCAGTGCAACCGTCAATATGACCACCGCCGAGACCTACGCTTTTGCGGAAGTGCAGCAGCGCGTCAAGCAGTTTTCGTACGCTGTGGGTATCGGTGCTATGCACACGTATATCGAGCAAGCCGGACAGAAACAGTCGAACTGGATTGCCCGTCCGCAACTGACGCTGAGTTATGACTTCGGCAAGGGCGTGTTCTGGAAATACAAAGGTTATGTCTCCGGCTACCAACCCTCGCTGTCTGCTATGTCGGACGTGGCGCAACAGATTGACAAATACCAGATTCGGCAAGGTAATCCGAACTTGAAGCCGGTTATGTTCGTTGCCAATGAGATGCAGCTTTCGTGGCAGTCCAAGTATGTCAATCTGAATATCTGGGCGAACTACTCGTACGACCACAAGCCGATTATGGACGAGACGTACGAACAACTGATTGACGGTCAAGCATACGCAATACGTACCTACGCCAACCACCGTGGTTTTCATCGTCTGCAAGTGGCTCCGAGTGTGCAAGTGCGCTTGTTGCAAAACAAACTGATTTTCACAGTTGCGCCATTTGCCAACTATTATGTGAGCATTGGCAATTCCTACACGCACAAGCATTTCAATCCGGGCGTTCGCGCAAGTATCATGGGCATGTACAAGGGTTGGCAGTTCTTCGGCGAAGTGACCACGTGCAGCAATAACCTGTGGGGCGAAACGCTGGAGTACGGCGAGTTCTACCACCATATCGGTCTTGGCTACAATGCCGACTTACGGGGTCCTCAAAGAGCTGGCTCGCATGGGGTGTCTGGATGGGGTTTCCGTGCGATGCTGATGAATCCCTTCTCCGTCAAGGGCTACAGCATCGAGACAAAAGACCTCTCCGCTTTGGCTCCTTCGGGGCGAGTGGCAGTTATGTCGGACTACCGTCAAGTGTTATTGTTGAATTTCCATGTCAATCTGGACTTTGGCATCCAACATCGCGAAAGCGGGAAACGTATAAATAATGAGGACAAAGAGACAGGAATCCTCAGCGGAACCAAGTAAACTTTTTTCTCTGCTCCGTTTCACTCTGCAAAATTTAGGGGGAAAAGCTCTTTTTTCTTCTAATTACTTTCGGTCGGGTGTAGCGTCTTTTCTCTCTGCTTCCTGCTGCCGGGCTTGCGGTGTAGGCAGAGCCCACTTGGCGCGCGTCGCCGGTACTCTCTCTGCATTCGTGCCGTGTGGGTTCTCATATCCGTCTCGCTTTGCATCGCCCGCCCGTATATGACAACGGACCATGCGGCGTGTAGCGTTGTCCTGTCTGTAGAGTTTCTTCTTTCGTCAATTGTCCCGCATGGTATGCGGGGTTGTCGTTCGTCTGCTGCGCTATGCGCCAGCATCGCGTCTATGTCTATTGTCCGGCATGTTATGCCGTGTATAGCGTTTCAGTTCCGCGCATCCATGCGCGGTCTCTTTCTTTGTTTCTCCGTCTATTGCGTCGGCATTGAATGCCGACATCTGCTCCGCTGCTATCTGTCTTCGGCGTTCTGTGCGCGCGAGTTCCGCGAGCACGTAGACCGTCTTCATTTTGCCTATACCTGCCTATTCCTGCCTAAATCGGCATATTTCTGCCTATTTAGGCCTATTTCCTCAAAAATGCACTTTTCTCTTGCACATGTCCGAAAAAAGCAGTACCTTTGCAGCCGATTTGCAGCTGTCAAACGTATGTGATTCGTATGTGATTTATATGTTATCCGTATGTTAGTAAGCAGACAACAGGCTTAGAACACCGTAATCAAAGTATAACGCATCCGCCACATTTGGCACTAGGTTGTTCCCGTTTAGCGGGAAAAACCGCTACAGGGAAAAAGGCAACTAAAAAATATCAACATGGCACTTGTAATCCTTGAATCCCCCGTCGCCGAACTCCACGGCGCACTCGAACGCAAAGGTATCATCAACCGTCAGAAGAAGTACCGCGACGAGCGCGGTCGTGTCATCCACGAAGGACGGCAGGAAGCCTATAAGGTCAAGAACCCGCGCGATTGGAAGAAGACTCCCGCTAAAGGAGCCGAACTCGCCCACCACAACCGTTGGCGCGAGGCTTGCCTGCGTACTGCCCAGATCCTCCAATCCGCACAGCCTGACGGTCTCACACAGCAACAGATCTTCCACAAGCAGCTCAACCACATTCCGGACTTCTATACCTTGGAGGAAGCACAAGCCCTCTATGTCCATTACCACGAACGCTACCTCGCCCAACTCCCCGGCAGTACTTACCGTCCTACGTCCGATGCACCTGCCCGCCGCACCAAGCCCGACCCGCAAGCACCTCTTGACCCCGTTACCAAATCTCCCAAACGCTACGCCCAGTTCCCCAATTTCATTCGCGCCATGATCTACCTCTCCCTCAAATCCACAGAGTAGTGTCCTGCGCCCGCGAGTTCTGCGAGCGAGAGCCTTTTCTTCGTCCTGTTCGCGGTACTTTAGTGCCGCGTATTTTGTCTATTTTTCCGCATGTCATGCGGGGTGTCCCCTTCGGTGTTTCCTCTTTTGCATCCGCCAAATGTGGCGGATAGGAAACGCCGCCTTTCCTTTCTTCCATTTCGTCGGGATTAAATCCCGACATCGGCTCTGCCGACCTCTGCCCACGGTGTCCTGTGTTCGCGGTCTCCGTCCGCGAAGAAACACCTTCCTCCGTTCATTAGCGCGGCATTTTATGCCGCATATTCCCTCTTTCGATACCCCGATAACTCGATTTGTCGATTTCTCGGGAAAAGGCCTATTCCTGCCTAAATCCCTGCCTAACCCCTGCCTAAATTGGCATATTCTGGCATATTTTCACCCCAAACCCTTGCATATATCAAAAATTATTCGTACCTTTGTGCCCGATTTTGGAAAAATAGCAATGACAAGCGAAGAACTGAGACAAATTATTAAGCGCGGAGAAACAAGCCTTGTGCAATTCAAGGAAATGTTCTCTGCATCTGCCAAGATTGCGGATGAGATGATTGCCTTTGCCAATAGCAGAGGTGGTATCATCATCTTTGGCGTGAAGGACAAAACGGGCGAAATAGTTGGTCTTAGTTTCGAGCAGGTTCAAGAACTATCGCGTGAAGTTGGCAACATTGCCAACGACCAAGTGCGCCCAACCATCTACATTCAGACAGAGGTGATTGAGATTGATGCCAAGATGGTTCTCGTCGTTCACGTGCAAGAAGGTAAGGATAAACCCTACAAGAATCCTGCTGGCAATATATGGGTGAAGCAAGGAGCAGATAAACGCCGTGTAACGGATAATGCCGAGATTCTAAGTCTTTTCCAACAATCCGGCACATACCATCCGGACGAGGCTGGTGTTAAT
>CAJOIZ010000054.1 GCA_905234835.1 Paludibacteraceae bacterium
CCGGAGTGGAATCCTTCGGATAGAAGTAAATGACGGTCTTTTTGCCGAGCAGGTCTTTGTCGGTAACCACTCTGCCCTGCTCATCAGCCGCACTGAACTGCGGCATTCTGTCTCCAATTTGTAACATGATTATCAGTGTTTAAGCTACAAAATAACTATATTGTTTCGCAAAATTGCGACACCCACGCCACACATCATATCCCTGCTCCATCGGTGAAGTCGGTGGCCGTGCGCAGACCTGCTTGCAGAATGCGGGAACAAGGCGGTATGCTCTCTGTGACCCAAACGTTGCCGCCTATCACACTATCATGACCTATGGTGATACGACCAAGGATAGAGGCATTCGAATAGACCGTCACATTGTCTTCAAGCACAGGATGGCGCGGGAGGTCAAGCGGGTGACCTTCAGCATCATACTGAAAGTTCTTCGCTCCCAGAGTGACACCCTGATAAAGCATCACATGGTTGCCGATGATGGAGGTGGCACCGATGACTATACCCGTGCCATGGTCTATGGCAAAATACTCGCCGATCTGCGCCGCCGGATGAATGTCGATACCTGTCTTGGAGTGCGCCATCTCTGATATGATACGCGGAATGATAGGGATGTCGAGTTTGTAGAGAGCATGGGCTACACGGTGGTGAAACATAACTTGTATGGCGGGATAACTGAACACCACCTCGCCGAAGTTATTGACAGCGGGGTCGCGCAAAGCAACAGCCTCCACATCGGTGAGCAGCAGCCGTTTTATCTCAGGCAATTGCTGTGAAAACTGCTCCACTTTCTCCGCCGCTAATGCGGTTACAGATGCCTCATCCTTGTCGCAGCAGAACATAAAACCACGGGCTATCTGATGCCTTAGAAGTTCCTGCATACGCGCCAGGTCGATGCCGGTCTTGTAGTAGCGTGTGTTCTCACTTACCGTCTCGCGGTCGAAGAATCCGGGAAACAGCAGACCTTTGAGAAGGAGCATTATCTCCTCCAGTTCGCCCGTCAAAGGCATCTCTCCGCTCACACAAAGTCCCATACGATGTTCGGCGGGTAAGACCTCCATCAATCGCTTGGTCAGGTTTTTCAATGTATCGTCTGTCTTCATTGCGTCAATTAGTTATCAGTTGTCAAACACTCCGGTACTCAAGTATCTCTCGCCCGTGTCGGGGAGCAATGCCACTATCATCTTGCCACGATTCTCTTCGCACCTTGCGAGCCCTAATGCCGCATGGAACGCCGCGCCCGAGCTGATGCCGACGAGCAGTCCCTGCGTATGCGCCAGCAAGCGCGCCGCCGCCATCGCGTCCTCGTCCTCTACGGCGATAATCTCATCTGCCATTTCGGGAGCATAGGTATCAGGTACAAAACCCGCGCCTATACCCTGTATCTTGTGCTTGCCGGCCTGCCCTGTACTCAGCACCGCACTACCGGCCGGTTCCACTGCCACTGCGCAAATCTCAGGATTGTGTTTTTTGAGTCTGCGTGCGATGCCGCTCAGTGTGCCGCCCGTCCCCACACCTGCCACGAATATATCCACCTTGCCGTCTGTGGCTTCCCATATCTCCTCGCCCGTGGTACGCTCATGCGCAGCCGGATTGGCAGGATTGACAAACTGTCCTAAGATGACGGCACCATGGATTTCATTCCGCAGCTCTTCTGCACGGCGTATGGCACCTTTCATGCCCTCCGCACCCGGGGTCAGTTCCAACCGTGCGCCGTAAGCCTTGAGCAACATACGGCGTTCGGATGACATGGTGTCGGGCATAGTCAGAATGACCTTAAAACCTTTCGCAGCAGCCACCCATGCCAGCCCCACACCGGTGTTGCCGGAGGTGGGCTCTATGATGGTGGCACCGGGTTTGAGAATACCGCGTTCAACGGCATCCTCTATCATTGCAAACGCGATACGGTCCTTCACGCTCCCGCCCGGATTGAAATACTCCAGTTTGAGTACGAGGTCAGCAACCTGTCCCTCGAATCCGCTTATCCGAAGCATAGGCGTTCTTCCTATCAGTTCTGTCAGATTATTGTAAATCATATCATTTAAGTTTTATTTTTCATTAAAAGTTATTTTTCAGCCATGCAGCCAGTTCGTCGCTGATGTTGTTGTCAAGCCGGCAGCAGACATCCTGACTCCAGCGTTGCGCCATAGCAATACGGGAGGCTTGGTCGTCCATGCCGTGCAGCATGGCATATATGTAACCTGCATTGAAGTTGTCGCCCGCACCAACCGTGCTTACCGTTTCAATCTTCTGCACAGGATATGTCTCGCAGCCTTCTATCGTATAGACCCGTATCGGGTTGGCGCCATCGGTCAGTATCAGCGTGTCGCAATAGCGACTTACCCGCGCATAAATGGCATTTGCGTCATACAATCCGAACAGATAGCCGAAGTCTTCAGTTGAGCCGCGCACCACATCCGCAAGGCGCATGTTCTCCTCGATATTCGGCAGTACCTCCGGCAAATCGGCGATATGCGTTTTGCGGAAATTGACATCATAATACAGCCATGCACCCGCCTGTCGAGCCTTGCGCAACAAACTGCCTACGACAGGACGAATAACGGGATTGACGGCGAAAAACGAGCCGAACAGCACCACATCATCCTTCCCTATTTCCGGCAGTACGCCGTCCAACGACACAGACGCATGGTCTTTGTAGAACACATACTGCGCATCGTTGTTTTCATCAAGGAAAGCCAAAGAGATATGCGACTTTACATTCTCATGACGGCACACATACTCCGGCGATACACCGTTCCGGCGCAGATAACTGCAGATAATATCACCTATATGGTCACCGCCCGCCTCTGTCAGCATGGCACAAGGCACGCCTGCCCTTCCCAAAGACACGATACTATTGAAAGTCGAACCGCCCGGGACCGCCTTCTGCAGTTGGTCGTCCTTAAACAGGATGTCCAGCACCGTTTCTCCTATACCTATTACACGTTTCATCGCCAACCGTACCAACACGAAGCTCACAAAAATCTGCGCTCTATCTCCTGCCAGTTGATTATCTGCCAGAGGGCTTGCAGATGCGCGGCACGGCGGTTCTGGTAATCTAAATAATAGGCATGTTCCCACACGTCCATTGTCAGCAGCGGGCGCAATCCTTTTGTTATGGGATTATAAGCGTTGGGTTCCTGAGTGATGACCAGTCTGCCGTCCGTGTCTTTAGAGAGCCATACCCAACCCGAACCGAAAAGCGTCGTTCCGGCTTTCTCAAACTCCACCTTGAAATTGTCAAACGAACCGAAGTCACGATTGAGGGTTTCAAGCAATGCGCCTTGCGGTGCATTTTGTCCTTGCTCCTGATTCCCGGCTCCTGGCTCCTTCGCGGACGCAAACTGCGTGAAATACAAGTTATGGTTGAGTATCTGTCCTGCGTTGTTGAAGATGCCGCCTTGTGCATTACAGACTATCTGTTCAAGAGACATCTTATCATATTGAGTTTGTTGAGGTTGTCAACGTAGGTCTGCAGATGTTTGCCATGATGAAACTCCACCGTCTGACGGCTTATCACCGGCTCCAAAGCGTCCGGCGCGTATGGCAGTTGAATTAGTGTGAACATAGTTGTAATGGGTTTGCTGAAATTGCTTCTTAAAGCCAATGAAAGTATCGGCTTGTTGTTATTTCACTTCGGCGCCGAGGGCGTTGTAGGTCTTGCCGTCGGGACGGATGATATACAAGCAGCCGTCGCGGACAACCTTGCGGGGGATGACTGCTGACTGCTGGCTGCTGACTGTCTCTATGCCGTTTGTCTTCTCCACATCCTCCTCAGCTTTCTGTAAAGCGTCGTTGAGGGCGGTAACGGCGGCATCTATCTCCTCCTGAGTGGCTTCAGGATTATTGAGAACAGCCTCCGCGGTTGCAACGGCGGTTTGCAGTTCGGCAGCGATAGAAGCATACATCTCATTGTCTTTTATCTCGTTGTAGTAGGCAGTGGCATCGCTGACGGCGTTGGCAAGTACAGAAAGGTCGGTCGCATCGCGGACAAGACGAACCGCATAATAATCCTCACGCACATAGTATGTTCCAATACCAAAATCGCCATCAGAATAATCCGTATAATAATGGAAAGCGGAAACATGACCTGAATAAGGATTAACGTCTGTTGTCCAATATAATGCCACAAGAGACCCTTCTGTATTTTCAATGAATCTGTTCGGATTGTAAGAGACACTATATCCCGAGCAAGGCAGGAACACCCGCCCACTGCTCCGCAGTGTAGATGTTGGTTGTCCAGTTGTGGTCATAGACGTCAAACTCTGTGAATCCGAGTCCGTCAGGCGCAGACCAGTTGTCGGGCAGCAAAACGACACCCTTGACTTCATTCACTGTAGCTATAGCCCGCAAGGTGTCGTGTCCGGGACGGCTGTCAAGCAGCCACTCCCATTCCGCGTTGGTCAGAGTCCGCCACTGGTTCGGCTGGTTGCCGCCGTTGTGGATGGGATTGATTCCCCAGTCAGTGAAAGAGAGAGCGGTTTTGTTCAGAGGGTCATCACCTGTTCCCCAAGTAAAGAGATCAATCCACTTGTCATAATCGTAGTCCCTACCCTCGTTTTGCTTACCTAAGTAGTCCCATTGGTTTTCTGCAAACTGCCAGAAACCGGTGTTGCCTTCTTCATCTTCAGCAGCGGCGTTATACTGCAGATTGCCTTGCGAGAAATGTACTTGCTTGCCTTCCGCATTGACAGTGAACCTGCCGGTGAGATGATTCTCTTTCTCTATAAAATCGACAGCATGAGGAGCCGGCTGCACAAGACGGACTGAGTATCCATAATATTTGTATTTGGAGTTGTCGGCGGAGAGGTTACCTTCATTAAACACTACCGCCGGAGCTCTCCGACATTCCGTTTCACCACATACCTCGTCTGACGACCAATACGCGCCGTCGGTCTGAACCTTGCTTACAGCAGTGCCATAACGCTCTCCAGCGGCAGGCAGGAAAACGGCTCCGGCAGTCTGCATCGCTAACCATTGGTCACCGATATATGTATTGTCGCTCCAATGCCCGTTCGACGCGTTAAAAGTCAGTCCGTCAGGAGTAGTCCAAACGTCAGGCAGGAGAATACATCCATGTATCTCGTTCACGGTGGCGAGACCGGTCTGGTGATGCTCAAGCACATAACTCCATTCGTCGTTGGTCAGTGTGCGCCATTTGCCGCTGCCATTGGTGATAGGGCCCCATTCATGAAAATTTGAATAGTCATTTCCCGGATCATTGGTGTAAGTCTTATAGGCCTGATTGCCTGTTCCCCAGCCGAAGAGGTCAATCCAACCCTCATACATATCGGAGATGAGGGAGTTGTCGCACTTGACATCGTTCTCATAGACATTGCCGTTGGAAGCATCGCCGACAAAGTCGTACTGGTTGGCCGCGAAACGGAATCTTTCGACAAAATGCTCTGCTTCCGTATAGGCCAGATACTGCAGGTTGCCCTGCGAGAAAACTACTTGGTCGCCATTGATGTTGATGGTGAAACGACCGGTGAGCGCGCCCTCAGACGCGAAGAGGCTGATGCCCGTCATAAGGGCGATAGCCAGAATGTAAATCTTTTTCATAATTATGTTGATTATTTTGTGTTACAATATTCTTTTTCAGAAGCGATTGCTAAATATTTTGTTGCAAAATTATTTATTATCCAGCAATTATGCAAATGTTTTCTTTTCAAAGTCCAGCAGCCGTTTCTTGCGGTCGGTGCCGTAGGCGTAGCCGGTGATGGAGCCGTCTGCGCCGATGACGCGGTGGCAGGGTATTATCAGTGCGACAGGATTATGTCCTACGGCTTGTCCGACAGCCCTCGCGGAACGGCAACCTACCATCCGTGCTATCTCGCCGTAAGTGACGGTTTGTCCATATGGGATTGTCAGCAATTCTTTCCATACTCTCTTCTGAAAGTCTGTACCATAAAGCATGAGAGGTGGCATAAAATCA
>CAJOIZ010000055.1 GCA_905234835.1 Paludibacteraceae bacterium
AACATCCTGTACGATAGATGTCCCTTCCCGTCCTTATCCGCCTGTGCACAAGGCGGATAATACGTCTGACTGCCACTTGTAATACGCCTCACGGCGTGAAGTCATTTCCACTGAAACGACGTGCAAAGATAATACATTTTTGAGCGAAAAGCAAGACCTTCTTAAGAAAAGTAAACTCTTTTTTCGATTTTATTAGGAAAAAGGGCATAAAAAAGTTGTCCGATCTTAAGAAAAGGAAATTTTTATAGTTTATAGTTTATAGTTGATAGTTGAGTGAAGTTGGAGAGTTGATAGTTGATAATTGAGAGTTTAGAGTTTATGATTTCGGTGAAAAAAAAGCACCCATTGAAGAGTGCTTTTTTATCAAGCGGCAATCCGTCCGTTTCGGGCGGATTGCTGTTCTATTGCGGATGCCGCAGTGGTCTTTTCTGACAGACAATGTTCTTTTCAGACAGACGGAGCGGTTACCACTGGTCGTCGGTCGGGGTGCCGATGTGGGTGAGTATATTGCTTTCCTCTTCTTCGCTGATACAGAGGAAAGACATGGTTCCGATACCTGTTACAAACACTTCGGGATGGTTATATTGTTTCTTTGTCATAGTTGTGTCCTCCTGATAGATTATCTTACCTGCTTACCCGTTACGTCCAGACGCACACCGTTCTTCTCAATAATGAGCTGTCCGTTCACTATGACTTTTCTAACGCTGCCGGAAGCCGCTTCGCTAATGTTCTCCGTACCCGTCGGGGTCTGCTCCTGTCCGAAGACAAAACGCATCATCCGAGGAGGCGCACCGGAACCGCCAAAGATAGCATAGGCTCTGTGCGCCTTGAGGAGCGTTCCTGTGTACAGGTAGAAGCCCACACCCGTTATTGTGTTATCGGTCGAGTGTCCGCTGAGTACGTAGCAGTTGGCGGGAATATCATTTGTCTCGACATCTGTACCGAGCAGGTCGTTCGTTGCGCTGAAGGAAACAGGAGCGGCATCGCTGACGGTGAGAGTGATACTTGCCGCCGCGGCTTTGAGGATAACAGCGGTATTGGCGGGCAACACCTGTCCCGCTTCGGCAATCTTGGTCAGAACAAGGTCTGTTCCGTTGAGGTCCGCCACGTAAGCCTCCACGCCTGCGGGCAAGGCGTACTTGACAGAACTGTCATAGAACGTGCTGTAGTAAACGCCTGCGTGATTCGGATCTACGTTGGCGGTGACAACTATGCTTGCCGGAGCCGGAGCAATCGTTACAGAGAGCGAAGCGGCAGGGATGCTATTATGGTTGACATCGCCTACTACCTTGTAATATACGGTGTAGGTATTGGCATCGGTAGCCGTCGGCAGATCCGTACTCCAGCTGGTGTTATTGAGCGAGTACTGCATCTCGCCGCCTGTTGCCTCACCGGCATTGATGAGCGTTTGTGCGCTACCGTTAGCAACGAGACCGTCAATAGCTGTCGGAGTGGTTGTGATTGTAGAAGCCACTTTGTTCACATGCAGTACTCCCGTTTGATACGAAATCTCGTAGTTCGCTGCGCCTGCGCCATACGGCGTGATGGTATAGATACCGGCATTGTCGCCCTGCGTATAGTCGCTTGAAAACTTCACCGCAGGTTGCACGTAACCGGGTCCCTCACCGTTCACAAAGCCGGTATAGGTAGCCACAAGAAATTCCAACGGGTCGCCGTAGTCAAGCCACTTGTCATCCGCTTTGATGGTCAGGGGGGCTTTGGCGATAGAAGCCGCAACAGTGTTCGGCGAAGGAGTATAATCCGCGTGGGTTTCGTCACCGATAACCTTGTAGTAAACGGTATAGTCGCCTGCGTTCTTGGCAGTCGGAACAGCTATATCCCAAGTGTCGTTATCCAGCGAGTACATCATCGTACCGCCTGTAGCCGTACCGGCATTTACCAATGCCTGTGCCACGCCGGTATAGGTCGGGTTTATCGCCGTTGGAGCGGTGCAAGTGGAGGCAGGATAGATGACGGTGTTGGCATCCGCCATCGTCAGCACGTATGGACCGGCACCAGTCAGTGTGCCTGCCGAAGGCTTGTAACCTGTGGAACCGCTAATTGCCAGACTCAGGTTATCGCCGTTACCTCCGTAGAGGACATTGTTGTACTTGATACCCGTGCCGTAACTCGTAATACCGCTGATGCTATAAACGGTTGCCGTACCTGCGTTAGCTACGGTAACACCATCGCCCGCAGTGATAGCGCGCATCTGCTTGCCTTGATCCGCACTGACATCTTGGGTGTAGTAGCAATTGGTAAGATTAACGGTAGTGCCAGCGCCACCAATCACCGCAAAGGTCTTCGAGTTAGAAGCACTCATCGTCACCTGCGTCGGGGCGAAGAGGCAGTCGGTGAAATTAACACTACTGTTGTCTGTATTGGATTTCCATCCTAACATACCACCGAAGCGACTGCTGCTTTCACCCAAGAGTCTTCCAGTAAACGCGCAACCAGAGACAGTTGCATTGATAGCATAGCCCATCAAACCTCCGTGGGAGGCGTTTCCGCTCTTGGTGGAGTTAATCGTCATGTCACAGCTTACATTGGTCAGCGTGAGACTGGCTGTTCCGTTGCGTCCTACGACACCGCCGGCATTGGAGTTGGAAGTGTTGATGGTACCTGTGGTGTGCAGATTCTTAATCGTCGCGCCATAGGTAAAGGCGAACGGAGCGCAGTAAGCAGCACTGCTATTGAGCGTTGCCGTAATGGTATGACCGTCGCCATCGAACGTGCCATTGAAGGCATGATCCATATCGGTTCCTACCATCGTTGAGATAGCGATGTCATTGGTCAGTTGAAAATACACTCCGCTATAGGTAGTACCCTCACTAACGCGGGTAGCAAAGATATTCCAGTCCGCTGCCGATGTAATTCGATACGGATTAGCCTGCGTACCTTCACCTGCGAAATCGGGAGCGGCAATGGCTTCAACCATAGCCGTGATGGTCACATTGCCTGCCGGCATCGTGAACGAGTAAACACCTGCATTTTCCGATACAGCCGCATTGCCTCCAATC
>CAJOIZ010000056.1 GCA_905234835.1 Paludibacteraceae bacterium
GGTGAAGCGGAAATCGTGATAGGATCTTTGTCGTTTTGGCGGAATACGCATTTAGTGATCGTGTATCCTTCATTTGCCGCAACCGTCACAGAACCATTCACCCACAACCATCCATATGTACTGTTGTATGTACGAATATTGTCAAGTGTAACTGTAACAACTCCTTCCGGAGTTTGACTGTAGGTAGAATTTCCGGTGGGTGTGACGGTGGTCAGCAGTTCTTCAGTCTGTGTCTGTGCCGCATTCACGGTCAGCTCCTGATTGTCAGATGCAAGGGTCGTATCCGTTGCCTTGACGCGCACATAGTAAGTTCCGGGAACAAGACCTGAGATGTCGCTGCCTGTTCCGGCAGTCCAACTATCCGCATCCGACTTCTTATACTCCATCTCAGCCGTAACGCCGGTGAGCTTGCCGTCGTTGTTGTCTGCTGTCGTGCAGTCTGTCGCGGCTGCTGTTGTGGGCGCGTCCGGTGTCGTTTTTGCCGTCGGCGCTGTCAGTGTGATCTCAGCGTCAGCGGTTGGTGTACCTGAAACCGTGATCTGCGTGTAACTGTTACGGGTTACGGTTATGCCATTGACATCATCAACACTGTAATCTGTCGGGAAATAATAGCCTTCATCTGCGGTATAGACCACATCCGTCATTGCCCCGGACAGATCGCTCTGTGATGCCTCGCCGGAATCCGTGGTTTTTGTCATATTGCTGCCCGGAGTGATGGTCACACTATATGAAGATGCAGGCGTAGCATATCCGTACACCTCAATCTTCGTAATACCTTTAGATTGATTTGCCAAAATGGGTGTACCATTTACTTGCGGCGTTTTATCATCTTTCGTTGCTTCTACTACAAACGGAGCTTCGCTGTCTGTTGCTGTACGATCTTTATCGTCATAGAATACGCATTTGGTGATGGTGTATCCTTCTGCAGCGGTGACGGTTGCCGTCCAGCCGTATCCCCACCATCCCCAGGTAGCATTGTATGAACAGCCATAGGTTTCTGTAGCAGTGCTTGGTAAACTACTGAACGAAACGGTTGCAACATTCTCTGGGTTGTAGCTTGCCTGTTCCTTTCCAGTTGCTGTAATGGTTGTGATGAGTCCTTCGGTCTGTGTCTGCGAATCATTCACCGTAACATCGCAGCTTGCCTTCTTCTCACTGTCCGCATTACTTGTGGCGGTAACAGTAGCGCTGCCCGTCGAAATGCCCTTGGCATAGACGGTCAGCTTGTCGGTGGCATCCGCGCCTACCTCGGTGGTGCAAGCCTCATCCGTATACAGCTTCACTGCGTCCGCGTTTGTTCCGCCAACGCTCCACTTCACGGTCTTGTCTGTGGCGTCGTTAGGTTCGACGGTAGCCATCAGCGTCTCCGTGCCGCCCACGGTGAGGGTGGTGGAGTCCTCGTTGAGGGACACGCCGGTGACGGCGACGGTGGCAAGCCCCTTGGAGAAGTAGAATGTTACTGTTTGATACGGATCATAAGAACCGCCGAAATGAAAAGCATCGTTATTATACAGCTGGCACCATGCGCTTAATACTCTTCCTGATGCAGAAAGTGGGGTAGATGTCTGTTCTCCAGTTTTACCATTTGATGTCCACTTAAGGTTATCTCCATCCGTGGCATAGACCACTACCCAGTAAGTAGTCGGGCAGGTGACAGCGGCTCCGAAAGCCTGTGCATCATCCAGTGTGATATTTGTGATTTCTACGGGAGGGGTGTCGTACAAAGAACCACTACTATAATCGCCTGCATCCCCATAGGAATACTGCTGGCATATCACGTTGGCTTGGGTGACTTCGGTGCCGCCTTCGGCATACGCCGTCAGCCCCATCCCCGGCATCAGCCCGACAATCATCGCCAGCGTGAGCAGCCAGCTCAGGGCTTTTGTTCTTGTTTTGTGCTTCATCTTGTTACCTCCATCGGTAGATTTTCTTTATTTGCTTCTGGAAAGTCGATCCAGTTCACAAGGGCGGGCGGCGCGTTTGCTAATTGTCGTCGTTTCATCCATATCACCTCAAAAATGTGTACGTTTCTGCAAGCGGTGATACGGTTTGCCACTGAGCG
The DNA here is from genome assembly GCA_905234835.1 of Paludibacteraceae bacterium. Lineage (GTDB taxonomy): Bacteria > Bacteroidota > Bacteroidia > Bacteroidales > Paludibacteraceae > Colicola. Next base: position 2,063 of record CAJOIZ010000056.1, read on the forward strand.
AAAAAACTTACGAATAAGGTATGGCAATCTCCGGCTAATCGCGCTATAATGTAATTTATAATGGATTAATAGCGATTTGCAGAAACGTACACGTTCCTGCAAAAACGTCGGTTTACAAGAATGTGACCTTATTGCCAAATGGCGCGTTCGCGCGGTTTCAAGATTGTCTACCTTTTCGCAAGCTGAACACGGCTAACCCGCGCAACGCCGAAAGGCGAAAATCTTATCAAAAAAGGTATGGCAATCGTTGTCGTTTTGTGCTATACTTCTATAAATCTTTCTGAGATAAAGGTTTGCAGAAAGGTAGACAATTCTGCAAAATCGCAACAATTATGATAAAGTGGACTTTTCGTAAATTGCCGCGCGGTAGCGGAACGTGGAGAGCGGCATCCCGCACTCCCGCGCCGCTGCCGTGCCAGTGATCTTGCCCGCCTTCCACCGCTGATAGGCGCTGTGGTAGCCCTCCGGCAGCGGTCTCGGCGGTCTGCCGAAGCGGACGCCGCGCGCCTTTGCCGCCGCGATGCCCTCCGCTTGGCGCTGTCGGATGTTGACGCGCTCGTTCTCCGCAACGAAGGACAGCACTTGCAGTACAATATCGCTCAAAAACGTGCCCACAAGGTCTTTGCCGCGCCGTGTGTCCAGCAGCGGCATATCAATGACGCATATATCCACGCCCTTGTCCTTCGTCAGCAAGCGCCATTGATTCTGGATTTCCTCATAGTTGCGTCCGAGGCGGTCAATGCTCTTGATGTAGAGCAGATCGTCCCGTTTCAGCTTGCGCACCAGCTTCTTGTACTGCGGACGTTCAAAGTCCTTGCCGCTTTGCTTGTCCGTGTAGATGTTCTTCTCCGGCACGTCGATCTCCCGCATGGCGATGAGCTGCCGATCCTCATTCTGGTCGCGGGAGCTGACGCGGATGTAACCGTAGATGCTTTGTGACATGATGATATTGTGACATGATGATACCTCCCCTCAATACAGTGGCGGCGCTGAGCGCCGCCACTGCGTTTCAAAACAAGCCGCTCGTTTTGATTTTAACTGGCGTCCTTCATGCGGAGCGCGCCCGTCGCCGCCTCCGCCGCAATAGCTCTTGCCATTTTATCAGCGGCGGTTTCGGTGGCGTCCTGCTTGAAGTAGCCGTTGACGGTGAGGATCATGTTGCCCATGCGCACCTCGGTCACGCAGTCGGGCTTTCGCTTGATTGGAGCCTGCTGGGGTTTATTGCTCATCTTCGCTCCTTACGCTTTTGCCAGACTATATCGTAGCCCAGCGCGTCAGCCAGCTCGACGGCCTCATGGTAACGCAGCGAGCCGCGCCGCAGCTTCCCCGAAAGGTTGGGG
>CAJOIZ010000057.1 GCA_905234835.1 Paludibacteraceae bacterium
GTGTGTAATAGACAGGACGGACAACTCCAAACTAATTGGTGTCAACGTGACGCTAAGCAATGATAGCGGTCAGGTGGCAGGTACCACCACTGACATCAACGGTAAATTCACGCTAAATGCCGAGAATGGCGATTATATTCTTGAACTTTCCTATATTGGTTATGAAACAATCCGTATGGCTCTTGCCGTGAACGACAATACGCATATAGGCACGATACAAATGCAAGAAGGCGCAACGGAATTAGGCGAAGTGGTTGTGGAAAGTCAAGCCATTATTCAGAAAGTGGACAGGCAAATTTTGTTGCCGTCGAAAGAACAGATGCAGGCTTCCTCGGATGGCGTTTCTCTGTTACAGAACTTGCAAATTCCGCGTATCGTAATCAGTCCTATTGACAATTCCGTCAAAACGCTTTCTGACGAGAGCGTGCAGTTACGCATCAACGGTGTAGAGGCAAGCACATCGGATGTGAAAGCCATCAATCCGAAAGATATTATCCGCATTGAGTATCACGACCAACCGGGCGTGCGCTACAACGGTGCAGCTGCTGTCGTTGATTACATCGTAAAGCACCGCGACACAGGCGGTTCGCTCATGCTCGCAGGAACAAACGGATTGACCCTGCCGGGTATCGGTAATTACTATCTGGCGGGTAAGGTTCATTTCGGCAAATCGTCTTTACAAGCTGTCGCTACTTATGCGCCGTACGATATTTATTGGACGCGTACCAATAATGAGACCTACCATTTTAGTACCGGCAAGATAGAGAACAACGAAGTAGGCGAACCGACGCGCTATAAGACTTATCCGGTTAATGTCTCGTTGAATTACAACTGGACAAACGGCGATAAAAACATGCTGAATATCCGCTTGCGTGACAACATGGCATATACGCCTTACGGGCCATCTGACCGCGACAGCCGTCTGTACCAGCCGACGGATTCATTTGAGATACACGATCATGACAAAAGCAGCAGTCAGTCACCGTCATTGGACATTTACTATCAGCATAACCTGCCGCACAAGCATCAATACCCACAGCGACCGCCGATTACTACAAACACCGCTTCGGGGCTCAGCTTCGACAGATACGACCGATGTAATATCGCGTGTGAGAGGAGACAAGTGGTCACTCATTGGCGAAGCTATCTATGAAAAGGAATGGGAAAATATCATACTTACCGTAGGTGCACGGCATAACCAACAATGGGTGAAGAACACGTACTTAGGTAGTACCGAAGCGACCGTCAATATGACCACCGCCGAGACCTACGCGTTTGCGGAGATGCGGCACAGAGTAGATAAGTTTTCGTACGTGGTTGGTATCGGAGCCATGCACACTCTAATTGACCAAGCCGGACAGAAACAAAGCACTTGGATTGCCCGTCCGCAGTTGACCATGAGTTACGATTTCGGCAAAGGCTGGTTCTGGAAATACAAAGGCTATGTGTCCGGCTATCAACCGTCTCTATCGCAGTTGTCCGATATTACGCAACAGATTGACAAGTACCAAATGCGGCGAGGCAACCCGAACCTGAAATCCGTCATGTACGTGTCGAATGAGATGGAACTCTCGTGGCAGTCCAAACATGTCAATCTCAACCTTTGGGCAAACTACAGCTACGACCACAAGCCTATTATGGAAGAGACCTTTGAGGAAATTATAGACGGGTCGCCTTATGCCATCCGCATGTATGACAATCAGCGCGGCTATCATAAAATGAATGTCTCGCCGAGTGTGCAGGTCAAACTGCTTGATAACAAACTGATGTTCAATGTCACGCCGTTTGTCAAATACATGGTCAGTCAGGGCAACAACTACCACCATGAGCATGTCAATTACGGTGTGCGTGGCGGCATTTTCTATCTGCTGAAAGGTTGGCGGTTCTATGCCGATGTGGTTACTGCGCAGCATAACTTGTGGGGCGAAACGCTGACCATCGGCGAGTTAACGCACGATATAGGCATCAACTATAATTCAGAGCATTTTGGTTTTGGTATAATGATGGTTAATCCGTTCTCGCCGCACGGATCTAGAACCGTCACAAAGGACTTGTCTGCCCTTGCCCCGACTGCCAATACAGCCGTTATGCAGAACTATCGCCAAGTGCTGATGCTCAATTTCAACGTCAATCTGGACTTCGGGTCGAGAGCCTCGACACGCGGATATCAACGCATCAACAATGAAGATACCGAAAGC